>DASYJF010000110.1:0-26729 GCA_035996815.1 Thermoanaerobaculia bacterium | reverse complement strand
GATTGGGGGTCACACCTTCGATCTTGCCTTCGATCTTGCTTCATTTTCGAAGGTGTGACCCCGAATCGGTTCAGTGATGGGGGGGGTTGGTTGGGGGTCACACCTTCGATCTTGCCTTCGATCTTGCTTCACTTCCGAAGGTGTGACCCCGAATCGGTTCAGCGAACCGCCGTTTCTTGATTGTTCGCCGTTGCGTTAAACGAGGCCTCTCCCCCGTGTAGACGGTTTTCAGGCAATCTTCCATTCCGAGGCGATTTCGGGCGTCCTTTCTCCACGGATGGGAGATTCCTCGGAATTTCGTTGCGACCGAGGGAACCTCGGCGTCTTATGGCACGACCACTTCGCATCGAGTTTCCCGGCGCCGTCTATCACGTCACGTCCCGCGGCAACGAAAAGCGTCGAATCTTCAAGAACGACGCAGATCGCAAAGCCTTTCTTGCCTTCCTGGCCGAGGCCGCCACACGCTTCGGATGGAGTATTACGGCTTGGGTGTTGATGACGAACCACTTCCACCTGGTGATCCAGACGCCGGAACCAAACCTCTCGCGCGGTATGCATTGGCTCAATGGCTCTTACGCCGGATGGTTCAACCACGCGCACAAGAGATGGGGACACTTATTCGGCGGCCGCTTCAAGGCTTTTCTCGTCGAGAAGGAGGCCTATTTTACGGAGGTCCTTCGATACGTAGTTCTCAACCCGGTGCGTGCCGGACTGGCGACGAGTCCGGAGACGTATCGTTGGTCCAGTTATCGGGCTACGGCGGGACTCGATGCCGCTCCGGAGTGGCTCGACGTCAATGCGGCGCTTACCCCTTTCGCTCCTGACGTTCAACTCGGGCAGGAGTATTACCGCGAATTCGTGGCAGCGAAGGTGGGCTCGGAAGACTGCTTGTGGGACAACGTCATCAACGGCATCTATCTTGGAACGGAGTCATGGGCGAAGACGATGCGAAAAGTCGTCGAGACGAAGCCTCGCTCGACGGACCACCCGAGGCTGCAACGAATGGTGGGGCGTCCCAAGATGCACGAGGTGGTATCAGCGGTGGCCCGAGTGGCGAAGGTACCGGCGTCGACGCTCCGCGAAACGCGCGGCGGCTGTCTACGCAGGCTGGTGGCGTGGATCGGCTGGCACGAAGGATTGGTGACGCTCCGCACGATCGCAGCCTCGCTGCGCCTTCGCAGCGAAGGTCACGTATCTGGGTTGATTCGACGATGTGACGGAGAATTTGCGGCAGACCCGAGTCTGCTCAGCTTCCTGGACCAAGCCCTCGCAATCGTACGACCCTAACAACTCCTTCAACAGGGCTTCATAGCGAACAACGGCGGTCGACGCGATCGTCGCGCGACGCTGCTATCGGACCGAGCCTGGAATCTCTGCGGTATGCGTCGCTTCAGATTATCCGTCCGATTACGCGCGTGCGTCGCATCATCAGACGTGAAATCGATTCTCTGCTTGGGGTCACACCTTCGTCCATTTCCTTTTTCGAAGGTGTGACCCCAAGGTGGACCGGGGCGGCTGACGCCGGAGCGTGAGCGCGAGCTTGGGGAAAGCATGTTCAGGAAAAGAACGCCCCTGCCGTCCTCGAAGGAGCTGGTCAAGGCCGACCTCCGCTTCGTGGCCATTCTTCTTGGGGTCACACCTTCGTCCATCTCCTTTTTCGAAGGTGTGACCCCCAAGCTGGAGAAGGTGTGACCCCCAAGCTGGAGCGAGTGATCGAGCGGGCAGGCCATAGGGCGCAGTAGAATGCGGGTTCCAAAAACATGGCCCGATACGAAGAGCGAGACGCCTCGTACGATCTCCTGAATCAGTATCTTCACGAAATCGCGCAGGTGCCGCGGCTGACGCCGGAGCGCGAGCGCGAGTTGGGGAAACGCGTTCAGGAGAATGACAAGGCTGCGCTTGAAGAGCTGGTCAAGGCCAACCTGCGCTTCGTCGTGTCGTATGCGAAGAAGTACCGGAACTCGCACGTGCTTTTCCTCGATCTCATCAACGAGGGGAACATCGGCCTGATCCACGCGGCGAAGAAGTTCGACCCCGACAAGAACGTCAAGTTCATTACCTACGCGGTCTGGTGGATCCGGCAGTCAATCCTGCACGCGCTTTCCGAGCAGGGCGGCGCGTTCCGTCTTCCTCCCAAGCGCGCCAACCTGATGTACCGGCTGGAGCGGGCCATCGGTGCGGCGATGACGGACGGCAAGGACATTCCCACCGCCGACGAATTGGCCGCGGAGTTGGGCATTTCGGTGAAAGAAGTGCAGACGCTGCTCCGTGCGAACAGCGACAACTTTTCGTTGAACGCCGAGCTCGATGACGAGTCGCACACCGAGCTGGCCGACATGATCGAGCAGACCTCGGTTCCTTCCGCCGAGGACGCGATGCAGGTGCAGGGGCGGCGCGACGAATTGCTCGCGCATATGTCGGAACTATCGCCGAAGGAGCGGCTCGTCCTCAGCCTGCGTCACGGCGTCACCGACAACGTGCCGAAGCGGCTCGATGAGCTGTCCGCGTTTTTGAATCATCCGCGCGAAAAAATCGTCGCCGTGCTGAGTACTGCCACGACGAAAGTGTGCGAGGCGCTGTCGATCACGCAGAGCGAGCTCGCGCAACTGTTGCTGTACACGAATCCGAATGCGAAGGCGTGGTGGCGATTCTGGTACGAGCTGGGCGACCTCGCCGAAGGGCTGACGCCGGAGATCGCGCGCGAGCGGATGCCCTCGCTCGAGTCGCTCAAGCAGCACGGCGCGGTGCAGAAGACGGTCGAGTCGCTGCCGATCGAAGAGAAGACGATCCTGCGCCTTCGCTACGGCGTCTTGCAGGACGACGAGCTGACGCTCCGCGACATCGGCGAAATCCTGGGGCTTTCGCGCGAACGCGTGCGCCAGATCGAGTCGCGCGCCGAGGCCAAGTGCCGGCGCAGCGTCAGACGGCGCTAACGTTTTTCAATAGCTCCGCCACGGGCACTCCAACTCGCTCGAGCGCTTCGAAGGTGCCGACGTCGCTCCAGCCGAAATCGCCGCGGATGGCGGCAACGTTCGGCGCTTTTTCCATGAGCGCGTAGTCGATGGAGATCGAAGGCATGGCCCCATAGTGCTCGACGCGTTTTCCGGGATCGCCGCTGGTGACGATGCGGTCGGCGAGCGACGCGATCTCCGGCGCGGCAGTTTCGAGGGCGCGGCGAAAGACACTGGCGCGCCAAACGAACATGCTCGCGTTCCACAAGTAGTTGCCCGCGCGCAGAAACTCCTCGGCGACGTCGCGGGACGGTTTCTCCGTGAAGCGACGCAGCTCGTTCACGCCCGGTTCGATCTCATCGCCGAGTTCCAGGTATCCAAAGCCAGTGTTCGGCTCCGTCGGTTCGATGCCGATGGCAACAAGGGAATCGTTCGCCGCCGCGAAGTCGTACGCGCGGGAAAGCACGCGGATGAATTCGTCCTCATCGGCGATGAAGTGGTCCGACGCCAACACCGCGATGACGGCGTCTCCAAACGCGGCCTCGATCGCGAAACAGCAGACAGCGATGGCTGGTCCTGTGTTCCTCCGCGTCGGTTCGGTCAATATGTTGACTTCCGGCATGAGCGGCAGCTCGATCGCACATTTCGCCGCATACTGCTCGTTGGTCGAAACGAATATCGACGAAGGCTCCATCAAATGCGCGACACGTCCGTACGTTTTCTGCAGCAGCGACGCGCCGTCGAAAATGCGTAGGAACTGTTTCGGATTTTCGTCGGACGAGAGCGGGCGCAGGCGCGAACCGACGCCGCCGGCGAGGATGAGAGAAGTCCGGATCATGAGGGCGTGGGGAGTGGGGTGTTGGGCGTCGGAGATGAAGAAACTGCTTCTGCTGCCACCCCCAACTCCCCACTTCCCACGCCCGGCTTACGACCGATCGCAATCAAACTCAGCCCGCTCTTCGGCCGATCGCCGTCGAGCGCTTTTAGCATCGGCACCAGGCGATCGAAGATTTTCGACTGCGCGGCAGGCAGTGCGTTGCGTTTGAAGAGCGTCGAGTTGATCCGCCACGCCAGTTTCGCGACGCGATTCTGGTAGACCGCGTCCTCGATTTCGAAGCCGGAAGATTGGAGCATCGAGATCAGCTCGTCGCGTTCGTAGCGTCGCTGGTGGCCGATGCCGCGGTCGAGCGCGCCGAAGAGATCTTTTCCAGCTGGGACGAAGATGATGATTCGGCCGCCCGGCATCAGCAGCTGATACGCGCGCCGCAGCGCTGCCGCATCGTCGGACGTGTGCTCGAGTACGTTGATGCAGAGGATCGTGTCGAACTCGTGGCTGGCCAGAACGAGCGCGTCGTCGGAATCGAGATCGAGCCGATCGACGAGCATGCCCGGTCTACGTCGGAACGCGTTGCGCAGCCGGTCGATGTACGGTGTCTCCTTGTCGGTGGCCACTATCAGCTCGCGGCCGTAGAGAAAGCGCGTCATCGTTCCCGAACCGGCGCCGACTTCGAGAACGCGCTGGCCGACGTACGGCGCCACGCGCTCCCAGATCCATTGGTTGTAGCGCTTCAGCGAACCGCGGCGGCGCAACGTCTTGTAGGTCGCCGGCTCACTCGATGGATCGTCGAAAAGACCGTAGCGGAAGATCGTCCAGATGGCGCTGAAGCCGTCCTTCCAGTTGATCTTCTTGCCTTCCCAGTAATCGCGGCCGTAGTACGAGATCGGCACCTCGAAAATGCGGTAGCCGCGGCGCGCCACCTTGGCAGTGATCTCCGGCTCGATGCCGAAGCGGTTCGATTTCAGATTGATCGACTGAATGACCTCGCGGCGGAAAACCTTGTAGCAGGTTTCCATGTCGGTGAGATCGAGGTTGGTCGTGCAGTTCGACAGGAATGTCAGCAGGTTGTTGCCGAGGCGGTGCCAGTAGAGCATCACGCGCCGCGGGTAGCCTTCGAAGCGCGAGCCGAAGACGACGTCTGCATGGCCGTCGACGATGGGCTGGATCAGCTTCGGATACTCGTTCGGGTCGTATTCGAGATCGGCATCCTGGATCAGCACGATGTCGCCGATCGCCTCGGCGATCCCGCGGCGGATCGCGGCGCCCTTGCCCATGTTCGCCGGCTGAAAAATGTGGCGAATCTGCGGATACTGGTTTGCGAGCGCTGCCACGACACCGGCAGAGCCGTCTGTCGATTTGTCGTCGACGACGATGATCTCCTTCTCGATCGGTACCTCAAGTACATGGCGCAGTAGTTCGCCGACCGTGGAGCGCTCGTTGTAGCAGGGGATGACCACCGACAGCAGCGGCGGTTTCTGAGAGGAGTCCGGCATTGGATCGCGTATTGTAAGCTGCTGAAAACGATGACTGATTCAGCGGTCGAGCCACACCAAACGAGCGAGGGGCTGCGAAAGTTCCTGCACATCGGGATGGGATTCGGCGCATTGGCGCTGGTGCGGATTCCGTGGCGATACGCGGCTCTGATCTGCGCCGCGGCGGTCATCGGCAACTGGCTGCTGCTGCACCGGGTCTTCGGCCGTCGCGTCTCGCGTGATGAGCGCGGCTGGGACATGGGTCTCGTTCTTTATCCCTTCGCCGTGCTGGTGCTGGTCGTCACGTTCAACTGGCACATCGAGATCGCCGCGGTGGCGTGGGTACTGATGGCGTTCGGCGACGGATTCTCGACGGTGATCGGCAAGCGAATGCCGGTGGCGCCGCTGCCGTGGAACGCGACCAAGTCGTGGGGCGGCTTCGCGGCGTTCATCCTGTTCGGCGGCCTCGCGGCGTTTGGAATCGCGCGCGTGTTCGACGCGCCGCAGGATGTTGCCATCGCGGCGGCGCTCGTCGTCAGCGCAATCGCGGAGACGCTGCGGCTCGGCATCGACGACAACGTGACCGTGCCCTTCATCGCCGCGGCAGTGCTCGCGGCGATGGCCATCAAGCCGATCGTCGCGCTCTCCTCGGCGCCGCCGATCGCGTGGCCATGGATCGTGGTCAACACCGTTCTTGCGATCGGCGGATACTTCATTCGCGGTGTGGACCTATCCGGCGCGGTGGCGGGATGGGTTCTAGGTTGCGTTCTCATCCTCGGCGGCGGTCCTCCGCTCTACGTCCCGCTGCTTGCGTTTTTCATCATCGGAACGCTGGCCACGAAACTCGGCTACGGGCGAAAGGCACGCGCAGGACTGGCGGAGGAAAAGGGCGGACGGCGCGGCGCATCGCACGCGTTCGCGAATGTCGGAGTTGCCGCGATCTGTGCCGTCGCGTGCTGGCGCGGATTGGGTTTCGTGCCGCTGTTCATGGGTATCGCGGCGCTTGCGACCGCGGCCGCCGACACAACCGCGTCGGAGATCGGCCAGCTCTTCGGCAAACGCGCCTTTCTGCCGCTGTCCTTCCGCCGAGTCGAGCGCGGAACGGAAGGGGCCATCTCGATCGAAGGGACGCTGGCAGGAATCGTAGCCGCATGCATCGTCGCCATCGCCGGCACCGCGATGGCCGCTCATCACTTCCGGGCCGGCTTCATCGGCAGCGTGGCCATTTACAAATCGAACGTCATCATCGTGCTCACGCTCTGCGCGTTCTTCGGCTCCTACCTCGAATCGATCCTCGGCAGTTGGAATCGCCGTCACGGCTCACCGATCGCCAACGGGACGCTCAACTTCGCGAACACCATGTTCGGCGCGTTCCTCTTCTGGGTGGCGTGGCATTGGGTGCCGATGTTCGCGTTCGAGTTCTGAAACGTCATGGGCGACCTTCTCGAAAGACTGATCGCCGAAACCGCGCAACTTCCGGAGCAAGATCAGGAGGCGTTCGCGGCATTCATGCTCGCGGCGCTGGAGTCGGATCGCCGATGGGACGATCTCTTCGCTCGCTCGCAGGATCTGCTCGCGCAAATGGCTGAAGAGGCGCACGAAGAGTATTGCGCCGGACTTACAGAGCTGCTGGATCCGGACACCTTTCCTTGTTGAAGAGTCGCATGCCGCCACCCTTCTGCATGGTTGGCATGCCGGGCAGCCGCAAAAACGCCGGAGGCGTTTCGTACGGTAGCCGGTGGTAGCGTGCGAAGCACGAGACCACCGGATTAACGAGCGCGCGCGATTTTCCGACTCCGGCAGGAGTCGCGGATCAAATACCAAGCGGCGTGAATTCCCTCCGCGACCGCTCCCGCGGTCGGAACCAAACGCGCGCAACGCCGATCCGGTGGTCTCGCGCTTCGCGCACGACCACCGGCTACCTTCCGGGCCGCCTCCAGCGGCCTACGCGCCGCTGCGCGGCAATTGAACAACGAGGCGTTCGTTCAACATCAATTGGCGCATTCCGTTCGCGCCGCTGACGCGGCAACAGTCAACGCGCAAGCGGCAGTGCCCGCAACTACCCCGCGAATCGCTGCAAACATCCCAGCACCAGCGCGGTGAACTCGGACTGTACGCGCGCGGTCGTGTCCATCACTTCCTGGTGCGACAGTTTCTGCTTCAGGATTCCCGCGGCCATGTTGGTGATGCAGGAGATGCCGAGCACCGGGATCTGCATCTGCGACATGGCGATGACCTCGGGGATCGTCGACATGCCTACCGCGTCGGCGCCGAGCGTGCGAAAGGCGCGGATTTCGGCCGGCGTCTCGTACGTCGGACCTGACAGCGCGAGGTAGACGCCTTCCTGCAGCAACTGGCCGAGCTCGCGCGCGACCTGTTTCGCGACATCGCGCAGCGACTCGGGATAGGCCTCGCTCATGTCGGGAAAGCGAACGCCGAGGTCGTCGATATTCGGTCCGCGCAACGGGTTCATGCCCATGAAGTTGATGTGATCGGAGATCAGCATCAGATCGCCCGCTTTGTAGGCGGTGTTTACGCCGCCGGCAGCGTTGGTGACGATAAGCTGCTTGATGCCGAGGCGGCCGATCACGCGCGAGAGGAACATCACCTCGTTCATCTCGTGGCCTTCGTAAAAGTGAATGCGGCCCTGCATCACCACGACCGGCGTCTGATTCACGCGCGCCAGGATCATGCGGCCCTGATGGCCAGCCACCGTCGACGCTTTTGCGCCCGGGATCTCGGAGTAGGGGATGGCGGTCTCGATCTCGAGCGCATCGACGACGTTGCCCAGTCCCGAGCCGAGAATGACGCCGACCTGCGGCTGGATGGAAGTCTTGCTGCGTACGAAAGCGACCGCTTCGTCGATGGTCTTGATCATGGCTTCCTCGTTTTGGACGAACTTGGAGCGCGGAGTATAAGCGCGAACAGCCACCTATCCAGCGCGCTTGCGATCCCGCATAATGCGCAAACCAATCGGTCTCATCAAAAAATACGGCAACGACGGGAGCAGTGAATGGAGCGTTTTTCTGCGCTGATCGGCTTCGTGGGGATTCTTGCGATTGCGTTTCTGCTGTCGACCAACCGGCGGGCCATCCGCTGGAAGACGGTGTTCTGGGGTTTGACGCTGCAGATCCTCACTGCGATCGCGGTGTTGAAAGGGACGCAGATCGCGAAAGCTTTCGGCACGTTCATGCCTGCGACGAGCCAGTGGATCGCGTCGCTCATCTTCATCGCGTTGACGGTAATCGTCGTGCAGATTTCCAAGCGGATGGGCGAGGGCACAGGACGAAAAGGGCTATGGGGTTTCTACCTCGTCGTCAGCGCGGTCCTCTTTCTCGCGTACAACCTGCTGGCCTTCCTCTTCGAAAATCTCAAGGAAGTGGTGACGCAACTCATCAGCTATACCGGCGAGGGCTCGAAGTTCGTCTTCGGCGCGCTTGGTGATACGGCGAACAAAAACATCGGCTTCGTGTTCGCCACGATGGTGCTTCCGACGATCATCTTCATCGCCTCTGTCTTCGCGATTCTTTACTACCTCGGCGCGATGCAGGTCGTGGTCCGCTTCTTCGCGAAGCTGATGTCGCGCTTCATGGGTGCGTCGGGCGCGGAGTCGCTTTCGGTCGCCGCATCGATCTTCATGGGCCAGACCGAGGCGCCGCTGACGATCCGGCCATTCATCGAAGGCATGACCATGTCCGAGCTGATGACGATTATGACGGCCGGCATGGCCCACATCTCCGGCGGAATCATGGCGGCCTACGTCCTCGTGGCGAAGGTCGATGTCATCCACCTGCTCACCGCGGTCATCATGACCGCGCCAGGCGCGATCATGATGGCCAAGATGATCGTGCCTGAGACGGAAAAGCCTGCCACGGGTGCCGACGTCGAAGTGGTCGTGCCGAAGCAGGATGTAAACGTGATCGACGCGGCCGGCCGCGGCGCGATCGAAGGGCTGCATCTCTCGCTCAACGTCGCCGGCATGCTGATCGCGTTCATCGCGCTGGTAGCGCTGATCAACGGCGTCTTCGGATTCGTACACGGACACACGATCTGGAATGGTCACGCATGGTTCCCCAACAGCCTCGACCAACTCCTCGGCTGGATCTTCAGCCCGATCGCGTGGGCCATGGGCGTCTCGTGGAAAGACAGCCTGACCGTTGGCAATCTCCTCGGGACGCGCATGGTGCTCAACGAATTCGTGGCTTTCGCGAAGCTCGGCGAGCCGGGCGTCGGATCGAGCCTTGATCCGCGCAGCTTCGTAATCGTTACCTACGCGTTGTGCGGCTTCGCGAACTTTTCGTCGATCGCGATCCAGATCGGTGGGATCGGGTCGCTCGCTCCGTCGCGGCGCGGCGATCTGGCCAGACTCGGGATGCGCGCGATGTTGGCAGGAACGTTAGCGAACTTTCTCACCGCGACGATCGCGGGAATGCTGCTGTAGTTCTTTTCAAGAGTCCTGAAAGAATCAAACTTCTACTGGACGTAGAACGGGCGCGTGAACTTCGCGTACAGATCTTCGACTTTGTGCACGACGAAGAGGCCCAATGGACTCGGCGTGAAGGTGTAGCCGGGCGCGGGATACGGCGAGCACGAACTGGTGTCGCCCCACTGCGAGTGAAAGACAGTGCCCGGCGGCGGGTTGACGCGCGCCGGTGTCGGATCGGTCACCTACAACCACGCTTGCGTGGCGTTGAACTGACCTGGAGAACCGACCGGCAGCACCATCGCGTACCGCTTCGTCAGCGGCGGGTTGTAGATCATTGCGTACGCGGTGTTGCCGCTGCAGTCGGGCGTTGTGAAAAGCATCGTGCTGCCGCCGGTGGATTGCAGTCCGAGGATGTATTCGGGGCCGACCGAAAGCGCAACGGTGTCGCCGCCAACGAGGCGATAACTGACGAACGCATTGAGCTGAATGCTGCCGAAACGATCGTCGTATCGGATCACATCGCCGATCTCGTGACCTCGTGCATCGACGACCTCCGGCGTGCAACAGTGCATCGGCGGACGCACCGGCTGCACTACTGGCTTCTGCGCAAGAAGAACCGACGGGACGATGCTGAGCGCGGCGAACCACAGGCGTTGGCGCATCCGACTACCTCCATTGAAAATGTGCGAGGAGTTTACCAGCGGCTTACAAGGTTTCGACTATTCGTTATTTGACGGGACAGCGAAACGGGTCTACCTTTCGCGAATCCGTCCAAATCACAACGAAGAACCTGGGTGGCAAGGGAGGGGAGGATGACCGTTAGGTTTTTCCCCGGAAGCAAGAAACAAAAAACGAGCCTCATCGAAGGCTTTCTCACGCAACATCACGTCGCACACGAACTGGCGCGCCCCGAGGATTTGGCGTCGAAAACGTTTCACCTCGGCACCGATCCCGCGGTCGAAGTCGATGGACGTCTCTTCGTCGATCCGAATGTCGACGCGCTGAAGAAGATCCTGAACGTCAATTAGTCAAGCGCGGAACATCGCTTCCGCTTCGCGCTCGATGGTGCTCTTGATGCGCGACTCGAACGGCTTGGCGATCAGTGGCAGCTTGCCGTCGACGATGACATCGGTATCAGTGATTTCTACGGATCCGTTGGCCTTGAAGCCTTTCGCAGATCCCGAAAAGACGAGCCGGTCGCCTTCCCAGTGCTGATTGATGTCGCTGAGATAGTGCCCGTGCTGGCCGAGGAGATCCTGCAGGCGCGCATCGATGATGCGGCGCGCATTGATTCGATCGGTGTGATGCGGAATGACGATTCGCATTTGCCCTCCGGCCGGCGTTGTATCACACCGCTTGCCATCGACCTTGCCTTCCTCGGAATCCCGAGGTAGCCTCGGTGCGGGACTTCCGTATGGTCGCTACCCGCCATGCTTTCCAAGGTATGGAGTGCCGCGACCCTCGGAATTGATGCAGTACGAATCGTCGTCGAAGTCGATGCTCGGATCGCTGAGCAGCCCGGCTTCACTCTGGTCGGACTTCCGGACGCCGCCGCGCGCGAAGCGTATCCGCGCGTCCGTTCCGCCCTTCGCCACTGCGGCTATTGGCTGCCGCAGCGCCATTTCACTGTTAACCTCTCGCCCGCCGACGTGAAGAAGGAAGGGTCGGCCTTCGACCTGCCGATTGCCATCGGCATCCTCGTCGTCGCCGAATTTCTGCCGGCGGAAGCCGTCGTTGGCCGTGTCTTCGTCGGCGAGTTGTCGCTCGACGGCGCGCTCGTGCCGGTCCGCGGCACACTCGCGATCTCGGCTTCGTTCGCCCGTGATCCGGACCTGCGCGAGCTGATCGTGCCTGCCGGCAACGCCAGCGAGGCCGCGGCCGTACAGTCGGTGCGCGTCGCCGGCGTCAATCACTTGCCGGAGCTCTTGCGGCATCTGATGGGCGACAACGTCGTCGCGCCGGCGGTCTCTACGCCCGCGGCGGAGTTGCCCGCCGAGTCGCCCGACTACTCCGACGTGCGCGGGCAGTTGCAGGCGAAACGAGCGCTGGAGATTGCCGCAGCCGGAGGCCACAACATACTAATGATCGGACCGCCCGGATCGGGCAAGACGATGCTCGCGCGCCGGCTGCCGTCGATCCTCCCGCACCTGACGCTTGATGAGTCGATCACGACGACGAAGATTCACTCCGTCGCCGGGACGCTTCCGATGGGCAGCGGTCTGATTCTGCGCCGTCCGTTTCGCGCGCCGCATCACACGATCTCGACCGCGGGATTGGTCGGCGGTGCGTCGTTGCCGCGTCCCGGCGAGGTGAGCCTCGCGCATCACGGCGTTCTCTTCCTCGACGAGCTGGCGGAGTTCCGCCACTCCACGTTGGAGGTGCTTCGCCAGCCGATGGAGGATGGCCACGTCACCATTGCGCGCGTGCAGCGAACGCTGACGTTTCCATCGCGCTTCACACTCGCCGCCGCGCTGAATCCTTGCGCGTGCGGCTACTTCAACGATTCGCGCCGCCAGTGCATCTGCACGCCCGCGCAGATCGCCCGCTACCTCGGCAAGATTTCCGGTCCGCTGCTCGACCGCATCGATCTGCAAGTTGAAGTGCCGGCGCTCGCAGCCGAGGAGATCTCGACGTTCACCCCCGGCGAAAGCTCGGCCTCGATCCGCGACCGCGTGGAAGCCGCACGCCAGATTCAACGACAGCGTTTCGCACGATCGTCGATCGATTGCAACGCCGATATGACATCGCGTGCGATGCGGCGCCACTGCGAGCTCGACGCCGCATCGCGCCGCATCCTCGACCAAGCCCTCACGCACCTCGGTCTCTCCGTTCGCGCGCACGACCGCGTCCTGAAAGTCGCTCGAACGATCGCCGACCTCATCGCCACCGAACGCATCCAAAGCGACCACATCGCCGAAGCCGTCAACTACCGCGCGCTAGATCGGGCGTACTTCCGGACGTGAGCTAACGATGGCGAGAACGGTTCACTACTACCGCGTTCAGTCCAAAGCGGACAACGAGCTGGTGGCGTCCACCGGCAAGTTGGCTGGCCGTCCGCCGCGCAACATTTCGCAAAGCCCGTTTCCCAAGGTCAAAGCGTTCATCGGGACGCTGGGAGATCGAACCGGCATTGAATTCATCACGATGGTTCAGCCGGACGAGGGTTGTCCCCCCGGCCAGGCGTACTGGTCGGAGGGACGCCCCGGTGTCGAAGTGTTTGAAAGGGACGAGTTGGTGGCGATTGCAGTTAATATTGTCAGGAGGAACGATTGATGCGCCGCGCCGCTGCAGATGCCATTCGGAACCCGCCGGATCTCGCGTTGATCGCGCACGTTCCCGCCGCTACGCTGCGGCGAGCGGTTCCGATCGCGCTTGAAAAGCTCGGTCCCTTTACGGAGCCCGAGCCATCCGAGGGCGCATCGATCGAACTGGCGAGCGGACGGTACGTCATGGCGATCTACGGACTGGTCACCGAACGGCTCTACATTCATGCGGCGAACCCCGACGCAGTTGCCGCTGTGGCCGATTTTCTTCAGGAATCGAAGATTGGCGAGGCATCGATCGAGTGGCTGGATCCTCGTTTTTCAGCAGTCACAGCCGCGGCCGGGCAGCAACTCACTCCCGTACGCACCTGAGTCCCCGGTGCGAACCTCAGGGTCGGCACGTCGGCTAAATCGCTCCACCGAATGCGCTTAGCGTTCACAGGACTGCTGGTTTTGTAGCCGCTGGCGCATCCTCTTAATCACTCAGAATAATTTTGTGTCCGGACGGCGTTTCAGCCCGAGCGAAAGAAGTGCGATTAATTGTTGACAAAATCGGCTTCGATTTTATGATCTTATCCACATGGCCAGTGGGTGCGTGATGGGTGAGGAGTCGGAGAATGGCTTTTGAAAAGTGGGATCCCCAACCTGAATTCGAGCGCTTTCCTGCTTCGGCGACCATCGTCCAGTCGCGCTTGATCCGGCTGCCGACGCCCGTTGCGTCGATGCTCCGCTTGCGCAACAAGAGCAACGCGAACCTCTACTACGACAAGAAGCGGAAGGTCATCGGCATCCGTGCGCTCGACAAAAAAGAGGAGGGTGCCGCGAAGATCCGGCAGTCCGACAAGTCGACGTCGCTGCACGTCCCCAGCTTCTTCCGCTTCTACGACATCGAAGTGCCGGGCATCAAGCGCTTCCACTGCTGGTACGACGAGAAAGAGCGGATGGCCATGATCGACATCTCGCGCCCGTCGCCGCGTGGACGGCCGGCGGGTACGTAGCGTCATTCGCAATCATCGACAAAAACAAAACGGGCGGCCGCGAGGCCGCCCGTCGTGTTTAACGTAGATCGTTGTTGTTAGTGGAGAGCGCGGCGTCGCGGCGCCGGAGTGTTGATCACCGAGAACATCTGCGAGAGGCTCTTCGATGCTTCGTCGCTCATGATCCACATCATGCCGGGATAGGCGGCGGCGCCGGATGCCATCTTCGTAGCGGGGTCGTTGTTCTGCATGAACGTCGCAACCGACGCCACCGGAACGTGTGTGCCGTAGCCGGAGTTGATCGCCTTGATGTACTCGTTGGCGAACAGCGTGTAGCCGATGTCGCTGAGGTGAACGCCATCCAGGCTGAAGATGCCGCCGGTGATGAAGTCGCTGGTCAGGTGGAACGGGCCGACATTGAGGCCAGTCGCGAAACGATCGAAGAGGCCTTTGATGTCAGCCACCGGAACGTTGTGCGCCGCGGCCGAGGCGGTGATCGCGGTGTTGTAGTCGGCGATGCGCTGCGTCAGCACGGCCATTTCCGCGGGTGTGATGATGACTGCATCCGGCAGCGGCGTGCCGAAGAGCGGGAGCTTGTTGGTCGGATCGAGGATTGGCTTGAGTGCGGACGGAATGCCGAAGCCCTGCGCGATGAGCGAACTCGCGCCGAGGGTGATGAAGCTGCCAGGCGCCAGCTGGCCGACGCCGGGCGAAGCGTCGATCTGACCGACCAGCGTGATCGGCTGGCCCGTCGGTCCGAGGACCGGCGTGCGGGTGGCCGGGTTGATCAGGACTGTCGGCACCGTCCGGAAGAACGGTACGGCGGACGGATTCGTCGGAAGCGTTCCGACGACGACACCTGCGCCAGTGGCGGTCAGCTTGTCGAGCAGAGTGTTGTAGGCCGAGGTGAACGCGGCGACGGACGTCAGACCGGTGGTGGTGCCGTTCGTAGCGGAGCCGAGGAAATCGTTGCCGCCGATCCAGACCAGGATGAAGGTCGGTTTCAGCGATGACACCGCGTCGACCTCGGTGACCGGTCCGCGGAGGATGAACTGCGCGAGTTGCTGTACGCCGCGCGTGACCGGTTTATCGGTGCCGGTGACTGTGAAGGTGTCCGCGACGTTTGCGCCGGGGATGCTGACGTTGTTGAAGGCACGGCCGAAGGTCGTATTCAGCGGCGCTCCCGATCCGGGCGCGTTCACGATGACAGGCGGGTAGGTGCTGATGTCCATCAGCGTGAGCTCCGGTCCGATGCCGGGATAGCTCACGATCGGCTGGGCGAAGCAGGCGTCCGTGGCCGAGGAACCGAGCGTGCAGAGCGGAATGCCGAGCTGCTTGGCGACGATGGCCGGCCAGCTAAAGGCCGAATGATGTTCGTTGAGCGAGTTGCTCTCGAATCCGGCGCCGTAGCTGTCGCCGATGGCGACGACGGTTTTGAAGTTGGCCGAGCCTGTCGCGGCAAAGCCCGGAGCAGCGATGACCGCGATTGCCAGTGCAACCGTGGCGATGCGAGCGAAGCTTCTGATGCGCGTCATTTGGGATTCTCCTGTTTGGGGTCTGGCCTAGAACCGGTAGCCGAGGTTCAGGCTGATGAGGTTTGCGTCAGTGCGGTACGTTCCATTGAAGTTGTTATCCGCGGAACTGATTCCCATCGTGCTGCGCTTCTTGAAGTGGAGCGCGAACTCCGTGGCGTCCATGACCCAGGGGCCGTGGTGCCAGCCGATGCCGAAGCTCGCTCCCTCGCGGTCGGAGTCCGGCAGCAGCGGGCTGACGTTCTCGGTGGGCTGTGGCGTGCGGTCGTAGAGCAGACCGAAGCGAACGTCCCAGGTCGGATTGATGGTGCGGTTCGCGCCGAAGCGGAACGAGTTGCTGTCGTCCCAGTTCTGCACGCGCGTAAAGCCGGCGGCCGGGGTCGTCAGGAAGTCGACTTTGAGCTGCTTAAACCGGCTCCAGGTCGTGTGGACGACGTCAAACTCGAGGTCCCAGTTCGGAATCGCCGTCGTGGCGATGCCGAGGTTCGCGATCGAGGGAAAATCGATGCTCGTAGCGACCGGCTGGCTCGGCGGAAGGCCGGGCTTGATCAGCGCATCGAGCTGCGGATTGCCGGTCGGGATCTGCGTGACCGTCACGTCGCCTTTGAAGTCGATGGTCATCGGCGCGCGGTACGAAGCACCGATACGCCACACCGACGACGGCTTGAAGAGCACGCCCGCGTTCCAGCCCCAGGAGTTGTCCCAGTCGCTGGAGAGGTAGGCGCTGGCGACGTCGATGAAGCGGTCGTTGAAGGGATTCACGTTGGTGGTGCCCGGAGGCAGCGTGCTGTTCCGCGCCAGAACGACGCGGGCCCGGCGGTACTCCGCGCCGGCGCCGACAGCGAACCGGCCGTCGGTGGTCTGCCAGGCGATGGAGGGCTGCACCGAAACCGTCTTGATGTTCGCGTCGCGCGAAACGAAACGGCCGATGAATGGATCTTCCCAGTTCGTGCGCAGACCGAACGGCGTGAAGACGCCGACGCCGAGCGTCAGGTTCGTCCCCACCGGCACGATGAGATACGCGTTCGGCGGAACGAAGGTGTGGTGCGCGTACTGGCCCGTCGCGCCGCTGGTGAAGGCGTCATTCGGGTCGCCGATGAACTCGTTGTTGAAGTTGATCATCGTACCGCCGGCGAGGAAGGACGTGTGACGCTGCTGGGCGATGCCGGCCACGTTGTAGAAGATGGCGCTGGGATCGTCGGCCGTCGCGGCGAACGCGCCGCCCATAGCCGTCGCTTTCGCGCCCTGTTCAAAGAGCCCGAATCCGGCTCCGAACGCTGCACCACTCACCGCCAACATCGCTGCCGAAACCAGTAGCCCGATTCTGCTGAAAGAACGCAAGCTGGACCTCCTAAGTCACTCGAAATGCGCTTGAAAGTAGACCGATGGGAAACCGCCGGATCATAGCACAGCGATTTGCGGAAGTTGGCGCCTTGTTCAGCTCCTCCACCACACGAACATCGCCTGCGGCGAGGATCGCGCGGAGGCCCGCGACGGGCATGAGAGGCGCCACAATTGCGGCCAGATTCAGCCAATCGGAGATCGGTCGTCGTCGATCCGAAGGACGTGACTACAATGCCTGCTCGATTTCGAACAGGAGCGATTAATGCCTTCGATGCGAACGCTGACGTTTCCCGTAACGCTGCTCTTCCTCCTCGCCGCCACCCTCGCCGCGGACACGCCGAAGTATCTCGTGCCGCCGCCGGAAGTCGTGGCCGCATTCGATGCGCCGCCGTTGCCGGAGGCGCTGCTCAGTCCATCGAAGAAGGTGATGGCGCTGGCGTATCGGAAAGGGCAGCCGTCGATCGCCTCGCTGTCGCAACCGATGCTGCGGATCGCGGGCGAGCGTGTAAATCCGCGCACGAACGGACCGCATCGCACCGCACTGATCTACGCGATCAAGCTGCAGAAGATCGGCGGCGGCGCGGTCTCGAACGTGACCGTTCCCGCGAATGCGAATCTTTCGAACCTGAAGTTCTCGTCCGACGGATCGAAGCTGGCGTTCTTGAATACGCGCAGCGACGGCATCGACCTGTGGATTGCGAATGCGACCACAGGCGATGCGAAGAAGGTCAGCGGAACAGCGCGCCTGAACGCTGCCGCGGGCGATCCCTGCGACTGGCTCTCCGACAACCACACCATCGTCTGCAAGACCGTTCCGCTCGGGCGCGGCCCAGCGCCTGCCGATTCCAACGTTCCCTCGGGGCCGAACGTGCAGGAAAACGAAGGGAAGACGGCGCAGGGCGCGACGTACGAGGACATGATTCGCACCTCTCACGATGAGGAGCTGTTCGCGTACTACTTCACCAGTCAGCTCGCATCGTTCGACGCGACGTCGGGCACGATGGCGGCGATCGGCAAGCCCGCGACCCTCGGCGACGTCGCGCCGTCGCCGAACGATCGCTTCATCCTGGTTACAAAGATCAAGCGCCCGTTCTCCCATCTCATCCCGATGAACGGCTTCCCCGAAGACGTGGAGATCTGGGATCGCAAAGGCGCACTGGTGAAGAAACTGGCCGACCGTCCCAGCCGCGAAGGCGTCCCGCTGACCGGTGTCGAAGCGGGACCGCGCGGACATCACTGGCGCGAAGATCAGCCGGCGACAGTCGTGTGGACCGAGGCGCTCGACGGCGGCGATTCGAAAAACAAAGTGCCGTTTCGCGATCGCGTGATGACGCTTTCCGCTCCGTTCAGCGCCGAGCCGTCGGAGATCGGGAAGACCGAGTGGCGCTTCGCCGGCATCTCGTACACGGAGAAAGGCATCGCGCTGCTCAGCGAGTTCGATCGCATTTCGCGCAAAACACGGACGTGGATTCTCGAATCCGGTACAGCGCCGAGGAAGTTGTGGGATCGCAAGCAGGACGCTGCCTACGACAACCCCGGAACGCCGGTCACGCGCGATGCCGGATCGCGCAGTTTCGCTGGCTTCGGCGGCCGCGGCTCGACGACTCCGATCATCCAGATCGGCGACTCGATTTATCTCACCGGGCAGGGTGCGTCGAAGGAGGGTGACCGTCCGTTTCTCGACCGGTTGAATCTGAAGACGTTCGAAAGTGAGCGGCTGTTTCGAAGCGCGGGCGATGCGTACGAAACGGTCGTCGCGCCGCTGAGCAACGACTTCACCACGATCCTCACGCGCTACGAGACGCCGAAGGATCCGCCGAACTATTACGTGCGCACGGTCGGCGGCGATTCGCGGAGAGCGGTCACGGCGTTCAAAGATCCGCAGCCGCAGCTTCGCGGCATCGAGCATCAGTACGTCACCTATCAGCGGAAGGATGGCGTGAAGCTGTCGGCCACGCTTTATCTGCCGCCAGGCTACAAAAAGGGCGAGCGCATCCCGGTGATCCTGTGGGCCTATCCGCGCGAGTTCGGCGATGCCGATTCCGCCAGCCAGGTCAGCGGCTCCCCGAATCGCTTCACCATCGTCAGCGGCTACTCGCATCTGTTTCTGCTGCTTTCCGGCTACGCCATCTTCGACAATCCGACCATGCCGATCGTCGGTCCGGGCGAAACGGCCAACGATCACTACGTCGACCAGCTCGTGGCCAGCGCCGATGCGGCCATCGACAAAGTGGTGGAGATGGGCGTCGGCGATCGCGATCACATCGGCGTCGGCGGCCACAGTTACGGCGCGTTCATGACCGCGAACCTGCTCGCGCATTCGCGCCTCTTCCGCGCCGGCTTCGCCGAAAGCGGCGCCTACAACCGCACGCTCACGCCGTTCGGTTTCCAGAGCGAGCGCCGGACGTTCTGGGAGGTGCCCGACCTCTACGCGAAGATGTCGCCGTTCTGGTACGCCGACAAGATCAAGGATCCGATTCTCTTGATGCACGGCGAAGCCGACGACAACTCCGGCACGTTCCCGATCCAGTCCGAACGTTTCTACATGGCCCTGAAAGGCTACGGCGCGACGGTGCGCTACATCACGCTCCCGAACGAAGCCCACGGTTACGCCGCGCGCGAGACGCTGCTCGATGTGCTGGCGGAACGGATCAACTGGTTCGACAAGTACGTGAAGATCGCGCCGCCGCGGGAGTTGGATAACGGGCGGTGATGTATTCGAAAGCAGTCGATGACGCGGAGTGTCTGTGCCCACAGCTGTCCTGATTGGGGTGAGAAAATATTGGTTCTCCTGAGTGGGCGACCATATTTGACAGGAAAGTACGATCGACCCGCTCCGATGCTGTCCAGATTCAGTGAGAGTTGAGCGGCTGGAAGGGAGTGGTGGTGGATCGAATGGCCGTAACGCAATGCAAGACAGTGGGTTACACGGTGCGGGACAGTGCGTCCCACGGTGCGGGACGTCGCGTCCCGCGGTGTGTGACGTCGCGCCCCGCGGTGCGGGCGTCGCGTCACACAGTGTGTTACGTCGCGTCCCGCGGTGCGGGCGTCGCGTCACACAGTCTGTTACGTCGCGTCCCGCGGTGCGGAGGTCGCGTCGCACAGTGTGTTACGTCGCGTCCCGCGGTGTGTTAACCGCAGCCCGGACTGCGAACGTAACGTTTTCGTCACAGAACAATCGGTTGACATCACGACTGACCCTGCTACGATATCTGGCTTCGTTGGGCTGGCTAGCCGGCTCACGAAATGGGAGCGGGTGCTCGTAAGAGTTCTTCGCTCCCGGCGGCCAACGGGTGAGAAGTGGCGCTGGATAAGCGCTCTGACGTCTTCTCATTCCGCGGGAGTTGAGCGTGCTCCTCCTGCCGTGGGCTCTCGAAGTGTGCGCACTTCGGGGAACATCAACCGGAAGAGCGGCGCGTGGCCGTCTCCTCCAGCCGGTGGCCGCCTGCACTCGTGCACAAAGTGCTCGTTGGTTCCTCCGGCCTTAACCAATGGTCTAAGGAGGACCAGCAAATGGATACCAATCAGGAAACTACGAAACACGTAACGAACGGTACGGCCGCCGCCGTGGACGTTGCGCCGGCCGAACCCGCGCTCACGCCCGAGGCGGTGGTCGACGTGCTGCGCGCCACGCGGGCGCGCATCGGCGAAGTGACGCCGATGACAGTCAAGGAGCGCCGGGTTCTGAGCCGCCAGGCGAGCACCTCCGCTCCGATTCTGCAGGCGTCGATCAACGTCATCGGCGCGCTCGAGAACGTGTCGCAGGCGGTCGGCCAGCCGGCTGCCGATGTGCGTCAGTTGTCGGACGACGTCAACCGCTGGACGGCGGTGGAGGGTGAACTGCGGTCGATGCTGAATGGCGTCGCCGGTGCGAACCTCCTGCGCCGCCAGCGGATCGCGCTGATCGCCGGGCAGGCGTGCGGCATCGGGACGCAGCTGGCGCGCGATCCGGCGAACGCCGTCCTCAAGCCGCACCTGGAGGAGGTCAAGCGTCTGAAGAGCTTCAAGCGCCGCAAGAAAGCGGCGCCGGCTCCCGGCACGCCGGTGCCGATTCCTGTGACGCCGAAGAGTCCACAAGTGTAACTGTGATGGGTGGGAGGGAGACCGGGCGCGCGCAAGCGCGCCCGGTCGTTTCCTTCCCCCTTCGAGGAGGGCGCGACAGGCGGCCTTCCCGGGGACTAGCTCTCCCCGCGTGGCCGGAGTCGTTCGTAGCGGAGAAGGACGACCCCGTTCCCGAACGCTCGCGTTTCGACGAGGCGGAGCGAGACCCTCTCCTTCGAAGGGGGAAAAAGACGGTTCCCTTCGCCGATCTGGATCGGATGGACGTAGATCCGGTACTCGTCGACGAGATCCTGCGCCATGAAGGCCGCTCCGAGGTCGCCTCCCCCGACGATGAGATCCCCTTTGGCGTGGAGCTTGAGCGCCTCGACCTCCTCCCGCACGACATCGCGTGCGATCGTGGTGTTCAACCCCGCGAGGTGAGCGTCTTCGAATAGACCACCTTCGGCATCTCTCGCCAGATCGGTGCGAACTCCTTCACGAACGGAGTGGCCGCCGGATCGGCGTCGGCCGTCGGCCAGTATTCGGCCATGAGCTCATACGCACCCCGCCCACTCAGGAACCCTCCCATCGTCCCGAGCACCTCGTTAACGTGGGCGTGGATCTCGTCATCGACCATATTCCAGTCGAGCTCCTTCTTCGGCCCTTCGAAGAAGCCGTCCAGCGAAACCTGGACGAAGAGGATCACTTTGTTCATCGCGAGTTGCCCCTGATGACGTTCGTATCAACGGCGATCATGCAGTTCCTCGCGGCTGGGAAGCGGTCCTTCCAAGAAGAAACGCATGCTCGCGATGCCTGACTTCAGGCGCGAGACGGCAGCCTCGCGATCCATGCTGGTCTCGTCGATGGTCTCCACGATCAGGCGAACTCGCTGGTTGTCCCGAAGGGGCAACTCAGCGGTAGGCTTCAGAACGCCGTCGGTGTAGATGGCCTCAATTGTCTGCGTCATCGAAAGAACACTACGGCCGATTGGACGCCGATGCAACGCAAAGACCGCCAAGCGACATGCATCACCGACTCGGGCGACACCGATCGGCTTCTTGACACGATTGCGACGCAAGCCTACCGTTCGTCCAACTTCATTTTCGGTTGCCGACCGTGTTCTCCGGCGAACTATTGCCACAAGAGCGCCCCGCGCAACGGATCATCGCTCGCCGCATCGCCACTGCATCCCTAGATACATCTTCGCCATCGAGGCGTTCGATACGCGTCGCAAGCCGCACATTTCGCGAAGCGTGGAGTGCGGCAGCGGCGGCGAGCCGCCGCTGCGGGAGGGTACGGAATCGGCGGAAGAGCCGGAGACGGTCGAAGTCTGACCCCAACAGATCTGTGTTGAAAGCTGCGTCGAACGCCTTCAGCACGCTCTGCGCTAAATGAGCCTCAAAGTACCCCTTTATATCAATTCACCAAATACTAGTCGAAAACGAACGCTTGGGCGCCCGTGTTCAAGCCTCAAGACCACCACTCACCACGTTTGTGCCGTCACCGAGAAGCAGTCATTCACTAAGCGTTCAATTTCTTTGCGACAGAGAGTGGCCATTCCGCCGCCGACGTCGAAGAACGCTCTTGTCGCCCTTTCGACATCGACCGTGGAACCTTGGCGGAGAGAGGCGATGGCATCTACGGCGTTTCCCTTAGTTACTCGACTCCCGACGTTGATGGCGGACTTAGCTTTCTGGATGTGAATGTCCGTCCATGCTTCCCAATGAGACCACTCGTCAGGGAAATGCATATTGCTATCGAGCGAACAGGACACACCAGCCGACCAAGCCTCGGCGGCAACCAATACCGCCCCAACCAGCTGATAAGTTCCAGGAGCAGCATCTTTGGGGTGTGCAAGTCGATTGCGACAACTACGCAGTAAGTCCTCGTACCGCCGCATCGCCGCCCGCGTCTTTCGAAATTTGGATCGCCGATCTGATCCGATGCCGTTATCTCGCGCAAACAGCCCGACCGTAAACGCGAGTGCCGGCGCGCGGTCTAACATCGCCTCAAGTCGACGATTGGCCGACTCAGGTAGTCTCCCATCTAACCAGAGGTGAAGGAGCGCCGCTTCGGTGGTTCGAGCCTTCCCCCAGCCCTCCAACGTCTGCTTGTTATCCCCCCAACCTGCACGGCCCGGCGCCAGCTCAGAGGGCTTCAGCTGGTCAGCGCGTACCGAGATGGCCGCGAGCGCACGTCCGGCTAGATCAGAAGAAACAAGCGCGTCATAAATTGTCGCGAGAATGGCGCGTGACGCAATGACACGCACTTGGCCAAACCGGTTGTTCCAATCTCCCTTCGACGCCATAACGTCAAGGGCGTGCTCATCTGGCGATGCAGAGTCTCCGATTGCGCAGAACGCCAGCAAGTCGCGCGACAGCGGAACACCCCTGCTGAGCCACTCCGCCATACGCTGATAAGCCTGTGCCTGCAGGTCAGTCGAGGGGTCCTGGACCGCATACCACGAACAGGCCCAGCCGCGTCGCCTAATCTCATCGAGCGCCACCTGCAAACCTTGAGACATCTTGTCAGCTCCCTCAAACAAGATTTTCGGCTCATCGAGCAGGACAAGAATGGCGGCGTCCTCAGCAAGTGCCAGATCGCCAATACGTTCACCAAGTACGAACCAATTCTTCGCAGCAGCGCCGTTCTCAGCAGCGTTGACGATCCTGATGGGCAATTCGCTGGAGGCCGCGTCCACGACTGCCGTCCTCAGGCGTCTAAAGGCGCTTGTCACGAACACGCACTCTCGGCTGCGAATGCGCCCAGCGAAAACATCCAGTGGCGCTGCCGGTTCTCCACCATCTAGCCTGATCAATTCGGGAGCGGGCATATCCATCCTCCTCGGGACAGTTCGACGCGCAACAATGGAATACCGAATTCCAGCGCCCCTGCCTCGCCGGCTCTTCTCAGAACGCCCCAGTGGATCAGCTGATTTATCAGATCGGCTGGGGAACGAGTGGGATCTTTCGCGGATGTTCGTACGACGCGCCGAGCAACGTCGGCTATGGTGGACGGAGTAAATACGGCATCACCCAACGTTGCGAGCTCCGCGAGTAAGATCCAAGGATCGCCGATAGAAGAATAGGGGGTTCGCCTCGTTTCAAGTATGCGTACAAGCGCCGTTGAACGCGACAGTGAGGAGTCGACATCGGGCGCGCCGAATTCCGACTGCAGACCATGCCAGAGCTCATCCGTAAAAACTACAGTGGTGTTCGCGGGAATGAATTGAGTAGACTGAGGAAACCCCAAACTCGCAGACAACGCGAATTGAAATAAGTTCAACATTACACCGGGGTGCCCTCCAGCGAGCGTAAACACGCGGACGATCGTGTGCTCGGGAATGATCAGCTGCCGGCCGAGGGCGGCCGCAAAGTCACG
This sequence comes from Thermoanaerobaculia bacterium, assembly GCA_035996815.1. GTDB lineage: Bacteria > Acidobacteriota > Thermoanaerobaculia > Gp7-AA8 > Gp7-AA8 > JADGNZ01. Next base: position 2,504 of record DASYJF010000110.1, on the reverse strand, counting down.
ACTCTCGCTCAGACTGAAATAGGGCAGCAGAAATGGGCGTAAGGTTTGTAACGGATTGCTCTCGGGGTAAACCGCTGGAAGAGCTGTTGAATCGAGGCCGATACACAGAACGGGATGCTTTCGCGCATGATCCTCTAACCAGCTAAGGAACGTAAGAGCGACGGCCCGTGGTGCCATTGCAAGCTCACGACAAAAGGTGTCGAACTCATCAAGAATTAAGAGCGGTTTACGTTCCTCAGCGCTCAGCTGGTCGTCGATCCGACGCATTAGTGCTGTCAGAGAACCCGGATCGGTTTGCGCATTCCACTCCCTCCCGATTGTGACGAAGTGATGCTGAAAACGAAACGTCGTCGACAGCAACATCGCCGTCGCAGTCTTTCCTGCCTTGCGCATAGAAAAAACGCCGACCGGCTCGCGCCCTGACTCCAGCGCGCTCTGTAGCTCCGCAAGCAACGCAGGACGGCCAATGAACTGCGTGGGTGAAAGCGTCCGCGCTTCTTGACTGAACGCATTAATTGGGTTTGGGACAACGCTGTTGTACGAATGCGCGGCATAGGCAGCTTGCGCAGCCCAACCACTTGGTGAATGAGCATCCGGGCAAGCGAAGGCAGCGGATTCCAATACCGCAAGTGACTGCGAGCGCCGTATTATGGCGCTGTTACCCGGAGCATCTCGATCGGTGACGCATACGACAAGCACGCGAGCATGACCTATGGGTGCACCACGTAGCAGTTCGCGGATCGTAGCATCTAGGTCGTCGGCCCTTCCGTATTGCGCGACGATGCGAAAATGCCCGGGCAATACCTTGCTCGCCGATGTCAATACTAAGTCAATTGCGGAGCAGCCCTTGTACAGGTGCAGGTCGAGCAAACGGTAGCCGATGTCACCTAAACGAGCGAGCGTCAGACATAACGAAGGTGCATCATGGAAAAAGAACTTGTTAATGGAGAAACTCGGATATTCTTTCAGAGCCTCTGCGAGTGGATCAGCAGTGAGAATTACATTTCCATCGAAATGTTCTACTATCGCTCCCCCGGCGAGATAATGACTCATCGTGAGTTTGTAGCGTGCGGGCCAAGGATCCCGTTTCTTGCCCTCAATGCCCGAACGAGCGGGCACTTTCAGAATCGCCGCTATTATCATGCTGAGACCGGGGACGCGGCTGGACTCGCCCAGCACCCGCGCGGTGTTTGTCACTTGAGATGCGAGCCAGTCCTCCATTTCACTGGTGAAGCGCTTTCCGAACGAGGCCTCTAGATCTCCAAGCGCGTCCAGAAAGCGATCGCCAGTTCCGAGCACGTCTTGTTCTAGTTCGCGAATTGCCCGCTGCATGCTTGATTTGAACTTCGGCGCTGGTACGATGGCGCTATCAGTCTTCTGCCCCGGTACCTTCAAACTCCAGCGGCCCGAGGGGTGAAGTTGCGCGCGAATCTGAACTTCGGTGGCATCGCTGGCGATGTCGAGATTGGCATACAACGGAAACTTCAGAGCGCCGATCTTAAGGTGATGGTTATTGGGATCGCGAACAACCTGCGCACGAACGACATCTACGTCTGCGGCGGACTGCTCAACTACCTGAAGTTCCGTGGCGATCACCTCGGTAGCAAGAGAATCCCCGAGAAGAGCTAATCTATAACGGACGGGCGAACCGATTTGCGGAACAGCGAAACGACGGCGATAAAAACTTAGGTTAGGCCAAGCCAGCCAACCTCCATGCGTGGTTCTGATGGCGTACCCATCTCGGAGAGCCGAGAACCACCCGTCGAACCACCCTTCATCGTCCGGCAGCGGCTCTACCCTGCAATCCTCCCAACGGCAGTTCTCGGTTGGCGCATGCAAAGCTACGGCGCGGTGTTCATCGCTAAACGCCACGCCCGGGCCAAAAGCATCAAGAGGTATGAGCCAGGCGCCGACGTAAATGCCCACTGGGCCGATCCCCGAACGGAGGACGGGGCAGCGTAGTGGCGTTGGAATGCTGCCTCTCTCTGTGATGGATCGCCAAGGTATGTGATCAGTTCGAACACCATCCACGATCACACGGGCATCGTCGTCGATTGAGGTGATCAATGGTACGACCGGCCCAGCCAAGTGCTTTACGGTTATGATCTGACGAGCGTCGTGATTAGCGAACGCGCCGCGCAGAGGGATTTCGGTGCGCGGTTTGCTCATGAAATTCGACGAGAAGACCAGCGTTTGTGGTTGATGTTCAAGCTCTGCGATAATGCTCGTCAGGTATTGCTTCAATTGACCGAATGTGGAATCAAAATCACTCTCATTAGGAATTAATGTAAGCGCTCGCGCTCGCTGAAACGCACGAAGCGCTTCTGCGCGATTTTCGAGGCAGACAAGCACGGAGCCAAGCTTTGTAAATGCCCTCAACGACTTAGGGCGCCTCTTAACCTCGTTCGACAGCTCTGCTTGGAGCGTTCGTAGTTGGCTGGGTGGCAGGCGCGAGACTTCTTCAATGCTCCACGATGGAGCGCGCCGAGACGGGACTACCTGTC
>DASYJF010000109.1:0-19381 GCA_035996815.1 Thermoanaerobaculia bacterium | reverse complement strand
TCGATGCATTACCCCGAACCCATCGATGCATTACCCCGTACCCATCGATGCATTACCCCCTACCCATCGATGCATTACCCCGAACCCATCGATGCATTACCCCGAACCCATCGATGCATTACCCCGTACCCATCGATGCATTACCCCGAACCCATCGATGGATAAGTCGTACATCATCTTTGGAAACAGTCGATAGCAGAAAAGTGTCAGGGAGTAATCAACGTACCCTTGCATGACAGCATCGACGGTGTCAAAAAATGGCAGCGATGCTTGAAGATGTGGTTGCGGCGGTGGCGCTATCATCCCCTTCCGATGCGCACCACCACTCTCACGCCCCTGCTGATTCTCGCCGCTTGTACGATCGTCGCGCCTCCTCCCCCGCCGCCGCCCGCGCCTGCGCCAACCCCCGCGGCGCCGGCGATTTATGGGTTCAAGCTCGAGGAGGAAGTGAAGATCCTGCAGATCGAGGATCGGCGGCAGTACTACGCGCCGCTTGTGGAGTGGGGCATCCATCATCCGAACGCGTTGCACCGCGCGCGCATGGCGCTGGCGCTCGGCCGCATCGGGCCGCAAACGTTTGATGACGCGAATGGCAACGGCGTGAAGGACGAAGGGGAACGGCAGGCCGGCGTGACGCAGCTCGTGACTCTGGTCCACGATCCCGATGCGAACGTTCGCGCGACCGCGGCATTCGCACTCGGGCAGATCGCCGATGCAACGTCCATCGATGCGCTGATGCAGTTTGCGAACGATGCGGATGGTGACGTCGGCGGCGAAGCGGTCGAGGCGCTCTCGAAACTGGCTACCAAAGTGCCTTTGACACGTTACGCGGCATTCACGGCGGCGCAGATACCGGAAGGGATTCGCGCGCGGGCCATCCGCTTCCTCTTTCGATTCAAGAGCGATGACGCATCGACGATCGCCGCCGACGCGCTGGCGTCGCCGTCGCCGCGCATTCGCGAGGAGGCAACCTACGCACTGGCGCGGCGCGCGTACGCGGCGGCGCGTCCGCGGCTGGAGCTGCTCGTCAACGATCCGAATCCGCAGACGCGCGCGAACGTGATGTCCGCGCTAGGCCGCATCGCCGCGCCGGAGTCGCTGCCGCTGCTGATCGAGGCGCTGCGCGATCCGCATCCGTGGGTGCGCACGAACGCGGTCGTCGCCATCGCGCGGCTCGCGGCGAAGGACCGGCACACCATCGAGCGTGCGGAGATGACGCAGGACGCCATGCGCGTTCTGGAGCTGCTCGACGATCCCGATCCCGGCACGCGCGCGTCGTCGATCGATACCCTCGGCTACTACGCGGTCCACAGCGAGCCTGCACGCCGGCGTCTGGTCGATATCGCCGCGAATGGATCGCGCTGGGACCGCGAGCTTGCCGCCGGCGCAATCGCCAAAAACCTCGGCGACGAGAAGCTGCTTCCGGCTGAGATGACCGGATGGGCGAAGGTGCGCGTGCTCGAAGCGGCCAGCGCCATCTCCGACACTGTTCGCGAACGCTACGCGCACGATCCCGATCCGCTCGTCCGCGCGCAGGCGCTGGCGACGATCGCCGACGAGCACATCGACGCGAACCTGCCGCTGATCCGCGCCGCGCTCGACGATCCGGACGTCATCGTGCGCGGCTACGCCATCGGCGCGTATGGAAAATCGACCGACGCGAACAAGCTAGCCGCGCTGCAGGCAGCGGAGGGCCGCGCGCGCAACGACAAACAGAATGACGCGCGCCTGGCCGCGGTCAACGCGCTCGCCGCCATCGACTACCCGGAGCGCGAAAGCGTTCTTCGCGCGCAGCTCGCCGACGCCGATCCGGTCGTCCGCCGCATCGCCGCGGACGCGATCGAACAGAAGCTCAAGAAGCCGCGTCCGCAGTACACGCCGCTGCCGGTGACGCGCACTGACTACGCGCCGATCGTGGAGTGGTCGCACCATCCGCACACCGCCACGATTCACATGACCCGCGGCAACATCAAGGTCGCGCTGCTGACGCAGGACGCCCCCGTCACAACGTGGAACTTCGCGCAGCTTGCCCGCGCAACGTACTTCGACAACAGCTCGTTCATGCGCGTCGTCCCGAACTTCGTCATCCAGGGCGGCGATCCACGCAACGACATGGAAGGCGGACCGGGCTACGCGATCCGCGACGAGATCAACCTGCAAAAGTACACGCGCGCCGCAGTGGGCATGGCCCTCTCCGGCCCCGACACGGGCGGCTCGCAGTTCTTCATCACCCACTCGCCGCAACCACACCTCGACGGCGGCTACACGATCTTCGGCCGCGTGACGGCGGGGATGACCGCCGTCGTCGATCAGACCGAGCGCGGCGACCGCGTGGAGACGATTGCCATCGACGAGTGAGGCAGTGGATTAGTAGATTAGTGGATTAGTGATTAGTGGATTAGTGGATTAGTGGATTAGTGGGTTATGAGTCGTCCCGACAACGGATTTACTAACCACTAATCTCCTGATCTACTAATCTACTAATCCACTAATCTACTGCTTCTTCGCCATCAGCCATCCCACCAGGAAAATCGCGCCGCCGATGAAGAGCAGGCGCACTTCCAGCGCCACGTTGTCTTTCAACAATCCGGTGAGCAGTCCGATCGGAAGGATGATCATTCCGATCAATTGAAAGAGGCGGCCGAGGAGAGAGGACACGGGCCGCAGTTTACCTGCGGCGCGATTCGTGTAGTGTTTTCGGCATGGCCAGACTCCATCGCGCCGACGCCTTCCTCATCGTCATCGACGTGCAGTTGAAGCTGATGCCGGTCATCAGCGAGCGCGAAGCGGTCGAGCGCAACATCGAACGGCTCGTGCGCGGCAGCCAGATCGTCGACATCCCCGCTCTCCTCACCGAGCAATACGTCCAGGGCCTCGGCGCGACCATTCCGATCATCCGCCGCGCCTTCGAAGAAACATCGGGCTACGTCCCGATCGAGAAGTCGTGCTTCTCCGGCTACGGCTGCGCGGAGTTCGTCACCGCCACGCGCAATCTGCATCGCAAGCAAGCCATCGTGGCCGGCGTCGAAGCGCATGTCTGCGTCTATCAAACCGTCGGAGACCTCATCGCCAACGGCTTCGACGTCACCATCGTCGCCGACGCCATCTCCTCGCGCACTCAGGAGAACAAGGACATCGCCATCCGCCGCATGATCTCCGACGGCGCCCGCCTCAGCTCGACCGAGATGGTCCTCTTCGAGCTGACCGCGAATTCCGGCACGGACGAGTTCCGCGAAATGTCGCGGCTGGTGAAGTAGTGGATCAGTCGATTAGTGGATCAGTAGATTAGGAGACCCGGAAGCCGCTTCTGATCCTCCTCTAATCTACTAATCCACGAATCCACTGATCTACTGCTGAGTGCTTCCTTCTTGCACACGTTTCCCGCAGGAGGAAACAAACAATGAGCGACCTCAAAGGCAAGCGCATCGCCATCATCGTCACTGACGGATTCGAGCAGATCGAGATGACCAGTCCGCGCGAGGCACTGGACAATGCGGGCGCGAAGACGGTGCTCGTCTCGCCGAAAGACGACAAGGTGCAAGGATTCAAGCATCACGACAAAGCGGATTCGTTCGACGTCGATCTGCCGCTGTCGAAAGCGAATGCGGCCGAGTTCGACGCCGTCGTCCTGCCCGGCGGCGTGATCAACGGCGACGCGTTGCGCGTCGAGAAGCGTGCGCAGCAGTTCGTGCAGGAGATGGATCGCGCCGGCAAACCGATCGCCGTCATCTGTCACGGCGGCTGGCTGCTCATCTCTTCCGAACTGGTGAAGGGCCGCCGCATCACCACGTGGCCGACACTGCAGGACGACATGCGCAACGCCGGCGCGCAGTGGGAGGACCGCGAGGTCATCACCGACCGCAATCTCGTCAGCAGCCGCAAGCCCGACGATCTTCCGGCATTCAACCGCGAGATGCTTCGCGCCATCGGCGACGTGCGGCCGCGCACTGCAGCCGGCGATCAACAACGCGACTCGCGCGAAGTGCGGCAGTAATCGCAGTGGATTAGTAGATCAGTGGATTAGTGGATTAGGACTCCGCTGACCACTGATCCTCTGATCACTGACCCGCTGACCACTAACCACTAACCACGACCACCGACCACTGACCACTGACCACTGACCACTAATCACTAATCCACATCCACTTCTTCAGGCAGCGAACTTGCTGATATAGCGAGAGATGCCGACGAACGACAAACGCATCCTCATCGTCGACGACGATGACGCAATCCGCGCGCTGCTGTTCACCATCCTGCGCCGCCGGCGGTTCGCGGTCGACGGCGCGCGTAATGGCCTCGAAGCGTTGACGCGGCTGCGGACGTGCGTCTACTCGGTGATGCTGCTCGACCTCATGATGCCGATGAAAAGCGGTTGGGACGTCCTCGACGAGCTGAAGAAACTGCCAACCGACGCGCGGCCTATGGTCATCGTCCTCACCGCTGGCAACGAGGCGCGCGATCTCGATCCGTCGATCGTGGCCGCATCGATCCGCAAACCGTTCGACGTCGAGCTGCTGATGGCAACCGTCACGGCTTGCATGAACGCGCTCACCGAACGCCCCCAACTTCCTGATTGCCCGCCACCCGACACCGCCGCGGTGCCCGCCGGCAAAGTGAACTGAACTGGCACACCTCTTGACATTGTCTATCTGCGAAAAGGACGAATTCCATGTCAGCCACTGAAGCGAGAGTTCTCATCATCGAAGACAACGATGCCCTTCGCGCCATGCTCTTCACGATCCTTCGCCACCAGCCCCTCGGCGTCGACACGTCGGTCGGCGCGGAGGACGCGCTCGAGAAAACGCGCCAGTGCGATTACGCGCTGATCCTCATCGATATGAGCCTCGCAAACGGTGACGGAATGACCTTCCTGACGCGCTTCCGCGAAGAGCGCCCCGAGGCCACGACGTTCGTTCTGGCGGTACGCGATCCGAATAGTGACGCACCCATGGATGCGAATCTGGTCAGTGCGATGGTGAATAAGCCGCTGGAAATCGACACGCTCGCCGACGTCGTCCGCGAATGCGCGCTGGTCGTCCCGCCACCTGACGATCCGCTTCCGTGTCCGCCGGCGGAGAGCGAATTCCGTTCACACTTTGACGACAGCGGCGCGTTCTTCAACTGAGCGTGACGTGATCGACGCGATCGGCTGGGCGAGCTCCGTCATCCTCGTGCTGACGATCGCGAATCAAATTCGCAAGCAGTGGCACGCCGGCACGAGCGAAGGCGTTTCGACCTGGCTCTTCATCGGCCAACTGGCCGCGTCCACCGGCTTCACGATCTACAGCCTCCTCCTGCACAACTGGGTCTTCGTGGTGACGAACAGCGTGATGGTGCTGAGCGGATTGGTGGGCTACGCGCTCACGGTGAGGCAGAAGCGGAAGGGGGGTGGGGGGTAGGGTGTGGGGAGTGGAAGACAAATCACGCGATCGAATTGCGCGCGCCGTTTTCTCTCATCCCCCATTCCCCACGCAGAAGAGAAGGGCTCGGGGGTAGGGTGTGGGAGTGGCAGTGGGAGACAAAATCACGCGACCGAATTGCGCGCGTCTTTTCTCCCACCCCCCACCCCCCACTCCCCACCCCCCGACTACAATCCCGCCCCGCATGACCGATCGCACGCGCGGCACACTCTTCATCGTCGCCGCGTCGATCCTCTGGTCGACCGGCGGCATCGGCATCAAAGCCGTGGCCGACTCCGGACTGAAGGTCACGTTCTACCGCTCCCTCTTCGCCGCCATCGCACTCATGCTCTTCCTCGGGCGCAACGTCTGGGGACGGCGGCAGTGGAAATCGACGCCGGCGTTCATCTTCGGCATCATCAGCTACGCGGCCTGCCTCACCGCATTCGTCATCGCCACGAAATGGACGACCGCCGCGAACGCGATCTTCCTGCAGTATGCCGGCGTGGTCTGGGTGCTGCTGCTCTCACCGGTCGTTTTGCGTGAGCCGATGCGCGCGCGCGACGTCATCGCCATCGCCGTGGCCATGAGCGGCATGGCGCTTTTCTTCGTCGGCCGCTTCGAAACGCGCGGCATGGCCGGCAACGGCATGGCGCTCGTGTCGTCGGTCTTCTTCGCAGCGCTGATCCTCGTGCTGCGGCGCGAACAACGTGCCGCGCAAGCAGCGGTGACGTGGGGCAACGTCGTCTGCGCGCTGGCCGTGCTCCCGTTCATCAGCCACGATCTCGCCCTCACGCCGCGCTCGTTCGCCGTCCTCGCCTTCCTCGGCGTCTTTCAGATCGCCATCGCTTACGTGCTCTTCGTGCGCGGCCTCGCGTACGTCACCGCGACGCAGGCATCGCTGACGGGCATGCTCGAACCGGTTTCGAATCCGATCTGGGTCTTCCTCTTCCTCGGCGAAAAACCATCCGCGTTCGCGATCGCCGGCGCGTTAGTCGTGCTCGCGGCAATCGCCTGGCACACGCTAGCGGGAGAGCCGGCTGGAGACCTGCCTGTAGTGGATTAGTCGATTAGTGGATTAGTAGATTAGTGGATCAGGAGGACCCATGATCCACTAATCACTAATCCACTGATCACTGCTTCTACGCGATTCCGAATAACGCCACCGCGAACTGGATGTTGGGATCGTTCGTGGTGTTGTCCGTCGTCGATCCGTAGACGACCGCGCTGCCGCCGCCGACGGTGATCGAGATCGACTGATTCGGGCCGACCACCGTACCGCCGAAGAACGACGTCGAATCGACCTGCTCGAAAAAGTTCGGCAGATAGGTCTTCGATACCGTCTTCAGCGCCGTTCCGTTCGTGTCGCGGAGAACGGCGGTGATTGTCGCGCCGGAGAAGAACGTGCGGACGCCGATGTTGAAACGCGTCTTCGTTGGATCGACCGGCGTGACCAGGAACCCGGTGAAACCGGCCGGGATCACCCGCGCATCACTTGGATCGATGACCTCTTCCGTCAGCCCGGCCGAGCCGAGCGCGCCTGCGTCGTTGAAGACTCGCGTGATGATCACCGGCTTCGTGGCCGACGGCGCGGCGATCAGATCGACGCTGCCGAGGCCGGAGCGTCCGAATGCGGCCACGACGTCGGGGAACGTCACCACCTGTCCGGCGGCGATCGTATAGCTCAGCGACGGATCGGAGGAACTGCCGGTTGCGCCCGCGGGATGGAACACGAGCTTGCCGGTGATCGAGCCAGTCGACGTCGGCGCGCCAAACAGAATCTGCATCGAGGTCTTGAAGTTCGATCCGAGGCCGCCGGCCGTCGAGCCGACGACAGGGATGTAGCCGCGGACCTGTTCCGTCGCCGCGGGACCGCTGCCGCTGAGCGCGAGCGGCGCGCCCGTTGTCCCCGCGGAAAGATCGACACTGGTGGTCACGTCGGACCCAAATTCGACATGTCCGGCACTAACAAACCCGAAGAACGTTCCCGGATTGCCGCAATTGGCGACGCGTGCAACGCCGATCAGATCGCCCTGCTGCACCGGCACGGCCGGCGACATCGCAAAGTTGTTGTCCGCGCCCACCGAGCTGAATGGTCCGCGCTCGGCGGTCATGGTCAGCGTGTTCCCGCTGCGCCGGAAAAACTTGATCTTGATCGCATTCGAGCATCCGGCCTGCGACCAGTAGACGTGAACCGAAGTCACGGTTCCCGTTCCACTGGCGGGAGAGGTCAGGTCGACGTCGGTGCGGACGGCGGCGATATTCAAGTCGCTGGAATTCGGCGCCCCAGAAAATGACGAACCGATGGTGAGCTGCGCAAACAGCGACCCTGTCGTTAATGCAAGTACGACGAAAAACCTGACGATGTGTCTGGACATGACGATCTCCTCGAATTGATCTTACGTCCGGATAGTGCAGCAGACCGCGGCGGCGTTTCACGGCGGCGGATCGCGTCGACCACGGGTGCGCGCGAAGGCGCGCTCGGCGCGGGGAACTCGATCGCGAACCAGAGTCCGTGGCCACGGAGGCGGCCACTAGAAATGCTCGCGCCGCGCAGCTTGTGGCGGCCGCCTCCGCGGCCGCCGATGCGTGCGCGCCCATACCCCGCGCAGAGCGCGGGGCTGGATTGTTTCGGCGCGCCTTCGCGCGCGACCGTCGGGGTCCTCCTGATGCATCATTCCAATTCCGTGCGCCTGCTTCTTGCACAGCACGCCCGTGTGTCCGCATTCGCATTGATCGAGCCGGCGACAGGAGAGACGCTCGCTTCGATTCCGCAGGCCACCGCCGACGACGCAGACCGAGCCATTCGTGCAGCTGCCGCGGCGTTTCCGAAGTGGCGCGCCATCAACACACGTGATCGCGGACGGATGCTGATGCGTTTGTCGCAGCTGATTCGCGAGAACGCCGAAGAATTGGCGAGGCTGGAGTCGCGCAATGTCGGGAAGCCGATCCGCGATTCGCGTGACGAGGTGACACTCGCGGCGAACTGCTTCGAGTATTACGCCGGCACAACGAACAAGGTCGGCGGCCAGACCATCCCCGGAGCCGCACCCGGCGTGCTGATGACCTTCCGCGAGCCGGTCGGCGTCTGCGGCATCATCGTTCCGTGGAACTTCCCGATCGCCATCACCTCATGGAAATCGGCGCCGGCGCTGGCGATGGGAAACACCGTCGTCCTCAAACCGGCCGAGCAAACTCCGATGACGGCATTGCGCCTGGCTGAACTGGCGCTCGAAGCGGGCATCCCCGAGGGCGTCTTCACGGTCTTGACCGGACAGGGATCGGTGGTTGGCGAAGCGATCCTCACCCATCCTCTCGTACGCAAACTCGCGTTCACCGGCTCGACGGAAATCGGCAAGCGCGTGATGGAGCTCGCGTCGCGCGACATCAAACGCGTCAGCCTGGAGCTCGGCGGCAAGTCGGCCAACCTCATCTTCGACGATTGCGATTTCGACCGCGCTGTCGCCTCCGCGGTCTCGTCGTCGCTCGGAAACGCGGGCCAGGATTGCTGCGCGCGCAGCCGCATTCTCGTGCAGCGTTCGATCTATCACCGCTTCTCCATGTCACTCATCGAAGCATTTGGAAAGGTGGCCGTCGGCGATCCGCTCGATGAGGAAACGGAGATGGGGCCGCTGGTCACCGCCGCGCATCGCGAGCGCGTGCTGTCGTACATCGCCACCGGAAGATCCGAAGGGGCGACGCTGGCTACAGGCGGCGAAACGCGCGAAGGCATCGGCACCTATCTGGATCCCGCCGTCTTCCTCGACGTCGATCCCGACATGACCATCGCCCGCGAAGAAATCTTCGGACCGGTCGTCGCCGTGATGCCGTTCGATTCCGAGGACGATGGAGTGCGCATGGCCAACGACTCGCAGTACGGCCTTTCCGGCTCCATCTGGACGCGCGACGTCGCCCGCGCGCTGCGCGTGGCCCGCGCCTTCGAGACCGGCAACATCTCCATCAACTCCGGCAGCAGCGTCCATCTCGAAGCTCCCTTCGGCGGCCTCAAACAAAGCGGCATCGGTCGCGAGCTGGGACTGGCGGCGCTCGATGCGTATACGGAGTGGAAGACGGTGTATGTGGATATCAGCTGAGGCGGGAGTCGGGGGTCGGGAGTCGGAGAAAACCCGACGCACTTCCGACCCCCGACACCCGACTCCCTAACCCGAGAAGAACATGCAAGGACGAATCGATACCGAAACTCTCAAACGCCTCGTCGCTGACGACGAGATCGATACCGTCATCGCCGCGTTTCCGGACATGTACGGACGGCTCGTCGGCAAGCGGCTGGTCGGGCGATTCTTTATCGATGAAATCCTCAAGCACGGCATGCACGCGTGCGACTACCTGCTCGCGTGCGACATGGACATGGATCCCGTGCCCGGCTACGCCTTCACCTCGTGGGCGAAAGGCTACGGCGACTTTCGTCCAATCCCCGATTTCGAAACGCTGCGCGTTGCGTCATGGCTGCCGAAGACGGCGCTCGTGTTGTGCGACGTCTACCGCGAGCACGAACACGAGCTGGTGCCGGTGGCGCCGCGCAGCATGCTGCGGCATCAGCTCAAGCGCGCCGCCGACCTCGGCTTCGCCGTCATGGCCGCATCGGAGCTGGAGCTGTACGTCTTCAAGGATTCGTACGAGACGGTCGCCGAGAAAGGCTTCATCAATGCAACGCCGATCGGCCGCGTGATCGAGGATTACCACATCCTCCAGAGCACGAAGGAAGAGCATCTGGTCGGCGCGATCCGCTCACACCTGGAGCGTTCTGGCGTACCGGTCGAATCGTCGAAAGGCGAATGGGGGCCCGGCCAGCAGGAGATCGGACTGCGGTATGCCGAGGCGCTGGAGATGGCCGATCGGCACTCGATTTATAAGCACGCGGCGAAGGAGATCGCATGGCAGCAGGGACACGCCATCACCTTCATGGCCAAGTGGGACGAGCGTTACGCGGGATCGTCGTGTCACATCCACATGTCGCTGTGGGACGAGAAGGGGAAGAAGCCGCAATTCGCCGGCGATGAGTCTCTCGGCAGCATCCAATCCTCCTCAACCTTCCGCTGGTTCCTCGGCGGATGGATGAAGCACATCCGCGAGCTGTTCGCATTCTTCGCGCCGTATCCGGCGTCGTACAAACGCTATGTGGAAGGCTCCTTCGCACCGACCGGCATCGCCTGGAGCTTCGACAACCGCACCGCCGGTTTCCGCATCGTCGGGAGCGGTCCGTCACTTCGAATCGAATGCCGCGCGCCCGGCGCCGACGCGAATGTCTACCTTGCCTTCGCCGCCGCGATCGCCGCGGGACTGGACGGCGTTACCAATCACATCGAGCCGCCGCCGGCATTCGAAGGCGACGTCTACAAAGCGGCGTCCGACCTCCCGCACATGCCGCACTCGCTCAACGAATCGATTGCGGCGCTGTCGGAAAGCGCGTTCGCGCGCGAGGTCTTCGGCGAGGACGTCGTCGATCACTACCTCCACTTCTTCCGCACCGAACAACGAAAATTCGACGCCGTCGTCACCGATTGGGAGCGGCGGCGGTATTTTGAAATGGCGTGAATGAAAGGAAAAGGGTGAAGAGTGAAGGGTGAAGAGTGAAAAGAGGCGGTCGGCCCGTTACCTTTCACTCTTCACTCTTCACCCTTCACTCTTTCGGTGCACATGCGACTGGAAAACAAAGTAGCCCTCATCACCGGCGGCGGCTCCGGAATCGGCAAAGCGTCCTGCCTTCTCTTCGCGAAGGAAGGCGCCAACGTCGTCGTCGTCGATCTGAAAAAAGAATCCGCCGAAGCGACCGCGAATGAGATCGGCGACAACGCTCGCGCCTTTGCCGCGGATGTCTCCAAAGCGTCCGATTGCGAGGCGATGGTGAAATTCGCCGAGGAGACGTTCGGCAAACTGAATGTCGTCTTCAACAACGCCGGCATCTTTCATCCGAACGACGAGTCAGTCACCAACACCACCGAAGCGATCTGGGACATGGTGATCAACGTCAACCTCAAAGGCGTCTTCCTCGGATGCCAGTACGCGATCCCCGCCCTGCTTCGCGCCGGCGGCGGCTCGATCATCAACACCGCGTCGTTCGTCGCCATCATGGGCGCCGCCGTGCCGCAGATCGCTTACACCGCCAGCAAGGGAGGCGTCCTGGCGATGACCCGCGAGATCGCCGTGGAGTTTGCGCGCCAGAACATCCGCGCCAACTCCCTCTGCCCCGGCCCCGTCGAAACACCGCTCCTGGCCGAGCTGCTCGCCGACCCCGCCCGCCGCAACCGCCGGTTAGTCCACATCCCCATGGGCCGCTTCGCCCGCGCCGAGGAGATGGCGAACGCCGCGCTCTTCCTGGCGAGTGACGAGTCGTCGTTCATCACAGGAACGTCGTTCCTCGTCGACGGCGGGATTTCTGGGGCGTACATCACGCCCGAGTGAGTTACTTCTTAGGAGCAGGCGCCGAAGTTGGCTGTGGGATCGGTTGATTGCTGACCGCGCTTCCGCCTGTGGGCGGTTTCGGTGATGCAGGACCGGCTTTGGGTTGATAGCCTCGTTGCCCGCCCGGGTAACCTTCGAACAATGGGCCTCTAGCTTTGTCAGTCATGCTTCCTCCTTAACTTCGAACAGCTCGATAAAATGACATTCGTCCGCGCGTACGATTGCGCCAGCGGAATCGGGAACAGGCTCGCAGAAGCGGCTGCTTTCATCAAGTCGCCAAAGACACTCGACATAGATTTCTTCTGCATTCGGAAATGAGGACGTAAACGAGTTCGTCGCGTAGTAACCGCCGAGGCGCTGGCCTGATTTCAGATGAAAGAGTTTCCAGAAAACGCGCCTCTGACCGAAAAGGAAATCCCACGGTGTCGGCGATGGGTGGATGACAAACTTTCGGAGGCCGTCCGACGTGCGAAGCCTGTACGTTCCGATCGCCAGCAAACTCGGTGAGATGACGATGATGCCGAACATCAGCAGGTAATACTCAGCTGCGTGGCTTTCGCGCAAACGCGTCTCAGTCATCAAACTGATCGCCCAATACCAGCATGCGATGTTGAACATGCTGAAGCTAACAAGTTGAATCGCGGACTCGGAGAGATTTCGCCGTGCCGAAGGCACCAGGAGATCGTAGACGCTGAGACTTACGAAGCCGGGGACGACAAAAAACAGGAACAGGTCAAGCGTGCCGGGTTTCAGTAAATCCGCCATGCGGTCATCATACCGGCTGCTGATACAGCCCGATCACATTGCCACCGGGATCGCGGAACCGCGCGGTGATCTCAGGCGCGTCGGCGCCAACCGGTTGCACGATCTCGCCGCCGTTTGCGGTAATCGTATCGATCGTGGCGTTCACGTTGTCGACCATGATGTAGATGAGCAGTCCGGGAGTCGGCGACGGCGGACGGCCGGTCACCCATGTCCCACTGACCCTGTCCGGTGGTGTCGTCGAAGGCGAGCCGACCGTCGCCGCGTTTGCGGATCGACCAGCCGAACACCTTCGTATAAAATCGGCCGAGCGCTCGATGTCGATGGCCGGGATTTCGATGTAGCAGATCTTCCCGTTCGCGAGAGTTGGCGGCATGAACGACTCCTTTGAGGTGCTGGCGTAAATCAGAGACTCACCGGTCATCTTTCTTTTCACGGAATCCGTCGGTGGGCATACCTCGAAGGAAACCGCGCATCGACGCAATAGGCTTATCAGGAATCAAGGTGATCACACCGCGCTTGACGATCACTTGAAACTTCTGACCTGGACGGAAGCCGGCGCGCACGTCCTTCGGGATCACCACTTGGTATTTCGAGGAAATTTTCGTCTGGCTCATCCGATCGACGGATAGTAAGACGCAGCCATCAGTCGGGCAAGCGAATGTCCACCGAATACATCCCAGATGCCGTGCGTTTGCCTCGACATGTCCGATCCCAGCGCTCCCCTTCGCGCCGCGATGCTCAGCGCGGCCTTGAATTTTGAGCCGCGGCCCGCCGATCCGTTCGAGGTTCGCGTGCCGGTCGTGCGACGCGTGATGCCGCGTATCACGCCGCCGCTCGATCTCAGCGTCATCCCATTCCGCTATCGCATCACCGAGGATGGCGTCGAAGTTGTCCGGCCGAAATGCGATCACCGGCGACGGCGTTCTGCCTCGCGCTCTAGCAAAACTTAATGATCAGCCTCAGCAGAATTTCCAAGCAGTACGGGCGGCAGCTCGTCTTCGTCGACGCCTCCTTCCAGCTCAATCCCGGCGAGCGGGCCGGGCTGGTCGGTCCGAACGGCTCGGGCAAGACCACGCTCTTTCGCATGATCGTCGGCGAGGAATCGCCGGACGATGGCGACGTTTCCGTGCCGAAGAAGATGACCATCGGCTACTTCCGCCAGGACATCGAGGAGATGTCGGGCCGCTCCGTACTCGACGAAGCGATCGCCGGCAGCGGCCGCCTCGGCGATCTTCACCACGAACTCGAAGCGCTGCAGAACGCGATGTCCGATCCTGATCGGACCAACGAAATGGATGCGATCCTCGACCGCTTCGGACACGTTCAGGAAGACTACGCACACCTCGGCGGCTACGAGCTCGAAGCCCGCGCGCGCGAAGTGCTGGCCGGACTCGGCTTCGAAGACGACCGCGTCGACGGCGACGTTGGCGCGCTCAGTGGCGGCTGGAAGATGCGCGTGGCCATGGCCAAAGTTCTCCTCGGCCGTCCCGACGTGCTGCTGATGGACGAGCCGACCAACCACCTCGACATCGAGTCGATCATCTGGCTCGAAGACTTTCTCAAGCGCTACGACGGCTCGCTGCTGATGACGTCACACGACCGCGAGTTCATGAACCGCGTCGTGACGAAGATCGTCGAGATCGATGAGGGCGACCTCGTCACCTACTCCGGCAACTACGAGTTCTACGAACGCGAGCGCGCCATCCGCGAGACCAATCGCGAGGCTGCCTACTCGCGCCAGCAGTCGATGCTCGCCAAAGAGCAGCGCTTCATCGATCGCTTCGCTGCGCATGCCGCGAAGGCTGCGCAGGTGCAGAGCCGCGTGAAAGCTCTCGACAAAATCGAGAAGCTGGAACCGCCGAAAAAGCGGAAGACGATGAAGTTCGATTTTCGCAAACCGCCGCGCTCCGGCGATGACGTGGTCACGCTGAAGGACGTTTCGAAGTCGTACGGCAAACGGCACATCTACGACCACTTTGATTTCCTGGTTCGCCGCGGCGAGCGCTGGTGTGTGATGGGAAAGAACGGCGCCGGCAAGTCAACGCTGCTGAAAATGGTTTCCGGCTCCGTCGATCCCGACGACGGCAACGTGCGCCTCGGCGCGTCGCTGAAGATGGGCTACTTCTCGCAGCAGGCCTTCGACGTCCTCGATCCGAACCTCACCGTCTGGGAGCAGATCCAGAAAGACTTCCCGCTCGAATCAATCGGCACGCTGCGAAGCCTTCTCGGCGCGTTCCAGTTCTCCGGCGACGAGGTGGAAAAGAAAATACGCTCACTATCCGGAGGCGAGCGTTCGCGACTCGTGCTCGCGCGCATGCTCCTCGATCCGCCCAACTTCCTCGTGCTCGACGAACCGACGAACCATCTCGACTTGGCCACGAAGGAGATGCTCGTCGAAGCGCTGCACGACTTCGAAGGGACGATGCTCTTCGTCTCGCACGACCGCATGTTCCTGCGCGGCCTCTCGAACCGCGTGCTCGAGCTCCCCGAGGAGCGCGGCGCGCCGCCTAGGGTGTTTGGCGGCTCCTACGTCGAGTACGTCAACGCGAGCGGGCACGAGGCACCGGGCGTCCACGCATAGCTTTCGATGCCAGAATCCGGACGCCGAAGCAGGCGATCCCTACGTCGACGTCTGAGATCCGGACATCGCTGAGGTCATTTTTACCATCGACGGAGTCGCTGTCCTCATCGATGTAGTCGTCGTCCTCATCAATGCGGTCATTTTTACCATCGATGTGGTCGTTGTCCCCATCGATCCGGTCGTTGGTCCTCATCGATGTGGTCGTTGTCCCCATCGACGCGGTCGCTGTCCCCATCGACGCGGTCGCTGTCCCCATCGATGTGGTCGTTGTCCGCATCGACGCGGTCGTCCTCATCGCGGAGGACGGTCGAAGGACCCCCACCTTGCTAACCATGGGAGGCGGCGGTCACGAGGCAAGCACTGACGGGGTCCTTCGACCGTCCTCCGCCGCTCTGCGCTTCGCGCGACGCGGCTTCGGCGGCTCAGGATGACAGTGATGCCAATCCGCTAAATCGCGTTGATGTGGATCGATCCGTTCGTGGTCCGCAGGCGCAGCTCCGGACCGCCGCCGTTCATCGTGCCGTGGAGCGAGTGTTTGCTTTGCGATCCGCTCGTCGTCACCGGCAGATCGCTCTCGATCGAGCCGTTCGTGTTGGCGGCGTCGATGCGAGCTGCGAAAGTGCGCGGCAGGCGCGCGTGAATGCCGCCGTTCGTCGTCTCAAGTCGGACGCCGCGGCCGGTGTTGACTGCGGTCAGTTCTGCCTCGATCGTCCCGTTCGTCGTTTCGGCGTCGACGTCGCCGGCGCAGCGCGCCAGGGTGATGCGTCCGTTCGTCGTCTCGATCTTGTGCGAGCCGCGCACGTCGCTGGCCTCGATCGCTCCATTCGTATTCTCGATCTGCAGGTTCATCGTTCGCGGCACCGTCACTTCGTACGTCACCGACATGCTCACGTTCGTGCCGGCGATCCACTCGAAGATGCCGTCGCTATGTTTCGGGTACTTCGTGTCGATGCGCAATCCGCCGTTCGGCTGCGACATGTCGAACGTCAACGCCTTCATCGCATCGCGGGCGGCATCGCCGTCGCGGCTCTCGACATGCTTGACGGCATGGACGCGAACGCGCGGCTGGTCCCACGCGCGGACGCTGATGTGCCCATTCGTGTTGGTCAGCGAAAAGACCGCGCCGGGACGGACGTCGAACGTGCGGTCGAAAGCCTGATCGAGCGTCGATGCGTTCGCGGCTGCGGCGGCGACGGTGAGGATAGCGGTGAGCAGGATGCGCTTGAACATGGATTGGTGTCCTCTGTGTCTTCTCGGATGAGTCGATTAGTGGATTAGTCGATTAGTGCTCTGCTCGGCCCGACCCCTGATCCACTAATCCACTGATCTACTAATCCACTCACTACGGCGCGGACGGCCGCGGGTTGCAGCTACAATCCGCTCCGTGAATCGCGGCGGCGCCTCGGCGCTCTTGTTTGTCGTTCTCGCCGCGATCGCCGGAACGCTGTTCGTCAGAATGACCGGTCCCGCGCCGCTGCCGGAAAACGCGCCGGCGACTTCGTTCTCCGCCGCGCGAGCACTCCACTTCGAACGCGACCTCCTCGGCGGCGACATTCCGCATCCGGTCGGCACCGCGGCGCATGATGCGATGCGCGATCGGCTTGCCGCGCAGTTTCGCGCGCTCGGCTATGACGTCACCATCCAGCGCTCGTTCGCCTGCAGCGCGTGGGTGACGTGCTCGCCGATCGCGAACGTCATCGCGCGGACGCCCGGCGATTCCCGGCCGAACGCGCTCGTGCTCGCGGCGCACTACGACTCCGTTCCCGCCGGACCGGGCGTTTCGGACGATGGCGTCGGCGTGGCCACGCTCCTGGAAACCGCGCGAGCGCTTCGCAACGAACACTTCCGCAATCCGATCGTCTACCTCGTCACCGATGCCGAGGAGGTTGCGTTGCTGGGGGCGGAAGGATTTGTGGCCGATCCCGGATTGCTGCGGAACACCGCCGCCGTCATCAACGTCGAAGCGCGCGGTACGAGCGGACCGAGCTTCCTGTTCGAGACCAGCCGGCACAACGCCTGGCTGGCGCGCGTGATCGCGCATGCGCTGCCACGGCCGGCCACGAGCTCGCTCTACTACGACATCTACGAACTGCTGCCGAACGATACGGACCTCACCGTCTTCAAACGCGCCGGCTTGGCGGGCGTTGGCTTCGCGCACATCGGACGTCCGGTTCACTACCACACGCCGCTCGACAACTTCGCGAACGTGACGCCATCGACGGTGCAGCATCACGGCGATCACGTGATGGCGATGGCGCGCGCGCTGGCCGGTATCGACCTTCGCCAGAGCAGCGGCGGCAACGCGGTCTGGTTCGACGTGCTCTCGCTCTTCGTCATCTCGTGGCCGCAGCAGTTTTCGCTCATCGTCGCAATCATCGCGTTCGTGCTGCTGCTCGTGGCGGCGTTCCGTCTGAAGACACGGCCACGGGCCATCACGATCGGCGTGGCGGGATTCTTTCTGTCGCTCATCGCAGCGTTCCTCATTGGCCTCGCCGTCAATTGGCTCGCGGGACTACGCGCGCACGGTGCGATCTGGGTTGCGCATCCCGGTCCGATGATCGCCGCGGCGTGGCTGGTCGGATTGCTGATCTCGATCGTCGTCGCGCAACGTCTGGCCGCGTATGCCGGCGTCAGCGGACTCTTTTTCGGCCAGGCGCTCTGTTGGTCAGCAATCGCGATCGCTCTTGCGATCGTGCTCCCCGGCGGCAGCTACCTGGCGATCGTTCCGGCGATGGCGTGTGCGATCTGCGCGCTGCTATGGATGAACGAGGGACTCGCGGCGATCATCTGCGCCTCGATCACCGCCATCCTCGTCTTCCCCTTCGGCTTCGCCCTCTACGACGCCCTCGGCCGTCCGATTCTGCCAGTGATCGCGGTGCTGATCGCGCTTGCGGCGACGACGTTCGCGCCGTTCCTTGCGGCCGTGACGGCGTTACGTCGTCCGCTCGTCGCTTCGATGGCCGCGGCGATCGTCGCGTGCGTCGCCATGGCGTTGATCGTCCCAACGTACGAGACCAACTCGCCGCGCCACATCAATATCGAATACGTCGATGACGGCGTCGGCCCGCGCTGGCAGACAGATGTGATGCGACCCGAGATCGCGAACGCCGCGCACTTCACCGAAGTGCCGCAGAAGACGTACGAGTGGACGGTACCGCCGTCGCGCGCCTACCTCGCCCCCGCGCCGGAGCTGGCGATCCCGCCAGCCGAGGTGCAGGTCATTCGCGACGTGCGACAGAACGGACGGCATCTCACGCTACACATCCATTCGAAGCGCAAGGCGCCGCGCATCTCGCTCATCTTCCACGCGCCGTCGTTCGCGTCGCTGCGAGTGAACGGCATCACGCCTCCTTCAATGACGCGTTCCCGCGGTGGCCTAGCTCCGGGATGGCATCGCGTCGCCATCCGCGGCGCCTCGGAAGCGACGATCGAGATCGACCTCACCCGCGACGAACCAATCGACGCCGTCGTCATCGACGGCTCTTACGGCCTCCCGCCCGCCGGCGCCACACTCGCGCACGCGCGCGATACCTCGATGGCCGTGCCAGTACAGGAAGGCGACCTCACCACGACGCAAAGGCGGACGCGGCTTTAGCCATCGTTCGGTTCGCATGGTCGTTTTCATTGACACTGCCGCGAGTGTGAGTTTATTGTTATTGAAAGTACGCATTCTGGAGGGCGATACAGATGCACATACGTCTCCGTCAGTTTCTTATCGCGGCAATTCTGGGTTTGGGATCGTTACAGCCTTTCATCACAAATAGCATCTATGCCGCGAAGCCATTACTCGCGCCGCTTGTTGCCGACCGCGCGGACAGCTCGTCTTCCATCCCGCTGTGGGTATCCGCTCGAGCGGCCTTTCGTCCAGACGGAGAACTTCGCGCAGAAATGTTTGACACTGTTCCTCTCTCGATGCTGAACGAGAACAGGCGTCAGAACGGCGGTTCTGACTGTCGGGTCGCCCTCGGCTCACCGCCCCTCGACGACTTCGCTCCAAAGAATTCCTTCGACGCGCTAGTCGGCAGTGCGTTGACGATCCTCGAGGGGCGGGTGATTTCAACGGACGTTGGATTTTTGAATGGCGTCCCCGGAACTCTCATCTCACTTCAGGTCAATGAAACTTACAAGTCACTTGGCCACATTGCTACCAAGGGAAATATTCACGTGTTCGTCGGTGAGGCTACGATTCCGACGCGGGCGGGCGTGATCTGTT
>DASYJF010000108.1:0-50872 GCA_035996815.1 Thermoanaerobaculia bacterium | reverse complement strand
CGAAGCCCGGCAGGTCGTGCAGAATCTGTTCGAAGTCGATGTAGCCGCGGCGCTGGATCTCGTCGGCGGTGATGACTACGACCGTTGCCGGCGCTTCGCGCAGGCTCTCGCTCGTCTTGGAAACCGAGACCACCTGTGTGGTCTGCTCCTCGCGCCTTACTTGTGCGACCAGTGCGAGGAATCGCCCCGATGATCCCGCCTCGGCTTCGTAATTCGACTGCAGGCGCAAAAGGGTGGAGATTTCCTTGTGCGCCTTCTCGGGCTCATCGTTGTTGAGATAGGCACGCGCGAGCAGCGAGTGGACGTGGGTCGCGACTGCACGTGACGTCGGGGTGCCGAGGCAGGGGGCGAGTTTCGTTGGGACGTCTTCGAAGAGGCCGAGCTCGTAGGCTTTTTCTGCATCGTGGAGAGCGTCCTCGCAGGCAGTCTGCGCGGAGGCCGCGTGTGCCCAGGCAAGGAGCAGCGCGGAAACGAACAGCGTGATTGCGGTTCTTCTCAATCGTTGCTCCTTGATCGGCAGGGAGAGCCGGGGCGGTAGTCGACGTTCGGCATGTATTTCGACCACTCTTTTTCCGTCAGCTCCTTCTTTCCGGTAGAGACGGCGGCGCATAGGTCGTTGGCGAGGAGGTTGACGTGCGCGGGCCAGACTCGGATGGTGCGGTCTTCGCCGCCGGAGACGAGGCGGTCGTCGTCCGGAGTGAAGCCGACGGACCAGACCCACGACTGATGGCCGGGCAGGACGATCGATTGCGCACTTGGGTTGTTCGCGTTCCAGAGGCGGATGGTGCTGTCGGAGGAGGCCGAGGCGAGGTAGGCGCCGTCGGGGCTGAAGCTGAGCGAATTGACACTCGACGTATGGCCGCGCATCGGCGGCGGCGGAGTCGTGTTGCCGCTGAGGGGCGACTGAACGATCTCGCCGCGTCCGCTGCCGCAGGCGATCAGCTCCCCGTCGGGGCGGAAGGCGATGCTGCGCACGTCGACACCGGCGCAAAGCGTCTGCGGCGCGTCGGCCGGCTTTGCGACGTGCCAGAGGAGTGCGCCTCCCTTTGCGCGGCCAGCGGCGACCATCTTTCCGTCCGGACTGAAGGCCACCGATGTGACGCGCTTGCCGGCGCTGCCGGGAAGTGTGATCGGCGAACCGGAACCGTCGACGTTCCAGAGCTTCACACTGCCGTCGAGATTCGCCGACGCGAGCGTGTCTCCCGCGGGCGCGAACGCGAGCGAGCTCACCGCGGCCGTGCCGGAGGTCAGCGTGCGCGGCGCGGCGGATGGATTGCGTAGATCGCGGATTTCGATCACGCCGCCATCGCCGCCGGTTGCCAAGTGACCGCCGCCGACGGCGAGCGTACGCACTGCGCCGGCTGCGTTTCCGATGACGGTCGCGTGGCCATTGCCGACGCCGACGCGGAGGATGCGTCCATCGTCGCCGGCAGCGAGAACGTTGCGGCCGTCGGACTCCACGGCCATCGCGCGAATATTTGTCTGCTGCTTCACCGGCGTATCCGGGTGCAGGTGTTCGCGCGCGGTGCGCAGGGCGTCGAAGATTATGGGGTCGTCGAGGACGCCGCCATTTTCGCGATTCAGGCGGTCGACCTCGAGCGCGAGCAGTCCCGAAGTCTGCGCATCTTTCAACTGCAGGATCGAGAGCGCGACCGCGCGCGCGGTGACGAGGTGGTTGAGCCTGCGCGTCTCCTTCTCCGATGTCTCGGCTTTCTGCTTCTCGGAAACTGCGACGCTCCGATCCTTCACTGCCTCGGCGCGCGCGACTTCTGCCTCGGCCTTCTTCGCACGAGCGTCAGCGGCGTTCGCCTCCGCCTTGAGACGTTCGGCTTCGGCGCGTTTGGCTTCGGTTTCGGCGCGCGTGCTCTGCTGCACGGCCACTGTTGATTGGTGCTCGGCGTTGGCTCGCTGCTGGTCCGCTTCTTTGCGCGCTCGCTCAGCACGTGCTGATTCGAAAATGGCCTGGCTGCGCGCAATGATGGCGGTGTGGCGTTGAACGTCCGCGATATGTGCTTCCTGCTCCGCGCGGCGCTGATGCTCGACGGCGTGGTTCCGCTGCGTCAGCGCGAACGCGCCGAGGGCGAGCATGAGCAGCGAGATCACGGAGAAGACCGCGACCAGGCGGCGGGCCTGCTTCAATTGCTGGCGTCGCCGCGCTTCTTTCTCGCTCACCTCGCGATCGCGTTCGGTCCGGCTGTCGTCGAGAAAGGTCATGGCCCGCTCGAACGACGGGTCGTAGCGGGCGGCCCACTCCGCGGTTGGCTTGGCGTTATTGCGCCAGGTGAGCGCGAGTTGCAGCTCGGGATCGCGCCACAGCGCGGCCACACCTTCTTCGTGACGCTGTGCCGCTTTGGCGACGTTGAGGTAGAGCTGACCCGATTGCGCTTCTTCGTTCGCCCACTCCGCGAGGCGGTGCCAGACCCGCATCAAACTCTCGTGAGAGATATCGATGATGGAGTCCATCCGCAGCGGAATGCCCGCCGGCGGCATGAGGAACGAGCGGCCCGGTTTGCGGAAGGTTTCGACGACGGCTGTGACCTCTTCGAGGCTCGCGCCGGTCAGCGCGCAGATCTCGCTCATCGGTGCGGGCCGCCGGACGCCGCGGACGTCAGAGCCTTTGTCAGTGAGCGCCGTGAAAAGTTTTTCCGCGAGCACCTGGCCACGCGCGTCGAGCTCGGAGAAGCACTCTTCCGCGTGACGGGAAAGCGCCGACTCCATCGTGCCAATGGCTTCGTACTGCGCCAGATCGAGTGGCGCTTTCGGATCGCCATCGTCCTCCCACTTTTCCCACGTCCGCATCAGCGCGTGCTGCAGGATGGGAAGTTGATCGGGATCGTCGCCGACGTCGTTGAGGAGGCGTGACACGAGGCGCGGCGCGATCGTGGCGCCACCGACACCGACCGGCCCGGAGATCGCGGCTTTCAGCTCGTCGCGCGACATGCGCGGCACGAGATAAAGACCGTCGTTGATGACTTCGGGGAGCTGGCCGAATTCCATGCAGTCGCCGATGAAGTCGGAACGCATGGTGATGGCGACATAGCAGGGCACTTCGCTCTCGCGCGCCGACAGCAGTAGCTTGACGAATGCCGCGGCCTCATCACGGCCGACGACGCGGCGGCTGCGTTTGTAGCGAAAAATCTCTTCGAACTGGTCGACCAGCACGAGGATGTTGTTGCCCTCAGGTACGCGCGACTGCCGGATGCATTCGACGATTCCGAGCCGGCTGGCGCGCAACGTGGTTTCGAAGAACGCACGCGTCAGCGTCTCGTCGCGGTCGTCATCGTAGAGAGCGCCGCGTACCGAAAGTGCCGCGGCCAGGTTGCCGAGCGGATCTTCGCCCGGACGCATGATCACTACACGCCACCGCGAGCCGGCGTGCGTCATTCCGCCGCCCCACAATGTCGGGATCAAGCCGGAGCGGACGAGCGACGACTTGCCGCTGCCGGACCGGCCCAGAATCGACAGGAACTTCGTCGTGCGCAGTTTTCGGAGCACTTCGTCGGTCTGCCGTTCACGGCCGAAGAAGAGGTAATCCTCTTCCGGCTCGAACGGGCGCAATCCCGGGAACGGGTTGGATGACGGAGCCGGATCGTCGAACGCGTAGGAGGTCATGAGCGCGCCTTTTCGAGGTCACCGAGGAATGCGTCGATGACCGGTGCCTGGAAGCCGGCGTTCCCTTCGTGAAGAACGGTTGCTTCCAGCGTGCGGAGCCGCTCCTTTTGCGGAGTGGAAGGTCCGGCCACGTAGATCGCGCGTCCGAGCCACGGCTTCTCGCGTCCCAGTCCGCCGCTGCGCTGCAGCTCGCGAAGCTTGCGGCGCAGCCACACTTCGTTGCCGGCGCCATAGAAGATGATGACCGCGTCGGCGGAGCGAAGGTTTTCCTCGTGCTCCATCCGGCTCTGCGCTTCGTCTTCGTCAAAAAGCGGCAGGATCACTTCGTAGCCGTGGTCGAAGAGGTAGTCGGTGATCGGTCCCGTCGCGTCGATGTCCTCCCGATCGCAGAGCAGGTAGATGCGCATCACCTCGCCGGACGGCGCGACGGCCGCCTTTGCGACTTTGGGCGGCGCGAGCTTCCGGTAGATGAGCGTCTTCAGGTCTTCGATCGGTGTCTCGAGCAGTTCCGCGGTGGCATGCACGGTCGAATCGGTGCGCAGATGCTCGATGAACGCGCGCTGCCGGTCGTCTTCGATCTCGATCTCGGTAGCGATCCAGATGATGCTCGCCAGACCGCCGGCGCTGCCGCGCTCGGACGCCAGCAATTGCTGCACTTCCGGCAGCGACTTGACGCCGCCCTCGGGAACGACTCCGTAGTTCTTTCCGACAAGATGGATGGAAAGCGCGCTGCGGCCGAGCTGCGCGCGCGCTTCCGATGTGAGATCGGGCGCGACGAGAGGCAGGGGACGATCGGGAAGGACTTCGTAGCCGTTGCGGATCAGATCGCGCTTGATGGACTCGCGCTCTTCGCGGAGCTCGAAGGTTGTCTCCGCGAGGAAGACCGTTCCCTTGCTCTCCGCGGCCGGCGCTGTCGCGTTGCCGTTCTCGTGGAGAAGCTCGAGCAGTTGGGTGATGTCGTACGCGAGGTCGTCGAGCTTCACGAGAAAGGCGCGGTCGGATCCCGGGCCGTACGTCGCCGCAAGCTCCCGCGGCCGGCCGGACTCGGGGTCGTAAACGAAGAAGTCGTAGCCGAGCATCGGCTGCACTTCCGCCGGCTGCTTCTCGAGGTTGACCGGCGTCTTGACGACCTTGAAGATGCGCGCCTTGTCGTGGATGCGCACGCCGCCCGACAGCTCGGCAGCGGCGCAGAACCCTTTCAGCTCGCGATTGCACCAGTCGGACTGCACGTATCGCGGCGAGAACACCGAGACGATCGCCGCGATCTTCGGCAGCCGCTCCAGGATGGTGTCGGCGAAGAAATCGTTGCCCTGCAGCTTCGGATCGCGCCAGATCTTCGGCGTCTGTCCCATGAGCTGGCCGACGCGAATTTCGAGCAGGCGGTGAAGCTGTGACACCCATCCGCTCTGGCCGTCGACAAGCGCCTGGTCGTCGATGTGCGCATAGCTGATGAGGAAATCGTGCTCGAATGGGGATGACATAGTCCTACGGCCCTTGCGCCGGAAGAGAATCGTTCTTTAATGGAAGACCCTATCAATGGAGTGACGCAGGGGCGGTTTTCCCTACCCTTACCTCAAACATTTCTTGTGGAAATCTCCATTGAGGCCGTGGCGCCGCTTTTCAAGCATGGCGCTCAACGTGGATGAGACCGCTTCACGCGGATTGCTTGGGCTTTGTCGCTTCCTGTTGGGCGGAAGCCCACTTGGCGTGTTCCTGCGAAACGAGCGACTCGACGCGTTCGGCGAGCAGAGCGCGCGCGTCGGCCACGCCGGCGTACGGCGATGCCTTCGCGATGTAGACGTATTTTTCGTGCTTCAACGATTCGCAGGTCGACCGATACGCGATCCAGTTCTGCTGGTACTGGTTCAGATGGAGCAGACCTTCAAAGATCGTGATGACGACGCCGAGAACTCCCGTCCACCATCCGACGTGCGGCGGATTCAGCGCGCCGAGGAATGGGATGATTGCGGCGGCGACGATCTCCGTCATCTTGATCCGCTTGTAAACCCGCTGGTTGCTGCTGCTCTTGCGGTCGTACCAGGAGATCTGATCCTCGAGACGTTCCACCACCGGATCTGCGTCAGCCGTCATTGCGAAGCTCCATCGATGATTAATGAAGGCGCATTGTAGCGCCGCGGACGCATTCTTCGTCAGCTTCCGTGTGCTACTCTCCTCCGTCGTCCGAGAGACCGTCCCATGACCGAAGAGAGAGCTGAGAAGTTCCTTGAGTTGTTCAACAAGGGCAAGGAATTCACCGAGGAATTGCTGAGGGAAAATCAGCGCCTGCGGTATCGCCTTGCCTCGCTTGAAACCGACGGCACGGCCGGTTCGAATGACGAGGTGCAGCGGTTGCGCGCCGAGGTGCAGCAACTCACCGAAGAGAACCGGCGCATCGCGCAGCGCTTCAAGGAAGTCGAGGAAGAAAACAAAGACTTCGCCAACCGCTACATCGAGGTCGAGGAGCAGAACAACAACCTCGCCAACCTTTACGTGGCCAGCTACCAGCTTCACTCCACGCTCGACTTCCGCGAAGTCATCCAGATCGTTCAGGAGATCGTGATCAACCTGATCGGCGCGGAGTCGTTCGCGATTCTGCTGCTCGATGAGAAGACGAACGAGCTGAAGACGATCGCCTCCGAAGGCGAAGACGTGATGCCCGGCATCGAGACCATCTCCACGCGCCTCGGCGACGGCATCCTCGGCAGCGTCGCGAAGACGGGCGAGAGCTACTACATCAATCAGGATCTCGAAGACGGCGGTAGAGTCACGCTCGACAAACCGCTGGCCGCGGTGCCGCTCAAAATCAAGGAGCACGTCATCGGCCTGGTGGTGATCTACAAACTTCTCCAGCAGAAGGACTCGTTCTCGGCAGTCGATTACGAGCTGTTTTCGCTGCTCGCCGCGCATGCCGCGACGGCGATTTTCTCGTCGAAACTTTACTCGCAGTCGGAGAGGAAACTGAACACGATTCAGAGCTTCCTCGACCTGCTGACGACGACGTCGTGAGGGGCCGATAGTGGCATTGGACAACGCGAACTTCCTGATCGTTGAAGACTCGCCGACCATGCGCCAGTTGATCTCGTTTTCATTGAAGCGATTCAAGAACGCGAGAATCCTGGAGGCGGTCGATGGCGTCGACGCGCTCAAAAAGCTCTCCGGACCCGACAAGATCGATCTGATCCTGACCGACATCAACATGCCGGTGATGGACGGATTGAAGCTGGTGTCGCTCGTGCGTCAAAACGCGCAGCTGAAGAACATCCCGATCATCATCATTACTACCGAGGGAGCTGAAGAGGACCGCGAACGCGGCTTGGCGCTCGGCGCGAACGCGTACATCTCGAAACCGATCCAGTCCTCGCATTTGATCAAGACGATCTCGGAGCTGCTGGCGGTGTGAGCAATCGGGGAGTGGGGAGTGGGAGCGCCGCGATGAATTCGCCCCCACCCCCCACCCCCCACCCCCCACTCCCGTTGTATTCGATCCTTCTTCTTTTCGCTGCCGCGCGCATCCCTTTCCTCCTCGTCCGCGCGCCGTTTTTCGACGAGTTGTTCACGAGGTGGATTTCGGCGAAGTCCTTCGCGGGAATCGTGTCGGCGTTGCGATTCGATTCGGGGCCGCCGCTCTACTACTTCGTCGTGCGGCTGCTCGGCGATCCCTCGGTGACTGCGACGCGGATTCTGTCGCTGGTCTGCGCGGCGATTTCGATGATCGTGATTCTTCGAACGAAGAGTGTGATCGCCGCGCTGTTGCTGGCCGTTTTCCCGCCGGCGATCCTCTTCGCGGTCGACGCGCGCTCGTACGCGATGTGCGCGATGTTCGTCACGATCGCGGTGCTGGCGATCGATGACGATCGGCCGTTTGCTGCCGCAGCCGCGCTGCTCGCGGCGGCGTACAGCCACTACTACGCCGTGTTGTTGTTTCCGATCCTGCTTTACGGACGCGCCGGCGAGCCGCCGGCGGTCCAGCCGGCGAGCCGCCGGCGCTACGATCGCCGGCGCGTGTACGCGCTCATCGCCGCGGTCATTCTCTACATCCCCGGATTCTGGCTCGCGGTCCATCAACCCGCGGAGTCCAGAGCGTGGATGATGTTCGCCTGGCCGGATTCGCTTTTCATCGCACCACCGATCGCCATCGCCATCATCGGCGCGATCGCGTTCGCGATCTCGATCCGCGTCAATCGCTATGCGATCATGGTGCTCGTCCCGTTGCTCTTCGCCATCGCCACACGTGTCTACGTCCCGATGCGTTTCGAAGCCGTCATCGCCGCGCCGCTCGTGCTCTGGCTGGCAGAGTCGCTGAAGATGAATCGTTTTCGCATCCCGCTGACGACCGCGATCGTCGCCGTCTGCGCCGTTTGGACGACGCTCGGAATCGTCGATCACGCAACTCGTCCGTCCGATTCGTATCGACAGGCAGCGACGTGGGTTGCAGCGAATATCCCCGCGAACGAAACCGTCCTCGCCTCCGGCTACTGCTACCTCGAGACGATCATGAACGGTCATCCGCGCGTCGCCGCCTTCCCAAATGAGCAGGCCATCCATCCCGGATGGCGAGCGCTGCCGAAACCGGGACTTCATTCGCCGGCCGGCGCGTTCTTCTGGACCGGCGAGCGCGCCGCGCCCGAATTGGGCGTCTTCCGGCGCGACCGCCGCATCATCGAACCGCTATTCATCAACGACCGTGCGATGGTTGCACTGGTAAGGTAAACTCGCCGCCCATGCCTCATTTCATCACCGACAAGTGCATTGGTTGCAGCGTCTGCGAGGTCAAGTGCCCCACGAATACCATCTGGGGCGCGGCCCGCGGCATGTACTACATCCATCCCGAGCGCTGCATCGACTGCTCGGTCTGCGGCATCTACTGCCCGGTCGACGCGATCCAGAACCAGCACGGCGAGTTCATCCCGCGCGTGAAGCCGAAAGAGATCCCGAAAGCTGAGGTCATCAAAGAGCTTTGCACCGGCTGCGAGTTCTGCGTCGACATCTGTCCGTTCGAGTGCATCAAGATGATCGACCCGAACGACGAGACGATCGCGAACCACTACAAGATCGCTTTCGTCGACGAGAAAAAGTGCGTGGCCTGCCGGCTCTGCGAGTCGGTCTGCGACAAGGACGCGATCGTCGTCCCCGACGCGCCGACGCAGCTCAAGACCTACCTGCCTGACTTCGTGGTGATGGGAACCGGACGTTGAGTAATGGGGAGTTGAGAGTAGGGAGCGGGGAATCGGAGAAAACCCCTGGCCGCGTTGCTGACTTATCTCCCACCCCCCACACCCTACCCCCCACTCCCCGCACAGACGTTCCGAAAGAGTCGCCGAAAACCATCCTCTTCCAATTCGTCGTCTTCCCGCTCGGCGTCGTCGCCATCGCCGTCCTGATTTTTTTCCTCTTCGGCAAGCTCGCGACGGACGAGCAGGGCATCCCTGACTACATTAACGCCATCCGATCCGGCAGCTCACACGAGCGCTGGCAAGCCGCGTATCAGCTTTCGAAATCGCTGAAGCGCGGCGAGGCCAAACGCTATCCGAACCTCGAGCATGACGTGGCCACGCTCTACGCGAACTCCAAATCCGACGACCCGCGCATCCGCCGCTACCTCGGTATGGTCCTCGGCCAGATGGGCGACCGCCGCGCCACGCCGGTCCTGCTCGACGGCCTCAACGATCACGACGCCGATAACCGCATCTACGCGCTGACCGCACTCGGCGAGTTGCGCGATCCCGCCGCCATCCCGCGCATCGCCAAAGCCGTCACCGATGAGGACAAAGACGTCCGCGCCACCGCCTACTACACCCTCGGCGCGATCGGCGATCCGAGCGCGGTGCCGGTGCTCGCGTCCGGCCTGGAGGAACAGACTCCCGACGTCCGCTGGAACGCCGCCATCGCCCTGGCCCGTCTCGGCGATCCGCGCGCGTTGGGCGTTTTGCGCGAGGTTCTCGACCGCTCGCGGCTGAACGGCGTCACCGGCATGCGTGAGGACCAGAAGGAAGACGCGATGATCGTGGCGATGTCCGCCTACGCGAAGCTCGCGGGGAAGGGCGCCGCCCCCGACTTGCAGCGGATCGCAACCAGCGATCCGAGTCTGCGCGTCCGCGCCGCGGCCAAACAGGCGCTGACGCAGATCGGCGCCTGACGGCACGGTCGTTCTAAGTATCTGACGCGCGATGCTTTATCCCTGAAGTCGGCAACGCACCGGACCCCGTGACACCTGTCACCTTTTTCGTTGACAGCGCTTGCCGAAAAGCGGATATTTACGCCCGCGCCGGAGCGTCCCCGTTCGGCCCCTTCAATACCTGGATGTCTGACGAAATCACGCCATATCAGATGGTTCCGAAGACCCCTCTTGCGGGGAGCGCGGCTGCTGACATCCGCGAACAGGGCGAAATCACGCGCCGCAGTTTTCCCGTTGTCC
Organism: Thermoanaerobaculia bacterium; assembly: GCA_035996815.1. Taxonomy (GTDB): domain Bacteria; phylum Acidobacteriota; class Thermoanaerobaculia; order Gp7-AA8; family Gp7-AA8; genus JADGNZ01. The sequence continues at coordinate 40,845 of DASYJF010000108.1, read as the reverse complement.
TGACCGCCGCCTGGGTTGCCCTGACCGCGGCCCTCGGAGGGATGAGCGCCGTTCTCCTGCGCTTCCTTTTCCCCAATGTCCTCTTCGAGCCGGTGCAGAAGTTCAAGGCCGGCCTGCCGTCCGACTACTCCGTCGGCGAGGTCGACGAGCGCTGGAAGGACAAATATGGCATCTGGATCGTGCGCACGGAAGAGATCGTCTATGCGCTGATCACCGTCTGTACGCACCTAGGCTGCACGCCAAACTGGCTGCCGACTCAGAACAAATTCAAATGCCCCTGCCACGGCAGCGGCTATTACAAGTCAGGGATCAATTTCGAAGGACCGACTCCGCGGCCGCTCGAGCGCGCCAAGATCTTCATCGACATCGCCGACGGCCAGATCGTCGTCGACAAGTCGAAGCAGTTCCATCAGGAGCGCGGCGAGTGGACTGACCCGGAGGCGTTTATCAAGCTGTAGCTTCCGGCTGTCAGCCGGCAGAAGGAAGCTGAGGAGAAAATGGCGAATCTACGAGGACTCCAGGAAGGCATCGTCAATTCGCAGATCTGGAAATCCGTTTTCCGGGTCGGCATCCCCAACACGAACCGCAAACGCGTCCTTGCGGTCCTCGGATCGCTCATTCTCCATCTGCATCCCGTCAAAGTCCGCCGCTCCGGCGTGCGCATGAGCTACACCTGGTGCATGGGTGGGACGTCCTTCTTCCTTTTCCTCGTCGAGACCGTGACCGGCCTGCTGCTGATGTTCTATTACCGGCCGACGATCGAATATGCCTTTACGGACATCATGGATCTGCGCGAACAGGCGCCGTTCGGCATCATGCGCGAAATGCACCGCTGGGGTGCGCACGCCATGGTCATCGCCGTCTGGCTGCACATGTTCCGCGTGTTTATGACCGGCTCTTACAAGCCGCCCCGCGAATTCAACTGGAATGTCGGCGTCATCCTGCTTGTGCTGACGCTCCTGCTTTCGTTTACCGGGTACCTGCTGCCGTGGGATCAGCTCGCGATCTGGGCGATCACGGTCGGCTCGTCGATGGCTCGCGCCTCTCCCGGCGCCGGTAATGAGGGGCCCATGTCGGGCCTCGTGAAATTAGGGGACATACGATTGATTCATGCGGGCGATGATGCCCGCTTCGCGCTCATCGGCGGACGGTCCATCGGGGCCGCGACGCTGCTGCGCTTCTATGTCCTTCACTGTGTGGTCATCCCTCTGGCGGCCGGCTTCCTGATGGCCATTCACTTCTGGCGCGTTCGAAAAGACGGAGGCATCTCAGGTCCGCTGTAGGGCCGAGGACGCGATGACTTTCATCAAGGATTTCGTCAACGTACTGTCAGCAGGGTCGATCTCATTCGCCCTGCTGACGTCGATTTTTGCGTTGATTATCTTTTTCAACCTTCTCGGCGGCCGGCTGAAGTCGGCGGGCGGCTTTGCCTTTATCGGCTTCGGCCTCTTCATGTTTCTCACCGGGATCTTTGTCCCGCCGCTGCTTTATCTGGGCGTCGCCTACTTCCTGATCCTTTTTGTATTGGCGCGGCTCGGAGGCCGGCTCTGGGACACGAAAATCGGACTATGGCTCTTCGTTTTCGGAGGCCTTGCATTCGGCCTTTCGATGCTTGATCCGAATTTCTTTCTCATCGCCGCGAAGCCGGACAACGTTCCGATCGTGGCAATGATTTTTCTCCTGGGATTTTTCACGTGGCTCGCCCTGCGAAAGGCGTATCTGAACGACACGCAACTCGCTGTTGGCGGGATTCCGTGGGAAAAAACGGAATCGGACGAGAAGCTCTTCACTTGGCCCGACCTCGTCTATACCGAAATGCTCTGCATGATCCTGCTGACGATCGTAATGATCGTCTGGTCGGTCGTGCTCAGAGCGCCGCTGGAAGAAGCGGCCAACCCAACGTCCTCACCCAATCCTGCCAAGGCTCCCTGGTACTTCCTCGGTCTGCAGGAAATGCTCGTCTATTTCGATCCCTGGCTGGCCGGCGTCGTGTTGCCGACTTTGATCATCGTCGGCCTCATGGCCATCCCGTACATCGACACGAATCCGAAGGGGAACGGCTACTACTCATTTCGCGAACGGAAATGGGAAATCAGCGTCTTCCTCTACGGCTTTCTTGTGCTCTGGTCGTTCCTCATCATCACCGGCACCTTTCTTCGCGGACCGAACTGGAACTTCTTTGGTCCTTATGAATACTGGGACCCCAACAAGCTCGTGCCGCTTGTGAACGTCGATCTTTCAGAGCTGATGTGGGTCAAGGTTCTCGGCACGTCGCTGCCGAAGCTCTGGATCATCCGCGAGATTTTCGGGCTAACGCTGATCGGCGCCTATCTCGGGACGCCGCCGGTGATGGCCATCGGACCGTTCCGCCGTTTCTACATGAAGATGGGCGCGGCCCGCTATTACGTCGGCGCGTACCTCTTCCTGATCATGATGTCGCTGCCGATCAAAATGGTTCTGCGCTGGCTGTTCAATCTGAAGTACATCCTGCACATTCAGGAGATTTTCTTCAACGTCTGAGGACGCCGTCGAACCGATGAAGCCACAAGAGCCGATTCCGCACAATTACTCGATGAGCAGGCTGAATTTGATATTCGCCCTGTCGAGTCTTGTTCTCCTCGCGGTGACAGGTCTCGTCGTCGGCTACGACTACATCCGCGGCTGGAAGTGGTTCCAGCTCGAATTCATGCGCATGCAACAGGAGCGCATCGTCCAGGAAATTCAGGCGGCGAAGTCGGACGAAAACACCAAACAGCTAGCCGATCTGGATGCGCAGGAGCACAAGAACAGTCTCGAACTTGCCGCGCATCGCGATCAGTACATGGCCGCGCAAAAGGCATTTGATGCGATCGAAGGCGATCACTATCGCGCCGATCAGGATTACCGCTTTGCCAAGGCAAACCTCGACGCCCAGCGCTACATCACCGAAGCCTCCGTCGTCCAGCATCGCTCCGATGCGGCGCAACAGCAGGCTGATTATGAGCGGCAGGCCGCACACCTGGCCGATCTGCAAGTGCGCCTTCAGGAAGTGACACGCCAGCGCGACGCGGCAAAGGCGAACGTCGATCAATGGCTCAAGAAGATCAAGGATGCCGAGGATAAGAAAAAAGAGCTGACGGCATCGGTGGACCTGTTGAACAAACAGCTCACCACCGTCGACATGGGCCGCTTCAGTACGAACTGGATTCTCAGTCAGCCGATGCTCGATTTCGTCAATCCCGTCATCAAGATCGATCAGGTCGTGCTCAATGATCTGTCGATCGACATGAACTACATGAACGTCCCGCGCGTCGATCGCTGCCAGACCTGTCATCGCGCCATCGACACGCCGGGGTGGGAGTCAAAAGCGGAAGCGGCGCGCCTGTCGCAGGAATTGCAGCAGAAGCTCGATGCGTATCAAATCCCTCAGGACAAACGGACGGAAACCGAGGAGCGCATCGCGCAGCTCAAGAAAATCCAGGATGCGCCCAACGACACGCTGAACCCGTGGCGGACGCATCCCAAACTCGATCTGTACGTCGGCTCGGCCTCATTGCATCCGTTGCTCGAGTACGGCTGCACTGTTTGCCATCGCGGCCAGGACCGTGCCACTGAATTCGGCCGCGCTGGTCATACACCGGCTAGCCCCAGAATGGAGCATCGCTGGGCGGAGCGGACGTCGTTATCGGCCGGCTTCTTTCCGCTGCCCAGCGATTTCGCTAAGCGCAATTGGGGCTACGAGGAAAACGAGTTCATTGAAACGCCGATGTACCCGCGTCACTACTACGAAGCGGGCTGCATCAAGTGCCACTCCGCGCAGATTGCCGTCGATCGCGGCGACGACATCACCAAAGCAACGCAGACCGTTGAGCTTTACGGCTGCTATGCGTGCCACAAGATCAATAACTGGCGTTTCTCCGATCTCCGCAAGCCCGGCCCGGACCTCGGCGGGATTGCTGAGAAGACGACGCCGGAGTGGGCGTTCCGCTGGATCAGCGAGCCGCACAATTTCCGGTCGACGACGCGGATGCCGTCGTTTTTCTATCAGCGCAACATGATCGATCCGAACGTCGTTCCGCCGCAGGAACGCGCGCACAACATCAAGTTCCAGGACGCCGAGATTCACGCCATCGTCAGCTACCTCTTCGATAAATCGACGCATCGCGTATGGCAGCAGCCCGGTGCAGGCGACGCCGGCCGCGGCAAGCAGATCGTCAATAGCGTCGGCTGCATGGGCTGTCACATCGATACGGAGCAGGTCAAAGACGAAAAATCCGGCCAGATGCGCCTGGCGAAACGTGAAGATTTTCCGCTGGAGCGCAATTACGGATTCAACCTAACCGGCGTGGGAACGAAAACGAATCCTGCCTGGATTTACAACTGGGTCAAGAATCCGAAGGCGTATTACGCCGAGGCGCCGATGCCGTCACTGCGGTTATCGGATCAGGAAGCCGCCGACGTCACCGCGTTTCTGCTCACGATGCAGAAGCCGGCGTTCATGAAAACGCCGATCCGCATGCCCAATCGCCAGGCTGTTCACGATCTCGCCAAGGGCTATTTGATCAATACACTCAGCGATCGCGATGCCGAAGCAAAGCTGCGCTCAATGTCCGATCACGAGCAGCTCGTCTACCTCGGGCAGCGTTCTATTGAAAAATACGGTTGCTACTCCTGTCACACGATCAAAGGCTTTGAAGGTCTCAAGCCGATTGGTACAGAGCTGACCATCGAAGGCTCGAAGGCGCTGCACCTTTTCGATTTCGGTTTCATGAACGATCAGCAGTGGAAGCATGAAGACGGCTCGACCGAGCATGTCATCCACACGGTGCCTTCGTGGGTCTACAACAAGCTGCGCAATCCGCGCATCTACGACGACCGCCGCACGAAGGTCTACAACGACAAGCTGAAGATGCCGAACTTCCACCTGACACCGGAGGAGGCGCGCCGCATCGCGATGGTGGTCGTTGGTCTTACGAAAGAGAAGGTTGCCGAGAACCGGATGGCGGGCCTCGACGCGCACACGCGGTTGATCGAAGAAGGACGCAAACGCGTGTCGCAGCACAATTGCCGCGCGTGCCATGTCGTCGACGGACGCGGCCGCGCCATTGCCGCGACGATCGCAGATGCGAATTTCCTTCCGCCGGATTTGTCGCCAGAAGGCTCGAGAGCACAGTCGCCGTTCCTGTTCAATTTCCTCAAAGATCCGACGGTGATGAAAATTCGGCCGTGGCTCGGTGTCCGCATGCCGACCTTCCACTTCGACGATCACGAGGCGAATACGCTCGTGACCTTCTTCGCCGAAGCCGGCAAAGGCGCGCAATTCGATACGACTCGCAGCGCGAATCCGTCAGCGGCGAACGTCAAAATCGGCCAGCAGGTCTTCACAATGCTGCGCTGCGCGCAATGCCACGGTACGATGCCGGTGAATCCTGAAAATCCGCCGACTCCAAATACGGCCGACTCGACCTCGCTTGCACCGAACCTGACGCTCGCGCGCATGCGGCTGCGTCACGACTGGATTTCGGACTGGATTCGCCGTCCCAACGAAATGATTCCGGGCACGCGCATGCCTACGAACTTCCCGCGCGACGCGACCACCGGCGGCTTCCAGTCGCCGCTGGCGCTGGCAATCGATACACCGCAGTTCGCGCAGTACAAGTCCACCCTGCTGCCGCTGTTCAATGGCAACGAGAAAGAATTGAAGCGCACGATGAGTGACGCGGTGGCGTTGACCGACTATTTGCGCGATTACATCTGGAGTATTGGAATCACACAAATGCGTGCGGCATCGCCGAGCGGTGATGCGCCCGCGATGGCCATGCCGCAACAGTCGCTGCCGCCCGCGACCGCACCGGCGGCGAAATCGACGCGCAATCAGCGCGGAGTTCCAGCAATCGGCGGCGGAGCCGGACGTTAGAATCAGGAGATAAATCAATGACTATGAAGAAATTCGTTTCGCTGTTGTTCGCCACCACGCTGCTCCTCTCGATCGCCTGCGGCAAGGGCAAAGAGGCGTCCAAGGAAGACGAGGGCGAAGACGACGAGCAGACGACCACGACGGCTGCTGCAAGCACCGCATCCGGCACGCCTGCCGCCGCTGCTCCAGCCGCTGCCGCCGTCTCCGCCGACGCCGCGACGCTCACCGGACTGGTGAAGTTCGAGGGTGCCGCGCCGAAAATGAACAACATTCAGATGTCGGCTGACCCCTACTGCCAGTCGCAGCACACCGGCGCTGCGCCGACCGAGGAGGACGTCGTCACCGGCCCGGCCGGTGAGCTCGCCAATGTCTTCGTCTATATCAAAGACATCAAAGGCAATTTCCCCGCGCCGTCCACGCCGGTCGTCATCGATCAGAAAGGCTGCCAATACCATCCGCACGTCAACGCGGTCATGGTCGGCCAGCCGCTGCAGATCAAGAACGACGATGCCACGCTGCACAACGTGCACGCGATGCCGGTGTCCAACTCGCAATTCAATGAAGGTCAGCCGGTGCAGGGAATGGTCTCGACGAAGCACCTCGACAAATCCGAGATGACGCCGTTCAAGATCAAGTGCGACGTACACGGATGGATGAAGTCGTATATGGCCGTAATGCCGCACCCGTTCTATTCGGTTTCGCAGGCCAACGGCACGTTTACGATTGCCAATCTGCCGCCGGGCCAGTACACGGTCGTGGCGTGGCACGAGAAGTACGGCCAGCAGGAACAGCAGGTTACGGTCGGCGCGAAAGAGTCCAAAGCGCTGAATTTCACTTTCAAGGGTTAAGGCGACAGCAGGAGCCGCAATGGCATTGAGACGACAGATCCGGGTAGGTTCGCAATGGATGTACGCGGACGAAGCGCATAAGGCGCTGCGCGAAGCGTTGCGCGTCATGGAGGATGAGAAAGTCGCCGAAGGGCATGGCGGACATCATCAATCCTTCATTCGCCGCTATGTCTTTTCTACTGACCATAAGTGGATCGGAATCCAGTACGGCTTCACCGCCCTTCTTTTTCTCCTCCTCGGATTTTGTCTGATGATCCTGATGCGCCTGCAGCTCGGCTGGCCCGGTCAGGCGTTCAGCATCATGAAGGTCCTCGGCGAGAGCCGCGCTCCGGGCGGCGTGTTGTTGCCCGAGGCCTACAACCAGCTCGGCGCAATGCACGGCACGATCATGATTTTCCTGGGGATCGTGCCGCTCGCCGTCGGCGCATTCGGCAATTATCTCGTGCCGCTGCAGATCGGCGCGCCGGACATGGCCTTCCCGAAACTCAACATGGCCAGCTACTGGTGCTACTTCCCAGGTGGTCTGATCATGCTCGCCAGCTTCCTGGCTCCGGGCGGCACGGCGCAATCCGGCTGGACGTCCTATCCGCCGCTGTCCGTCATCGCGTCACAAGGACAGACGTGGTGGCTGATCGGAATGGTCTTCCTGATCACCTCCTCACTGCTCGGCTCCGTCAATTTCATTGTGACGATCATTCAGTTGCGCGCCAAGGGGCTGACGTATATGCGCTTCCCCTTCTTCGTGCACGCACAGTTCGTTACCTCGTTTCTACTGCTGCTGGCCTTCCCGCCGCTCGAAGCAGCGGCCGTCCTGCAACTCATGGATCGCGTCGCAGGAACGAGCTTCTTTCTGCCGAGCGGGCTTGTGGTCAGCGGCCAGGCGCTTACGAATGCCGGCGGCGGCAATCCGCTGTTGTGGCAGCATCTCTTCTGGTTCCTGGCTCATCCCGAGGTTTACGTGCTGATTCTGCCGGCGATGGGAATCGTTGCGGAAATCATCGCGAACAACACACGCAAGCCGCTGTGGGGCTATAAGTCGATGGTCTTCGCGACCGTCTTCCTCGGATTCATGTCGTTCGTCGTATGGGCGCACCACATGTTCCTGACCGGCATGGGAACGACCATCAGCGCCTTCTTCCAGACGACGACGATGATCATCTCGATTCCGTCGGTGATCATCCTCAGTTCCTTGTTCATATCGTTGTGGGGCGGCTCGATACGATTCAACACGCCGATGATGTTCGCATTGGCCTTCCTGCCGATGTTCGGCATCGGCGGGCTGACCGGACTTCCGCTCGGTCTAGCTGCCGCAGACATTCATCTGCACGACACGTACTACGTCATCGGTCATTTCCACTATGTGGTGGCGCCGGGAACGATTTTCGCGATGTTCGCTGGCATCTACTACTGGTTCCCAAAAGCGACCGGCCGCAAGCTGAACGAGTTCTGGGGCAAAGTGCACTTCTGGGTATCGTTCGTCTGCATTAACGGCATCTTCTTTCCGATGTTCGCGCAGGGGCTGGCGGGCGTTTCGCGCCGCCTTTACGACGGCGGTATGCAGTACGCGCACGCAAAACAGATCGCGGCGCAGACGAATCCGTTCATGTCCATCTGCGCGATCGGACTGCTGACCGCGCAGGTGCCGTTCATCTGCAACTTCTTCTACAACGCAATCGCGGCTGCGATTGGGCGCCGTGACGAAGGTCTCGGCTCGAATCCGTGGCAGGCCACGACGTTGGAATGGGCGGCTACGACCTCGCCTCCGCTGGCACACGGTAATTTCGAAGTGCTGCCGGTCGTCTATCGCGGTCCTTATGAGTACAGCGTTCCCGGCGAGACGGCCGAATTCATTCCGCAGAACACGCCGTTGACGGAACCGGCGCCGCGTGGCGGTGGACTGCTGCCGACGACGGCAGTGGCAATGAGGGAGAATTGATGGACGCGCACGCTTCCGTAGGACACGCAGAGCTGGAGATTCCGTACAACGTCCATCCGCGTCCGGACACCGGTCTTTATAACGCCAAGCTCGGAGTGTGGCTCTTTTTGGCCTCCGAGGTCATGCTCTTCGGGGCGCTGTTCTCGTCGCTGATCCTGTTGCGGACCGGCGCCGATTCCTGGCCGCGGGGATATGAGTTTCTGAACGTCAAGCTGGCCACGTTCAATACGTTCATTCTCATTCTTTCGAGCGTAACCGTGGTCATGGCCTGGTCGCATCTTCGGCTTGGCAATCTCAAGAAGGGCCGCATCTATATTTCCGCGACTGTATTTTGCGCGCTGGTCTTCCTTACAGCCAAGGGCTTCGAGTACGCGCACGAGTTCCGGGAAAATCGCTTTCCGAAGACGAATAATTTCCTGGCGATCTACTTTACGATGACCGGCCTTCACGGCCTGCACATCCTCGGCGGTGTCATCGTCTTTCTCTATTTCCTCGGGCCGGGCGCGAAGATGTGGGCCAAAGAGCCTGAGCGTTACACGAACCGGATCGAGATCGTCGGCCTTTACTGGCATTTCGTCGATCTCGTCTGGATTTTCCTTTTCCCGATTCTGTACCTCATGTAGAAGGAGCACGACGTGACTGATCCTGCAGCAGCGGTGGAGCCTGGCGTCGATATCCACGAGCACGCGGGCATTGGCGATCCCAATGCGCATCACCACAGCCCGGAACAAATCCGCAAGGAGATGAGGGTCTATTTGGCCGTCTTCATCGGCTTGGCGGTTCTGACGGCCATTACGGTCGGCGCGTGCTATGGACTGAATCTTCCCGTTCACCAGGCCATCATCGTGGCGCTGATCATTGCCTCGATCAAAGGGTTCCTCGTGGCCGGCTTCTTCATGCATCTGCTGTCGGAGAAGAAAGTCATCTACGGCATTCTGATTCTCACGGCGATCTTTTTCGTTTTTCTGATGACGCTGCCGATCAGCCATCACGCCAACCCATTCGGATCGTAAATGTCCCTGCGCGTCTTCCATGTCGTCTTCATTACAGTGTCGGTGGCGCTGATGCTGTACCTGACCGTGTGGGGCGTGCGCGACTTCATGGCCGCTCGCAGCTCGCTCGGGATTTCGATGATCATCTTCGGCGTGGCCGGCGGAACATCGCTGGTCTGGTACGGCATGCGCGTATTTCACAAGCTGAAGGAATTGCCGTGACGCGCAGGACTCAGTTTGTCGTGGTCGCGATCTGCATGTTGCTGGTGCCGTCGATCCTGTCAGCGTGTCCGGTCTGTTATGGCGCGCCGAATTCGCCGATGACGAAGAGCTCCAATAACGCGATCATGTTTCTTCTCGGCGTCGTTGGTTTCGTTCAGATCGGTTTCATAGCGTTGTTCTGGAGCTTCTGGCGGCGGGCGAAGGAGTTGCGCCGCCTGCGGGAATCGTTTCATGTCCTGGACGGGGGAGCGGCGCAGTAGCGCCGAGGAAGGTAGCGTCAATGGAAAAATTCTTAGCGCAGTTCATGCCTATAGACGCCTCGGAGCATGGTCCTTACCTGGACCGCCTGAGCGCGAACGTGCATTGGCTGATGCTGCTGCTGTTCGTCGGATGGGGCCTGTATTTCGTTTATGCACTGTGGCGGTTCAACGCCAAACGGAATCCGAAGGCGGACTACCACGGTGTCAGAAGTCATTTTTCGAGCTACACGGAGGCGGGTGTCGCCGTCATCGAGGTAATTCTTCTGGTCGGGTTCTCAATCCCGATGTGGTATCGATGGACGCACGTACCGCCGCCGTCGGCAAATCCGCTGGAGTTGCGCGTTGTGGCGGAGCAGTTCGCGTGGAACGTCCAGTACCCGGGGCCGGACGGCGTTTTCGGGAAGCGCGACATCAAACTGGTCACTTCGTCGAATCCTCTCGGACTCGATCTCAAGGATCCGAACGCGAAGGACGACATCGTTACACTCAATGACCTGCACCTCGAGGTCAATCGTCCTGTGATCATTCACGTCAGTTCGAAGGATGTCATCCACAGTTTCAAGTTACCTGTGATGCGCGTTGAGACGGATGCAATTCCGGGGATGGAGATCGCCATTCACTTCACGCCTGTAATGACGAACGAAACGAAGGAAGAGCGCGACAAGTGGGAGATCGCCTGCGCGCAGCTCTGCGGCCTCGGGCATTACCGTATGCGTGGCCAGATGTTCGTTCACTCCAAAGAGAACTTCAAGAAGTGGCTGGCCGCCGCGCCGCCGGCGCAGACCAGCATCGGCTCGTAGTCAATGAAGCCTTCCCTCGAAGCGGCGCCCTCGGCATTGCGGCATTCCGAAATAACCCCGGTCTGGCTGCGCCGCTATACGAAGCTGGTGACCGGCTCGACGCTGTTTCTGATTTTCGCCGGCGCAATGGTGACATCCACCGGCTCCGGCCTGGCCGTACCGGACTGGCCGCTGTCGTATGGAATGGTGATGCCGCCGATGATCGGCGGGATTTTCTATGAGCACGGCCACCGCCTCATCGCCGCGACGGTCGGATTGCTGACGGTGATCCAGGCCATCTGGCTGCAGCTGCGCGAGCCGAAACGGTTCACGCGCATCCTCGGCTGGTGCTCCGTGGGTGCCGTGATCGCGCAGGGAGTGCTCGGTGGCGTGACGGTTCTCCTGCTCCTGCCGCACTCGGTCTCGATTGCGCACGCCGGGCTCGCGGAGATCTTCTTCTGCCTCAACGCCTCAATCGCGTTCTTCACATCGAACTGGTTCCGGTCTTCGCGGGCGATGGTAAAAGGCGATGCTCCGATCGGGTTGACGACGCTGCTCGTCCTAGTCGCGTACGCCCAAATCCTGATCGGCGCGACGATGCGGCACGTCGGCGCGGGGCTGGCAATTCCTGACTTCCCGCTGTCGTTTGGCCGTCTCGTGCCGCAGTTCACAACGCTCGCAATCGCCGTCAACTTCGCGCACCGCGTCGGCGGTGCGTGCGTCGGCGCGCTCGTCATTTACCTCGCCATTCGCTTGCGGCTATTTGAATCGCTGCATCCGTTGCGGCAGCTTTCGAATCTGCTCGTCACCGTCGTGCTGATTCAGATCGCGCTGGGCGGATACGTCGTTTGGAGCGGCAAGCAGCCGGTGATCACGAGCGTTCACGTGATGACGGGCGCGGCGACGCTCGGCCTCGCGCTCATCACCGCGCTGACGGCGCGGACGATCGGCTGGCGCACGCGCCGGCAGCGGGCTGGAGCACTTCTCGCGACCGAGGTTGTGGCATGAGCGACGTGTTGGTGCTGGAGCGGCCGGCGGGATTCGGCAGCGTCACCCGCGACTATCTCGCGCTCTCGAAGTCGCGCATCGTGATGATGGTGCTGATCACGACCGCGGCCGGCTACTTTTTTGGCGCGCAACGTGTCGATTGGTTGCTGCTCCTGAACACGCTCCTCGGAACCGCGCTGGTCGCTGCCGGAACGAACGCGCTCAATCAATACATCGAGCGCGATCACGACGCGAAGATGCGCCGGACGCGGCTTCGTCCGCTGCCGGATGGCCGCATCGCACCTCGCGCGGCGCTTGTCTTCTCCGTCGCCATCTCGATCCTCGGAACGCTGTATCTCGGTCTCGCGGTGAACTGGCTTACCGCGGCGCTCGGCGCGTTCACGCTGATCACCTACATCTTCATCTACACGCCGTTGAAGCGCGTCTCGACGATCTGCACGCTCATCGGCGCGATCCCCGGCGCGATTCCGCCGCTGATGGGATGGACCGCGGCGACCGGCATCCTCGGCACCGGCGGCTGGATCCTTTTCGCGATCCTCTTTTTCTGGCAGCTTCCGCACTTCATGGCCATCAGTTGGATGTATCGCGACGACTACGCCCGCGGCGGTTTCGCGATGCTGGCCGTGCGCGATGACGATGGCGTGGCCACGGCCGGGCATGCGGTGTTCTACAGCTTCGCTCTTCTCATCGTCAGCGCGCTTCCGTCGTTTTTCGGACTCGCGACGTACGTCTATCTTGCCGGGGCGATCGTCGCAGGAGCCGCGCTCACCTTCGCCAGTTTCGCCTTCCTCGCGTCGCGCACGCCGGTTCGCGCGCGACGGCTTTTCATGGCGTCGAACATTTACCTGATCGTCATGATGGCGTTGCTGGTTTTCGCCTGAGCTGCACGATCCATTTCGGCGCCGAAATGGCCTGCTTGTCGCATTGACTTGCCGAAACACCGGACCCTATACTCCGGCAACTTTTCAGCCCCGGCGCGCCGCTGTTGCCCTTCCACCGCTGCCCACCGATCAGGAGGCTCCGATGCCGTTCGAGGAAGTAAAGAAAGTCTGGATGAACGGGCGCCTCGTCGATTTTGCCGACGCGAAGATTCACGTTTTCACGCACGCCCTCCACTACGGCTCAGGCCTCTTCGAAGGCATCCGCTGCTACGACACGCGCAACCAGGGGCCGGCCATCTTCCGGCTCGACGATCACATCCGCCGGCTGTACGACAGTTGCCGCATTTACCGGATGGAGATTCCGTACACGCCCGACGAATTCAAGAAGGTCTGCATCGACGTCGTCTCCGCGAATGATTTCGACGACTGCTATCTCCGCCCCGTCGTCTACCGCGGCTTCCACTCCCTCGGCGTCTTTCCTGCCGCCTGCCCGGTCGACGTCGTCGTCGGCGCGTGGCACTGGGGCAAGTACCTCGGCCCCGAGGCGATCGAGCAGGGCGTCGATGTGCGAGTGTCCTCGTGGAACCGCATGGCGCCGAACACCTTCCCGGCGCTGGCGAAAGCGACCGGCAATTACATGAACTCGATCCTCATCCGCCAGGAAGCCGCGGCGGACGGATACGCGGAAGGCATCGCGCTCGACGTCAATGGATACGTGAGCGAAGGTTCCGGCGAGAACGTCTTCGTCGTTCGCGACGGCAAGATCATGACGCCGCCGCTCGGCGCGTCGATCCTTGCCGGCATCACGCGGGCGAGCGTCGTAACAATCGCGCGCGACCTTGGCTTCGAAGTCGTCGAATCATTGATCCCGCGCGAGTTGCTGTACGTCGCCGACGAAGTCTTTTTCACCGGCACTGCCGCCGAGGTCACTCCGATTCGCAGCATCGATCGCGTGCCGGTTGGCAACGGCCGCCGCGGACCGATCACGGAGCGCATCCAGAAAGAGTTCTTCGACTACATCGCCGGCGTCATCCCCGACCGCTACCACTGGTTCACGCCCGTCTACGCCGAACGAACCGAGACGCTGCGCAAGCCCGCGCTCGTGGCCGGGTAGCGCATCCTCACTTATAGCCGCGCGTACTCAATGACGTGAAGCCGTGCGCGCCGGCGATGATGTGATCGATGAGATGCATGTCGACCAGGCGCAGCGACCTGTCCATCTTCCTCGTGAAACGGAGGTCTTCCTCGGACGGCGATGGATCGCCTGATGGATGGTTGTGGTACAGCACGACGCCGCTGGCATTGGCGTCCAGCGCGTATCGGATGACTTCGCGCGTGGATACAAACGCTTTCGATGCGGTTCCGACGTAGATTTCGCGTTCGCGGAGGACGCGGCTGCGTGAGTCGAGGAAGAGAGCGCCCAGGTGCTCCTGCGTCATCGTTCTGCTCCGTGCGATGAAGCCGCGGCTGAAGGTGTTCACGTCGAAGTGTGGCGGATCGCCGGGTTTGTCTTTGGCGAGGCGGCGGGCGATTTCGAATGTGGCGATGATGCGCGTCCCCTTCGCGATTCCCATGCCCTCTCGTTTTGCCAGCTGCTCGGCATCGCATTGCGCCAGAGCGGAGAAGCCTTCGCGCAGCAGGTCGCGGGCGAGCTCGATGGCGTTCTTGCCCTGCATGCCGGAGCCGAGCAGGACCGCCAGGAGCTCGGCGTCGGAGAGACTCTTTGCTCCGTGCGTGAGCATCCGTTCGCGGGGACGCTCGTCCATCGGCATGTCAGCGATCAATTCGTGCATGCCGCGAGCTTAGAACGAGTGACTCGTATCCGCGTCAAACTCTACCGGGAGGAGAAAACCGGCAGCCGAATGCACAAAGCCATGTGCAATCGGCTACCGGATGTAGAGCTAGGTACTCGGGACGTTCTGCTCGTTGATCTGAATGAACGCGTCTTTGCGGAGGCGGTCAATGTAGGCCTTGTAGTCGCGCTGCCAGGTGTCGTCGCTCGCATCCTTGCGCAGACGATCCTTGACGGATTCGAACGCCGGTACTTCGGATGGCAGGCGGGTCTCCACCTTGAGAATGTGCCAGCCGGACTTCGTTTCGATCGGGCCGAGAACCGTTCCGGAGGTGGCGTTGAAGACGGCTTTGTCGAGGTCGGGGAGGAGCTCGCCGCGAGCGACTTCGCCGAGGTCGCCGCCTTTTTCTTTGGTGCCGGCGTCGGAGGAGGTAGTGGCGATTTTCGCGAAATCGCCGGTGCGGGCCTCGGCAGCCAACGCGTTCGCACGCGCACGCGCGGACTCTACCTTCGACGCCTCTGCCGGCTTGACCACGATGATCTCGCGAAGGCGGGCGCGTTCCGGAAGTCGATAGCGCTCCTTCTCGCGGTCGTAGCGTTCCTTAAGCTCTTTGTCGGTCAGCTCATCGCGCTGGCGCAGCTCGCGGCCGAACACTTTGTTCATCAGGAGCGTGTCGTGGAGGCGCGCCTCCATGTCGGAGCGGGTCATTCCGGACTTGCGCAGCGACTCGTCGAATTCGGCGTCGGTTTTGATGCCGTACTGATCTTTCAGACGCGACATCGCGTCCTTCAGCTCGTCCGCGGCAACGGAGAGGCCGAGACGATCGGCACGGTCTTTAATGAGGAGTTCAGCGATGAGATCGGTGGAAAGGTTCTTCCGCAGCTCCTCTTTCTTCGACGTCGCGTCGGCGGGCGTCGCAGAGGTCTGCTCGATTTCGGTGAAGCCGTCGTGCAGGCGGCGCGCGTACTGGGTGCGAGTGACGACGCGGTCGCCGACGCGGATAACGATCGCTTCGACGAGTTGGGCGGCCGTGAGAGTGGCAGCGGTGGCGGTGAGGACGAGGGCGAGAATCGTTTTCTTCATGCGTTTTTTCTTTGACGTGGAAGTAGGGACTGCGGTTGCTTTCGGACCGAGAACGGTGCGGCGCAGGAGATTTATTCGTTTTCAGACTTCGGGAAGCCGCCGCTGTACTTGAACGGCAGGCGCTTGGTGAGAACGGCCACCTGCAGCTCGGAGCGCGCCTTCGCGACGAGCTGAGCCATCCGCTCGCGAATCGCGTCGTCTTTGAGGCGCTCGCGGATCACTGGCTCGGCGGTCGGCAGGTCGATGACGCCCGGAGGACGGCGGTCCTCGACCTTGAAAATGTGGAAGCTGGCGTCGGTGCGGATGATGCCGCTGACGCTTCCCGGCTTGAGCGCGAAGATTTCGTCCTCGAACATTTTCGGCAGCTCGCCGCGGCTGACATAGCCGATCTCGCCGCCCTTCTTGGCGTTCGGCGCGAGCGAATATTGGCTCGACAACTCCTCGAACGACGCCCCGGACTTCAGCTTCGCGGCGATGTCGTTGGCCACCGCTTCGTCGTGCACGAGGATCTGCTTGACGTGCAGTTCCTCGCCGCTGCGGAACTCGGTGGGATGCTGATCGTAGTAGGCGCGGATGTCAGCGTCGGTCGGCGCGGGGACATTTTCGGACTGATCGCCGATCAGCTTCTGGCGCCGCATCTCGTCGCGTTTCTCGATGACGGTGACGCCGGCGTCGTTGCGAACGGCGGACGCGATCTGCTCCGCCGGAATCTCAACACCGTGCGTCGCGGCGTACTCGGACAGGATCACTTCCTCGAGGTATTGATCGACCATGGCGCTGGCCACTTCGGGACCGAGCTGGGCGAGGTCGGTGCCGGTGTTGCGGTCGAGGTAGCGCTTGAAATCGCTGAGTGTGACCATGCGCTCGCCGACGCGGGCGACGACGTCCGGCGGAACGGACGGTTTTCGATGGCAGGCGGCGGCCGCGATCAATACGGCTGCGAGGGCGAGGGCGAGGCGGCGCACGGGGCGCGCGAAGTGTAGCCGATTGGTGCTTGCGCCGCACTCGGCATCAAAACAGAATGCCTCCTACTGGAGACTCATCCGACATGAGAAAAATGACGCTGATTTTCTCGCTGTTCGCCTTCTCGCTGCCGATGTACGCGCGCAAGGTTCCGCGCTCGCAGATGACGGTAGGCAACCCCGCCGCTCTGACAATTACCTCCGTCGATGACGCGCTTCCGGCGCGTCTAATCGCGCAGTGGAAAGCGCGAGGCGCAGCGCGGCGCGCGTCACACGCGACAGGCGTCCACGCGTCGGCCATCACCGACGCTGTTTCTGCGCGCGCCTTCATCATCCCCGCGGCCGGCAGCCTTGCCGGGAGCGGCGGCGCGCTTTTCTTCCGCTCTGACGTCACGCTCGCCAACTACCGCGACACCGCGCAGCAGGTTCTGGTTGGCTTCTGGGCCCAGGGAACGACGAATCCTCTGACCTCCGCCACGTACAAGACCGTCACGCTGCCGCCCGGCCAGTTCGTCACCGTTCAGGATTTCGTCGCCACGGCCCTGAATAAATCGGGACTCGGGACGCTGATCTTCATCCCTTCCGCCGGCACCGACTTCGACCCTAACGGCGCCATCGACGGCTTCTCTCACATCTACACGAACCAGCCCGGCTCGAGCGGCACGGTGTCGCAACCGTTCGATGCCGTCGATCCCGACACCCTTTCCGCCCAATACATCGACGAAGCCGTCGCCCTCGGCCTCCGCCAGGACGTGAACTTCCGCACGAACTTCGGGATCGTCAATGTCGATGCGGCGGACCACATCTTCAAAGTCAGTTTCATCGGCGAGAAACTGCAGACGACGCTCACAGTGACCGTGAAGGCATACGGAATGACCCAGCAATCGATCCCTGCCGGCGACTATGGCGCCGTAACGATCCTCTATCAGGTCACCGACGCCGGCAACAACTTCGTGAGCTGGGTCGGCTACGCCAGCAGCACCGACAACGTCACCGGCGACGGGTGGGTCTCGCTGGCGTCGGCGGATATGTCGCCGGGCGAATTGGATTTGATCGGGTATTGAAGACTTGCGCGGCGCGATTGAAGCGCGCCTCCGCGCGCGGCGTTTGTGGTGGCCGCCTCCGCGGCCGCGTTGCCAGGCTGGTGTGCCGAAACCCCACGCGAGCGTGGGGCTGGATTGTTTTGCGCGCCTCCGCGCGCGGCCGGTCGGATCCCTCTCGTATCGCGGCGTATCGCGTCCGGGTCGCGCGCGAAGGCGCGCTGGACAAACTTAGCCCCGCGCTCGGCGCGGGGTCATATCGGCGGCGGAGGCCACGCGGCCGCGGAGGGGGCCGCCACAAAACCGCCTACGCCGCCAACCCTCGCAGCGTCGCCTCGATCGCGTCGATCACTTCCGGCCCCTGCACTTTCAGCGGGAACGTCAACACGCCGTTGGGCGTGAACTTCACCTGCTGGTCCTGCTGGATGAGCACCAGCAGCTTGTTCGGATCGACCTTGGCTGTTGCGGTTAGCTTGATCACCGCTCGCGCGCCTTCGCGGACGATCGACACCACGCCCATGTGCTGCGCGAAGCGTTTCACCTGCACGAAGCGGATCAGGTTCTCGACGTTCTGCGGCAGTGCGCCGAAGCGGTCGCGCAGCTCGTTGCGGATTTCTTCGAGGCGATCGTCGGTCGATGCCGAGGCGATCTTCTTGTAGAACGTCATGCGCAGGTTTTCTTCGCTGATGTAGTTCTTGGGGATGTAGATGTCGACGCCGAGGTTCATCGAGGTTTCCACTTCCTCCTCGATGCGTTCGCCCTTCATCTCGCGGATCGTCTCCTCGAGCAGGCGCGTGTACATCTCGAAACCGACCGCGGCGATCTGGCCGGACTGCTCGCCGCCGAGGATGTTGCCGGAGCCGCGGATCTCGAGGTCCTTCGCCGCGATGCGGAAGCCCGCGCCGAGGTCGGAGAACTCCTGGATCGCGGCAAGGCGCTTGCGGGCGTCGGAGGTCAGGATCTTGTCGCTCGGCACGAGCAGATAGCAGAACGCCAGCCGGTCGCTGCGGCCGACGCGTCCGCGGAGCTGATAGAGCTGCGAAAGGCCGAATCGCTCGGCGTGATTGATGAGGATCGTGTTGCAGGCGGGGATGTCGATGCCGTTCTCGATGATCGTCGTCGCCAGCAGCACGTCGTATTCGCGCTGGATGAAGGCGAGCATGGCCCGCTCCAGCTCGCGCTCCTCCATCTGCCCGTGGCCGACGATGACCTTGAGGCCGGGCACGAGCTTCTCCAGATACTCCTTCATCGCGTAGATCGATTCGACGCGGTTGTGGACGAAGAAGACCTGTCCGCCACGTCCGACTTCGAACTCCAGCGCCTCGCGAATGAAGTCGTCGGTGAACGGCACGACCGCAGTTTGAATCGCAAGGCGATCCTTCGGCGGCGTCTCGATCACGGAGATGTCGCGGATGCCGACCAGCGACATGTGCAGCGTGCGCGGAATCGGCGTGGCCGACATCGAGAGAACATCGATCGCCTTCTTGATCTGTTTGAGTTTTTCCTTCTGCCCGACGCCGAAGCGCTGCTCTTCGTCGATGACCAGCAGGCCGACGTCCTTCAGCTTGATGTCTTTCGAAAGGACGCGATGCGTTCCGATGATGACGTCGATCTCGCCGGTTTCGAGCTTGTTGAGGATCGCCTTCTGCTCCTTCGCCGAGTAGTAGCGCGACATCAACTCGATGGTCACGGGGAAAGAGGCGAAGCGCCGAAGAAACGTGCGGTAGTGCTGGTACGCGAGCACGGTCGTCGGCGCGAGGACGACCACCTGCTTCCCGTCCATCACAGACTTGAACGCCGCGCGCATCGCAACTTCCGTCTTGCCGTAGCCGACGTCGCCGCACAGCAGCCGGTCCATCGGCTTGCGCGACTCCATGTCCGACTTCACGTCGTCGATCGCCGATTCCTGATCTTCCGTCTCCTCGAATTCGAACGCATCCTCGAACTCGAACTGCCACGGCGAGTCCTTTGAGAACGCGTGACCCTGCACCATCTGCCGCGTGGCGTAGAGCTTGAGCAGCTCGTCCGCCATGTCGCGCATCGCCTTCTTGACCGAGTCCTTCGTGCGCGCCCACGCCGTGCCGCCGAGCTTGTCCAGCTTCGGCTGCGAGTCCGCGCCGCCCGAGTATTTCTGGATGAGATTGAGGTTCTCCATCGGCATCAGCAGCTTGCCGCCGCCGGAGTACTCGATCTCCATGACTTCGCGCTCGGTCGGCCCAAACGGAATGCGCTGCAGGCCATGAAAGCGTCCGACGCCGTGATCGACATGGACGATGTAGTCGCCGACTTTGAGGTCGCGCAGATCCGTGACGAAGGCCTCGGATGCGCGCTTCTTCCCGCCGACACGCGTCGAAGTCGGCGGCTCGAACAGATCCCATTCCGAGTAAACCGTGAGGTTCAACTCCTCGAAATCGAATCCTCGGGGAAGTGCGCCCGATGCGATGACGATCTCGGCCTGCAGCTCATCGCTCGAGGCGACGAAGGGAACGTCGAACTCTTTCAGCAGCCGCTCGACCTTCTCGTGCCCCCCCTTGGTCGCCGCGAAGAACAGCTGCCGCCGCCCGCTCTCATGCCCCCGCTTCACATCGTTCGTGAACTCCGGCAGCCGGTTCGTGTACCGATCCACCTGAGGCGCCCGCAACCGAAACTCCTCGAAGTCGCTTCCCGGGACCGCGGGCGTCTCGCCCGCTCGTGAAGGCCGCCCAACATGAACCTCCGAAAACGCCAGCCGTGCCGCGCCAAGAAATCCCAACACCTCGGGACCGGCCGTCGTCAGCTTCTCCGGCGGATACACCGCCCGCCCCTTTTCCGCCGCTGCGTCGTACTCCATCCGCAGCACCGACTCGAACTTCGCCACATTGGTCGTGATCTGGTCCGGCTCGATGAGCGCGAACATCCACTCCGCCGGATCGAGGTACTCCAGAAACGACACCGTCTCCGCTGCCACCGGCACGTAATGCTCGATCCCCGGAAACGTCCCGTTCTCATTCAGCCGGTCGATCTTGTCCGACACATCGCGCTTGAACAGCGGATCCATGAAGTCGAGCGACAGCCGCCGCGCCAGCGAAGTGCGCATCGGCTTCGTCACCGCAAACTGCGTCATCGGCAGGACGCTCACCGGCCCCGATTCATCCTCAGAACGCTGCGTCTCGACATCGAACCACTTCAGCGAATCGATGGTGTCCCCGAACAACTCCACGCGCACCGGCTTGGCCGTATTCGGCGGAAAGAGATCGAGGATGCCCCCCCTAAACGCGAATTCGCCAGCTTCGCCGACGAGGTCCGTCCGCACGAACCCGTTCTCCACCATCCGCTCCAACAACTCCCGCATCTCCAACTCATCGCCTTGTTGCAGCACAACGACACGCGATGCAAATTCGGATGGCCGTGGCAACCGCGAGAACAACGCCCGCGCCGGCACGATCAAAATCTCGACGCTCCGATCGATCAGCATCCCCAGCGCCCGAATCTCGTTCCGCACGACACCGAGCGACGGCGACAAATCCTGATACGGCGACAACGACGGCGACGGATACGCCGACACACACCGCGCGTCGTGGTGGAAAAGCCTCAGCGAAGCCTCGAAGTCATCAATCGCCGCATCACCCGGCACGACGACCGCGATCCGCTTCCTGGTCGCCTCCTGCAACGTCGCCAGACACAATGCCCGCGCCTCGACCGCCGCCCCCGTGACGTCGACACGCCCATCCTCAACGCGCTTGCCGATCGCTTTGAACGCTTTCGTCCGCGCAAGCTCCGCGCGGATGCGGGTAGTCAGGGTCGGGGATGGCGGCATGGGAGGGGGATTCTAATGCGGAGCAACCGCAGCGCTATCATGACGCTCGCACGTCAGGAGCAACGGACGTCAAAACGCCGATGAGCATCTACGCGACCCTTTGGATTCTCAAGTTTCCGGCTCACGGCGATGAATATTCGGGCTGCGAATGGGAGACCGTGATGGCGCAAGGTGTCCTCGGCCACATCGGGACGCCTACCGAAGGCTACGGTTACGAGTCGGGTGATCCCTACGCGAGGTTCCTTCCGCCCGCGATTCCGATGCCCGATGATGAAGATGATTTGGGTCTCCGTGCAGTCGTCATTGTCCGAGCGCGGACAGAGAAGATAGGCCAGGAGTACATTGGCCCGCTTCTGGTCCTCAGCGGCGACGAATATCGGGCAATGACCTTCGAGGTGCTCCACGAGCGCATTTGTGACGCGCTTCGAGGTCGCCGCCCGCGCGTTGTCGCAGAGTTCATCCACGACGGTGAAATCGAGGTGATTCGCGAAAGTGACGTCGCGAAGGCGCTGCGGCCGAAAAAGTCTGGCTAGTGTATGAAAATTCGGGATGTAGGAGACAAAGAGTTCATCCGCAGATGACGCAGATTCACGCAGATTTGGAACCCGAGCGTGGTCCTCTATCTGCGTAAATCTGTGTCCATCTGCGGATGAATGCCTTTGAATTACTCGGCGGTCGAAGCCGTTCCGAACATCTCTCGAACAGCCGCTTTGACTCCGCGAGGCCTTCCTCGGTGAATACCACTGACTTGGGCTTTCCAACCGGATCGGTGATGTATCCCTTTTAGTGAAGCCGGCCCATCGCATTCCAGTCGAAGCTCTTCCACGTTCGCCATTCTTCATGTGTGCCGAGGTACAGAAGCGCAAGCACGGCGCGATCGATTTTGTCAGTGTCAGCTTTCATCGGAGCCTCCCGCCAAGAAGTCTAATGGACGGCCCGCTGATCGCATGGTCGCGCGACGATGTCGGGCAGGCCCCCAACGTGTGGCGCGCCACATTAAAGGTCACGGAAAAATGCTTCCAAATCAAATAACGCGGCGCGATCAGTATCTTTTCTGTCGTAGCTTAAGTCTGAGTCAACGCCGGCGTACGATCGAAATTCATCGGCCAAGGTTGTCAAACGCAGCCTCACGAATTCATTCGCACCAGTGGCGCCGACATGGCCGAGCGCGTCAGCAAGAGACGCGATGCGATCAGCTTCGTTGTTGTTATCATCTGGCTCTGAAGGATCAGGGCTCCTAGAAAGTTCATCCTCTACACGTTCAAAAAGTGATTCCTCTATATCCCTCGCAGAAATCATGAAGTCGTTCGAGGCAGCGAAACGACCGTACGATACTTCTATAATATTTCGGAGATCGCCCCAGTCCTCAATTTCTTCCGCGTCGGGCATGCCGTGGCCCCCCAGCGCCTCCTTGAGCTCTTGACAGTGCGAAAGCCACAAGTCATTTATATCTGGCAGCGGCAGTCCCAAACTCTTAGCTGGACCGATGAAGCGTTGAAGCTCGAAAACGTAGAGTTTCCCAGAGGAGTTCCAGAATTTTACCGCTTCGGCTGCGAGTTCATGAGCCAATGTACGCAACGCGTCGGCGATTTTCGGCTCGTCGGTGCCTTGAACAGCCGTTGCGATGGCGCCTAGAAGAACGGTTAAGACGCCTGTGTCTAGTGGCGACAGGCAAAGGTGACGCGCGCGGTTCGCGAACGTTGCTGTCGCCGCTGAATCAGGCATCAATGGTAACGACCGGTCGCCGTCAGCGCCGCCGGTTGTCGAAAGGGCCAGTATTAATCCTGTGATGGACGCATTGTTGATGAAGGCCTCGCGACGATCGGGCCGCTCCCGTAGCTCCTCGATGACCAAATCACGGTAGCTTGGGTGTATCCAATCGACGACTTCGCTACGCCACGTGCCCATCTTTCGCTTCACAAAGGTGCCAACGACTTGATCAAGCAGAACGTCGAATTGCTGTTGTGTGACTTGGCCAAAATCTTGAAAGCATTGAAAGAGCGCGGACGGCCCGGCCTGGTTGTGCATTTGAAGCATTGAAATGAGCAACCACTGATGTTGATCACTTAGCTTTCGAAAAGATTTTCTCATTCGATCGCTCGGGTTCCGAATCGCCGCAACTAACGCCTGTGTGATTTCCTCATCGTTAGCGCGCCCGTCGTTCAGCAACTCGGGGATGACTTCAGTGACGAGCCGACGGATGCGCTCTGGGGTGAAATGTTTGTCATTCACGAGTTGTGGTGATGCGCGGCGTATGAAGTCGCGACCCATGTGAGTCGCAAGTAATTTGCCGTGCCGATACAGAATTCTAGCTCGTTCTTCTAGCGAGAGATCCTCCGCTGTTACGACGATCTCACCGGGAGAAGGAAACTTACGTGCCTTGCCTGACAGATCCATTTCATACAGTGCACGTTGCAAGATGTGTTTTCGAGTAGTCCAGATTAGCCGGTGTTTGGTATCGAGTCTAGTTATGATCTTGGGCAGGTCACGTTCCCATTCGTTTGCGAGCGTCGGATCGAACTCGGTGCGGCCAAACGCATCGTCCGCGACAAAGATTTGCGGAAGTCGTCCGTCATACGCCGCAAAGAAATCGCCCGGTCTACGGCAATCGATTGCCTGCCAGTCCGCTAAAAGGTGACCAAACGCAACGGTGCGGGCGATCGCCGTCTTGCCCATCTCAGGCGGCCCGTCGAGAACGGCAAACGAGTGTTCTTCGAGGACTCGCCATGTCTTGTCGTATGCCTGGGTCGGCACAAAGACTGGAACAAGCTCTCGTGTTTCTTCCACCGCGGCAAGGCTACGTTGAAGAACCTCCGCGTTGACCGCATCTTTGAGCAATGCATCTAAGTCTCGAAGGCTCAGCAATTCGGGGAACGATCTCCGCAACTCTGGGTGCAGGTCGAGCAACGCGCATATGTCACTGCCACCGTTTATATGTATTGTGGCTTGCGGGAACTCGTGCTGGAGAGCCTCTTCGATCGAACGCCGGGAGCGGGAAGCAACGGGCGCGTTGGTGTAGAAGAAATAATTGCGAGGCTCGATCCAATCACGGCTTGCGCGTCGTTTCTGAATGCGCGAAACCTCTTTCGCCGTCGCGTGCTGAACCGCTGCCGAAAAATCTGCGCCGGCTGAGTTTGCGTTTTCAATGAACTTAACTTGGAAGATCGTTGGACCGTCGATCTCTGTTCCGCCCGAGTGCAAACGGACCGGGCAATACGCGTCGCGACCGAAGTCTCCAGAGCCCCCCCAAGCTTCCACTAAAAGGCCGAGCTCCGCCTTCAGAGCGCTTTGCATCAGAGCCTCAAAATGGAACCATCCCAGATCGTCAAGTCGATATCGCATCCGTCGCGTGAGCACCGTATCTCGTGAACGGATCTATCGCAACCTTGCGAAGCTAGACGACGCGAAGTCAGTCTTTTCTGGATTTCGGCGAAACACCTGTTCTTTTGTCAAAAACCCTCATCAATTTCGAGGGCCGCTCTCCAAGCGCTTCTGCCAGCCTAAGAAGCATCCCCAGAGTTGGAGTGGTTAGGCCACGTTCGAGATTGCTAATGAACGGTTTACTCGTGCGAGCAAGTCGTGCAAGTTCCGCTTGCGTTAGCTCGCGAGCGACGCGCAATTCGCGCAGATGTGCTCCGAAGATTTCGCCTTCAGGTGTCGCAGTCGCCTGAAGGTTCATGATTTCTCGTTGACAAAGGCGCTTGCCGTCGATATCATATGTGCTATCAAACGAAGGAGCCATCCATGATCCCACCCGACCCGTACGACATCCGCCGCATCTTCCTTACTCCTCGTCCCAACCTGCCGCTCATGACGGCGGCGGAGCGGTTGGGGATGACGTTGCAGGAGCTGAAACGGGACATTGCGGATGGGGCGATTGTAGCGGTTTCGACGCGCGTCGGGACGCGGGTGACGAAGGAGGAGATGATCGCCACGGCCATGCGGCTTTGGGATCAGTCGGTGATCGAAGAGGCGCTTGGCGACGACGCGCCGCGGCTGATTCCGGAGGCCATCCTCCTCGTCGAGCTGCGGGCGCGCGTGCCGCGGTATCAGCGCGATGTGCTTCGGGAGCTCGCTCGTCGCGATGGGACCTCCATCGATGCAGTGCTGACGCGTGAGCTGGAGGATGTCGCCTCGGCGCATGCCGAGGAGCTGGCGGGTGCGCTGCCCGACCTCGCCGCGGCGCTGGCTTGGCCGGGAGTCACCTTCTGAGCAGAGCCTCGGCTCCCTCTCATGGCGGCGTCATATGTCAGTTGGACGAGAAGGCGCTCGTCGAGATCGCCGAGAAACTTCGCAAGATCAAATCAAATTCGCGCGATGATTCGCGACGGGAGAAACACATGGCAAACGATAGCCAAAGCTTTTGGGCGGTCTTCGAAGAAGCGAAGGAGGCAGTCCGGAAGTGGCCTGATTGGAAGCAGCAGATTCAGGTCGGCATCTACTCGGAAGCCCCCCAGGTGGTTTGCCCTCCGGTGGACGACGACACGGACGAGCGGTCCGAAAAATAGTCGACTCCAACTGCCGTTCAGTGCTTCGCGCGGCGTTCAAGGACTACTGCGGCGTTATCATCATGTTCTTACGACCATGAACTACCGCGATCACATCGTTCGAGACCCGCAGATTTGTGGCGGTGAGCCTGTCATCCGCGGAACGCGCGTGCTGTTGCGGACAATCCTGGCCAGTCTCGCCGTGGGATGCAGTGAGGAGGACCTCCTCCGAAACTTCCCGGCGCTCACCAGCCGCGATATCAGGGCCGTCATTGCCTTCGCCGCTGCGTCTGCCGAGGAAGACATGCCGGTTCCGGGGATTCCGGCGCTTCCGGGCGCTCCCGCGATCTGAATGCGGATCAAGCTCGACGAAAACCTTCCCACCGATCTGGTCATGGCGCTTCGAGCCCTCGGCCACGACGTGGAAGACGTCTACGCCGAGGGATTGTCGGGCCGCCCTGACAACGAAATCTGGAGTGCGGCGCAAACAGAGGCGAGGCTACTGGTCACTCAGGACATCCGCTTCGGTGATGCGCGCATGTTCACGCCGGGCGCTCACGCGGGGTTCGTTTTGCTACGTCTGAAGCGAGCCGACCTGCCGACGATTCTGAAGAGGCTGAGCGAGGTGTTCGCGAACGACGAAGTGGAGACATGGGGCGGATGTTTCATCGTCGTCGGCGAATCCAAGGTGCGCGTGCGGCGCCCAGCACCGCCAGCCCTCGATTGAATATTCAGATTACTCCGCGTCCGAAGCCGCTCCGAAGAGTTCTTCGAAGAGCCGCTTTGACTCCGCGCGACCTTCCTCGGTGAATACGACCGACTTCGCCTTTCCCACCGCATCGCTGATGTATCCCTTTTCGTGAAGCCGACCCATCGCGTCCCAATCGAAGCTCTTCCACGTTCGCCATTCGTCATGCGTTCCGAGGTACAGAAGCGCGAGCACGGCACGATCGATCTTCTCGGTATCAACTTTCATCGGACCCTCCGGCGAAAAGTTTAGCCGAGGTATTCTTCGCGACATGGAGCCGAAGCAGATCGTGCATTCCGATCCTGAGATCGTCAGCGGAACGGCCGTTTTTGTAGGCACCCGTGTTCCCGCGCAAGCTCTCCTCGACTATCTCAAAGGTAGCGAAACCATCGGAGAGTTCCTAGACGACTTTCCGAGTGTTTCCCGCGAGCAGGCAATTGCCTTCATCGAAGAGGTATGGCGAGCACTTCGGGCGAGCACATAGCTGACCGTTCCCTACGGATCAGCGCTGCGACTCTAGTTGAGCTTGTCGAACCACAATCCGGAGGCCCACCTTAGGAATGGTTCAATCCCATTTGGCGAAACAATCGCGATCGTCCTAACAAACTCACGATCAAGCGCTTCACCGAGATCCGCCGATGTCGCTCGATAACGCGTTTCGTGTTTGATGCCTGGCGAAACGTGATACTGGTAGAGGAGCCATTCTTCTTTCAGCGTAGTGGCGGAAAGGGCAATCTCGCCAGACGAGATGTTCGTTTGGGTTAGATCGGCTTCACTGGACAGCAGATTTGCAGTCGTAAAAACAACAGGTAAGAACCAGAGTTCATCCATGTCTTTGAGCAACGAGACATCCCGAAGGTAAAACTCGATTAGGCCATTCAGGCCACGAGAAACTTGCGTAGCCGCTTCCTCGATAGTTGCACGCGCACTGACGGCATCGCCCTTCGCCTGAGACTTCACTTCGAATCCTATGTGGTAGGCGCGATCTGTCATCGCCGCAATTACCGGTTCGACGTAAAAAATCTCACCACGGTCCCGACGTAGGCGATCAATCATTGGACGTTCGACAGAGCGATTTCCTCGGACAAAAGGAGCGCGCACAAAACACCAGTTGGAAAGTGCTGGGTTAGCGCGTTTGCATTCCGAGATGAGAAGGAGCTTGCCCTCGCGTTTTTTAAGAATAAAGTCGATGCGAGTGTGAGCGCCCCGTACCTGTACAGGGAACTCAGATACTTCGAATCGAAATGGCGACTTACTTTCCTCGTATAGCTGCTTCGCTCGCTGTAACACGGCGAATTGAAAAGCATATCCGTGTCGATTTACGACGTTGACGAATTCATGCTCGACTTGGCTAGCCATGGACTCATTACCTCTCGACGACAGTCGTCGGTCTCATGAACAGACCTCAATCAGTGTGGCGTTTTCGTGTGCGCGTACTGTGATCGAACACTTCAACAAGATCGTAGACGCAGCAGTCGAGCGCGTCAGCCAGTCGAAGAATCATCGTAAGGCTTGGTACCTTCACTCCTCGCTCGAGCTCGCTGATGAACGGCTTGTGTGAGCCGCAGAGATCGGCGAGAGCGTACTGCGAGAGATCGCGAGCGAGTCGGAGTTCGCGCAGCCGCTTACCGAAGATGACGCCCTCAGGCTGCGTCTTGATCGTCACGGCAGAATCTCGCTTGTAATCGCCGCGCCGTGGTGATACGCTATCACGTACCATTGAAGGAGGCACGCCATGACCCTACCCGACCCGTACGACATCCGACGCATTTTTCTAACCCCTCGTCCGAACCTTCCGCTCATGACGGCGGCGGAGCGGTTGGGGATGACGGTGCAGGAGCTGAAACGGGACATTGCGGATGGGGCGATTGTAGCGGTTTCGACGCGCGTGGGGACGCGGGTGACGAAGGAGGAGATGATCGCTACGGCCATGCGGCTGTGGGATCAATCGGTGATCGAGGAGGCGCTCGGCGACGACGCGCCGCGACTGATTCCGGAGGCGATCCGGCTCGTCGAGCTGCGGGCGCGCGTGCCGCGGTATCAGCGCGATGTGCTTCGGGAATTGGCTCGTCGCGACGGGACGTCCATCGATACAGTGCTGACGCGTGAGCTGGAGGATGTCGCCTCGGCGCATGCCGAGGAGCTGACGGGTGCGCTGCCCGACCTCGCCGCGGCGCTGGCATGGCCGGGAGTCACCTTCTGAGCGTTCGGAATTTGGTGCGAGGCGCTTTGGACTGTGGCAGGTTGTTCCACGACTCCTTCCGAATGCCGCGGTGAACTGCCGGAATGCCGTTCGATGCTGCGCGAATGTCAGCGCACCCTTCCCGAATGACAAATCGCGCTTCGATCATCCCGCCGGATCATCATCGAATGGCCGGAGATGATTCGCGAATGGTGACGGATCATTCGCGAATGGTGTCCTGTCATCCTCGAATGGTTACGGGTCATTCTCGAATGGTCGGCGGTCATTCTGGAATGGTGACGGGTCATTCTCGAATGGTCGGCGCTCATTCTTGAATGGTTACGGCTCATTGTTGAAAGGTCGCAGGTCATTCGCGAATGGTTGGGTGACATTCCGGCAGCGCCGCGGGTGACTATCGAAAGGCTGCGAGCGAATCACGAAGGGTGAGCTGAGAGGCGTGACGTTGTGAATCAATCGCAGAACGGGACTTGACTTTTCGAAGCTCCGGGCTCATCCTTATGGTCACGCAAAGGCGACCCTTGAGTCAGGGGGTTCGATTCCGGAGCCAGAGGCGGCGGTGGTACATGGCCGTTCTCGACAAGGGGTACGTGCGGCTGGCCCATCCTTGAGCCATGGGAGAGCAGGCTGCAGTTGGAGTTGAGCGTTAGCTCCTCGTTCCGTTCCCCTGCCAAACATCTGTTCTCCCGAGGTTCGCGGCCTGTGGGAGCAAGCGAGAGGACGGGATGCGCCGTCAGCTCATTTATGTCAACCGGAACGGCTCTTTCGGCCGCGCATACGGCCGGGAAACCGTTCTCCTGCAATTGCCTGCGGGCAAAGGAGAATCATTATGTCTACCCAAGAGTCAGTGAATCAGACAAGCGCCGTAGAGGCGCAGGAACCGGCAGTCACGCCGGAAGCGATCGTGTTGCAGCTTCGCGCCGTTCGTCAGCAGATCCCGGAATACGGGCAGTTGCCCGCGTCCGATCTGCGGTCGTTGGTGTCGGCGGCGCACGTGCATCCGGACTTTACGCAGGCGGCAATCGGCGCGATGGGGGCATCTGCCACCGTGCTGAGCGCTGTCGGTACGAATCCGGAGGATGTGCAGCGCGAGGTCGATACGGCCGGACGCTGGTCCGTCGTGGAGGACGAGCTGCGCGCCATGCTGAAGGGTGTGGCAGCAGCGAACGTGTCGCGGCGCAACCGCATCGGCTCGACTGCGCTGCTCACGTACGCCGTCAGCCAGAAGCTGGTGCGGAGCGCGGAACACGCCGATCTGTTGCCGCACGTCGAGGTCATGAATCGGATGAACCGGTTCGGAAAGCGCAAGGCGAAGAAGGCGTCGCCTGCGCCGACCACGCCTGCGCCGACCACGAACATTTGAGGGAGAGAATGCAGTCGACCCGGCGCGCCGAAAGGCGCGCCCGGTTTTTCATCGCTTCGAGCGACGCGTGAAAAACCTCTCGCTACCGGCGCGTCGCGATTTCTGTGCCCGGAACCTTCGCGCCGCCCTGGACGGCCCATCGGCCGTCGAGGGTGCCGTCGCCGCGCTGGCGATACGACGCCACGCCGATCCAGGAGTGATCGCCGCCGCTGTAGGCGACCGACAACGTGTCGTTCACCACGATGCCGACGCCGGTGTAGTGCTCTTTGGCGATCCACCAGCTGACGTCGTAGACATCGCCGCGCGGCGTGATGGTGAGTTTTCCGGTGTAGGCGCCCACGCCCGGATTCGTGCCGCTGACGGAGTAGGTTCCTGACCATCCGGTTCTTCCCTGCACGGAGAATCCGGTGCACAACAGGGCTATCGCGAAGAGGACGATCGCTACACGTCGCATGAACTGCCTCCTGATTTTCGGGCAGTTTACAACGCGGATGTCGGCGCTACGAGCAGGCCTTGCGCAGTCGCGACGTCGCGTAGGTTGTGATCAAAAG
Source organism: Thermoanaerobaculia bacterium (assembly GCA_035996815.1). GTDB lineage: Bacteria > Acidobacteriota > Thermoanaerobaculia > Gp7-AA8 > Gp7-AA8 > JADGNZ01. Next base: position 10,000 of record DASYJF010000108.1, on the reverse strand, counting down.
TCACAATGGTGGCCGCTCCCGCTTCCAGTGCGGTGGCCAGGTGCAACGCGTCGAGTGCACGCATCGGCATTCGACTCGACAGCAGCAACTGTTCGGCGCGCCGATGAACAGGCGGCGTGAGCTCCACGTGACGGCATGATGCGGTTAGTTTCATTGCCTCACGATGGAGGTCTCTGGCCTGCAGAGAGGTGAGAACGCCCTCGCGCGTGCGGCGGCCGAGTGCCGAGGCCATTTCCGTCAGGGCGAGATCGGAGAGGATCACTCCGCGCGCGTCGAGGAGCACCTCGTTGAGAGAATCGCTCTCTGCCTCCTGCACGAAAAGTTTGACGAGCGCGCTGGCGTCGAGATACAGCGGATCGATCCAGGCGCTCTCTTTCGCCGGGCTCACAGACGGTCGTTCCGGTCTTCAATCACCGCTTGAGAGAGCGCGACGTCACGCCGCTTGATCCGGCGGCGGGTCCGCGACAGATCAGGAAAGTGTTTGTCGTCTTGGAGAGGGGCGAGGCGGGCCACAGCGCGGCCGTGCTCTGTGATCACCACCTCTCGGCCCTTCTTCACGTCGTCGAGTAGATCGCTCAGGTTTTGGCGCGCTTCGCGTACACCGGCTTGTCGCATGTGCCAGATTGTGCCACATGTAGCACTTATTCTCCAGCAAGGTAGCGCGCGAGGTACACCGCCGTTCGGCTCTCTTTCGATCGCGCGACTTCGGCAGGAGGTCCGGCGGCGACGACGCGCCCGCCTTCCTCGCCCGCGCCAGGTCCGATGTCGATGACCCAATCCGATCCGGCGACTACGCGCATGTCGTGCTCGACGACGATCACCGTGTTGCCGGCGTCGACCAACCCGGAGAGTTGGGTCATCAGTTTCTCGACGTCGGCGGGGTGGAGGCCGGTGGTGGGTTCGTCGAGGATGTAGAGGGTGTTGGCCCGGCCGATTCGTTGGAGCTCGGTGGCGAGTTTGATGCGTTGGGCTTCGCCGCCGGAGAGCTCGGTGGCGGGTTGGCCGAGGCGGATGTAGCCGAGGCCGACTTCGCGCAGGACGGAGAGTGCGCGGTGGATGTGCGGCTCCTCGGCGAAGAACTCCCACGCCGTATCGACGGTCATGCCGAGGACCTCGGCGATGTTTTTTTCGTTGTAGGTGATCTCGAGCGTCTTGGCGTTGTAGCGCGCGCCGTGGCAGGCCGGGCACGGCGCGTAGACGCTCGGGAGGAAGAGCAGCTCCACCATCACGAAGCCTTCGCCTTCGCACGTTTCGCATCGGCCTTTGGCGACGTTGAATGAGAAGCGGCCGGCGTCGTAGTGGCGGGCGCGGGCGGCTTTCGTCGCGGCGAAGAGTTTGCGGACGTGATCGAAGAGGCCCGTGTACGTGGCCAGGTTCGAGCGCGGCGTGCGGCCGATCGGTTTCTGATCGACGCGGACGAGGCGCTTGATCCCTTCCATGCCGGAGACGATTTCGCCGCCGATCGTTTTCACGACTGGTGCGAGCGCGTCGGATTCGTCGGCATCGGCTTCGATCTCGTGTCCGAGGTGGTCGGCGATCAATTCGACGAGTACCTGACTGACGAGGCTCGATTTGCCGGAGCCTGAGACGCCGGTGACCGTAGTGAAGACACCGAGGGGAAACTCGGCATCAAGCTCGTGAAGATTGTTGCGGGTGACGCCTGTGAGGCGGAGCCATCCCGTTGGTTCGCGGGGGTGGGGAGTTGGGTGTGGGGTGTGGGAGAACGGCGGGTTTCTATCTCCCACTCCCCACTCCCTACCCCCCACTCCCCGAGGAAATAGATGCGCGCGCGTCTGCGACGCTTCGACATCGGCCAATCCTTCGGGCGGACCGCTGTATAGGATCTCGCCTCCGTGCTCGCCGGCGTTCGGTCCGACGTCGACGATCCAATCGGCGTGGCGGATCACGTCCAACTCGTGCTCGACGACGAAGAGCGAGTTGCCGGACGCTTTCAGTTTGTCGAGCGCGCGCAGCAGCGCCTCGGTATCGGCGGGGTGCAGTCCGGCGGATGGCTCATCGAGCACGTAGACCACGCCGAATAGGTTCGAGCGGACTTGCGTGGCCAGGCGAAGCCGCTGCAGCTCGCCGGGAGAAAGCGTCGGCGTGCTGCGTTCGAGGGAGAGATAGCCGAGTCCGAGGTCGAGGAGGATTTCCAATCGCGCGCAGAGGTCGTAGGCGATTCGTTGCGTGACGATCGCTTTCTCCGGATGTCCGGCCGACGCTTTCGACGCGGTCGTGCCGTCGGCGTAGGGACGGGTCACAGTCGCCAATCGCGCCAGTGGCAGCGATGAAATCTCGGCGATGTCGTAACCGGCGAACTTCACCGACAGCGATTCGCGTCGCAATCGCTTGCCGCGACACAGCGGGCAATCCGCGCTGAGCATGTAGCGCGCGGCGCGCTTTTTCATCAGCGCACTTTGCGTATTCGCGAACGTGTGCAGCACGTGGCGGCGCGCGCTGGTGAAGGTGCCCATGTAACTCGGCTCTTCCTTCTTCTTCAACGCGCGTTGCGTCTCCTCGGGCGTGTAGCCGGCATAGACGGGAACGGTCGGCTGGTCGTCGGTGAACAAGATCCAATCGCGATCCTTGCGCGGCAGCTCGCGCCAGGGACGATCGACGTCGTAGCCGAGGGTGACGAGGATGTCGCGCAGGTTCTGGCCGTGCCACGCCGGCGGCCACGCGGCGACGGCGCGCTCGCGAATCGTGAGCGAATCGTCCGGCACCATCGTTTCCTCGGTCACTGTGTAGACGCGCCCGAGGCCGTGACACTCGGGGCACGCGCCCTCGGGGGTATTCGGCGAAAACGACTCCGCGTACAGCAACGGCTGATTGCGCGGGTAGTCGCCGGCGCGGGAGTAGAGCATCCGCAACAGATTCGAAAGCGTCGTCACGCTGCCGACCGACGAGCGTGTCGTCGGCGATCCGCGCTGCTGCTGGAGCGCGACGGCTGGCGGCAGTCCATTGATGTCATCGACTTCCGGCACCGCCATCTGATGAAACAGCCGCCGGGCGTACGGCGACACCGACTCCAGATACCGCCGCTGCGCCTCGGCATACAACGTCCCGAACGCCAGCGACGACTTCCCCGATCCCGAAACACCCGTGAAGACGACCAGCGAGTCGCGCGGAATGTCGACGTCGATGTTCTTGAGGTTGTGCTCGCGCGCTCCGCGTACATGGACGAAGCGGTCGTGGAGATGGTCAGTCACACTCGATAGGTTTCGAGTTCTGTGCCAGTGGTCCAGCGTCAATTACGGCGCGGCTTCCGCGATAGATTGCGGGCCACCCTGATCACGACGCCGATAATCTCGAATCGCTGCGAGCGATCGATGATCATCGGCCCATAGGTCCGGTTCTCGCTGCGCAGCTCCGGCCGCCGGTTGCGGAAAAAGAAGCGTTTGACGTAAATCGACCCATCGACGGAACAGACCACGATCTCTCCTTCCGCATCGGCGAAATTGTGCGCTTTGCGGAGGTAAAGAACATCGCCGTCGAGGATGGCGGCATCGATCATCGAATCACCAGCCGCCTCATACGGCTGTTTGTAGCGATCGCCGGCTGAGAGGCTGTTCTGCCCTGCCTCGACGGCATTGGGATCCTGTTCCGCGCCGGGCGTTGCCTGTGCGGGGACCGCCTCCTCCGGCACGGCTGGAGGAAATTGGTCACCAGGAGGGGCGATGAGGGGAATTGCATTCGGCTCCGGACGCGATGACGCGGGGCGCAGTTTCGCGGAAAGATAGTCGATGATGTCGATCAGCCGGTCGCGGTCGGCTGGTGAGAACGGTTCGTCGCCCGCAAGCCAGCCGATGGTGACGTTCGTCGCGGCAGCGAGACGCCTCATCGTCTCGAAACCAGGATCCTGAATTTCACCGCTCAGAATGCGGCTGAGCGTCTCCTTCGCGATGCCCGCCTCCGCGGCGACGGTCTTGTCTTCCTTGTCCGTCGCATCAATCGCCTGTCGAAGGCGTGCTCGCCAGTCCATTGGCGCGGAACCCTAGCCGCGGCTCCTTACGAGCGACATGAAAGCTATTGATGCCAGGGTCATCTGCGACTACCGTTTTGACCCGTGTATCAATGTAGCCAGCGTTGCTCTTTGAGAGTCGCGCATAGGTGTCTGTATGCGAACTATAAACAGTAACCTATGCGAGTCACGGAGAAAAAACATCCAACGGAGGCTCAATGCCGCGGGATACGATGAATCGCGATGAAGCTCATGCAGCGCTCGGAGGTTGGAAGGAAGTCGAGGACGTAATCGCAGCGGAGCTCGCCGCACTCACGCCCGAAGCAAAACTCCGGCAGCTCGAATCCCTGATGCAGGCGGCGCGGCTCTTTGCGTGGCCGCCGGCCGAGGAGGAAGACCGCGAGGTGCGCGGCGTCTGGATGCGGCTTCATGCGATGCAACGATGGTGATCGGTGGCGAAGCCTTTTCGGTGACAGCCGCACTGACCGATGTCATGCGCTGGCTGACGGATGAAGCGATTCCTGGCACGATCGTCGGAGGCGTTGCCGCCTCCATTCTGGGAAGGCCGCGGATGACGCGCGACGTGGACGCGCTCATTCTTGCCGAGGATACGGGATGGGATCGGCTCGTCAGTTCTGCCGCACCGTTTGGGATCACGCCTCGAATCGACGGTGTCGTCGACTTCGCTGCGCGGACGCGTGTTCTGCTTCTGCGCCATGAACCGAGCGGCGTCGACGTCGATGTAATGCTGGGTGCATTGACGTTTCATAGCGAATTGGTGGCGCGGTCGACCCTCATCGACGTCGGCCCGTTGCGCGTCAGGGTTCCCTCTCCGGAAGACCTCGTGATCATGAAAGCTGTGGCGCGCCGCCCGCGCGACATGGCAGACATCGAGTCGATTCTGAGCGTTCATCGCGGTATCGATCTCGATCGCATTCGCCAAAAGCTTCGCGAATTTTCATCGCTCCTGGAGATGCCGGAGATTCATGAGGAATTCGAGCAATTGCTTCGGCGAACGTCAGGATCGCACCGGACTCCGCGCGATTCGTAGATTACCCCCGACGCTGATAACGACCCCGCCACGCGAACCGCGATGATCGTGGATGGTCGGATCGCGTTCGCGCGGGTGACGAACGGCACAGTCGCCGATTCCTGATCGCTGTATCGTGCGCCCAAGTCCGTCCCGTTTCTGACTCGTCCGTCCATCTCACATCGCAATGAAGGAGCATCGATGTTCAAGGCAATTCGTGTGTCCATGGTGTTCGTACTTTTCTTCGCGGGCGTTGCGTCCGCGGCGACCTTCACGGTCACCAACACCAATGCGACCGGGCCGGGATCGCTCGTCGATGCGATCGCTCAGGCGAACGCGGTCGCCGGTCCGCACACGATCAACATCACCGCGTCGGGGACGATGAACGTGACCACGCCGCTGGTGCTGACGCAATCGATGACCATCAACGGTCCGGCGGCGACGCCGCCGACGTTCACGATCGACGGTGGCAACGCCACGCGGCTGATTCAGGTTTCCGCGTCGGCCGCCGGGCCGATGACGCTCAGCGGCATCACTCTCACGCACGGCAGAGTCGACTCCGCGAAGGGCGGCGCGATCGACGTTCCGGCCGGCCGGACGCTCAACCTCACGAATTGCCTCGTCACCGCGAATTCGACGACCGGGACGTCGTCCGCCGACATCTTTCTCTCCGCCGGCGGTGCGATCAGCGTCGCCGGTACGCTGAACGTTCAGTTCTCCACGATGTCCAACAACTCCGCGACCGGCCCGGGCGGCGCAATCTACTCCGCGGCAACTGCGACGGTGTCGATCGCCGGCTCGCAGCTCACTGGCAATCAGGCCACGAGCTTCGCTGGCGCGATGTACTGCAGCTCTTCGGTTCTGATCACGATCACGAACACGACGTTCTTCGGCAACCAGTCCGGAACGGGAGGAAGCGGCGCCGTCGGCTTCACCGACACGAAGGCCGTCATCAGCGGCTGCACGTTCTCCGGCAACGCGACGCTCGGCGCCGGCGGCGCGATGGTCACGAGCGCTCGCACCGGTGCCACCATCGGCATCGAGAACTCCACGTTCAGCGGGAACTCGGCGGATTTCGCGGGCGCGTTCTATGCGCAAGGCGGTACGACGGATCTTCGGAACGTAACCATCACCGCGAACAGCGCGCGCCGCGCCGGCGGAGGATTCAACAATCCCGGCGCGCCGGTCATCCTGCTGCGCAACTCGATCGTCGCGGGAAATACGGTGACGATTCCCGGCGGCGCGGACTGCTCCGGACCCGTGGTTTCGAACGGCTACAACGTGATCGGCGATGCCGATAGCTGCCCGGGACTCGGCGCAACCGACCTCACCGGAACGCCGGCCGCTCTCGCTCCGCTCAACATCAACGGCGGTCCGACGCTCACACATCTGCCGTTCGCCTCCAGCCCCGCCTTCGAAGGCGGCAATCCCACCGGCTGCCTCGGCCTGAGCGGTGCGAATCTCACCGTTGATCAGCGCGGTCTGAGCCGTCCCTTCGGTCCTCGCTGCGACATCGGAGCGGTCGAGCTGCAAGTGGCCGCGCCGATCGTTCCACCGCGTCATCGCGCCGCGCATCATTGATACTCTCCACTGTCTGTAGACGACACACGGAGACCGCGCAATGCGCGCCGAGGTTGCGCCTCGGCATGGCGCAACACGGTGCGCAGAAGTGCGATCGCAACGCGTCGCGGTGCAATTCTGACGGCGGAGAAAACGACATGAACGAATACAAGTTTTCCGCCGAGGTTGCACGCCAGTCGCGGGTTCCGAACGCTGTCGAATTCTTTAACGGCGCATCCGCGCTTCGCGAACGCGAGTACGGCAACATCCTCGTGCAAGCCGACTGGACGCCGCTCGCCTCGGACGAGGACATCGTGGCAATCGATGTGACCGTAGTCGGACTTCTCGATCCACCCGATGCCCCCGCGTACGTGGAGCTGTTCTTCCACGACGCCTTTCTGCTCTTCAACATCGCCCTGCCCGGCTCCTTCGGCGGCGCGATCACGGTTACCGGCGGGGAGTTCCGCGTGAACGATCTTTCCTTCGACGCGGCGCCGTTCGCATGCGGGGCTTCGTCGATGACGCTCGCCGAGGTAGTGGCGTGGTATCCGGTGGGAACGAATCAGATTGCTTCGACGCCGATGCAGACGGTGCTCTTCCATCTGCTCCACCTCGGCCGCGGAGGTCACGACGAATGGATGCAACGCGCGCGGCTGAACGAATGTCTGAAGGCGCTCGGAATCGACGAATCGATCGGCGAGATCCCCGTCTGTCATCCGATGCACGATGAGTCGCTCGATGGCAGGCTTGACGATGCCGCGGTAGATATCGTCGATCGCGCGATGGTTCGCGTGTTGACCGCGCTGCAGAACGCCGCGGCTCAGTAAGGTGCCGTGAAGATCACCGCGACGCCCTCGTCATCGATGTAGGAGGCCTTGATCGCCGTGGCACGTTCCACGTCGACAAAGATTTCGGCGTGCTCCTTGAAAAAGCGCAAAAAGGCGAATGCGCAGGCGCTCATGATCCAGAAGTCGCGTTCGGCAACCGGGAGCGGTTCCATCGCCTTGTCGACGCAGAACAGCGTCGGGTAGGCGTGCGCTCCGGCCACCGGCCAGCCATGCTTTTTGATCTCGCGGAGCATCGACGGCGGAATCTCCTTCCTGCTGCCGAACGACATCGAGCGCATCGCCACCCGATCCTTCCGCCCCCCTCCCTTCGCCGGACGTTTGCCAAAGGCGAGATAGTCTTCTACGGAGCGGAACAGGAGGATCCCGAAGCTCTCGTCGTTGCCGCCGATGACCGAGAGACATGCCCCTTTGACCTTCAGCCTCGGGATGTCGACGCCGACGATTTGATGCTCGCGCACAAGACCCCACGGCGCGGCTTTGAACAGCGATTGCGCCGCGACGAAAAACTCCGCGATGGTCTCCTCAGCGATTTCTCCTTCCTGGAGATAGCTCGGCTTCGTCGCCCCGCCGGTTGTCTTCACCATGTCGGCAAACGTCGCATCGAGCTCCGGCACAGGCGCGACGATGACCGGAATGCCGCCGGCGATGGCGCGAAGCTCTTTGGCGAGTCGCTCGTTCGGTACGCGGATACTGGCTGGCCGCAACTGCGCGTCGAACGGTTGAATCGCTTTCCGGAAGGAATCCGCGAACGTGACCGGGTGCCGCGGATCGATGATCGTCATCGAGACGATCATTCCGGACGGCATGGCCATCCAGAAGTCGACGTCGGGCTGGATGTTCTCGCCCGCATCGCGAAACGTGCCGGGGTACTTGTAGCGGGCGCCGATCCATTCAGACATGAGCCGGCGTTGTAATGCGCCGGCCCGTCGTCCGTCAACGCTTCATTGCTTCGCCGCCATTTCCGCCCGAAGCCGCTGTTCCTGTTCACGCGCTTCCGGCGTGAGCTCGTCGCCGAAGTCTTCCATCTCCATGATCGGACGGATCTCGAGATCGAAGTCGCCGCCCGTCGGATTGGGAACACGCTTCGCCCAATCGATCGCCTCGTCCATCGACGCCACCTTCCAAAGCCAGAAGCCGGCGATCTGCTCGTTCGCTGGCGTGAACGGCCCGTTGACAACGCTCTTCGTTCCCCCGCCGAGGCGAACGCGCACGCCCTTCGAAGTCGGATGCAGCCCTTCCCCCGCCTGCATGACGCCGGCCTTCACCAGCTCTTCGTTATACCGCCCCATCTCCGTCAGCATCGCCTCATCATCCGGCCCCCCGCCGGCCTCGGAATCCTTGTTCGCTTTCACGATCACCATCACTCGCATCGTGTTCTCCTTACTTGTCTCCGACGCTCACGGCGTCCCGGGGCGGAGGATGCACATTCCGAACCCTCGGGCGCAGAACGACGGGTCGAATGAATACTGATCGTGCCGCCCCCGGCCCGGCGCCTCAAAGATAAGGGATGCGATCTTCCTTGCGCATCGGCCGCCACATGTTCGGATTGGCGCGAATGGCCTCGCGGACGGCTGAACGAAGTCGGTTTTGCAGTCGAACTGTCTGATGCTCCCGGCTGTCGAGTGTGACGTATCGCATTCGAGTAACCGGCGCTCGGCGACGTTCCGCGGATACGGCCAGGGTAACGTTCGATCAGGTTGGCCATCCGCCGGCGATACCGCCCCTTACCTTTACGCTATCTTCTTGGTTCCGGTTACGCTGGGGTAGGGAAAACCATCTTGAAATCACTCCTAGCGCATGGGAAAGAGTGACTTACTTCGAATCGTGGGCGCAGGACCTTCCGGCTTGACGGCCGCGATCGTCGCAGCTCAGGCCGGTCGCAGAGTGGTCATAGCAGAACGACGCCAGACGGTCGGCGCGCGCTTCAGAGACGACTTTCAGGGCCTTGAAAACTGGACCTCAGAGGTCGACGTGCTTGACGAGTTTCGCGCGCTTGGAATCGAACCGACTTTTGAGACTACGCCGGTATTTGAACAGACGTGCTTCGGTCCAAGTGGACGCGCGCATCGATTTCAATCGCTCACGGTCTTGTCGCACGTGGCGACGGCGGCGCGCTTGCCGAGGAATTCGGTGAAGCCGGCGAGGTCGAGCTCGTAGGCGCGCGTTGTGTGGGGGGAGAGCTTCCGGATCGACTGGCAGTAACGGATGAATGCGGATGCCGCGTCTCGGAACAGCACGTCAGTACGACCTCCCAAAATTGGTGAGCGGCGCACCTTACCCGAGGGAGGCGGCGGCAGCGACCGGAGTTACGGAGGGGTGGACGGCGACGATTGAATGGACGCCGACATCGACAACGCGATCGGAGATCGAGGGGGTGATCCGGCGGCGGAGCGTAGCGTGCAGTTTGTAGCGGCCGCTTCCGCGGCCGCGAAATCGCGCGCCGGCGCGTACCCCCGCGCAGAGCGCCATACGCACTAACTTACGCTCCACATAGGAACCGTGCTCGATCGCGTTGGTTGGATCGTCGTCGGAGTGATTGGGATAGGTGTCTTGATCGTCGAGGACGTAGGTCGTGAACGGCGTGGAGTGAGATGAACGGCT
>DASYJF010000107.1:0-12990 GCA_035996815.1 Thermoanaerobaculia bacterium | reverse complement strand
CGCAGCCGGGCCAGCCCAATGGCTTTAACTTTAGCGCTTGCGCGTCGGAACGCTGGCGTCCTCGCCGGCTGGCTCGGCTGCGTCCTCGCTGCCGAGTGGAGGCTTGCGCAAGTGTTGCGTTTCAAGCGACATCCGAGCGTTCGACAGGCTGGCAGCGAGACGCAGCCAGGCCAGCCGGCGGGGACGCCAGCGTTCCAGTCGCGAGCATCGACGACCGCTTAAGTTATAAGTTAAGGCCATTGGCCGAGCCAGCCGGCGAGACGGCGCTCCGGCTGATCAGCCCCCAAACAGTTGCTGGTAACCGCAGCGGCAACGGCCGTAGCGCCGACGGCTCGTCGGCTGTACCGCCAGCGGCTCGCTGGCGCGTCTTCGTTTCTTGCCGGCGGGTCGCCGGTGCTACGGCCGTCGCCGCGTTAGCAATTCGCCATCACGCGCTGCCGGATCTGCCACAGAAGCTGAAACAGCGGAGCGACCTCTTTCGGCGCGTCTTCTTCGCCGTACCACGTCGCCGTGCGATCGCCAGCGGTCAGCGTGTAACGGATCTGATCGGGATGTCCGTGCCCCTCGGCATTCGAATCGTGTATCGGAATGAGCTTCGAAAGCTGGCTCCGTTCCGAATCCGTAAGCGCGCCACTGCACGACTTCTGCGCCAGCGTCGCCGTCACCTGGCTGCCATCGACGACGATTCCGCCGACGCCGCGGCCGGTGATGCCGCCGTCACTGGTCACGCTGATTCGCGGAAGCTCGCTCGCGGAAGAGGCCATCGGAACGTCAGTGTGACACGCGGCGAGAATCATCGCCATGAGGAAGAGCTGTAAGCGCATGCCGTCAGCTATGCAGTTTCGATGCTGACTGATCGTCACTTCGCGCCGCGCTGAAGCTGAAGCGCTCGCGTCACGATTGGTTTCGCCCACTCGGGCGTCGCTGCCAAGCCGTCAGCATCGGGACTGACGATCGCTCCGTCACTCCAGTACAGCAGCTCTCTCGGCGGAGGAATCGTTCCCGCTGAGGAGTCCCCTTCGTAACTGTTGTCGAAGACCCACAGGTCGGCGAGGAACGGCATCAGCGCGATGACATTGCGCCGCGACGAGTCCCAGCGCTGCCGGATCATTTCTTCGGGGATATCGTGTCCGCCGCTTGCGACGCGGGCGCGTACTCGGGCGATGTGCTGTTCCGGCGACGACAGTCCGACGAACCAGACATTGACCTTGAGTCCGGCGCTTGCTGCCTCGCGAAGCAGGCCGGGGATCGTATTGCCTCCCAAGGCCGACTCGAAGGCGTAGCTGCGGCGTGTTTCGATTGCAAGCTCGAGCCGCAGTTTTCCCTCCTGCCAAGCCAGTGCGTTCGCTTCGTCGATGGATGCGCCCTTCATCTCCCTGATGCGCCGCGCGGCAAGGTCAGGATTGAAGTACTCGTTCTGATTGGCCCGGAGGAATGCTCCGCCGATCGAGCTCTTACCAGCTCCGTCGACGCCGGCCAGCACGAAGATGATCGGCTGATCGTGTGTACCGTTCGTCACGGCTTACGTTGGAGAGCGGCCGCGTTTGCGGCTTTAGCTAATTGTTCAGGCGTCACCTCTCTGAAAAGACGAAGCAGCTCAGCGCCGGCTCCCGGCTCGTTAAGGTATGCCAGCTCCCGATCGAACTCCGCCCAAAGGGGCGCCAACGGATCGTTGGCCGCGGCGTCGGCCTTTAGTTTTGAGTAGCGATCGATGGAAACGACGACCACTTCCGGCCGATTGTAATGAGTGACGAAAACCTCGCCATTTGTCTTCGCGTCAGCGACGATATCCCGCCAATGGTCTTTGACATCCGAGGCGGGCCGCGTTCGTGATTTCATCGTTCGTGCTTTCATGATCGGCTCAACTTGCGAGTGATTCTCCCATATTTCCCATCTTCGGCGGTTCGTGAGCGGCAGAGAATTTATTATGAGCTGCAACTCGTTGCGCGGCCGGAGGAGAGGTCCCCATGTCCCTGCAAACCCAAGCCGAAGTCAGCCGCGGAACTGACGCTCTCTCCGGCGATCGCCGCCGCACCTATCGCGCACTCGTGGTCGAAGACGACGACGGCATCGTCGGCCTCGTTCGTCGCGTGCTCGAGCGCGAAGCGTTCACGGTCGAATGCGTGAGGAGCGGCGCGGCTGCCATCGAGCTGATGAAAGTCGTCGCGTACGATCTCCTCATCATCGATCTCGTCCTGCCGCTGGTGAGCGGGGAAGAAGTGATCACATTCATCGACGCGACGCAGCCGACAACGCTGCGCCGCGTCATCGTGATGACCGCCTCGCCGCGCAAGCTCAGCTCCGCTTTCCTCGAGCGGATCTGCAAGGTCCTGGCGAAACCGTTCAACATCGACGAGCTCGTGCTGATGGCCCGCGAGTGCGTCGAAAGCGAACCCTGCGGAACCTGAGACGTTGATCACAAGCACAGCAGATTTCGCTGAATCCCGAGGGTTCCAGCTGGAATTGCGCATCTGGAGGTCCTTCCGCGTCCTACGCCGTTTGTTGCGTCGCGACTCCCGGCTCCTGCAGCCTCAGAGGCTGTGAGGAAATCGACGCCAGAGCGTCCTCTCGCCAAACCTGGAGCCCAAGCGCATTCGCGTGTGGTCACGCGCGGAGGCGCGCTCGACAATCCAGCCCCGCGCTCGGCGCGGGGTTGTGGGCGCGCGCACGAATCGGCGGCCGCGGAGGCGGCCGCCACAGAGTCTCGCGCAGCGCGAGCATTTCTAGTGGGCGCCTCCGCGCCCACGGCGTTCGTTCGCAATCGGTTTCCCCGCGCTGAGCGCGGGGCTGGATTGTGGAGCGCGCCTCCGCGCGCACCGTTCGACGCTGCGGGATTTCTCACAGCCTCTCAGGATGACAAAGGTGGCAGCGGAATCCGATCCCGATTCGCCGCCAGCCACTCGCTGAAACTCTGCAGCTTCGGGTTCAACGCCCGCGTTTCATCCACCGGCCGTGCCTCTCGGAAGTCGTCCTCGAAGTCGCGCTTGAACTGGAACATGTTGCCGAGATCGTCGGCGCCGGGAAATCCGAAGCTGCGATACACGCTCGGTTCGACCGCGTTGTAGCGGACTTCTTCGCCGAGGAGGTCGGTGAATGCCGCGGCCATCTCGGCGCCGGAGAGATGCTCGCCCGCGATGCCGACGCGCTTGCCGATCATCTCCGTACCCTTCTTGAAAATCCCGTACGCGCTGCGTCCGATGTCCTCGGCCGCGATACCAGGCAGTTTTGCGTCGCCGATCGGCAGCGTGATGGCCAGCTTGCCGTCCGCGCCGCGCGCCGGACCCATTCCGAAGCCGATGAAGTTGTCCCAGTAGAACGACGTCGCCAGGAACGTAGTCGGGACGCCGAGGTCCGTGAAGATCTGGTCGGCTTCACCCTTGGCGTCGAAGTGCGGGACCTTGTACTGACCCATCAGCGTCGGCATGCGGTCGTCACTGAGCGGTACCCACTTGCGCGTGTCCTCGAGCGTCGACCAGATCACATGCTTGACGCCCGCATCCCGCGCTGCCTCGGCCATGACCCGAGCCTGCGCCAGCTCCGTGGCCGGCGAGAAGTGGTTCCAGAAGAATGTGACGCAATACGCGCCATACGCGCCTAAAAACGCCCGCCGCAAACTCTCCGCGTCATCAACATCACCCGCCACAACCTCGGCACCGAGCGCTGCCAGCTCGCGCGCTTTATCCGAGTTGACGTCGCGCGTAATCGCGCGCGCGATGAACGGCCCATCCGGATCGGACGCAATCGCCCGAACTAACCCGCCGCCCTGCGCCCCCGTCGCCCCCACCACAGCGATGATCTTCTTGTCAGACATGGTCTTTCTCCTCCGAAATGGAAACGGGAGTTTATCCGCAGATGACGCAGATGAAACGCAGATGAAACGTCGAATCTATCTGCGTCCCATCTGCGTAATCTGCGGATAAGCTTTTCAAGAATGGATTGGGACTACGCCATCATCGGCTCCGGCTTTGGCGGCAGCGTCTCCGGATTGCGGCTCGCGGAGAAGGGCTACCGCGTCGTGATGCTGGAGAAAGGACAGCGCTTCCGCGCCGAGGACTTCCCGAAGTCGAACTGGAATCTGCGCCGGTGGCTATGGATGCCTGCCGCCGGCTTTCGCGGCATCTTCAAGATGACTTTCCTGCGCCACGTCACCGTGCTCTCCGGGGTGGGAGTCGGCGGCGGCTCGCTCGTCTACGCCAACACGTTGCCCACGCCGAAGGACGAGTTCTTCACGCTGCCGTCGTGGGGTCATCTGGCCGATTGGAAGAAGGAACTGGAGCCGCACTACGCCACCGCGCTGCGGATTATGGGAGCAGTGCAGTATCCGGCCGACACGTATTCGGATCAGGTGCTGCGCGACATCGCCTCGGATATTGGTCGGCCGGAGGAGATCGTGCCCGCGCGCGTGGCCGTCTATTTCGGCGAAGCCGGCAAGACGGTGTCCGACCCGTACCTCGGCGGCGAAGGTCCTGACCGCACCGGCTGCATCCAGTGCGGCGCCTGCATGACCGGTTGCCGGCACAACGCCAAGAACACGCTCGACAAAAACTACCTCTGGCTCGCCGAGAAGCGCGGTCTGCAGATCGAAGCGGACACCGAGGTCACCTGGGTGCGCGAGCTCCCCGGAGGCGGCTACCAGATCGACGCCACCTCGGGCACCGGCTGGTTCGGCAAGCGCCGCCGCACGTTCACCGCGCGCAACGTGATCTTCGCCGGCGGCGTGATGGGCACGGTGCCGCTGCTGCTAAAGCTCAAAAACAGCGCGGACGGATTGCCTCGGCTGTCCGACCGGGTGGGCAGCTTCGTCCGGACCAACTCTGAGTCGCTCATCGGCGTGACCACGCGCGCCGACCGCGACCTGAGCGAAGGCATCGCCATCACCAGCGTGCTCCACACCGACGAGCACTCCCACCTCGAGCCGGTGCGCTACGGAAAAGGCTCCGGCTTTTTCCGGCTGCTGATGTCGCCTCACGTTCCGGGCGAAAGCGCGCCCGTGCGATTGATCCGCGTTCTCGTGGCGATGCTGCGTCACCCCATCAATTTCCTGCGCGCCTATTTCGTCGACGACTGGGCCAAGCGAACGATGATCCTGCTCTACATGCGCACGCTCGAAGGCCACCTCCGCCTCCGCCTCGGCGCATTCGGCCTGACGACCGCGCTGGCCGAGGGACCCGCGCCAAGCGCGGCGATCCCGGAGGCGACGGAGTTGGCGCGGCGCGTAGAGCAGAAGATCGACGGCTTCGCCGGCAGCCTCCTCACCGAAACCATCCTCGGCACCCCAACCACCGCCCACATCCTCGGCGGCGCCTGCATGGGCGCAAGCGCGGAGGAGGGCGTAATCGACGACCATCACCGCGTCTTCGGCTACGACGGCCTCTACGTGATCGACGGCGCCGCGATGTCCGCCAACCCAGGCGTGAATCCATCGCTGACGATTACCGCGCTCGCGGAGCGGGCCATGGCCTTCATACCGCAGAACGAACGGGCATCCGCAGATTTCGCAGATGAACGCAGATAAGACCGCTTCCGTTGAGGCCAAAGGAATGTCCCTCGGCGAGTAACTCGGTTGTGTCGCAGGCCTGGGAGTCGATCCGTGCTTGATGGATCAGTTATCCATGGATTGATCTGATGGTCACCTGCTCTCAACCTGACAACCAAGGTAAGAGCGCTCGGTTCGTTTTCTTTCAATGACTCTTTCCAAGGAAAGAGTGATTGCTTCGATTCGAAGCATCGATCCTTCGCGTTGAAGCATCGATACTTCGGTTTGAAGCATCCACTCTTCGCTTCACACCATGACAGCTTCCCGACGACACTCGAACTCTGACCTCGGTTACAGTCGAGATGCTGAAGAGCATCATTCACTCTTTCCGAGGCAAGCGTGGATGCTTCGAAACGAAGCAAGCACTCAAACCTTGGTAATCATCAATACTCCGATTCGAACCTCGCGTGCTTCTAATCGAAGCATCGACTCAAACCACGGTTTGAGCGAAAGCTGCGTTATCATCCACGCATGCCTCGTGCGATGCGGATCGATCCTGATGCGGCGCGCTTCGGCGCCATCCTGAAACAACTGCGCGAACAGCGCGGCTGGACGCGCCAGAAACTCGCGCAGCGCTCCGGCGTCACACCGACCTACATCGGCATCCTGGAGTACGGCGGCAACATCCCGAGCCTCCCGATGGTCCTGGAACTGATCGAAGTCCTCGGCGCGGACATCGGCGACGTCATGCGCCGCCTCGCCGCCGCCCGCATTTCACCGCCGGCCGTTCTCCCGCCACCGGAGCCGACCGCCGAAACATAGCGGACCGCGATCACCCGCCCGCAAACTGCAGCGCCACCGCCACCGACGGCACCGCCGCCGCCAGCTCCTCGGCACGCGCCGAGGCCATGTCCTCCAACTCGCGCGAGAGGACCGTGCCGATGGACGTCCCCTCCTGCCGCGCCAGATACCGCAACATCTCTTTCTGATACCGAGGAACGCGCGCCCGCAACTCGACGAGCCGGATCGCCTCCGGCAACACCCCCGACGCCTCCCGCCCCAGCGCCCTTTCGATGACCGCCAACTCCCACCGCCCCATCGCCGTCGCCACCATCTCCTCCCGCGTCACCCGAACCCCCACCGCCGTCGAAACCGCTACAATCGCCCCATCCTTAATCTCCGCCTTCAACTCTTCGATGGACATCTCCAGCAACTCCGCGACGGTATTCAGCGGAAAGTGAGGACGGGGAGAGAGGAAGATGTGGCGTATGCGGGTGCGGGTGTTTTCATCCATGATGACCTCCTTCGCTTGTACTGTTAACAATACATTCATCCCGTGGGATTCGTCAACGAGGATGGTGCATTCATCCATGACGAAGCGCGAAAGCGACGGCGTCATCTTCGGCCGGCACCTGCGCGAACTCCGCCTCGCCCGCGGCCTCACTCAGCAGCAACTCGCCGCGCTGATCGAGTCGAATCACCCGTTCATAAGCAACATGGAGCGCGGCCTGACGCTGCCTGGGTTGGCGATGCTGGTGCGGTTAGCGACGGCGCTAGACTGTCCTTTGACACAACTTGTAAACGTACTTGACCGGCCCCGGCACCTAGAGCGGAATGACTGACTCAGTCGTCATGACGCAATTGAAGTGGCTTCGGGATTTGCCGCGGGCGCTTCCTCCATCATCAACGTCACTACCGATTGGCGAGATCTCGTATAGAGCGTGCCAGTCGCCACGACCTGGCTATTCACCATTTTCACGATGACCAGAACCACGAAATTGGCGCCCACGTTATTGTCCCGAAGGATCCTGATCATCGATGAATCGTCTTCGCGGCTGGGATAAGGCGGAAAAAGGGGATGCGAGTGCCACTCGCCAAGATAGTTAAAGCGTGTGAAATCGTTTCCGGTCTCACGAAAAAACCGGGTGAGCGCCAAAATGGCCTCTTCTACCGCTCGGACAAACCGAGCGATAGTGCCGCCACGCCGTTGAATCGTCAAACTCGTAACCCTGAAGTCGTCAACGCCGAGGTGCTCGCCCATGAGGACTCCACCAATTTCGCGTTCGCCAGCCGCTGTAAGCGCCTCGATAAGAATTCCCCGCTGAGCCTCAGGGAAACGTAGAATCATTTCGCGCTCTTCTCGAACAGGCTGGTCAGAAACTCAACGCCGTCTTTCGTCTCTTCTTCAGAAACTTCTGGCGGTACTGGCCATTCCCCCTCGGAATGGAAAGCGGCCGCGTATCGAATGGTTCCTCGAAAACCCACCACTTTGCCATTCCAATCAGATACACAGGGTACGGGTGTTCGGGTGTGGTATTCACGAGTACATCGGCAGCAATGCGGACTGTGTGATTCGCGATGGTCCCTACATCTGCATCTGATGCACTCAAAATCGGGCCTGCGTCAGTCTTGAGATCGTAGCCCAGCGCCGAAACAGTTGGTGCAGTCGGGTTAAGTCGGGGGTCGCATCTGGAAACTCAACTTAACCAAGGATAGCCCAGCCGGGTAAGTTGGTTTTCCAGATGCGACCCCCAACTTAACGCCCCGAACTATCTGGAGATCGAAGCTCGCAATCGCGGACCAACTCCGAGTCGTTGATCGGCGTGACCACGCGGGCCGATCGCGACCTGAGCGAAGGCATCGCCATCACCAGCGTGCTCCACACCGACGAGCACTCGCATCTCGAGCCGGTGCGCTACGGAAAAGGCTCCGGCTTCTTTCGGCTGCTGCTGTCGCCGCACGTGCCGGGCGAGAGCGCGCCGGTGCGGCTGATCCGCGTGTTCGCGGCGATGCTGCGCCATCCCATCCATTTCCTGCGCGCCTATTTCGTCGACGACTGGGCCAAGCGGACGATGATCCTGCTCTACATGCGCACACTCGAGGCCACCTCCGCCTCCGCCTCGGCGCATTCGGCCTGACGACTGCGCTGGCCGAGGGACCGGCGCCAAGCGCGGCAATCCCGGAGGCGACGGAGTTGGCGCGGCGCGTAGAGCAGAAGATCGACGGCTTCGCCGGCAACCTCCTCACCGAAACCATCCTCGGCACCCCAACCACCGCCCACATCCTTGGCGGCGCCTGCATGGGTACGGGCGCGGAGGACGGCGTAATCGACAACCACCACCGCATCTTCAACTACGACCCCTCTACGTAATCGACGGCGCGGCGATGTCCGCGAATCCGGGAGTGAATCCCTCGCTGACGATTACCGCGCTGGCAGAGAGGGCGATGTCGTTTATCCAGTCGGCGAATGAAGGGCGATCCGCAGATGTCGCAGATGAGCGCAGATAAGGAATGGGGTCAGGTCGAAAGCGAAAGTGCCGGCGGCTACTTCAACGTTAGTCCGTGAATCATGATCGGCATTTTCGCTTTCGACCTGACCCCCATTCTCGTACGAGCATCAACTACTTGGCGCCGCCATTCAAAATTTCTCAGTGAACTCAGAGGGGAAACCAAAGTGGTCGCCCAGATGGAACAGACACATTTTGGAAGAATAATGTACCATATGCACTCCGTTGAGTCGTGAGCAGCGCGCGACTGCGCGGTCTGCATATAGGTTGTTTCTAGAGCTATCCGGGTACTGTTATTAGGAGAAAATTATGAGGTCTACGCAATTCACCAAGCGTCGCTTTTCGTTATTCTGGTCGGGAATCGCGAGCCTAACGGCCAAGAAGGTTCTTGCCGTGATGGCGGTCTCTATGTGTTGCGTTGTGGCGCCCGCCACTCTTGCCGATTCGTGCAGGCCGGACGCCTCCGGTCGAGACGCCATTACCAAGAAGCAGATGGATCAATGGCAGCAGGTGCTCAGCTCCAGCGGATTTCTGGCGGCCGCGTTGATGGATCACGATGTCACGTTTACGGCCTACGTTAAGCGCGTCGGCGACAGCAACTTCATCCTCGTGAGCATTCAGAAGGTTGAAGAGAACCTTGCCCGAGCAGCATTTGAGTCACACTACCACGCGTCGAATGGAGATCAATTGACCTTCGGATTCAAGGACGGCGATCCGCTTTCGTTCGTCGTCACCGAGGTAGCCAACCAAGCGCAGGCCGATATGTTTGGCAAATTGAATATGAGTGTCGTGTGGGCGGCGGAGGTCGCTCCGAACGACTTAGCTACGATGAGAGTTGCGCTCACTACAAAGCAGATCGATGCCATTCGGATCACACAGGCGGCTGGTGCCGTTGACGAGGCGGTGCCCGATAAGAATGGAAAGAAACTGATGGAGAAGTTCGGCTGCTTCTATCAGGCGCTGGACAAGAGCGGCGTTGATCTAACTACTAAGGGAAGCGCATCGCGGTCCGCTAGCGCGGCACAAGGTGGTTCGGTCGATGGTCAAGATTCAAGCCCTCAACTCGACCTAGTTGTGGAAGATATACTTGCGCAGGACAAACTCACTTTGCAAGCCATGCTACACCACGATAGTGCTTACCTTGATAAGCACATTGCGGACGATGCGATATTCACGAAGAGCGGCGGCAAGAAGCAGACAAAACGCATGTTAATTGCCGAAATCATGGAGCAGCAGGCACCGCCAGTGGCGGTGAAGTCTCGCTATTCGTCAGTGAGTTCAACTGTGACTGGTGACACGGTGGAGGTTACATCGACCGCGACCTTGTCGGCGCAGATGCGGGGCGGCTGGAAGGACTTTGAGGAAGTGCGTTCGACAACTAAGTACAAGAAGGTGAATGGCGAGTGGGTAATGCTGGGAGGATCGAACGCCTACGAGAAGCAACTCAGGTAGAGAGTGGCTCCGACTTGCGAACAGCTCGCCTGCGAACAGGGCAGAACAAGGCATGGAAGGGCGCTTCAGCAGCCACACTTGCGTCGTTCGACTGCCGCGTCATTTCCATCAGCCTTAGAACTCGCGACTAAAAACCGCTTGGCAAAAGCAGAAGAAGGGTGGTCAGTTTGGGGTCGCATCTGGAAACTCAACTTAACCAGCAAGGTTGGGATGGCCCCAAGCCGGATTTCCAGCGCGGTCCCACCGTACCGAAGGGTAAAGTCGAAAGTGAAAGTGACGGAAACTGACTTGGCGCACGTGCCACGGTCTTTCGTCACCTCATTTTCGACCTGCCCCCTACGTCGCGGGCTATCTCTTCTCCAACTGCACGACACCGCCCCAGATCTGCTTTGGCTTCGTTCCTTTGGGATCGGGAAAGAGAGCGAAGAGGCGGAACAGCGGCGGGAGACGTTTCAGCGCTGCGGCGGTTTGAAGCATCGACCGCACGTCGATCGGAGTCCAGCCGTACTCCGTGAAGAACGCGGGACCTTGTTCCGGAGCGAATTTCAGCGGGGCTCCGGCTTGACCTAACTGCGATCCGACCTGTGGGGTTAAGTTGGGGTCACATCTGGAAACTCAACTTAACCAAGGATAGCCCCGCCCGGTAAGTCGGTTTTCCAGATGCGACCCCCAGCTTAACGGGAGCGGAGCTGGCGCGCGGCGTAGAGCAAAAGATCGCCGGCTTCGTCGGCAGCCTCCTAACCGAAGCCATCCTGGGCGGCGCCTGCATGGGCACAAGCGCGGAAGACGGCGTAATCGACAACCATCACCGCATTTCAACTACGACGGCCTCTACGTGATCGACGGCGCCGCGATGTCCGCCAACCCGGGAGTGAATCCGTCGCTGACGACTACCGCCCTTGCCGAGCGGGCCATGTCGTTCATCAGTCCGAAGGAGCTTTCATTCGGAGATCGAGCGTAGGACCTTTTCTCGTAGGATGGTGACCATGAAGCCAACCGCCTTGCTCGTCCTGTTGCTCTGTTTGACTGCCCCTGACTCTTCCGCGGCGACAACGGCGGACGACGAGGTGAGAGTACGCATGGTGACCACCGGAGGAACATTCAATCTGAAGTTGTTTCCCCGAGTGGCGCCTCGCACCGTTGCGCAGTTCGAGAGGTTGATCCGCGCGGGTGTTTTCAACACGGTCTATTTCTACAGAGTGGAGCATCACTTCGTAGCGCAGACAGCCACGGCAGAGGACCGCGAAACACCGCTGTCTCAGGAGCAGCGGGCAACGATCAAACCGATACCTCTCGAAGTGGGCGCGCTGCGCCATACACGCGGCGTGCTGTCGCTGGCACATGGCGATGATCCAAACAGCGGTGAGACGTCATTTTCCATCCTGCTGGCGGACGCTCCAAACCTGGATAAGAAGTTCACTGTCTTCGGCATGCTGGACGACAGCGACACAACGCTCGAAAGTATCGAAAAGCAATTCGATCAGCACGCCAGGAGCGCCGACGGCAAGCGATTGCAGATTGTGAAAATGGAAATGGTTGATCCGATTCGCAGGTGATGCACAGACGCGGGGTTACGGGGTTAAGTTGGGGTCACATCTGGAAACTCAACTTAACCAAGGATAGCCCCGCCCCGTACGTTGGTTTTCCAGATGCGACCCCCCGACTTAACGGGAGTAGTCAGGGGCCGAGCCCATCAAAGTCTTTAGCCAGCTCGCGCTTTGAACGAGGCGCAGCAGAGAGTCTCCGCGCCATCGGCAGCAGGGAGTTTCAGTCGGTGACAAGTTGTCACCGGCTCACTTCACCTCCTAGGACGGGACGGCCGGAGACGGCGAGAGCGAAATCCAAGGCGATTCCGTCGCGCACGTGGCCGCGGAGCTCGAACGCCTCAGCTACTGGGTTCGAAAGAGCTGAACGGGATGAAGCGAGCTATGTCACCCGACAGACGCAGGACGTAATCGCGGAGTTGGAGTTGAAGGGGTCAGCTCGGGTCGCTCCTGGTGCGGTGAAGTCAGTCCTCTTTCGTCTTCAGCTTCCTGGTCCGCCTCCTGCCCAGTTGTTTGAAGTTCTCGCGCGAGACTACCGGTTTACCGGTCTGCCGCTCGATGTCTTCGCGCGTCCTTCCGGCAACGGCACCGCCGTCCTTGGCGTCTCGACTGAGCGGCTGCATGCCCTTGTGACTCTCGGTCCCGATGCAGCGTCGTCGTGGTTGCCTCGCCCAGCATGGTGAGAATCAGCTCGATGTCGGTCATGTGGTCGCGCAGGTTCTCCCGTTCCAGCGACTTCACTTGTTTGTACTCGTCGACTTTGAGGCCAAAGGCCTTGCATGATCTCGTTGGTCAGGATGGCAAACTCGACGCTGGTCGAGGCCCCGCGGTCCTTCCACTCGTCGGTGAGGTCCTGCCGTACGGCGATACCGCGCAGCCGCTTGTCGATCCACTCCTTTGGATAGCCTTTCTTTTCGTAGAGCTCCTGCATGCGGCCCATCGCCAGCTCAGGATTGTCGATCTCGTCGATCCGCTCTTTGCCTACTCGTGCCAGCCAGCGCTTGAACGGTTCGGCCTTCGGACTTGCGATGGACTGAATCAGACGCAGGATGCCCTCGGTGTTCCAGCACTGCATCTTCTGGGGTCCCCCGGCCGTTGCAAACTCGAAGGCAAGGGGGGGGACAAATTGTCCCCCCCCTTCGAGCGCTCTGCCGAGGGCCGGGTCCCGTTTGCGCATCTTCTTCCAGTAGCCGGAAGGATCGGCGGAGTCTGTCAGGACGGCAACGATGTC
>DASYJF010000106.1:0-25782 GCA_035996815.1 Thermoanaerobaculia bacterium | reverse complement strand
GATCCCAACAAGGACCTGCCGATCGATTCGCTCCTCGTCAACGCCACCGTGAACAAGCCGTTGGAGATCGATACGCTGGCCGACGTCGTGCGCGAATGCGCGATCGTCGTACCGCCGCCGGACGATCCTCTTCCCTGTCCCCGGGCGGAGAGCGACTTCCGGTCGCGATTCGACGACAGCGGCGCGTTTTATAACTGAGTTACGCGATTGCGGGGATGGTTCTCGGGTGTCTACTTCGGATTTCCCGACAAGATTCCGATGGGCGCATTCGTGAATAAAAGGCTGACGATGAAATCAGGACGAATGTTCAGCGCTATCTCCCGATGCTCCTGAAGAAAATCGAAGACGGCGAAATCGATCCGTCATTCGTCGTCACACATCGCGTGCCGCTCGACGACGCACCGAAGATGTACAAGACCTTCCGCGACAAAGAAGACGGATGCATCAAGGTGGTGTTGAAACCGTAAGGCCTATTGCAGAATGACGAACGCGCCCGGCGGAATCGGATCCGCCGGGCGCGCAATGGGAGAACAGGATCGTTTCCTATGGGCGCCCTTCCCCGCGTTCCTCGTCACGCGGTTCGTGTTTCTTGCGCGATTGCTTAGCGACCAGTGGATCGGGGACGACCTGATTGACGGCCGTCATGATCTTGTACTTCAGCGGAACGACGATCTTATCGTCGCCCCGCATCAACGCGTCGTAGCCCGCCTGCGCCACCTCGGCCGGATCGGCCATCTTTTCGTCCATCAGCTTGCTGTTCTCCGCGCCAGCGCGCTCAAAGAAATTCGTATCGGTCGGGCCCGGCATCAATGCCGTGACCGTTACGCCGGTATCGTGCAACTCTTCGCGCAGTCCTTGCGCGAATTCATAGACGAACGCCTTCGTCGCACCATAGATGGTCATGTAGGGCGTCGGCGTGCGTGACGCGACCGATGCTGTGATCAGCACACGGCCGGAGCCGCGTTGGACCATCGGCGGGACGAAGAATTTCGCCATGGCAACGAACCCGATCGTGTTGAGGTTGATCATGTCGATCTCCTCGTCAAGGTCGTTTTCGATGAACTTCCCATAAACTCCGACGCCGGCATTATCGACGAGCACGTCTACCTGCCTTCCACGCGCGCGGACCTCGTCGAATACCGTTCGCGATCCTTTGACGTCCGAAAGATCGGCCACGATCGTATCGACCGACCCACTGCCGAGTCCGCGCATTTCGGCAGCAGCCGCATCAAGACCGGCACTGTCTTCTGCCACGAGGATTACATCGTGACCGTCTTTGGCGAAACATTTCGCCAGCTCGAGCCCGATACCGCTCGAAGCACCTGTGATTAGAGCGAGAGAATTGTCTTTGTTTTCCATGCAAAACTGGATTGCAAATCTCGTGGCCAGTTTGCGAACATTCAGCGAAAAGCGAGCGCCAGCATGATCCGGCGTGGCTCCCCCGGAGTCACGAACCGAGAGTCACCATATGCGTGGCCGAGAACACCTGAGGCATCGCCGAACGTGCCGAACGTCTCGTAACGCGTATTTGCCAGATTCGTGGCGGAGAGCTCCAACGTGATTCTTCGAGTGACGGTGGCGGAAATGCCGGCGTCCACGATCGCATACGGCTTCAGAGGTCTTTCGAGGTTCGCCTCGTCGCCGCGAAAGAACTCGCTGGAACGATGGCGAGCATCGGCGAAGAGGTTTAGCCACGCGATCGGCCGCACGTGCGCTTCAATTCTTGCAGTTTCCCCAGGAAGCAGCGGCAGACGATCGCCTCGGAGCACCTGCATGCGGCCATCGATTGCGTTCGGATTGTGGGGACTCGGTACGACGAAATCGGCTCCGAACGTAGCGTCGAGCAGGGAGCCGCTCGCGCGCCAGCCGAAGCGGCCGTGCTCGCCGCCGATCGCGGCCTCGACTCCACGGCGATTCGTCCGGCCAACGTTTGTGAAGTAGCCGTCGCCACGCAGCGGCCCACTGCTCACGAAGATGATGTCGTTATCGTTGCTCGTCTGAAACAGCGCCAGCGACCAGTTCTCGGAACGCAGGCGGCCGCGCAGTCCCGCTTCGATGCTGCGCGCGCGTACCTGCCGCAGTGGCGGATCGGAGACGAACGCGTTCGGCAGCCGGCATGGATCTTCCGGATCGGCACAGGTGAGCTCGACCGGAGTCGGCGTGCGCGACGACTGATTGACGTTGGCGAACAGCGTGACGCCATGAAATGCCCGAGTGATTCCGACGGACGGATTGATGCTCGTGAAGCGATGGTTTCCCGAAAGCGCATCGCCGGCGCGGTCGCGCAATTCAATCGCCGTGCGATTCATTCGTGCCGTGGCAGTGACGGTGACATTCGAAGTTACCGCAATGATGTCGGTCAGAAAGATTGCGGTATTGGAAGCCGTCGCATCGAGCCGCACGATGGAGTCGGCACTCAGTCGTCCGCTTCCGTCAGCTCCGCGGTCGGCGGCGAGGTCGGCGACTTCGCTGTCGGAACGGAAGCTGATGATTCCGCGATCGAAGGAAATGCCGACGGCTGCCCGGTGTTCACGTCGAAGGACGACTTGGTCTCGTGTCCATTGGGCGGTAGCACCCAATGACGTTTGCCGCGTCGTCGTTCGATTGAGCACCGCATCGAGCGGATGCTCGGCGGTTATGCCGAACAGGTGTCCCTGCAGATCGACAATCGGATCGCCGGCTTCCGTACAAAGAACTCCAGGATCGTCCTCACAAGGTTCGTAGGGCGAATCGTCACCATTGACCGTCCGCGTGATAGTCCTGCGGAGATGGCCGCTGATCTCAAGAAGACCTGCCGCTAGCATAGCGCTGTTCGACGTCGAAAGCAGCGCGGAGGAATTGCGCGTGTTGTCGGGATGAGTGAAGACCGCGCGGCGATCGAGATCGAGCAGTTGCACCGGCGCGGCGCCGTTTCCTGTGATCGACGTGTCGGCGGCGGAAATGCGGAGATCGCTGCTGCCATGTGGCCGAATCCACTGAGCGCTGCCGAATAGATGATCGAGGCGGGCAGGCGACCGCTCGCGCCAGCCGTCGTCCTGCTCATGGCTGGCGGAAAGAAAATAGGCAGCCGAGTCGCGACCCCAGCCCCTCGAGACCTCGGCGTCGCGCATACCAAACGGTCCACCGTCCAACCGTACCGACATACCCGGATCGCTGAAGCCATTGCGCGTGCGCATCGCGACGACCCCACCGAGGGCGTTGAGCCCGAATGCCGCATTGGCGCCAGGGATGATCTCGATCCGGTCGATTGCCGGCTCGTCAAGAATGTCCCAGTCGACGACGTCGCCGAACGGTTCATTGAGACGGACGCCGTCTTGGAAAACGGCGAGACCCTGAGGGATCCCGAGAAGGGAAGATGCCAGAAACCCGCGGAACGCGACATCCGGCTGGTGACGATCGCCCTGCGCTTCGCTGACATCAATGCCGTTCGCGTGGCGGAGAAGGTCCTCGGCGGGATTACTATGCGCCGGTTTGACGAACTGCACATTGGCGGGATATTTGTCGGCATCGACGCCGACGCCATCGATCGGTGTGACTCCGACAACGTCGATCGTGGTCTGCGTGGTCGTTCCCTTTGCCGTTTGCTGTGTGGTCGTCGGCGGCGACTGGGCAACGGCTCCGATCACAACGAAGGAAAGGGCCATCGGGATATTGAAGAGACGCATCTTGCGCCGCGGGCGCAAATCGCGTGCCTCTCTGAGAGTGCTCCATTGACAAAGAAGTTGTGCCTGGCGCGAACGGCAGTCCCGAGCCCGATTTGCAGGGGGGCACCGTTCGTAGGAACGCGGTAGGGCGACCAGCCGGCGTCCGCGATGATTCGATAAAAATCACGCCGGGCGACTGCGTTCAGATCCGCAGTCGTGTGCTCCCGGGACGTAGCCCAACGGTCTTAAGTTAAGGCGGGGTTCATTTTGACGGTTTTCGAGGAGCGAGTGCGGGTTGCGCGAGTGGTCGTGAGGTAGTTGCTCATCTTCCGTTTGACTGAGCGGGGGGAGTGACGATTGGGGCGATGACGGAGGCGCTCTCCGGCCAGTTCATGCAAGTGATCTGAAGAGCTTCTTTTTGTGCCGAGGG
Organism: Thermoanaerobaculia bacterium; assembly: GCA_035996815.1. GTDB lineage: Bacteria > Acidobacteriota > Thermoanaerobaculia > Gp7-AA8 > Gp7-AA8 > JADGNZ01. Next base: position 21,708 of record DASYJF010000106.1, on the reverse strand, counting down.
AAAAAAAGAAACGTATAGCGGTAGCCGTAATCGTCAACCAGTTCGACGTCTGGATGGCGTGCCTCGAGGACCGTTTCGACGATGCGAGAGATGCGTGGCTTGTATTCATGCCGCCCGCCGAGGCTCTCAACCATCCGTTCAGCCTCGTCAGCGCGTTGAACACCGGCGCCTGGATGTACCAGATGGCCGGTGACCACGTCCGCAGTACTCTCACTCAACTCGATACTTACAAGAGTAAAATAAGCCCAATAACTAAAACTACGCCCATATCGATGCAAATCCATCGCGGTGTCTGGCCCGTCAGGCAAGTCTTACGCAATGCCGCACTTTGAGCTTCTCAAGACTCTGCTGAAATTGCTGGTGGCTCCTTTGTATCCGATAGGAGCTTAACAAGATATTCTCGATTGATCGACGAGGAGTCGAGCGGTTTGCCAGGACAGTCTTGACATCGGCCTCTGTAAGGGGACGCCGCACAGTACCCGCTGCCGTCCTGTTTCCGGAGCGTTGAGATAGACGATTCTGCATTTCCAGATACAGCGCACCGGCGAGAATCGCCTGATCAGCTTCCGAAAAGCCGTCGGTTAGCCTCTGCTCCCGGAACGATAGGAGTGACTGCATTCCGGCAGCGATGCGTCGGTGAGCGAGAAGTGATCGCATCAACGATTGTGTCTGCGTCGTTTTGCGGCCGGTCAGCCGAACGGCAGTTGATCAGAGCCCCTATTGGTGCCAGCGTACTGAGCACGCAGAAAGTTCGGCGCGATATGATTGTGGCCTCTGGTTCGACAAGCATGACGGCAAGCTCCTTCTTCTGGCTGAGTGCGAATTAACCTATGTCTAATATGGACAGACGGCGAGCGGCAATGATGGAGTTGTCTTGTTGCGCTGCGATCGGCCGATTCCGCGGACAGAGTGGAGCGCGTGTGCCGAACAATGTGCTCACCGAGGAGAACTATCGGAAGGTGATAGACGAGAATCTGCCGCTGGGCGAGCGGCTATCCGCGTTCGCGAAACGATCGCTCTGGATTCGCCCGCTCGGCAATGGCAGCCATACCGACCAGATCAACAACATGGTCGCGCACTTCGGAAAGATGGGCGTGGTCGAGGTTCGCGAAGGGCCGAGCGATCGGGAGAACTTTCCGGGCGTCATCGAGGTCGAGCAACTCCATCCCGAACATCATCTACAGCGCTTGCTGGAAAGCGTTGCCGGCAGCCGAGAAGGTGCCGGGCGTCGAGGGAGTTGAGCGCGATATCGATCTCACAGGCATCGAGAAAGTGAACCGCTTTCCGCACGGGCTGTCGCAGCGCCGTTGATGCGCAGCGTCGACGTGCTCATCGTCGGGTCAGGGCCAGCCGGCGCAACGGCGGCCCTCAACCTCGCGCCGTTGCGCTCGGTCGCGGTCGTGGAACGGAGCGCCGCCGGCGCCGCCGCGCATCGGCGAGTCCTTGCCCGCTGCCGCACGCCGTCTGTTTCGCGACATGCGTCTCCTAGACTCATTTCTCGCGGAGGGTCATGCACCGTGCTATGCGAACCGGAGCGTGTGGGGCGATCCGCGCCCGCGTGAGATCGATGCACTTCGCGATGCGGACCGACATGGCTGGCATCTCGACGCGTCCGTTTCGAGCAGTGGCTGCGCGATGCGTCGGTGAGTCGCGGTGCGGAGATCATTGTTCCGGCGACGATCGAACGGATCGAACCGCACGGCGACGGATGGCGCATCGACATCGCGCATGGTTCCGAGGTCATGACGATCGACGCGATGATGGTGATCGACGCCGCCGGCCGCGCCGCTCCGATTGCGCGGCGGGCCCGACGCCCCATTCTGGAAACGCCGTCACGTGCTCCGCTCCTCCGCGCCCCCGCGTGAACCGTCCCCCTTTCTCAAATACAATTACCGCCCATGCGTTCCCCGAAAGTCGGCAAACCGAGATCGGCATCGTCCGTGAGCACGTCGCTTTCGCGAAAGTTGCCGCGGCTCGGGTTGCCGCTTTCCGCCGCCGCAGCGATGGGCGCGCGGCCGAAGCCCGCCATTGGGAAGCCGTCGCTGCGCGATCCTGTTAGCGCGAATCGCAATGGACGGAAATGACGATCAGGCACAGCATCCCGCGATCCGCGGCCTGAGAACCGTCTGCCGTTGCAACAACATCAAGTACCGGACGATCGAGCGCGCCATCCGACGCGGGGCCTGCACGTTGAGTCAGATCGCGGCCTGCACGACCGCCACGACCGGACATTGCGGCGGGAGTTGTACGCCCGAGGTGCAGGAAATGCTGGATGAGCACGCGCCGAAGACGCTGCTCGCGCAGCCGCCTCCGAAGCCGGCCGCGTCGCCGGACGCATGGTGGGTGCGCAACAAATGATTCGGACGGTTGCGAGCGGCTCCGGGCTGCCGATGATTCCGCCGACCGGGATGGCCATCGCCGCGCTGACGGTCATGCTTTGGCTGGTCTGGAGCGACACCATCCGCAAGGCGCACACGCCGGCGGTGCTTTACGCCGTGCGCATCGCGCTCTTCGTGATCGTCGCGGCAATCCTCGTGCTGAATCGGATCCGGTATCCCTTCCTCTTCTCATCGACGGCGACGACGCTCGTGGTCATCGTCGCGCTGGTGGGAGCGGGAGGCGCCGCGTACTTTGCGCGGCGGATGGTGCGGCGGGCTTAAAAGCAGGGTCCGGTGAAGATCGACTGGCGTACGTGAAGGTAGTCGACAGAACTAAGAGAGAGATCGCAGGCCCATCGACTCGTCCGGTCCATCATTCCGCTCGGCAAGGTGGCCAACCCTCACCAGACCCTGAAGCGCACTATACGGCATTCCCTACGGAAATTCAACCTTCCTGAGTTATGACGCGGATAGGTTGCCGTCCGTGTGGATGCGGACCGGACAGTAACGATCGTTACGGCAGGATATTGCGGTGTTGGCGGCCCGCTATACTCGCGCGCTGTGAAAACGGACCTCGTCACCCTCTTCCAGGCGCTCGCCGACCCGACGCGGCTGCGGCTTCTGAACCTGATGGCAGCGGGCGAGGTCTGCGTCTGTTTCTTCGTCGAAATTTTCGATGAGCCGCAGCCAAAGATTTCGCGGCATCTCGCGTACCTGCGCCGCGCGGGAGTGGTCACGGCGCGGCGCGATGGCAAGTGGATGCACTACAGTCTGACCATGCCTTCCGATCCGGCTGTTGCCGAGGTGCTGCGGAAGGTGCTGGAAGTGGCGTCGAACGAGCGCGGAATGCAGCGCGATCGCATGACGCTCGAGCGCGTCTGCTGCGCGGCGAAGTTGCCAGCATCGCTGCAGAACGCGCCGAAGCCGGAACTGGCGAGGTCGCGGACTTCCTGATGCTTTCGGCGATCCTCATCGCCATCGCGGCGTTTTTCGCGGGCGCGATTTCGGCCGTGGCCGGCTTCGGCATCGGCAGCATCCTCACGCCGCTCCTTGGCATGACCATCGGCGTCAAGCTCGCGGTCGCCGGCGCGGCCATCCCGCACTTCATCGGCAACGCGCTGCGGCTTTGGACGTTGCGCGACCGCGTCGACAAGAAAGTGCTGAAAACATTCGGAGTGATGAGCGGCGCCGGCGCGCTGGCGGGCGCGCTGCTGCACGCGATGGCGGCGACGCAGGCGCTGAAGGTGGTCTTCGCGATCGTGCTGATCATCGTCGGATGTTTCGGCGTGACCGGATGGAGCGATCACCTCCGCTTCGGCCGCCGCGGCGCATGGTTAGCCGGCGGCGTCTCGGGACTCCTCGGCGGACTCGTTGGAAACCAGGGCGGCATCCGCGCCGCGGCGATGCTGGCGTTGGACGTTCGCAAAGAAGTGTTTGTGGCGACGGCGGTCGCGATCGCGCTCATCGTCGACGGCGCGCGGCTGCCGGTCTACGCCTTCAGCACGGGACGCGAGCTGCTCACAGTCTGGCCGCTCATCGCCGGCGCCAGCGCCGCCGTCATCGTCGGCACCTTCTTCGGCCGCACGCTCCTCGGCCGCGTTCCGGAAAATGTGTTCCGCCGCCTCGTCGCCGCGCTGCTGATCGCGCTCGGGATTGCGATGCTGGTCGGGCGCTGACGAGGTCTCTGCCTTCGGCGGCTACGCCGGCGAGGTCGATTCCGTCGTGCTCGGTTCTCGCGCGAAACGATGCTCCTGTCACGCTGACGTGACCTCTGTCATCAATATGGAGAGAACGGCGTCTGTATCATCGACAACCGATGCGCGCTCGTTCCCTCAGTTTCCTCCTCCTCTTCGCATCCACCGCGCATGCCGCGACGTTCATCGTCCCCTCGGATCGCGCACTCGTCACGGCTTCGAAGGCGATCGTCATCGCGACCGCGGGAACGTCGCACGGACGACGCGCGCCGGGCGGATGGATTGAGACCGTGACGGAGTTGCGCGTAGAGGAAGCGATCAAAGGTCCGGTCGCGAACGGGGAGAGCATTCGCGTCACGGAGTTGGGCGGGATGATGGGCGACATCGGCTACGTCGTCGCGGGGAGTCCGAGGTACGCCGAAGGGGCGCGCGTCCTGCTTTTTCTGGAGACGAACGATCGCGGCGAATGGGTGGCGAAGAACATGGCCGTCGGCAAGTTTGAGCCTGCCGAGGATGTGCGGGGGCGGCGGTTGCTGGTGCGGGATGCGACGGAGATCGTCGGATGGGAAACCGACGGCGAAGTGCATCGCGAGCCGGTGCGGTTGGAAGACGGATTCCTGAATTTCGTCCGCGAGACCGCGCATGGCGTCACTGTCGATGCCGACTACATTGTTCGCGATCCTCAGCCGCTGCGGCACGTGGTGGCCGAGGCGACCGCGGAGGCCTTCGCGCCAAGCTCGTATCTCTTGCAGGGTGGCGGCGGCCTCGGCATCCGCTGGGCGAATTTTCCTGTCGTCTTTCTCAGCCACGGCTCGCAGCCTGGCGCGCTGAACGGCGGCCTCACCTCGATCCAGCGCGCGCTCGCGGCGTGGACCAACGACGCCGGATCGAACATCGTCTACAGCTACGGCGGAACGACCACGATCGCGCAAACAGGTTTCGGTTCAGGCGGCAACGCGGACGGCGTCAACACGATTCAGTTCAATGATCCCGCCAACGAGATTCCGGGATCGTTCACGGCGACCGGCGGCGCGACGCTGGCCATCGGCGGCGCGTGGTTCGGCAGCACCAAACACACTGCAAACGGCGAGCAGTACTTCACCATCGGCGAGGCCGACCTCGTCGTGCAGGACGGCATCACCGGCGCGGGGCTGACCGGCAACGGCTTCGATCACGTCCTCACGCACGAGCTGGGACACACGCTCGGCCTGCGCCACTCCGACAAGACTTCGAGCGACGCCCCTTGCACCGCGCCGCTCGACTGCTCCGATTTCGCGATCATGAAATCGAGCGTCGCCTTCAACTCCGATACGATCGGATCGGCGTTGCAGGCGTGGGACATCGCCGCGATCGATGCCGTCTACGGTTCGGGCGTGGTCGGGCCGCCGCCGTGCAATCCGCCGAGGATCGCCACCGCGCCGCAGACCGTAAGCGTCGGGACGACCGCGGTCACGTTCACCGTGACGGCGACCGGCGACGCGCCGCTGCGCTATCAGTGGCACAGCGGAGCGTCCGGCAACACGACCCTGCCGATCGTCAACGCTACGACGGCGTCGCTGACGGTCAATCCGCCCGTGACCAGCGCGTACTGGGTGCGCATCACGAACGATTGCGATCCGCCGGCCGACAGCGGAACGGTCTTCGCCATCGTCAACAATTGCCCGCCGGTGACGATCGGCTCACAGTCGACCGACGCCACGATCCTCGAGGGACACTCGGCGACGCTCACCGTCTCCGCGAGCGGCGGAACGGTTTCGTTTCAGTGGTACGCGGGAACAACCGGTGTGACGACATCACCGATCAGCGGCGCCACCAACAGCAGCCTGACCGTGACGCCGTCGAAGACCTCGTCGTACTGGCTGCGCGCATCGAACAGTTGCGGATCGTCGCTCGACAGCAACACGATCACCATCACCGTCCTGCCGTGCGCGGCGCCGAAGATCGTCGTGCAGCCGCCCAGCGCGAACATCGTTTCGAACTTCGGGACGACGCTCTACACCGCCGTCACCGGCACGCAGCCGATCACGTTTCAATGGTACGAAGGCACCTTCCCCGACACCTCGCATCCCGCGACGGGAGGCAACTCGGCGACGCTGAACGTGCCGTCGTTGGTCGCGTCGACGTCGTATTGGCTGCACGTCTCGAGCGAATGCGGCGTCGCCGACAGCACCACCGCGCGTCTGACGGTCGTACAGTCGTGCGCCGCGCCTTCGATAGTCTCGCAGCCGCAGAATCAGAGCGTGGCCGCGGGATCGAACGCCGTCGTCTCGATCGTGGCCACCGGCGCGTCGCTCACGTTCCAGTGGTATCAGGGCCCGTACCTCGACTTCACGCATCCGGTCGGCGGCAACGCGCCATCGGTCTTCGTCCCATCGATCACGACGCCAACGCAGTTCTGGGTGCGCATCGGCGGACCATGCGGCAGCGTGGATAGCAGTGTGGCGACGGTGTCGGTCGCGACGTCGCCGCGAAGGCGAGCGGTGGGGCGGTAGGGCGGTCGTTGTCTCCTGAGCCGCCTGAGCGGGGCGCGCGGAGGCGCGCTGAACAATCCAGCCCCGCGCTCGGCGCTGGGTTTGGGGCGCGGCGACGAATTGGCGGCCGCGGAGGCGGCCGCGACATGGTTTCGCGCGACGCGAGCATTTTGTAGTGGCCGCCTCCGCGGCCATGAACTTGGTTCACGCTCGTTACCCCGCGCCGAGCGCGGGGCTGGATTGTTCAGCGCGCCTCCGCGCGCGGCGAGAATCGCAGCATCGAGCACTACTCACAGCCTCAGGATGACAACCATTCAACATTCCGCTTCTGACGCCAGTACACTCCGCGCCCAATGTCACTAACGCTGTACATCGCAGTAGTGCTCCTGCTGCTGTGGATCGCGCACCGCGCGCTATTGCCGCTCTCGCGCGTCGCGATGCTCGCGTTGATCCTGCTGCCGATGTGCATCACCGGCAAGGCGTTGCTCACCGGCGGCGTCTTCGGTCCGGTCGATCTGCCGTACTTCACCGAACCGTTGCGCGACATGCGTGTCCCGCTCGGCGTGCCGAAGGCGCACAACGGGCTGCTGTCGGATCTTTACGCGCAGATGATCCCGTGGCGGAAGGCGGTGCAGTTCTCGATTTCGCACGGACGCTGGCCGCTCTGGAATCCATTCATCCTCTCCGGGACACAGCTCGCGGCCGCCGCGCAGCCGGCCGCGTATTCGCCGTTCACGTTGATCGCCTGCCTCTTGCCGGTCGCGCATAGCATCACCTTCTCCGCGGCGATGACGTTCTTTCTCGCGGGACTCGGCGCGTTCCTTTTCGCGCGCGAGCTCGGCTGCCGTGAATCGGTCGCGCTCTCCGCCGCTGCCGGCTGGATGTACGCGGGCGGCATGGCCTTCTTCGTCCTCTGGTCGCTCGGCAGCTCGTGGGCGTTTCTGCCATTCGTGCTCTTCGCCACGCGGCGCTGCGTTCACGCGCCGGGAATCCAATCGGCGGCGATCCTGATGATCGTCCTGACGCTGCTCCTGCTGGCCGGACATCCGGAAACGGCCTTCCACATCGTCTTCTGCGGTGCGCTTTATGGTCTCGTCGAACTGCTGGCCATCCGGCGGAACGTCGGGCGCGTGCTGTCCACCGCCGCGATCGCCGGCGGCGTCGCGCTGCTGCTCTCCGCGATCTATCTCCTGCCGATGTTCGAGGCCGCGCCGCAGACGATGGAGCAGCAGTTCCGGATGGGCGGCTATCGCAACCTGCTGCCTGGCGTGCCGCCGGCGGAAAGCGGCGCGCGCATCCTGGCCGATTTTTTCCCGCACCTGCGCGGACGGTGGTGGAATCACAAGGTTCCGCACTGGGTGCCGCTCGAGAACTCCGCGGCCGGCAGCATTGTCGTGGCGCTGGCGATTTACGCGCTGATCCGCGTGCGGCGCCGCGAGATCGTCTTCTTCGGCGCGCTGGCGCTGTTCGGAATCCTCTGCGGCGCCGATTGGTCGCCGCTGGCCGCGCTGCTGCAGAAGCTTCCGCTGTTCGACATCGCCCTCAACGAGCGCTTCACCTTCGCCGCCGCGTTCTCGCTCGTCATCCTTGCGTGCCTCGGCCTCGAGCACACGCTGGTCACGCGCGACAAAGCCCTCGGCTATGCGCTCGCCGCCGCCGCACTCCTCTTCGCCGCCGGCACCTTCACGATCGACCGGATTCACGTGATCCAGGACAAGCTCCCCGAGTATGGCGTCTACACGCTCTTCGGCGAGCTGGCCTGCCTCGGGCTCGCGGCCACGGCCGTGCTCGCGTTGCAGAAGTCTCGCGAGAACGCGATCGCCGTCACCATTTTCGTGCTCATCACCGCGCAGCGCTGGCTGGCCGGACACGACATCTATCCCACGCTGCCCGCGTTCGCCGCATATCCGGCGGTGCCGATCCTGCGCGCGCTGCCGCGCGAGACCGGCGATCCGTTTCGCATCACCGGCCGCGCGCACGCGCTCGTGCCGGGAACGAGCGCGCTGTACGAGCTGGAAGACGTCCGCGGCTACGAGGCCATGACCTTCTCGCGCTACGTGGCCACGTACGAGGCGTGGTGTACGCACCAGCCGGTCTGGTTCAACCGCGTCGACGATCTGACCAGGCCCTTCCTCTCCATGATCAACGTCCGCTACGCCATCGCCTCGGACGATGTCCCCGCGCCTGACGGCTGGCGGCGCGTAGCGGTGCAGCGCGGCGCGCAGCTCCTGGAGAACACGCGCGTCTTTCCGCGCGCCTTCATGCCGTCGCGCGTCGTCTTCGGAACGCCGTTCGACGGCATCATCAAGGCCATGACCGCCGCGACCGACTTTCACGAACGCGCCTGGATCGAGGCGCCGCTGCCGGCCGGCGAGCGCGCCAACGACGGCGGCACGGTGGCCAGCGTGAAGCGCGACGGCGACGATCTGATCGTCGAAACGGCCACGGCCGCCGGCGCCTGGGTGGTCATCACCGAGCCGGCCTGGGACGGCTGGCGCATCTACATCGACGACCGCCGCGTCGAGCATTTCTACGCGAACGCCGCCTTCCTCGGCGTCTACGTTCCGTCCGGCGGCCACCGCATCCGCCTGACCTTCCTGCCGATGAGCTTCGTGCGCGGCCGGGCCATCTCCCTCTCGACGCTGGCCCTCCTCCTCGGCGGCAGCATCGCCGCGAGAATCCGCCGCCGCCATATGACGTTGGCGTGACGAGCGACACAACCAGTGTGTCGGGCAAGCCCGTACAATCGCGGAACCCATTCACAGAGAGAGACCCCTTTTCATGCGAATCCTCATTCGGTTATTGATTGTTTCTCTGCTGGCCGCGGCCACGTCGCTGCAAGCCATCACCTACATCGTTCCGACGGACCGCGATCTGGTCCACGAAGCGGACGCAATCGTTCTCGCAAAGGCGATGTGCTCCTATTCTCAGGTCTCTCCTGATGGTCGGATCGTCACGGTCGCGGAACTCGATGTGACCCGGTCACTCAAAGGAGCTTTCCGCAAGGGAGACACCCTGCGCCTCAGCGAGATTGGTGGCAGCCTCACGAACATCACGCTCGCCGTTCCCGGCTCTCCGCGATATGAGAACGGGGTTGACTACCTCGTATTCGTCGCGGTGAGTCAGTCTGGCGAGACAGCCACCTATGGCATGGGCCTCGGCCGCTTCAAGAAAGTAACCGACCTTCACGGACTGACGACGTTTTCGCGCGGCATGGATACGGAGTCAATCTTCGGCTTTGACGTGAACGGCGCTCCCCACAAGGAGTTGGAGCGCGACGCTGTTCGCTTCCTTTCGTTTATTGAAAAGACAGTTGCCAATCAGCCTGCATCAGCCGAGTACTACGTTCCCGAGCGTGAGATCACGCGAGCTCCGTCCACGCAGAGATTCGTACCGCGACCTACGGCTGGTTCCTCGCGTGGTGACTATCTCTCGACGGGGAATGCGCGCTGGCAGACGCCGACAGCGCAGTGGTTCTCGTATCACACTCAAACGGGTTATAGCGGCGGCGGGATCCCCGCTCTTCAAAACGCGCTTGGGCAATGGGCAACTGCCGGCGTGGGCATCAACTACACCTACGGTGGAACTACGCTTAATCATGCTGGCTTGCACGGAGCATCAGATTCGACCAACACGGTGATTTTTGACGACGCCGACGGATTTGTCGCGCAGCAGAGAACGCAGTTTCATAATGCCAATATCGCTGCAATTGGCGGCGCGTGGTATCCGAGCAGTACGTACTCGCTCGGCGGGGAGACGTTCCACCCTACATCGGAGGGAGACGTAGAGGTCGGAACGACTATTTCGGGCGTCAGCGAAACACAGTTCGCGATGATCCTGACGCATGAACTCGGGCATACGTTGGGCTTCCGGCACTCGGATCAGACCGCCGCTAACGATCCCAGCACTCCCTGCACTGCACCCCTGCCCTGCGCCGGCGCGCTGAGTCCGCCGCCGCCGCCGGCCTATGCGCACGCAGTTATGGAGTCATCGGTGTCGTTTGCGATCTCCGGGTTGCAACAATACGACCTCGACGCCGCGCAAACCGTCTACGGCAGCGGTCCCGTTTGCACGCCGCCGTCGATCGGAACGCAGCCGGCGAATACGTCTATAAGCTCCGGCCAACAGACCACGCTAACCGTTGCCGCGACGGGAACGAGCCTCACCTATCAGTGGTACATCGGTAGCTCGGGCACCACGACCGCGTTGGCTCCGAACGGTACCGGCACGCAGTTGACGGTTTCCCCGAGCACGACCACGAATTACTGGGTTCGTGTCAGTGGCTGCAGCACCTCCCAGGACAGCCGCACGGCAATCGTCACGGTGACCTGCGCGCCGCCGTCGGTGCCGGCGCCTCTTGCCTCGCCTTCATCGATTGCTTCCGGGCAATCGAGCATCCTCTCCGTTTCGCCCACCGGCACTGCACCATTCACCTATCAGTGGTACGTCGGTAGTTCCGGCGTGACAGCAAATCCGATCAATGGCGCGACCAGCTCGTCCACTACGGTCAGCCCGGCGACCACAACCTCCTATTGGGTTCGCGTGACAGGCCAGTGCGCACCGGTAGCGGATAGTCCGTCGACGACCGTTACCGTCGCCGCCTGCGTACCGCCATCCGCGCCCGCGCCCCTTGCCTCTCCCTCTTCGATTTCCGTCGGACAATCGAGCAATCTTTCGGTCTCAGCCACCGGAACGGGACCATTTACCTATCAGTGGTTCGTCGGCAGCTCGGGCAATCAGTCGAATCCGATCGCCGGTGCTACCGGGTCTTTTACGACGGTGAGCCCGGCCGTGACCACCAGCTATTGGGTCAAGGTGACCGGGCAATGCGCACCGGCATCGAACAGTCCGGCCACGACCGTCACCGTTGCCTGCACGCCGATCGCCTCGGGCGGCGTAATCGCCCAGCCGCAGACGATCAATGTCGGACAGTCGTCAACGATTTCCGTGACTACCAGCGGCAACGGTCCCTTCACGTTCCAGTGGTTCCGAGGTAGCCTCGGCGATGCATCGAATCCGATCGCGGGCGCCACCGGCAGCAACACAATCGTCTCGCCGGTGACGAGCACCACGTATTGGGTTCGCGTCACCGCGCCGTGCGGATCGCAGGATGGCAGCGTTATTGTCTTCGTGAACGCGCCGTGCACGGCGTCATCGATCACGACGCATCCGGCGTCCGCGACGATCGCTCCGGGCGGCTCGGCGACGCTGACCGTCGTCGCCGCCGGTACGGCTCCGATTTCCTATCAGTGGTACACCGGCACCTCGGGCAACACCGCCAACCCGATCGCCGGCGCCACCAACGCCTCGGTCACCGTGTCGCCAACCGTGTCGACGTCGTACTGGGTGCGCGTCTCGAACAGTTGCAATCAGACCGGCAATAACAGCACCACTGCCCTGGTCACGGTTTCCGTGGCATGCCCCGCGCCGGCGATCACGACGCAGCCGGCGAGCGTTTCGGCCGGCCTCGGAACCGCCGCGACGTTGAAGGTGGTCGCGACCGTGACGGGAACCACTATTCATTACCAGTGGTACAAGGGCGCAAAGGGCGATCTCTCAACGAAGGTCGGCACCGACTCGGATACATTCACCACCGGCGCCGTCAGCGTCACCACAAGCTACTGGGTCCGCCTGACCGCGGCCTGCAGCAGCTCCAGCACCACCGACAGCAACGCCGCCATCGTCACCGCAGTCGCGGCGGCGAGGGGACGAGCGGTGCGACATTGAAAGAGTGAAGAGTGAAGGGTGAAAGTGAGACCGGGTGAAAGAGTGAGGCGGGTTGCCCTTTTACTCTTCACCCTTCACTCTTCACCCTTCTAAATGCTGTCCAGCTGCTTCTTCATCGACGCGATCATTCCTTCGCTGCGTTGCTCGGCGGGGAGCGACTCGGCGAAACGGATTGCTTCTTCGATCGTTTTGCGCGCGGAGGCCTTGTCGCCTTTCGCCAAGTACGTCGCGGCGCGGTTGCGGTAGACGCCGATCTTGCGCGGGCCGTAGGCGAGTTTGAGTGCGCGGTCGGATGCGGCCAGCGCATCGTCGAAGCGTCCCGCGGCGCGGTAGGCGGAGATGAGGCGCGCGGGCGGGTTGTAGTCCTTCGGCAGATCGCGCTCGGACTGATCGAGCATGGCGATGGCCTTCTCCGGCTGCTTCAGTCCGAGGTAGACCTCGAGGCGATGGGAATCGTAGACGGCGCGTTGATCGGGCGATTTTGCTTTCGCCGCTTCCTTTTCTAGGAACGCGGCCCACTCCTCGCGGAGTTTGTGCGCCGAGGATTCGTCTTTGGCCTGGTCGCGGGCGTCGACGAGTGATTCGTAGAGTCCGGAGCGGTCGTCGGCGGACATCTTGATCTTGTCGGCCGCGGCGAGCGTCTCGCGCGTCGCTTTCTCTAATCCCGACGTCAGCTCGGAACGGTTCCACGATTTCGCATCGAGTTCGGTCGCGCAGGAGAGTCCCGTGGCAGCGACGTTGACCGCCGACCCTGTTCCGCGAACGCGCGGATACATCGCGAGCGCGCGCTCGGCGCACTGCTGTGGATTCTGACTTTGCAGCAGCGCGAAGACGAGCGACTCCGAGGCGCGGCCGAGACTCGGCCATCCTTTTGGCGCCGCGGCGATTGCCTCATCGAACACTTTCGCCGCCTCGGCCTGCTTCCCTTGTCCGGCCAGCGCGTCGGCGCGGACCAGCAGCGTGTCGGCCTTCGAATGCGATCCGCGGAAGGCATGCTGGCCGTCGTCGAGCAGCTTGCGGATCTGCGGAACGGTGCCGCCGCCGGCGTAGCGAAAGACCACTTTGTCTTTCGGATCGAGGATGAGCAGCGTCGGCCAGACGCTGATGGGGTGCGCTTTCAGGAATGCGGTGTTCTTCGCGTCTTCGGTGTCGATCGAGAGCCAGACAAACTGTCCGGCGTACCGCTCGAGGGATTTGTCCGTGAAGACATAGGCCCTCATCGAGCGGCAGGTGTGTCACCAGGGCGCCCACGCCTCGACGAAGACCGGGAGGTCCGCCGATTTCGCGCGGGCGATCGCCTTGGTGTAGTCGTTCTCGATCCACGGCAGGACTTCCTTCGCCTGTGCCACGGACGCAACGACCAGGAGCGATGCGAGCAGGAGTCGTTTCATGGCGGGAAAGTGTAATGCACCTAGAACAGCGTGAGTCGCGGCAGCCCGAACTTCTCCCGCACCAACCGCCGCAGATTCGCTTCCTCGGTACGCGTGCGCGTCTTCGCATCCAGTTTCGATGTGTCGCCGAGGGCGACTGCGATATCCGCGCGGATCGCGTCGATCGATGCGGGATCGGCGGCGATGAACGCATCGACCAACTCCCGTTCGAGATCGATCAATCGCTCCTCGATCTTCGGCACGCTCTTCTCCGACGCCAGCGCGCGCACGCGCGGCGCGAACGAGGCGGCGACCTCCGAGGTTTCGAGTTGCGACGCCAGCGCATCGAGCAGCGCCTCGGGGCCGGATTCGGGGCTGACGTCGCCGCCGCCGACGTAGAGGTTCTGCCGGTCGTTCCACAACTCCTTGATCGAATGACGGCAGTAGCTGAGGCTCGAGATCACTTTCTTGCGTCCGCTGACCTCGTTCCTTTCGAAGACCGTGTCGATCGCCTCGATCACGATCGGCAGCGGCACGCCGTCGTCGTACCACTTCTTCATCAGCGCCCAATCCTTCGCATTGAGGATGAACGGGGTGCCGCGGCGAAGGGCGAAGTGCGCTTCGATTTCCTGGAAGTAGGTTTCGGGCGGGGTGTCGGCGGGCACGTTCGAAACGTACCACGCCGCATCAGTTACAATCCCCGTTCCCCGGCCGTCATACGTATCGATATGGAACCCATCGCCCCTCGCGCTGAGGTCACGGTTTACTCGCCGCTGTTCTCACCCTTCCGGCAGCAGTTGCACGGCAGCGCCGTTTCCATCGGGCGTGCTTCCGACTGCTCGATTCCGGTCAAGGATCGCTACCTCTCGCGCAAACACGCCGAGATCATCGCGGACCACGGGTCGTGGATTCTCAAGGATTGCGGCAGTGCCAACGGCACGTACCTGAACGGCAACCGCGTCGAACGCGATCACGCGCTGCGCACCGGCGACCGCATCCGCCTCGGCGACACCGAGATCGTTTTCGAGACCGCCGAGCACAACACCGATCGCATGCTGGCCGTGGCCGACACCTCGCCGAGCATGACCATCTCCATTCCGGTGAAGGAGATCGAGGAGCCGGAGCGGATTGATACGGGCGGCGACCTCGCCAAGCTCAAGACCTTGAACCTTCTCGCGCGGGAGCTGATCGAAGATCGCCCGACCGAGGAGCTGTTCGGATTCATCGTCGACCGGGTGCTCGAGCACACGCAGGCATCGCGCGCGGCTCTCGGCCTGCTCGGCGCGGACGGCAAGTCGTTCGTCAACGTCGAAGTGCGGCGTCAGGACCGCACCGACACCTCGGAACTCCGCATCAGCCACACCGTGCTCAGCGAAGTAGTCGAAGAGAAAAAGGCGCTGGCGTTCATGGACGTCAGCATGGACGAGAAGCTGAGCCGCGCGCAGTCGATCATCATGCAGGGCATCCGCTCGATCCTCTGCGCGCCGCTGATGATCGGCGATTCCGTCGTCGGCGTCCTTTACGTCGACTACCTTTTCAACCAGCGCAAGATTTCCGAGGACGACGTGAGGCTCGTGGCGCAGATCGCGCGATTCGCCGCGATCAAACTCGAGACGACGCGGCTGCGCGAGGAAGCGATCCAGAAACGGATCATGGACGAGGAGCTGAAGACCGCGTCGATGATCCAGCGCGGCCTGCTGCCTGCTGCGCCGTCGGGCATCGAGGGCTACACATTCGCCGGCGCCAATCGTCCCTGCCGAACGGTCAGCGGCGACTACTACGATTTCGTTCGCCGTCCCGATGGGCGGATGTACTTCGTGATCGCCGACGTCAGCGGCAAAGGGATCACCGCGGGCTTGATGATGGCGGGCTTGCAGGCGTCATTCCGCATCTTCTGCAAAAGCGATCCGTCGCCGGCCGTGCTCGTATCGCAGCTCAACGACGCGCTGAAGGACACGCTGCCGCAGTCGAAATTCGTGACGCTTTTCCTCGGCCGCATCGATCTGGCGACGGGTGTGATCGAGTACGCCAACGCCGGCCACACGCCGCCGATCTGGGTCCGCAACGATGGCGTCGAAGAGCTCGTCGAAACGGACCTCGTCCTCGGCATCGTCACGCGCGCCGATTTCCGCGAACAGAAACTGCAGCTCGCCCCCGGCGACTCCCTCGTCCTCTTCACCGACGGCGTCACCGAGGCAGAGAACGAAGAGGGCGAAGACCTAGGCGGCCTCGATCACGTCGCGCATCGCCTCGCGAAAATGCACGGCACGAACGCGGATGAGCTCACCGCGGCGATCGAGTCCGAGGTGTGGTCGCACATGGGCGACGCACCGCTCGCGGATGACGTGACGCTCCTCGTCGTCAGCCGGAACGCGGCGTAACTTCACCATTCCACCGCCCTCCCAAAGCGGTGGCTCCCCGCCACCGCACTCCAAAGTGCTGCGCACGAAATGTGTGTTTGATGCTCGCGAGGACCGAGGCATATTTCGCGAAGCTTTGGAGTGCGGTGGCGGCTGAGCCACCGCTTTGGGAGGGCGGGGGAGAGGTGAAATCGGCAGCGCCTGCATTCGCAAGCCCGATTTCTCCGTATATAGCTTCAGATGTCCGCCGCCGCTCCGCTTCTCTTCCCGACAAACGACGCGAATCTTCATCGCGCGGCGAACGGCGATCACGACGCGTTCGGGATGCTGATCAGACAACACCAGGACATGGTCTTCAGCATCGCCTGGCACTTCCTGCACGATCGCGATCGTGCCGAGGAGATTGCGCAGGAGGTGTTTCTGCAGTTGTATCGGACGCTCGGCGAGATCGAGTCGAACGCGCATCTCACCTTCTGGCTGCGCCGCGTCACCGCCAATCGCTGCATTGACGAATCGCGACGTGGACGCTGGCGCATCGTCACGCTCGATGAAGCGAACGACGTCGCGCGCGATGCGAACGACACCGATCCGCTGCTGGCGAGAAAACTCGGACAGATGCTGCAGCGTCTGCCCGCGCAACAGCGGCTCGCCATCACCATGCGTTACCAGGAAGGGCTCGAGCCTTCCGAGATCGGAGCGGTGCTGGACATGCCGCTCAACACCGTCAAAAGCCATCTCCGCCGCGGCCTCGGCGCGCTGCGGGAGTGGTTGGGAGTGACGCTATGAATTTCGAAGACGAACTGCATCGAACGTTGACTCGGAAGTCCGCACCGGACGGATTCGCCGATCGCGTTCTCTCTCGTATTGAAGCCCCTCGGCATCGAACATCCGCGTCGACGCTGCGCCGCATCGCCGCGGCCCTCGTCATCACATCGGCACTCGGCGGTCTGACCGCGCATCAGATCATCGAGCACCGCCGCATCGAAGAAGGGGAGCGCGCCCGCCGCCAACTCATGACCGCGCTGCATATCGCCAGCGCCAAGATGCGCGTCGCCCAACGCGCCGTCGTACACGACTGAACAGGTAAAGAGATGAACGATCGATTTGTCATCCTGAGCCGCCCCTTCGGCTGCACTCAGGGCAGGCTACGTCGCGTAGCCGCGAAGCGACGCGAGTCGCCGCACGTGGCGCGCGGAGGGGCGCTCGACAATCCAGCCCCGCGCTCGGCGCGGGGTTGTGAAAGTGAGCCCGAATCGGCGGCCGCGGAGGCGGCCGCCACAAGATCGTGCGCGGCGCGAGCATTTTGTAGTGGCCGCCTCCGCGGCCACGGACTTGGTTCGCGATCCGGTTCCCCGCGCCGAGCGCGGGGCTGCATTGTCGAGCGCGCCTCCGCGCGCAAACCAATTCGGCGACGATCGCGATGTCCTGACCCTCTCCAAATGACAACCGCTCCCTCACACAAATGAAAGGACTGACCATGAAACGCTTTTTGATGAATCTCATCCTCACCCTCGTCGCTGCCATCGCCCTCCCAACCGCCGCCTCGGCGCAGGGCTCACGCCTCAATCTCGATTTCCCCGACCTCGCCGCGAAAGCGAGCGAGACCACCGACGTCACGCTCGACGGCGCCATGCTCCGGCTGGCCGGCAAGTTCCTGTCCAGCAACGATGCCGACGAACGCGCCGCGAAGGAGATGATCAACGGCCTGACCGGCATCTACGTGCGCAGCTATGAGTTCGACCACGAAGGCGAATACGACAAGTCGCAGGCCGAGCGCATCCGCCAGCAGCTCGGGCCGTCGTGGAAGAAGATCGTGAAGGTTACCAGCCGCACGAAAGAGGACGTCGACATCTACGCCGACACGCGCGGCGACGCCATCACCGGACTTTTGATCATTTCGGCAGAACCGAAAGAGTTCACCGTCGTAAACATCGTCGGCCCTGTCGATCTGGAGAAGCTGGCCGGCCTGGAAGGGCAGTTCGGCATCCCGCATATTTCCGGCGAGGTGCATTCGAAGCATCGCAAGGATGAACATCATGACTAACCGGCGTCTGCTACTCGCGATCGCGCTCAGCATCTTCGCCCTCGGCGCCACGCCGGCGCGCGCGAATTTCGAAGACATCGTCCGGGCCGTCGAGTCGCGCTACCACGTGCAGCGCACGACCATTCCGATGTTCGGCCTGGTGCGCTTCGCGCTCTGGTGCGTTCATCCCGGCGGCGTCTCGGACGTGCAGCTGGCGACATTCGAGAATGCCCATTTCGACGACATGAAAGGCTTGGCCGACATCGTCCGCCGCAACGCGGGCGAGGCGATGCAGCCGCTGGTGCAGACCCGCTCGAATCGCGACGGCGAGACCACGCTGATCTACGCGCGTCCGCTCGGCGGCGACCGCGTGGCCCTGCTCATCTTCGCTCACGATCGTGAAGATACGACGGTCGTGCGGGTGGTGGTATCGATGGACAAGTTCAGCGAGGCGATCAACCACCCGCATCGCGTGGTGGCGGAGCTGCGCTAACCATTTCGTTTTTCAATCGTCTTGGTACTTTGCGCGTTGCCGGTTGACCGCATTCGCGGCGTCGAGTGGCTCCGATGCAGCGAACGCGAATCGACCGGCAACGCGCGAAGCACAAGGCCTACGTTAAACTCTCCTCAATGCTCGGGCGTGTGGCGGTCGCGGTTTCACTTCTTCTCATTCCAATCGTTGCCTTTCCGCAGTGCAATCTGACGCAGGTTGCCAGCGTGCCGTTCCGCGCCTCGTATCTCGACGTCGCCATCGACGGCAACGACCTCTGGACCGCAACCTCGTACGGCGTCTCGCTGTACGACCGGAGCGTCGATCCTCCCGCGCTGATCGCGACGCTGCCGCTGGCGGGCATCACGCGCACCGTGCGCGCCGCGAACGGAATCGCCTACGCCGGAAGCGGATCGACCTTGTTCGTCGTGCGCAAGAACGGCCGCGCGCTGCAGCTCGTGCGCGGCATCGACGCCGGCGCAACTGTAAACGCAACGATCAACGATCTCCTCCTGACCACGCTCGATCTCTACGTCGCCACCTCGAACGGATTGACGCAGTGGGACCTGCTCGATCCCGTCAATCCATCGAAGACGGCGGCGGTACTCGTGACCAGCCGCGCCAACGTTCAGTCGCTCGCGCTCAGCAACGCAATCCTCTTCGCGGCGGATGGCGACTCATCGGTCGAATCGTTCAACATCGCCGTGCCGTCGATTGCGAACGGCGTCGGAGTGGCGACGTCGCTGCCCGGCGCGAACGCCGTCGCCGTCAACGCCGGACGCCTGTACGTTTCGGACGGGCAGCAGACTGACATCTTCACGAACATCGACAGCGGCGGCGGCAGCGCCGCGAAAGTGGCCACCGATTCGTTCGGCGGCGCGGCCATCGCTTCGATCAACAGCAGCGCGATCTTCGCCGCCGGCGCGGACCGGCAAGTGCGCGCCTTCGATCTCTCCTCCGCCGCCGCGCCGGTCGAGCTGTGGCGCGTCCAGCTCAATCCGAGCGGCGGCAGCGTCAACCGCATCGGCCGCATGGCTACCGCAGCGAACCGCCTCTACGTCGCGGGCGGCGACCTAGGCCTGCTCACGTACGACACGACGTCGTTCAACACCCCCTTCCCGCTGCGCAGCTACGCCGGGGGCGCCAACACCTCGGTCTTTTCACTCGGAGCGATGGTTTACGTTTCGCGCCCGTCCGGAGGCATCACGGAATTCAACCAATCGTCCGGCGGCGCCCTGACGCAGGCCCGTTCGTGGGACAGCAGCAACGACATTGTCCGCGACGGCGGCAACAACTTCCTACTGACCACGACCGGCGCGAAAGCATCGCTCTGGGCGCTCACTCCCGCGACTCCGACGCTCGTCTCCTCGCTGACGCTGCGCGCGCCGATCGCCTCGGCCGTTCTCGCCGGAACCACCGGCTACTTCGTTCTGAATGAAGCGGCCGGAAACACGCTCTGGTCCGCCGACCTCTCGCCCGTCACTCCCGTTGCGCAGCAGATTTCGTTGACGACGATCAAGCCGTCGTTCATCGCCCGATCGGGCTCGGCGTTCGTCCTGGCCGAGCTGCGCGGCGACGACAAAGTCACCGCGCTCTCCTACTTCGCCTCGAACGATTTCACGAAAACGCCGGTCACGATCAGCGTCCCCGGCCTCGCCACCGGCGGCGTCGCGCTGTCTGGGGCGACGGCGGCCGTATCGACATTCACCGGCGTCAGCGTCGTCGAT
Source organism: Thermoanaerobaculia bacterium (assembly GCA_035996815.1). Taxonomy (GTDB): domain Bacteria; phylum Acidobacteriota; class Thermoanaerobaculia; order Gp7-AA8; family Gp7-AA8; genus JADGNZ01. The sequence goes on along the minus strand of DASYJF010000106.1, from coordinate 1,468 downwards.
TTCGCAAGCGGTGCGACGACGCTCCTCCCGCAGTCGAGCGGCGCGATTGCGCAGAGCCTGGCGTTCACGGGGACGACGCTCCTCGAATCGACCGACACATCGCTCATCGTCTGGAACACGCAGACGAAGACGCTGACGAAACAGTTCGCACTGCCCGCCGCGCCGGCCGCGGTGCATATCGCCGCGAACAGCACCATCGCCGATCTGGCCACGGAAGACGGCGTCACCAGCGTGCAGCTCAGCGCCACGACGCGCATGCCGTCACTGCTCTTCGCGACCAACGGAAACGCGTACTACAAGAAGCTCGTGGCCGGCAGCCAGCGGCTCTACTTCTTCGACGGCCGCAACGTCGACATCTTCACGAACACGATGCAGTCCGTTGGCGGCATCCGCACGCCGCTCGTCGTCGATGTCGCCGCGAGCGATACGAATGTCTTCACCGTCCAGAACAACCTCACGGTCACGTCATACGGCCGCGACGGAAACACGCTCGCCACCTCCACGATCAACCAAACCTCCGATCTGCCGCCCTCCGTCGCATCCGCCGGCGGCGCGGCCTGGGCATCGATCGCGATCAACTGCCAGAGCAGCGGTTGCGAAGGAAAAACGATCGTCTTCGATCCGAAATCTGCCTTCGCGCAGACCGCGACGATGACCGGCACCGTGCGCGACGTCGTCACCAGCGGCACGCGCGCTTACGTCCTGACCGAGCTCCCGAGCGAAGTCCGCGTCGTCGACATCAGCGATTCCGCCCACCCCTCGGTCATTGTCAGCCGCGCTACCGAAGGCGCCCAGCCACCGCGCGCCATCGCCTTTGCCAACAACGCCGTCTACGTCCTCGGCGAAAAGCTCTTCGCGTATTCGCCGTCCGATCTTTCGAAAACCGGCGAGCAGTTACCGTCATACGTCACCGATTTCACCAGCGGCGTTACGTACGTCGACCAGCACCTCCGCGCGGACGGAAACTGCATCGCGCTCACCGGCCGCCAGTTCTCGCCGCAATTCCTGATCGGATCGCCATCGATCGCCTCGCCCGCCGCCGGACGATCCATCGCCACGCAGCCCGGCACGTTCTACTTCCTCACCGACTACTCGCTCGAGATCTGGTCCACCAAACCGCTGCCGCCGGTCGCGCGCCGCCGCGCAGCGCGGTAACGAAAAGGAGCGCTGGCGTCCCGCCGGCTGGCCCGGCGGCGTCTCGCCGCCGAACACCAGACCCTCCGAATCCAAGCTGGTAACCGCAGCGCGCGATTGTCATCCTGAGTCATCGCGACGTTTTGATGCGTTGCGCGACTCGCGGCACATTTCGCGAAGCTTTGGAGTGCGGTGGCGACCGAGCCACCGCTTTGGGAGGGAGGGGGACGGCGAGCAGCGCGACGACTGAAGCAAGCACCGCACGCTGCGAGTCCTCACGATTCCACCGCCCTCCCAAAGCGGTGGCTCGGTCGCCACCGCACTCCAAAGTGCT
>DASYJF010000105.1:0-9933 GCA_035996815.1 Thermoanaerobaculia bacterium | reverse complement strand
CGCGCCGACGCGTGCCGCGCTTCGCCGGCACGCGCGTCGCTCCGCGCAGGTGCCGCCGCGCGCGTCGCTCCGCGCAGGTGCCGCCGCGCGCCCCCATCCGCCACCCGCGCGGCCGCACCTGCGCTCCGCGACCCGGCGCCTCCACCGCCCGCGGCTACGCGAAGCCGCAGCGGTCCACCGCCCGTCCACCCATCCGCCGCCGCTTCGCTTCGCCGCCGCCCGGCGCCGGCGTCGCGGCTCCCGCCCGGGGTACGCCGCCCGCCCGGTTTTCTTCGCGGCCGTGTCCGAATTACGGATTCAGAACCACGTGCTGCCTGATACATCTCGTTTCGACGTGTGAACCGGCGAGTGCTTCCTGGCACGGCTTGCGGACGACCCGTCCTTTTACCTCGTCCCAATCCAGCGCTTCGATCGTTCCGTCGTCGAAAAGGTCGGCGAACGCATGCTCCACGTCATTGACATCGGGATAGGTCATCAGCGCGAGCGGCCAGAGGCTCGCTACGTAATCGGGGCCGGAGAAGATGCCCACAAGTTTGCCGTCATACAACACGGGTCCGCCGCTAAAGCCATGTTCAAATTCGCGATCAAGCCGAAAGCCAGGAAACTCGCCGAAGCCGTGCGCCTTGATCGGCGCGACGTGTTCGACGACGCGAGCGTGATAGGTCCAAAGCTCCACGTGCTGAATGTGATCTTGAAGCTCACCTTCCCCGCCGACGATGTCGATCTCCTGTTTCGGCCAGCCGTAAATGCGAACGTGCTTACCGACGCGCGGCGGTAGGAGCTGCCAGTCGAAGTAGTGCAACTCGTGCTCCGCGCGTGCAGCTCCCGGCGTGCGCGGCTCAACCTGGAGAGCATTGATGTCGGTATCGTAGGACGGCCAGTCCACACGCACCTTCCACTGCACGAGATCATCGGGCGGTGCCGCCTGATAGATCATCGTCGCGAACTCGCTTTTCATCTTGTGAACGGCGTACTGCGGATCGAGTGGCGTTTTGCGGCGCTCGAATGCTGCCACCTGCGAATCGAGCTTCCCGAATGACTTCGATACGTGCTTCGCAGTCAGGCCGAGGCGGGGTGCGACGAAGATCCCGCTGCCCGCTTCCTCGACGCGCTGATGCTCGTCGCTGTCACCCCATGCGTAGTAGCCGAAAATGAGCGGTTGCAACCGGGTCAACTCAAGTATCTCCCTGCCGGTCGCTCGAAATGTCACTGACATGCCGGAAACATTACTCCCACGTCACGGCGCCGCTGCGATGTAGCGTCCTTTCCCCGCCGTACACGAACTCACTGAATGCCATGGATGCGGCCGACGTTGCGATGCAGACCGCGATCGATGAGGGTTTTGAGGTGTATGAGGTCCCTGATCTCATCTTTCCCGACGTAGTACCGATAGACACTATTCACTGACGGTTGCTCGTATCGTCACCCATGGCGGCGGCTCGCTTGTTTTTTTTCCGTCCACAGCCCACCCATCACGCAACTCTACGCTTCGTAGCCATGTGCCGCGGGGCGCCGCATTCGATGTTCCTGCCGCGGTCTACGAGGAGTGGAGCGCGCCGCCCCCGTGGCGTCACCGTTTTTGCAATCCGTGCGGCGAAACAGGCGCATCCCAGCCGCAAAAACGGCGCCGCCACTCCACGCCCGCCCGTTCACGTAGGTTCGTGCGCTTCTTCCCGTTCGTTTCCACCGCCCATGCGCCGTCACGTCGGTTGCAGCGGGTGTCTGCCGCGTGCATGTTCGTCCCTCGCGGGCAAGCGCCGCGCCGGCGCCCCGGGCGAGAACCGTAGCCGCAGTGGATCGCCGCTGCACTCTACGGGTAGTGGAGCGGCGCCGCCCCCGTGGCGTCACAGTTTTTGCAATCCGTGCGGCGAAACAGGCGCATCCCAGCCGCAAAAACGGCGCCGCCACTCCACGCCCACCCGTTCACGTAGGTTCGGTCGTTTCCTAACGTTCGTTTCCCCCGCCCATGCGCCGTCACGTCGCTTGCAGCGGGTGTCTGTCGTTTGCACGTTCGTTCCGTGCGGGCAAGCGCCGCGCCGGCGCCCCCAGGAAACCTCACGTCGTCCGTGAATGCTTTGGCACCGGCGTTCGTTCTCTACCGCAATGCTACGGACTCCGACACCAACTGAGGCCTTCGTCCATAACGTCTGCCGCCAATCGTTCCTCTCGCTCTGGAGCTACGCTAGTCCGCAAGGACGCACCGCGGGAAAGGAGCTCTGCGACATCCTCGTCGTCTGCGATCCGGATGTGATCATCTTCAGCGTCAAAGAGATAAAACCGAAAGCTAAGGCACCGGATGAGGTGCGATTCCAGCGTTGGGTACGCGGCGCCGTAGACGAGTCGGTAAAGCAGATTTACGGTGCCGAGCGCTTCATCCAATCAGGCCGCCATTCGCACGTCGTCCGCGAGGAAGGTTCATCGGCTCTTGCCTATCCTTCCGCCGCGCGTCGCCGTATTCATCGCGTCGCTGTGGCTCTCGGCGGCGACGACCATTTCCCGGTGCCTTACGGCGACTTTGGCAAAGGCTTCGTCCACGTCTTCGACGAACGGTCGTTTCGCACCGTACTCTCCGAACTGGACACCATCACCGATTTCGTGGAGTACCTGAGCAAGAAAGAAGACCTCCTCGCGCCGTCCCGTGATGTTCTCTTCGGGCTCGAAGAAGACCTGCTCGCCATCTATCTTCATCAGAACCGCTCTTTCCCATCGGCTGACTTGCTCATGATCGAAGAGGGCTCATGGCCTGAGATTCTGAAGCGTCCCGAGTATCACGCAAAGAAGATCGCCGATGAAGAGAGCTACATGTGGGACCGCTTGATCGAGAAGATCGGCAAAGACGCGGCGAGCGGAAACTTGGAATTCAGCAACTCTCTCGATAAAGATGAAATCGGCCTCCGTGTGATGGCACGAGAGAATCGTTTTAATCGGCGGATGCTTGCCTCCGCACTCGCAACGTTCTTGGAAGCTGCTCGCGCCAACGAAGTGCGTTCCCGGATGACCGCTTCGCCATCGGGCGTCGGATACGTCTTCCTCGCAGCGCATCCAGATGAACAGCGCTCGGACAGGAACGACGAAACATCACTCCGCTGCATCATTGCGCGCGTCAAGCTCGATTGTGAAACCATCATCGGTATCGGCACCGAACGTCCCGGAGTTCGGCGAGGCGCATCATGGGATCTTCACTACGCATACATCCCGACGCTCACCGACGAATTCCGAAGCAACGCGCTGAAAATGAGCGATGAGATGGGCTATTTCTCCGCGCCACGCGTCACCGGACTTCATGAGGACGAGTATCCCGGCCATTGCCCTGGCGGCGACGTACCAGAGGTTGGGGCGTTGGCGTCTCCGGCTCCAGCACCGAGCAACGGAACCGAAATGTAGCGTCACCGCACCAGGTACCGTGTCTCGCGTTCGTCGGTCGCGGCTGTCGTTCGTTCCGCAACGTCCGGCACTGCCGTATCACAAGCGTAGAATCCCCGCCCCATGCCGAACAAACCTCTCGAAAAAGTTCTCAATCGTGACCTCTCCCGTGTCGCCGCCAAAGAGCTGATCGACCGCTACTGCCCTCTGCTCGACGAGATCGTCAACTACGGAACGAACCTCTATGCACGCCTGTCGCAAAGCGTGCCGGATATGGCTACCGAAGCGGGCGTTCCGCTCCTCATCTATTTGCACGTTCTCGAAATGACAGACGGCGCGAGCGTGCTGTTCCGCGAGAGCTCCGTCAGTGCCGCGATTCCTACCGTACGTGCGATCTTCGAATCGGCATTAGCGCTCGAATACATCTTTGCCGCCGACACATCGAATCGCGCAAACGCGTGGCTGCTGGGCTACCTCGCGGAACAGCTCGAGTGGGCGAACATGATGGCCGGCACCGAGAAAACTGGCCAGCAGTTTCATACAGCGATGCAGACCGACTCCGTTGGCGCCTCGATCGACCTCGCGCCGTATCAAGCTATGGCCACGAAAGTGAAGACATTGTATGAAACGGAGCTGGACCGGCAGGATCTCGCCGCGGCGCGCGCAGAACGAGACGCACTCCAGAAGAAGAATCCATTCCCGCACTGGTACACGTCCTTCGGTGGCCCCCGCAATCTACGGCAGCTCGCCAAGGAACTAGGCCGCGAGGCGCAGTACCTTGTTCTCTACAAGGTTTTTTCCGGCGTCGCTCATGGCCAGAACCTTCGGCGGTTCATCACACGAAAGAAAAGCGCCGACCCGCTGACGCGCCTGATCCGCGATGCCGCGGACTTCGAACAACTCGCGACGAACGCGATGTCACATGCGCTTCGATCAACACGCTTGCTGTCCAACAAGCACGGCGAAACGTCGCAGTACAGCACGTGGTACACGAAAGAGATCAAACCTGGCTACGCGCCATGACCATCATCCGCGATCAACGCGAGTGAGCCAGCGTGGTCTCGATCGTCTCCCTGTGGCCTTCAGGGCATGTCACCTGAAGATGTCCCTGGGTGACCAGGAATGTGCCGGGCCGCAAAGCCGCGTCGAAGCGCTCCAACGTATACGTCAGTTCGCACGTCGAGTAGCGATGCTCAATCGCGTCTTTGACCCGTCGCACGCTCGCGCGCGGCTGCCTGCTTCCTGTTAGAGCACGTGACTGAAATTGCGCCATCGTCCCACCTCCGTCGCCACGCTAGCATGAGCGGCTACCGACTTCGCAACCCCCGGCCGACGCCGGGGAAAAATACCCTCCCGTCCGTCCCTTGTGTAAGGAGACCGTCATGAACCGATTGGTCGTTGCGCTCGCTTTATGCTTTTTCGTAGCCTCAGCGAAGGCCCAAACGAATTGTGCATTCGAACAGGACAAGGGTTATCCCGAGGGCCGTGTTTCCTTCGATCTAGACCACGACGGCACTCCTGACTCCGTGAGAGTGATTGGAACGAAGGACGGGATTCAGCGACTCGTCGTAACGTACTCCTCCACTGGAGCATCTCTTGAGTCAGCAAACCTGGACTGGGGCGTCCCGTCGACTCGAATTTGGATCGACATGAATCGCGACGGCGTTCCCGATTACTGCCGCTTCGTCGGTGGGCAAGATAACCAGCGGTTCTCCTGCAACATCACAATGGCGTACGGGTGGGGGCGTGAGGTCCAGAGTGGTAAAAGCGATTGGGGCTACGAAGGAAGCCAGCAATGGATCGCGGCGACTGCAAATCAGCCCGGACAATTCTGCCGCAATGTCGGAGATCGGGATCACCCGACCAGGAAGTGCAGCATTTGGGGAGCCGGAGGTTGGACGGACTAAGAATACGATCACGTCACGACGGTAGTTGGTCATGATCCAAGGCCGCGACTTGCACGGCGCCGCTTGCTCCCCATTTGATGCGAACCATCTGTTCTTTGTTTTCCGTCCACAGCCCACCCATCACGCAAATCCACGCTCCGTAGGTGCGCTCATCGCAACCTGCGCGCTTGCCGCTTCTGCAATCTCAACGCGGAATGGGCGCCGTCAGCCCCACCCGTCCGAAAAAGGGCGTCACTCCACCACGATCTTCAAGGGCTCGTCGGGCGCGTCAATCGGGACGCGGCGCGAAATCATGAAGGTTCTGTTCGGGTCGTTCGGATGCTGCACGTGATCCACTCGCATACGCGTGCCCGTCCGCTCCCGATCGATCCGCGTGCGCCGCACAATGCTCCGCAGATGCGCTTCGTCTGCTGCGATCACGAAGCGATCCGCTTCACGCGCAAGCTGGAGATTGATGTCGCGCACTGAATCACGATTGAAATCAACGTGACCAAAGCGAACGCCTTCCCCTCCCATCAGAAGACAGGTTCGGCTTGTCAGCGGCACGGCTTTGACGATTTCGAACGAACCAACGCCGAACACAGGCTTGCCACTTTGGCGCAGCTCGTCGCTGACGAGTAGCGCAAACGGGGAGTCGGTCGTGATGAATGATGTCCGTGGATCAGCGTGCGCCACCATCCAGTCCATGATGTTGAATTGCTTTGCGAGATCAGGTGCCTGGTGCAGCATCGTGTCGATTGCGTTGTTGCGATTACCCTTAACCGAGAACCGCTCATTTTGAATAAAGTCCACCACCGCAGCGGCCGATATGTCGCCGTCACGGCCCCTTCTTCGTAGATGCGACGCAGCTACCTCTTCGTTCGGAAACATTCTCTTCAGGAGGGCTTTGATCGCCTGATCCGCGACCTCGGTCATCTCCCGTTCGAACTTCGGGACACGGCTGTAAAGAAGTCCGAGGAAGTACGAGAGATACACACGATCTTCCGGTGTGATGGTCTCTCCACGGTCCAACGCTGCGATGATTGGTTGCGCTTTCCCCTCGATCTTTGCCAGATGACGCTCGACCTCGACATCGCGTTTTCCGTCATCTGTCTCGATCGTGTAAAAGTGCCGGATGGCCGCCGTCGTGAGTGGGTGCTGCGTTCGGTATTCGTTGGATTTTCGATCGAAGACAGACAGCATCTCCTCTCTGGTGAATCCCTCAAGATAGAAACGCGACAGGTAGTGGTGCAGCTTTGGAGTGTTCATATCGTGGTTCGCGCCGCGCCGTGGCGAAGATCGTCCTCGTTGCGATGGGCCGTCCTGCTCCTCACAGTTTCATCCACAGCTCAACCATCAAGCAAACGCTCTCGGCGGAACTGACAGTTCCACCACAACGTGCGCGTCTGATACCCATGCGGCGCTCTACGCGGAGTGGAGTGCGCCGGCGACGGGTGGCATGTCCACGTGAACGCCGCTATCCTCTTCGCATGCTTGTACCCTCGTTTTGGCCTGAGAACGCTACGGAATGGATTGCTCTCATCGGCGGATCGTTCGGCGCTCTGCTCGGCACGTCCGCATTCGTCCTCTCGGTTCTGAACTACAGCCGCGATCGCGCGCGGCTGCAGTTTGTGGCGAAGCAAGAGACCTACTATCCCGAGGACGAGAGCGAGATAGACGCCGACAAAATCTACATTCCAGATAAGGTCATTTTGAAGCTGCGGGTGACGAACCTGGGCCGGCGCCCAATCAGGATCGACTCCGCATGGGCGCTGCTCTACGGTTTGCCGCTGCTATTGGCGCTCGAACCAAAGAAGAAAGAAGCCGATCCAGCGGGCATCGTCCTCACGGAATCGGAACCTACGGCGATCTACGTGAGCTGCCCGCTTAACCCTGATCAACTCACCATTGATGGCATCGTGCGATTCGAAGTGTGCGACTCCGCATATCGAACTCACCGGCACTATCATCGGAATTACATTCTCACGCTCCTTCAACAGGCTCGGTATCGCCTACGCGAGATATCGCTGAACCGCAGACTTCCGAAACCGCGGCATGTAGAAATGAGCGAGCTGCTTTCATCAGCACACTGCGGCATTACTGACGATGAGTCTTCCGTCATCTGACAGTCTGATGGTCGCGTCGCCGCCCGCGTTTGTTGACGCCATGGATGCTGCCGCTAAATTGCACCATCGCCCATCGTGTGAAAACGTCGTGCCGTACGCCGCCGTCGTCAAGTCCTCCGCCCCCCATCCGACTTGACGACGGCGGCGTACGGCACGGTTGGTGAAGCACACGACGGCCGACGGAGCGCGACGGCTCGGGCCTCTGGAGCTATCTCTTACGGCGCTGCGAAACGCGCTCATGCAGCGCACTTTGGTGCGCGTGAACCACGAGACCATCGATGACGGTAACGGCAACATCAATCAACTCGCGATCGTGTAGCTCCTCCAGCTCGCGCACGCTAGCGCGCAGCCGCACGTCGCGCACTTCGTCCGGCTCTTCCCTCGGTGTGCCGCGCGCGAGCTCGTCGAGACTCACGTCGAGCGCGTCGGCCAGGGCGACCATCGTCTCTCCCTCGGGGATCTTCTCGCCGTTCTCGTAGTTCGATATCTGAGAAGGGTAGGCGCCGGTCGCCTCGGCGAGCTGCGCTTGCGTCATCCCGCGGCGATCGCGGGCCGCCCGAAGTCTCGCACCGAACTCCTCACCGAACGCACTTCCCTTGCCCCTCGGACGGTTCGTTCCCATGCGCCGGAGTATCCGTCCGGTCTCGCGCCGCGATCGTTTCTTCGATGGTCGTTTCCGCATGTCTACCCGAAATAGAATGATTGCATTATACAGAAGATGAACCTATAATTCACTCTTGACAGGTGTTCGATGAACGGGCGCACATCACGTCAGATCGTTTCCATCCAGCGGACCGGCCGAATCATCGTGCCCGCCGCCTGGCACCCGTCGAACCTGCACACACCCAAGGGATGCTCCAATGTATAAGTCCGAACCCGACTACGTGACGGGGCGGCGCGGTCGCCTCGATCTCTACCCGTGGGTCACGCATCCGGCGTTCTGCGTGTGTGATCTCTGCGTCGCGCACCGGCCGCGTGCAGCGGAGAAGAGCGGTAAGTCGATCGATGAGGTTTGGTCGGCCCCCCTCGACATCCGCATCCGTCGCGATTCGCCATATCCAACCAATCGGAAGCTGTCTGCCGCCGCCGCACTTCTGCTGAAAGCGGAGGAGGAGAAGCGCCTGACCGAAGCATTGGCCGCGGCCGACGCACAGCGCCGCGCACGTCAGAACGCCGTCAGTTTCGGCCACGTTGTCGATGCCTATCGCCGATACCTCCACGCGAACGGCAAGGCCTACAGAGGCGCACTCTCGCTCATCGAAAACATAGAGTGGTTCATCGGTACACAGCGCGACGTCGCCGCCGTCGATTTCGCGATCTACCGCGAGTTGCTTGCCGAGGTGTCGCTCATGTCAGCGGAAACCCGGCGACATTACGCGTCCACGCTGCTGGCGATCCTCAACCATGCCAAGGCGGAGCGCGTGATTCCGGCACACCAGCTCGAGGGAGTGCGCGTCCCACGCGTCCCGCACGATGATGAGCCGCAGCCCTGGTCCACTCATGAAGTGGCGGTGCTGCTCGGCCCCGCGATGGCTGAGTACGAGCGCGAGCAGGCGGCGTGGAATGCGCGCGTTGCGAACGACAAGAAGAATCGCGGCCTCCGATCGCCGTCCGTCGTGCCGCTACGCGGCTTCTGCCTCGTGGCGTACTTAACCCTCATGCGCCCGAAGAACAACTTTGCCCTGACATGGGAAGAGCTCACGTTCCGCGGCGCCGGCGGAAAGAGCTGGTTCAAACTCGACCAACACAAAAACGTGAACAAGGGGATCAAGGCTCGCGGCGGCCTGGCCGTGCAACTCGTCGATTACCTGGTCTCGATCCGGCCGAAGAACGCGCAGGGCGTCATCCATCCGAACCCGGCGACCGGCAAGGCGTACACCGCATTCGAAAGCAGTGGAAGCGGCTCCTCGCGATCGCCAGCCGCATGCTCGGTTACGAGCTGACCGGCAAGCAATCCGAGTTCTTCAACTTCCGTCACTCCGGCGCGTCGCACATCGCGGCGCGCTCGCGCGACGTGAAGCACCTCATGGGCGTCGTGCGCATGATGGGCGATACGTCGCTCACCACCGTGAACAAGCACTACTTCAATATCGATGACGAGATACTGCAGGAGATCATCGAGGGTTGGAGCGTTCCCGAACTGGACCTCTTCGACGAGGCGTACAGCCTGCCGCTCGCGAGCTGACCGCGGCTGCGCTCACGCCTGCATCCAGTCCCACCATGCGCCGCCTGCACCCCATCTTAAGCAGCTCTCCGGGCCACGCTGCGCGTGCGCTTTTCGCATCCATCGATGCACGTTTTTTCTGTGGAACACTCGCTGAAACGTCGGCGATATTCGGCGCTCGCCTGCATCGTTCGCGAGTGCGTTTCCTCACGAAAATAGCCGACCTTGCGACTCGCCTTGCGACTCAAGCACTTACGCTACAACTAGTAGAGATGAGAAAGGCCACCCAAGTGGCAGCGGCTGAGTGGGTTAAGTTGGTGCGCCCAGTAGGATTCGAACCTACGACCTTCAGCTCCGGAGGCTGACGCTCTATCCAGCTGAGCTATGGGCGCGC
>DASYJF010000104.1:0-30730 GCA_035996815.1 Thermoanaerobaculia bacterium | reverse complement strand
CGCGGCGGCGCGCTGAACAATCCAGCCCCGCGCTCAGCGCGGGGAAACCGATTGCGAACGAAGGCCGTGGGCGCGGAGGCGCCCACTACAAAATGCTCGCGCGACGCTCGTGGCGGCCGCCTCCGCGGCCGCCGATTCGTGCGCGTCCACAACCCCGCGCGCCGAGCGCGGGGCTGGATTGTCGAGCGCGCCTCCGCGCGCGACCACCCGCGAATGCGCTGGACTCCAGGTTTGGCGAGAGGAGCGCTCCGGCGTCGATTTCCTCACAGCCCCTGAGCCTCCGGAGACGCGCAGCCGCAGGCGTAGCGGCGCAGGACGGTCGAAGGCCCCGCTGCCCTGGTCAACTACCGCCGCTGCGTAAATCACACGTGGCAATGCAGTTGCTCGCACTGTGTGCATTGCGTCGCGGCAGGAGCACACGTGCGTCGCGAGGGTGCGCGTTGCGGCAGCACGTTTCACACGCTGCGCCAGACGAAATCGAGAAAGTGCTTGAGGATCCGCCCTGTCAGACCCCAGATCTCATGCTGTTCGTGGCGATAAAAGTAGGCGGGATAGTTCTTCTTCCGAAAGGCGACGTAGCGCACCTCGGGCTGCGTCGGCAGCAACAGCGCCTCGATCGGAACTTCGAAGACTTCGTCGACTTCGCTGGCCTGCAACACGTAATCGACGCGCTCGTTGATGATGCCGACGAACGGCGCGACGAGGAAGCCACTGTTGGTGACGAGATCGTCGAGCCGTCCAATCAGTTCGATGTGGTCGGCGCCGATCCCGACTTCCTCGTGCGCCTCGCGGACTGCCGCGGCTTCGAGCGGCTCGCCGGATTCGACGCCGCCGCCGGGAAAGGCGATCTGTCCGCTATGTGCAGCGAGATTCGCCGAGCGCCGCGAGAAGAGCAGGCTCCAGCTGCCGTCATTCGGAACGATCGGAATCAACACGGCTGCGCGCTTGAGCTCCGGCGCATCGATTTCGATGGCCGGACGCGCAGCGAGGATCGCGCGCAGGCGGATTAGCGCCGCATCGTCAAACCGCGGCACGCGCTACGCGCCCTTCCTGGGAGCGCGGGCATCCTGCCCGCCGTCCGCGCCGAGCGGGCGAGACGCCCGCGGTCCCAGGGCCAGCTCCGCGAACGGTTCCGGCGCGATCATCGGAATGCCTTCGATGGCGTGATAGAGCCGCAGCGTCCCGCGCACACGGGGTAGCACGACCTCGGCCGTGTCGCCCGGACGAAGATCGCGCGGCAGTTCGACCCAGCGATCGTCGATGACCGCATCGCCGTCGAAGGTCAGCATCATCAGGCGGTATCCCGGTTCGCCGTAGCTCCGCGTGCGCACCGTGAAATCGCCAGTGTTGCGAAGAACAACAGCATCGCCGTGCAACACCGCATCGAGTTTTGGGAAAAGAGGAATCGTGCGAGTGATCGCGGGACGCGACTCGCGACTCGCGTCTTCCAAGGCGCCGAGGTACCCGCGCACCGTCAACTCCATCGACGCGTTGTCGCGCAACCATTTGGCTTGCGCCTCGGCAGGGTCGGTGAGATCGCCCACAAAAAAATCGGCGAGCGTTTCGACTTCGCGATCGCCGAACGGAATCTTCACCACGCAGTCATCCGGAAACTCGGCGAACTGCGCGTAGTCGCTGACGGCGACCGGCTTGCCGGCTTCGAACGCGCGGATCAAGGTTCCCGAGGTTTCGCCGGCGCTCGGATACCGCAGGTTCACCAACCGATCGACGGCCGCAAAGTACGCGGCAAATTCTTCATCCGGGACGTAACCGGTGAAGGTGATGCCGTCTACGCGCAACGCGTCGACGTCAACGTTCGGCGCCGGCTCGCCAACGATGAGAAGCCGCAATTTTTCGTGACGCGCTCTCGCCTTCGCGAACGCAGTCAGCACAACTTCAGCGCGTTTGGCCGAGGTGAGAAAACCGAAGAGACCGATGACGCGATCGTTCTCGCCAAACCGATGCTGCGCACGCACCGCATCGCGCCGTCCGCGCGCCGACGGCTGCGGCTCGAACGGATGCGGCACCACATGAATCGGCGCCGTAACGCCGAACGACTGCAACCGCTCCGCGGCATACCGGTTGTGCACGATCACCGCACGCGAGCGATTGGCGACGGCCACCGACGCCGGCAGCAGAAAGTTGCCCATCTCGCTGTGCAGTCCCGCCGCCCGTCCCCGTGCCCACGCCGCCCCTGCTTCGCCGTGATTCGCCTCCAGCGCCGCGACATACCCATCGACGTCGCCGCGCGCCAGCGTTATCTCCACGATCAGGTGATGCAGCACGAGGTCGTGCAACACGATCACGCCCGGAATGCGCATGGCCGCTTCGTAGATCCAGGCGTGGTGAGGGTTGTTGCCGAGGTGGTAGAGGCGGGTGTGGGGTGTGGGGTGTGGGGTGTGGGAGATCGACGCCGTGGTCAGATCAATGTGGCGCCGCAGCGCGGGCAGCAGCATCGACACGTAATGCGCGACACCTGTACGTTCGGGAGGAAGCGGTGAAAAACTAACGACTTCCATCGGCTTCACTCCCACACCCTACACCCCACTCCCCACACCCTATTCACCAGCCGTCTTCCTCGCGCCCGCGGCCAGATACGCCTCCACGAATCCGTCCAGGTCTCCGTCCATGACGCGCTGCACGTCGCCGACTTCGTAGCCGGTGCGGAGGTCCTTGATCATCTGGTACGGCTGCATCACGTACGAGCGGATCTGCGAGCCGAAGGCGATCTCCTTCTTCTCGCCCTCGAGTTTCTCCTGATCCTCCTGTCGCTTTTCCACCTCGAGCTGATACAGCTTCGACCGCAGCAGCTTCATGGCCACGTCGCGATTCTTGTGCTGGCTGCGCTCGTTCTGGCAGGTCACGACGATGCCGCTCGGCATATACGTGATGCGCACCGCCGAATCGGTGACGTTGACATGCTGCCCGCCGGCGCCGCTGGAGCGGTACGTATCGACGCGCAAATCCTTGTCGTTGATCTCGATCTGAATCTCTTCGTCGATGTCGGGATAGACGTACACCGACGCGAACGATGTATGCCGCCGCTTGGCCGCATCAAATGGCGAGATGCGCACGAGCCGATGCACGCCGTGCTCCGATTTCATGTAGCCGTACGCGTAGTCTCCGCGCACCATCACCGTGACGCTCTTCAGTCCCGCTTCTTCGCCGGACTGGTAGTCGACGATTTCCGCCGACCATCCCTTGCGCTCGGCGTAACGGAGATACATGCGCAGCAGCATCTCGGCCCAATCCTGCGACTCGGTGCCGCCGGCGCCTGGATGGATGGCCAGGATGACATCGCGCTCGTCGTGCTCGCCGGAGAGCTTCATGGTCATCTCGATGGCGGTGATCTCCGTATCGAGCTGCGACATGACTTCGTCGATTTCGGCATCGACGGGTTCCCCTTCGCGCTGCAGTTCCAGCAGCACGTCGAGCTCACTGTCTTTGCTGAGGATTTCTTCGCCCGAGGCGATGCGCTTCTCTACGCGCGCGCGCTTGCGGCCGACGTCCTGCGCGGTCTCGGGCTTGTCCCAAAAACCAGGCGCGGACATCTCGCGCTCGATCTCATCGAGCGTCTTGCGTGCGGAGTCGAGGTCAAAGATAGCTCCGGACCAGTTGCAGCCGGTCTTTGAGGTCGGAAACTTTGGAGAGGGTGTCGTCTTTCATGGCGCGTAAGGGTAGTGGATTAGTCGATTAGTCGGTAGTGGATTAGTGGGCGTGGTCAGTGGTCAGTGGTCAGGAGCGTATCTCGCGCGCGGAGGCGCGCGGAACAATCCAGCCCCCGGCTCGGCCGGGGGTACACGCGCGGTCACGCGTGGCCGCGGAGGCGGCCACTACAAAATTGTGGCGACCGCCTCCGCCTTCGCGCGCGAGCGACGCTTGTTCCTGACCACTGACCACTGGCCACTAATCCACGAATCGACTCCGCCGCACCATCCCCAAAACCACCGCCACGATCGCCACCCACGCGAACCAATCGCCGTAGCGGACGTACGGCGTCGTCGATGTTCGTGGCTGAAAGTCGGCGTAGATGATCCCCTGCTTCCCCATCTCCAACTGCTGCACGATCTGGCCGGCGGGATCGACGAGCGCCGAGATGCCGGTGGTGCCGGCGCGCAATAGATAACGATCGGTTTCGACGGCGCGCAAACGCGCTTGATTCAAATGCTGCCGCGGCGCCGAGGTGCCGTCGTACCAGGCGTCGTTGGTGATGGTGACGAGGACCGTGGCGCCGTGCACGACCTGCGCGCGCGGAATCTGCGGGAAGACCACCTCGTAGCAGATAGCCGGACCGTAGCGGAAGCGGCCATCGAGCGGCGTGTCCTTCGTCCCGAATTCGAACTGGCCGACGGCGTGGACGAGCGCATGCGCGAAGAAAAGCATCTGCCGCAGCGGCACGTACTCGCCGAACGGCACGAGCCGCATCTTGTCGTAGTGGCCGATCGTTTTCCCGCCGCTCACAAGAAACGCCGCGTTCCACATCTTGTTCGGCTGCGTCGAATCCTCGGCGACCGACCCGAGGATGACGTCGATGTTGCGGTCGCGTGAGACCGACTCGATGGCTTGTTTGTAAAAGTCCGTCGACGCGTACGACAGCGGCACCGTCGACTCCGGCCAGATCACCACCTGCACACCGTTCGACGCCGCCTCCTCGGTCATGGCCATCATGCGGCGAAAGATCAGCACGAGGTTGTCGTTGTCCCATCGCATCTCCTGCGAGATGTTCGGCTGCAGCAGCGCCGCGCGCGACATCGGCAATCCGTTCGGACGGACGAAGACCTTCGCTGCGATGTAGCCGGTCGACCACCAGACAAAGATGATGATGACGACGCCGGCGATCGCGAAGAGGCGGGCGTGGGGTGTGGGGCGTGGGGCGTGGGAGTTGGCGTCGTCGAGTTGCCGAGCCTTTGCTCCCACTCCCCACCCCCAACTCCCCACACCCAGCCAAGCGATCAGCGTCGACGGCAACAGGATCAAAACGCCGAGCGCGTACGGACCGGCGACGCGATCGAACTGCACGAGCGGCGCGTAGTCGACGATCGACGCGGCGATGAGGCTCCACGGAAATCCGCTGAACAGATAGGTCCGCGCATATTCGACCGCCGCCCACGCCAGCGGAATCAGCAGCCATCTGCGAAAGCTCGTCGATGGCGCGATGCGGTGAAAGAGCACGCCGAACAGACCGCCGTACATGCCGAGGTACGCGCACATGGCGATGAAAATCAGGACGCCGGTGAGGTACGGCAGCCCGCCGTAATGCGACATCACCCGGATCACCCACGGCACCATCATCAGCCACGCAACGGTCTGCGATAGCCAGCCGATTGCGAACGCGCCGCGCCACGTCCGCGCGCGCGACAGCGCCACGAATAGCGGCAGCAGCGCGATGAAGATCAGCCATCCCGCGGCGATGTTCGGAAACGCGCTGGCGAAGAGGACGCCGGAGATGACGGCGAGGATTACGTTGATGGCGAATCGCAAGGCGGGCGAAGGATAAACGAGATGGCGTGATTCTTCGGATGGCGAACGATCGCTACGCCCCGGTGTCTGCAAATGGTTCTGCCACGACCTGGAACTCGTCCTCATAGACCACGTATCCGGGCCTTTCCGTTTCGATGCACTCGACGACGATCCCCTGCTCTTCAAGGACGAGTGTGGCTTCACGAATCCGGCGGAGATGTTCTGCGGCTGTGTCCTTAAACCAAGCCAAGCCGCGCGTGCGCTTGTGGGAAGCGTTTCGCGTTCTTGTAAGCGAGTGGGTTCGTTCAAATGCTTCGAGAACCACTGCACGATGGTATCAAGCCGGGTTTGTTCGAAGGTCGTCAGATTCCCAGCGCGCGAGAGACGGCCGGCAGCCTGAAATAAGCCCTCGCGAACACCCGAGTCTTCATTCGTCCGCGCCACGACAAAGCGGAGGTATCTCATTCGTGGCGCTCGCGATCACTTCTTGAAGAGCGCGTCGAACGCCTTGCGCGCGTCGTCGGGGGTCTGCGGCTGGCGGGCTTTGTCGGCGGTCAGATCGCGGACGACCTTCGGCTGGAAAAACGCGCATTCGTTGCGGAGGTGCTTGCCGGAGATGCGCGCGGGGATGCTCTCGCGGCACTCCCAAAGCGTGGTCGTGTCGAAGGAGCGGCAGTTGCCGCAGGTGTGCAGATCCGCCGCGCACTTCGTGCACGTCTCTTCGGATGTCGGTTGATCGAGGCCCAGTCTCTGCGTGCCGCATGCGTTGCACTTGAAAACCTCGGGGCCGAAGCCGCCGGCGGTGCGTCCGCGAGGCGCGCCTTCGAGGCGCTGGTTCTGCGGTTCGTACGGCGTCTGCGGGCGCGGACCGCGGTTCGTGTTCGATGAATAGCCACCGCTGTCCTGGTAGCCCTGATGCCTGTATTTCCTGTCGCTCAAATGGATCACCTCATGAAGACGTAGTAAAGCGCCCCGGCGATGAGGAGGACGGCGATCACGAAGAGGATCAGCCGGATCGCTACCTTGGCCAGCTTCAGGATGACCCAGATCACGATGATCGCGATGAGGATCCCGAGGAGCTCATTCATAGGCATAGGCGGGGTGCCGGGCAGTGTAACAGGAGGTGTGCAGGTTTGATTGCGCGAGTTCGGTTGAGGCGCCGGCGTGGCCGCCGGCGCCTCGCAAGAAAATCAAGGGGTCGCGATCGGGATCGCAAGCACAGGGAACGTCAGATGCGCCGGCGACTGTGGATTGAAGACCGCCGGATCGTTCGTCGAATTGTCGGTAAAGGTGTGGAACGGAATGGCGACGACGTTGTCGCCGGTCATGTTGACCACGATCGAGTCACCCGGGTTCACCGGCTTGCCAAAGAATTGATCCGCAGCCTGTAGAAACGTGTAGTCGGGCGGGAAATCGATGACCTTTTCCGTGATGCTCCCCTCGGCCGCGATGAGAAAGAACGAGACGTGCGTCTGCGTAAGAGTACGGATGCCGATGTTGACGCGGAAGCGCGAAGAGGGAACGAAGAGGTTCCAGTCGATCGGCCGGAATGCATCCACGGGCAGGACCGGCGATTCAAACGTGCCGTAGGTTCCTCCGGCCGCTTCGTTAAACAGGCGGACTTCCGCCGGAACCGGGGTTGTCTCCGGACGAACGAAAGGAAACGTCTGGATGATGTCCAGCGATCCGATTCCGCTCTGGCCGATGGAAGCAACAATGTCGTCGAACTGCAGCGTCTGTCCGCGCTCGAGGCTGTAGGGAATCGACGGATCGTCATCGCTGCCCGCTTGTCCGGCCGGATGGAAGACGATCTTTCCGACGCTCGATGTTGCTATCGGACCAAGCCGAAGCGACGTTTTGAACGACGCATTGTTCAAACCGCGCGTCGAGCCAACGACCGGGAAGACGACCCGGTTGACACGGTCGTGAAGTACTTCATTCGAACCAAAAACGCCGATGAATGTGCCGGAACATGGGACGTCAGAGGGGTTTGACGGGTTCGACGCACTGATGCGGAACCAGTACTGCGTCACGACCGAGGTGAGCTCGTTCACCGTCACGCCCGTCGAGCCGGCCGGAAGACTCAACAGCGACGTGACGTGTTGAAAATTGTCGGCTGACGCCTGCACTTCGTAGTTCGTCGCGCCGGGCACCGGTTGCCACGACAGCCGCACCCCGTTGATCCCACCGACGGGGTTGGAGGACGTAAGCGGCAGGCAGGCCGCGAAGGACGTCACAGCGGACAAAATAAATAAAGCAGTAGCTACCAAAACTTTCAGCGATCTCATACATCTCTCTCCTGTTTGTTTGTGCCCGGCTGAGCGTGAATACAGGTCTGCGGGCGAGGATTTCCGGCGGGAAACTGCGAGATGGGCGTCGTGTTCGGAGAACACGGGACTACCAAACCGCTACAACGTAGGCCGATGTTGCGCCCACGTCAAGCACAATCGTCTTAAAGCACGAGCCGTACCGGTTGTTCGATGTAGCTGCGAAGCGTGCGCAGGTATTCGGCACCGGGGGCGCCGTCGACGACGCGGTGGTCGCAGGACATCGTCACTTTCATTCGATCGCGGATGACGACCTGGCGATCGATTACAACGGGCTGCGCCGATGCGGTGCCGATGGCGAGGATGGCCACGTTCGGCGGATTGATGATCGCGGTGAACTGCTCGATGCCCCATGCGCCGAGGTTGGAGATCGTGAAGGTCGAGCCCTGGTAATCGTTCGGTGTGAGCTTGCGGTTCTTCGCTTTGTCGGCGAGCGTGCGGACTTCGTTCGAAATGTCGGTGACCGATTTTGAATCGGCGTTCCGCACCACCGGCGTGATGAGACCTTCCGGAGTCGAGACCGCGATGCCGATGTGAATCTCGCCATGCTGCGTGATCGCCCCATCGCCCCACGACGCGTTCACGTTCGGATGGTGGCGGAGAGCAAGAGCAGCAGCGCGGACGATAAAGTCGTTGACGCTGCTCTTGATGCCTTCGATCTCATTGAGCTGTTCCCGAAGTGACAGCAGGTTCGTGACGTCGTACTCCGCGGTCAGATAGAAATGCGGAATCGGTCCGGTCGATTCGGCCAGCCGTTTGGCGATCGTGCGCCGCATCGCCGTCAGCGGAATCTCTTTCGTCTCGAGTTGCTGCATCGGCGGCAGCGACGGAGCTTTTGCCTTCTGCGGCGCGGCGGCGGACGGCTTGAAGTTCTTGATGTCGTTCGCGACGATGCGTCCGCCCGGCCCGCTCCCCTGCACCTGCTCGATGCTGACGCCGAGCTCGCGCGCCATCTTCCTCGCCAATGGTGACGAGCGCCGCCGTCCGTTGTCGCCACTCGGAGTCGCTGCAGTGGAAGCGGCCGAAGTCCGATCGACGCGCGGCGCTTTCATCTCGATCGCTTCGGCGTACTCGCCGGTCGAATGCTTGACTGAATCTTTCTTATCGACGGCGCGCCGGGCAGGAGCAGGTTCAGGTTCCGCGGCTGCTTCCTTCTTCGGCGCCGCCTTCTCGCCCGCGCCAAGGATCGTGGCCAGCACGCCGCCGACTTCCACCATCTTCCCGGCTTCGGCGGCGACGTCGCCGAGCGTCCCATCCTGCTCGGCTTCGAGGTCGAGATTGACCTTGTCGGTCTCGATCTCCAGCACCGGCTCGCCTTTCTTCACGACGTCGCCAGCCTGTTTGTACCAACGGACGACCTTCCCCTCGGTCATCGCGTCGCCCATCTTGGGCATGATGATTTCAGCCATTCGCGTACATCACTTTCTTCACCGCCGCGATGACGTGCTGCTCGTGCGGCGTGGCCAGCAGTTCGAGATTGCGCGCGTACGGCATCGGCACGTCCTCGCCCGTGACGCGCGCCACCGGCGCATCGAGCTCGTCGAAGACGTTCTCGGTGATGCTGGCCGCAATCTCCGCCGCCGCGCCGAACGGCTTCCACTGTTCCTGCACCACGACACAGCGATGCGTTTTCGTGACCGAGGCGTAGGCAGGATCGAGATCAAGGGGACGAAGCGTACGGAGATCGATGACCTCGCACTCGATGCCTTCCTCCGCAAGCGTCTCGGCGGCGATCAACGACATCTGCAGCATGCGGCTGTACGAAACGATCGTGACATCGCTCCCCTCGCGCGCGATGCGCGAGACGCCGAAGGGAACGGTGAAGTCGGCATCGTCCGGAACTTCGCCCTTCATGCCGTACAGCGCGGCGCTCTCGAGGAAGATGACCGGATCGCGTCCGCGGATCGACGTCTTCAACAATCCCTTCGCGTCGGCCGGCGTCGCGGGCGCGACGACTTTCAATCCCGGAAAGTGCGCGTAGAACGATTCGAACGTCTGCGAGTGCTGCGCGGAAAGCTGAACGCCGGCACCTTGCGGTCCGCGAATCACAATAGGCACGTCGACCTGGCCGCCGGAGAAGTAGCGAACCTTCGCGGCGTGATTGAGGATCTGATCGGCGGCGACGATCGCGAAGTTCATCGTCATCATCTCCACGATCGGACGCAATCCGAGCATCGCCATCCCGACCGCCGTCCCGGCCATGCCCGCCTCGGCGATCGGCGTGTCGATGACGCGCTTCGGCCCGTACTTTTTCAGCATGCCGGCGGTGATGCGGAAGGTGCCCTCGTAGACACCGATGTCCTCACCCATGATGAGGACGTTGGCGTCGCGGTCCATCTCTTCCATCATCGCGTCGCGAATGGCGTCGCGGTAACTCTTCTCAGCCATCGCCTTACTCGTTCTCCCGCGTCGGTCCGTGTTCCGCCACGATGTCGCGCCACAACTCTTCTGAATCCGGCTGCGGGCTCTCTTCCGCGAACTGGACGGCGGCAGTGACTTCCTTCGTCGCCCAATCCTCGATCTCTTTTACGTCGTCGTCGGTGAGTCCGCAGATCTCGCCGAGGCGGTTGCGGAGGATGCCGATCGGATCGCGATGGCGATGCTGTTCGACCTCGTCCTTACTGCGATACGGCTGGAGGATGTCCGCCGCGCCGTGGCCGGAGAATCGATACGTGATCGCTTCGATGCAGTACGGCTTGCCAGTCTCGCGAATCTGACGAACGACGCGATCCGCGACGCCGCGCACGGCGAAGACATCCTGGCCATCAACCTTCTCGGTCGGGATGTTGTACGCGCGCACGCGTTGCGAGAGATCGGTCAGCGCCGAATGACGTTCCACCGAGGTGCCCATCGCGTAGCCGTTGTTCTCGATGATGAAGAGGATCGGACACATGCCCGACTTGCCCCACAACCCGGCCATGTTCATCGCTTCGTGGAACGAGCCGATGTTCATCGCGCCATCGCCGAAGTAGCAGACGGCGATGCGTTCGGTGTCGCGGTAACGCAGCGCATACGCGGCACCGGCGGCGAGCGTGAGATGACCGCCGACGATTCCGTAGCCGCCGTAGAAGCCGTGCTCGACGTCGAACAGATGCATCGAGCCGCCCTTGCCCTTCGAAATGCCGGTCGCTTTGCCGAACAGCTCTGCCATCACGCGCCGCGGCTCGGAGCCGAGGGCGATGGCGTGGGCGTGATCGCGATAGCCGGTGAAGAGGACGTCACCCTTCTGCAGCGCCGTGATGATGCCGCTGGCCACCGCCTCCTGCCCGCTGTAGACGTGCAGATATCCGCCGATCTTGCCCTTGCGGAACTCGCGCTCGGTCGCCTCCTCGAAACGGCGGATGAGGATCATCTGCCGGAGGATGTCAGTCCACTCCGGCGCGCACGCGGCCGCCGGATCGATCGTCGCAGAAGCCTGTTCTTTCGCCTTCGCCATCAGAATTGCTGCATCACGCGGTGCATGACGCGGGCCGGGATTCTATATCGGGTTAGCGCATCGCGGCGGCGGTCCTGTAGTGAGCTGCAAGACGGGTGTTTGACTCAAAAAACAAACCGCAGTTGCACCTGGAACATGCGTGGCGGATCGACGTTGGCGAAGGCGGGGATCGCGTTCGTCGACGTGCCGACGGCGACTAGCTGGCCGAAGGTGGTGTTGGGTGTGGCGGCGTCGCCGTAGACGGTTTGGCCGCGGCCGAGGTAGTTGCCGTGGTTCAGTAGGTTGAATCCCTCGATGCGCAACAGGACCGTGCCAAGGAGCGACGATTGCCGGATGCGCGCTTCGACGAACGCGGCGACATCTGAGGTTGGCGTTCCTCGGAAGGCGGACTTCGGCATTACTGCGCCGTTGACGATCGGACGGTCGTTATTGGCTCCGTCGCCGTTGTTGTCGATGCCGGTCGTCGCGGTGAAGGGACGTGCCGAGGCGTATTGCATCAGCGTGCCGACGGTGATGTTGAGCGGCAACTGGTAATTCAGCGTGAGGACGGCGCGATGACGTTGGTCGAGGAGGCTCGGTCCGTTTTCTTCGTCGCCGAGGCGGGAGATGATGCTCTGGTTCGGGCCGACGCCGTTGCCGTCTGGCTCCGTCGTATTCGTCGCCTTCGACAGCGTGTAGCTCAGCGCGGCGTAGAAACGCGAACTGCCGCGGTAACTGACCTGCGTCTGCAGTCCGTTGTAGTCGGCCTCGCCGAGGTTCATGAGCACGTTGACTTGGCGCACGCCGCCGTTGACGGGGAGGATGGGACGGGTGGCGTTCGCCGCGGCCACGCTGCGGACCTGGCCGGGCGCGGTGCGGTCGAATGCGGACGGCGCGTTGAGATCGACGTTGCGAACGAGATCGGTCCAATGCTGATGGACGAAGTCGGATCCGATGAACAAACCCTTACCGAACTCGCGCTCGGCGCCGATCGACGCTACCTGGCTCTTCGGATTCACCAGTTCGTCGGGGTAGAACGGGAGCTTGTCGAAGTTGAGGCCGTATTTCGCGAACTGGCTTTCGTAAAAACTACGCCGGCCGGCCTGAATGACGATGTCGCGTGCCGGCAGTTGCGATGCGGGCAACGTCTTCGGATCGAATGAGAGCGGAAGGCATGCACCGGTCAGGCAAGTCGGGAATCCGAGCTGTCCCGGAACGGCGGTGTAGGTCGTGAGTCCGTCCAATCCGTTCACGAGATAGCCGGCGATGAGATTCGACTGAATCTGCGTGTAGTACATGCCGTAGCCGCCGCGGATGGCCAGACGCGGATCGCCATTGGGATGCCAGCCGAAGCCTACGCGCGGCTCGAAGTTTTTCTTCGCATCAGTCAGCGTCTGCCGGTCGTAGCGGAGGCCGGCCTCGACGTTGAGATTGTCGGTGACGTGGATGCTGTCCTGCACGAATCCCGTGTAGAGGCGCTGCGTCAGCTTGTAGTCGCTGACGCCGAAGTTGATCGGCTGCGTGTACGACTGCACGTCGGCCAGCGTCAGTTGATCGAAGGGCTTGGTGGTCGTGTTCTTGAACGTGAACGTTCCGAGGAGTGCCGTGCCCGGCTCGCTGCCGAAGCCGCCGGACGTGTGGTTGATCACGTTGCCGCCGACGCGGACGTAGTGCTTGCCGCGCGACCACGACAAGGTGTCGGAGAACTGCGACTGCCGGCCGAACAGGTCCGAGACGCGCGACTGCCCGATCGTGAACGGCACGGAGCCGGCGCGCGTATAGGTCGTGGAGAGAGTTTGCGCTTCCCACTTCGTCACCGGACCGCCGTGGAGATACGCGATGCGCGCCTCGTTGAACAGATCGGGCGTCAGGACGGCTGTGTGATTCATCTGCCCCGTCCACGATCCGCGCGAGTACTTGCGGGCCACGCTCGGCGCGCTCGTGCCACCGACGGCGTCCTGCGGATTGTCGTCGTAGAAGCGGTCGAGATTCGCGCGCAGCATCAGCGTCTGATTCGACGTGAGCTGATGATCGAGCCGTCCGTTGAAGAGCGATTGCCGGTAATGGCCGGTGTAGGCGAGATCGCCGTTCGCGGGCAGGACGAACGCAGGCAGCGTCGGCGAGAGGAACGTCGTCCGATCCTGACTCGTGTAGTCGGCGGTGAGGAAAAAGAACGTCTTGTCCTTCGCGATCGGACCGCCGAGCGAGCCGGAGTACTGGTTGAGGGAATCGGGGATATCGACTGGATTGATCGCGGCGAGCGTCGACGGCGTCACGCACGTCGCCACGGAGGGCGCGCAAAAGCCGCTGGTCGAAAACGTTTTTGCCTGCGCGCTGCCGAGGCGGTTCATGTAGAGCAACTCGCCGTGCATGTTGTTCGTGCCCGATTTCGTGACGATGTTCAGCGCCGGGCCTGCGGTCCATCCGTACTCGGCGGAAAAGGCGTTCGACAGCACGGTCACTTCCTGAATCGCGCCGAGCGGGATGGTGGCGATCATCGTCTGACGGCCCCACGCTTCGTCGTCATTCGCGCCGTCGAGCGTGAAGGTGGTCGTGCGGCGAGAGCCGGCGCCAGTAACGAAGTAGGTCTGATTGACGAAGAGATCGCCGGTTCCTTTTCCCTGCCGGAAGGCGGAGTTGAGCAGAGGAATCGACGACATCTTCCGTCCGAGGATTGGCGTCTCGTCGATCTCTTTCGTGTCGAAGCGGCGGCCGATTTGAGGATCGGCGCGCACGCCTTGTGCCGTACCGAGGACGGTCACTTCCGACGCACTGGTTCCGACGAGCAGACTGACTTTCAGTGTCGCGGTCTCGCCGGAACGAAGCGTGATGTCGTTCCGCTCTTCGTTGCCGAATCCGTTTTTCGAAACGCGAATGGTGTAGCTGCCGGTCAGTGGCAGCGCGGCAATCGTGGCGCGGCCGTCGCTGCCGCTCGTTGCTTCACGCGTAGCGCCGGTGGCGGTGTTCACGACGGAAACGTGCGCATCCGGCACGTTCGCGCCGGATTGGTCGGCAACGACGACGATCATTGTGGCGGTGTTGGGAGACTGCGCGGCCAGCGGCAGCGCGAGCAAAAGCAAAAGCAAAAGCGCGTACAGCAATATTGATGAGACATTCGTCTTCATCGGTTTCTCCTTCGATGGGCTTAGTGAATTGGTCAGGCGCGCGGGGCGGGAACTAGATGTTCCAGCGGCTGCAGACCAGAAGGAGATCGACGGAAGTCGCGAGTGGCTCGGACGCGCGTGCGTGCTTGACGCGTGCACATACGAGCGAGGTTGAAGTCGAAACAGGAGCGGCGAGGACGTTCGCCGCGGGGACGAGCACGAGTACGTCGCCGTGACTGTCGCCGATCGACGACGCAAGGGCGGCTGACGATACGGGCGTCGACGATTGCTGCGAAAGGCCCGATCCATTTCGCGCACCATCCGCCCAGGCGAGGACCGCGGGATCGCCGTCGCGCGCCGCCTCTCCGCGTCCCAACTGCGACAACCGCGGCAGGAGCTCTTCCGCCGTCGCATCGCGGACGATGGAGAATGAATCGCGGCTCTCGAAGTGCAGCTCATGCACCTCGTCGCCGGTGCGAATCAGTATCCGGGCATTGCGGGTGTCGACGTTCGGGACGACGAACGTAAATTTACCCAGCTGGATGTCGAGATGCGGCGTCACGCGAAAGGCGTAGTACTTCCCGCCATCCACCGACAGAAACCCTTCCCACTCCTCGGCTCCGGCCGGCAGTTGCGCAGACGTCCACCGCAGTTCCGCGAACGAGCCGCCGCGCAACGTGGCGCCATTGGCCGGCGTGACCACGCGCAGCGACTCCGCGCGCGCGAACGACGCGAGCGCAAGCAGGGCAATCGCCAGAGATAAGCGCCGCATGGAGGCGGGGATGATAAACCCACCGCCTCCAACCGTGAATAGTTACTTGCGATCGCCGCGGTCGCCCTGCCCCGGCTTCGAAACCGTGGAGGCTTTCTTGCGGACGTCCTGCGACAGCGAACGGCTCACGTTGTCGGATTCCTTGAACTGTCCTTTGTCGTCGCGGCGGACGTAACGTTTGTCTCCCGCATGCGGCTCGATCAATTCGCGTTTTTTAGCAGGCATTTTCATGTGCTCCCGCGGTACGGAACAGCAAGGGAAATGCCGGCCTTGGCCAGGATCGGCGCTCTCGCGCCCGCGTAGCACACCTCGTCCAGAAAATTTGGGCCAGATGCTGAAAATAACCCTCTCTTGTGGCAAGATGTGCGTCCCAGGTCCCGCTCCAAAAATTTACTCGACGCCAACGCCGGCCGCGCATTGCCAGCGAGGGGTCGATCTTCAGCAGAGCGCGCATTGCAATCGCTCCGAGGAACATGCACATGAGACATGCCCTGACGTACCGAACGCTGCGAACCATCATCATCACGTGCGTGCTTTTCTTGTGCGCAGGCGCGTCGTTCGGCCAGGCCGCGGCCGGCTATTCGGAGTACTTCCTGCCCGGCGACGAGCAGAACATGTACTTCATTTTTAACGACCTCGATGCGAACGCCGGCGTGACCGGTATGCATTCGGTCACCTCGGTCGTGGCATGGTCTGCAAACACTACCGTCTACTACGACCATTGGGAAAACGGCTACAACTTCGATCCGAACAACCCGGCCGCCACGGCCGACGAAACCTACACGCTGGCCACGCCCGGCACGATCAAGGTCTTCGAATCGTCCAACGTTCCCAACATCCGCAACCCCGCGAGCACCTGCGCCGGTCAGACCAATCCCGGCAACCGCTGCTACGACGGCGGCGACCGCGTCTACATCGCTGGGGGACCAGTCACGGTGACCCGCGCGATGTGGATGGAAGCTCGAGGAGCGGGCAACCAGGGCGATGCGTGGGAGATTTACCCCGTCAAGCCGCAGTTGACGACGTATGTCCTTCCGTTCGGTGAGGATAACTTCGCCACCGACGTGAATTTCTTCACCGGTTTCGAGCGCGTCTATGCGCTCATCCAGGCAACCGACGACAACACCACGGTCACCATCGATCTGAATCACGACGGCGCACCCGACATCCTCAACCTGAATCGAGACGCCACCTGGAACAACGCCGGCGACGGGACGACGGTGACGTTGCAGAAAGGGCAGTCCTTTCTCCTCGATCGAATCAGCGCCTGTTCGCTGCACGTGACCTGTACGACGTTCCCCGGCGGCGGACCGCTGAATTCGGGCGCCGTGATCAACGGCAACAAAACGCTGCAGGTGAAGTACGTCGCCGGACGCATCAACCAGACCTACGCGGCGCGCGGACTGAGCGCCTTCCCGCGCGGCTTCTGGACCAACGACTACTACGCCCCGTTCAGCCAGGCGGCGAACGCCAACAACGGCGTCACCGACTACTACCTCTTCAATCCCAACGCCACGCCGCTGACAATCAATTGGCAGAGTCAGTCGACATCGGGATCATTCGCCATCCCCGGCAACAGCTCGCAGTCGTACAACCGGGCCATCGGTGCAAACCCCTCCGTCCCTGTCAGCTCCGGCCTGTACTTCAGCGCCAGCAGTCCATTCTGGGGAGTCGGTTTCGGCGATTCCACGGCTCAAGGCAACCCGACTGGTCAGGCCTTCGAATGGGGCTACAGCCTGCTGCCGACCACTTTCCTCTACAAAGAGCACTTCATGGGATGGTCGCCGGGGTCGCTCCCGCTGACCACCGCCCCGACCAATGGCAACGGCGTCTTCCTCACCGTCGGGCAGGACAACACCCAGGTCTTCGTCGACTACAACAACGACGGGACGCCCGACGTCACCTACACGCTGAACCGCCTGCAGAGCCAGTTCGTCCCGCCCGGTCCGACCGGCGCACTCGACGGCGCGCGCTTCTACGCGACCGGCTTGTTCTCGATGGCATACGGTGAAAACGCCGACACCGCCACGACTCCTACACCCAACCTCGACCTCGGCTATGTCGCTCTGCCGGCCACCGATTTCGTGTCACTCGTTCTCACCACGAGCAAGAGCGCCAATCCGGGCGTGGTCTCCACGGCCAGCGGCTCGACGACCAGCTTCACCATCAAAGCGAACACGCAGTCGTACAACGTCGACGGCGTCACCGTCGTCGACACGATGCCGCCGAACTGGCAGTTCGTGCCGGGCTTCACCACGATCACCAAGCCCGATCTCACCGTCACCAACAGCGCGGCCGCCGCGGGAACGGTGACCACCAACGGCACGACCGCCGTCGTCGGCACCGGCACCACCTTCACCGGGCTGACCGCGGGGAATCCGATCACCATCAACGGCATCGGCTACACGATCCAGAGCATCACCGACAACACCCACCTCACGCTGGCGACGACTGCGCCGGCCGGAGCTGGCCAGGCCTACTTCGTCGCAGGCGCAGGCAATGAGCCGGTGATTACGGGAGCGGGCACGGCGGGCAACCCGTACGTGCTGACGTGGTCCACGGCCAAAACCGGCGGCGCGTTTCTTCCGAACCAGCAGGTCGCGATCACGTTCCGCGCGGCCACGACTTCCGTGTTCGCGAACGGCACGCTGAGCCAGAACAACGTAACGTCCAGCGCGACGCGCACGGTCGGCAACAGCCCGCCGGTGTCGCAGACCTTCACTGCCTCGGACTTCGCTTACGTAGCGTCGGGCAGCGTCTCGATCACGAAAGCTTCGAGCGTTCCCGCGGCCACGCCGCTCTTCCCCGGCGACACGTTCACGTACACAACGACGGTCACCAATCCGGCCACGGCGGGAACGAATCCGCTGACAGGCATCGCCATCTACGACGCGTTGCCCACCGGCCTCTCGATGGTGGCCGGAACGACGACGCTGAATCGATCGACGGTCGGCGATAGCTTCAACTCGCAGTCATACGCGCTTAACGCTGGCACGCGGAATTGGACCGGCAACTGGACGGAAGCCGGCGACACTGGCGGCGGCGCCACGAACGGCTCCGCGGTTCAGGGCGACATGCAGATCATCGGCACGGAGCTCTCTCTCTCCAACGCGAACTCACTCGAGGAAACCATCTCGCGCGCTGTGAGCCTGACCGGCGCTACCAGCGCTCGCCTCACGTTCCGCTACCGCACCGACACCGGCGTCGACCCGGCCGACAGCTTCAGTATCCTTGGCGGCACCGCCGGCACGGGCGGCGCGTTCGGCACCACGTTTCCGGCGATCACCGGTATCACCGGCGCAACGACCGGGACGGCCAGCTACGACCTCACGCCGTTGATCGGCGCGAACACCGCCATCCGCTTCACCTTCCCGAACGGCAGCTATCAGGGCGCGAACGAATTCATCTTCATCGACGACGTCTCCATCACCTACGACATCGCCGTCTCCGGCACGAACCCGCCGGACATTCTCTCGTCGAGCCTGCTCTACACGCTGGTGGGCGGCCAGTCGCTGATCGCGACGTACACCGTGCAGATCAACAACCCGTTCCCCTCCGGCCAGACCTCGGTGACGAACACCTCCTACACGTCGTCGGTCCAGCTTCCGATCCAACTGCCCAGCAATCCGGTTACGAACATCGTGGCCACGCCGACGGTGCTGGCGGCATCGGTAGCCGGCCGCCTGTGGTTCGACGCAAACGCCAATGCCGTTCAGGACCTCGGCGAGCCCGGCATCGACAACGTCATCGTCACGCTGAAAGACCAGTTCGGAACTCCCGTGGCCAGCGCCACGACCGACTCGAACGGCCGATTTATCTTCCCTAACGTAACCCCCGGCAACGGCTACTACGTCGAGGCCACGACCTCGGGCAATCCGAACGGGCTGCCCCCCGGCCTCACGCAGTCCGCTCCGATCGGCAACACGAACAACCGCACATCCGTCTTCAACCTGACGGCCGGTCAGAACTACAACCAGGCGGACCTTGGCTACTCGTCGTCGAGCTCCACCGCCTCCTTCGGTGATCAGGCCTGGGTCGATGCCAACAACAACGGCCTGCGCGATCCCGGCGAAGTCGGCCTCGGCGGCGTGGTCATCAAGCTCTATCGCGACACCAACGGGAACGGCGTGCTCAACATCGGCGTCGATGCGCTCGTCGACACCCTCGTCTTCGGCGCGGGAACCGTGTCCGCTACGACCGGCTCGACGGCGATCGTCGGCAACGGCACCACCTTCACGAACCTGCAGAACGGCGACACCATCTCCATCAGCGGCACGACCTACACCGTCAATACCGTCACCGACAACACCCACCTCAACCTGACCGCGAACTTCACCGGTACTACCGGCGCCGGACTGGCGTACAAGATCCCGACCACCACCGCGCCGGATGGCAGCTACCTCTTCTCCGGTATCTCTCCGGCGACGGGCGTTGAGACCTACTTCGTCGTGGCAAGAACGCCCGCCGGCTATACGCTGACGACGCCAACGCCGGGAAGCCCGAACGTCACTTTCAAGTACACCAGCGTCTTCGGGGGAGGTGCGTTCCTCTCCGCCGATTACGGATATCTCCCGCCCGGCGGCACGACCTTCTCGTACAAGGACCGCATCTTCAAAGACACCGTTTTCTCTACCGGCCCGGGAACGGTTTCCGCGACGAACTTGTCGACCGCGGTGGTCGGCACCGGCACGACCTTCAAGAACAACAACGTCGGCGACGCGTTCGAGATCGCCGGCGTCGGCTACACCATCGCCACCATCACCGACGACACGCATCTCACCCTGACCACGAACTACGCGCAGGCGACGGGAGCGGGCAAGGCGTACAAATCGTTCGCCACGTTCGACAACACCGAGTCCGGCATCGGCGGAGTCTCGGTGGAGATCCTGGACGCCAGCCTGAACGTCATCGGCACGACCATCACCGCGGCCGACGGCACGTTCACGTTCAGCGGACTCACCGGCGGCGGCGCCGATTACACGGTCAAGATCACCGACACCACGGGCGTACTGACGAACTTCATCGGCACCAGCAGCTACGCCATCGCCGATCAGCGCCTCGTCTCCAACCTGGTCGCGAGCATCGACCGCTCCGCCACGCCGAGCTTCGGATTCACGGTCAGCCGCTCGATCGGCGACACCGTCTTCAATGACCTCAACGGCAACGGCTTCCAGGACGCGGGCGAGCCCGGAATCGCCGGCGTCACCGTCCGTATCGCCAAGGACGCCAACGCCAACGGCAGCATCGATCTAACCGCCGGTGCGGGAACCGTCACCGCGACCAATGGCTCCGCGACCGTCACCGGCGCCGGAACGACGTTCCTCAACTACCACGCCGGTGAGCCGATCGCCATCGCCGGCGTCGGCTACATCATCCAAAGCATCGCCAGCAACACCAGCCTCACTCTGGCCACGAATTACCTCGCAGCGACCGGCGCCGGAAAGGCCTTCACGGCCAATCCCGCCGGCGCGGGAACCGTGGCCACGACGGCGGCTTCCAATGTCGTCACCGGCACCGGCACCGCCTTCCTGACCGACTTCAAAGTCAACGACACGATCAACATCAACGGAACGGACTTCATCGTCCAGAGCATCGCCAGCAACACCAGCATGACTCTGACGACGAACGCCGCCGGCACCGCGGCCGGCCTCGCTTATCGCGCACCGGCCTTCTTCGGCGTGGTCACCACCGACGCCAGCGGCAAGTACCTCTTCTCCGGTTTGGCCAACGGCAGCTACATCGTCAGCGTGCAGAATCCGACCAGCTTCAACTACATCGGCGCGGACATCGGCACGGTTCAGGCCACCCTTAACTCCACCGCCATCGTCGGCACCGGCACCGCCTTCACGAAGTTCGTGGCTGGTGAAACGATCACCATCACCACCGCCGGCGTGAACGCGACGTACACGATCATCAGCATCACTGACGACACGCACCTGACCCTGGCCAGCAACTTCCTCCAGGCCACCGGCGCCGGCAAGGTCTACGGCCGTCCCGACAGCGACGTCACCTCGCCCGGCGCGCAGCTCGGCGCCACCGTCACCGCCGCGGGCAGCGTCCTCGATCGCGATTTCGCGTTCCAGGTGCCGGCCGTCAGCCAGCGTTCCATCACCGGCAAGATCTGGAACGACGCCGACAAGAATGGCGTCATCGGCAACACCGAAACCGGCCTCTCCGGCGTCACGCTGGACATCATCCCGCTTACCGCCGGTCCGGGCACGCTCGCCGTGACGAACGGCTTCAACACCGTCGTCGGTACCGGCACCTCGTTCACGCAGTACGCGCCGGGCAACGTCATCAGCATCGCCGGCGTGCCGTACACCATCTCCGGCATCACCGACGACACGCACCTCACGCTCACCGTCCTCTACCGCGGAGCAACAGCCGGCGGCGTCGCCTATCAGCGTGGCGGTGCGGCTCTCGAGACGGCCACGACGGACGTCAACGGCTTCTACAGCTTCACCGGACTGGCGAACTCCACGTACGTCGTGAAGGTCACCGACACCAACGGCAACGTCGTCGGCTTCGGCGCGACCTCGGAGAAGACCGAGGGGCTGATCACGGGACCGAATCCCCCGAACGGGATGGAGGTCATGGATCTCACCACCAGCCCCGGCACCGCGGCGACGACGAACGGCTCCGCGAACGTCACCGGCACCGGAACCACGTTCGTCGGCAACTACCGCCCCAACGATCCGATCATCATCGGCGGCGTGCTGTTCACGATCCTCAGCGTTACCGACAACACGCACCTCGTGCTGAAAACCACCGCCGGGACTACGGCGGGCGGCCAGGCGATCAGCTCGCCGGACGTCGACTACGGCTTCGCGCTCCTGTCATCGATCCCCACGCTCGTGAAACTCACTTCGTTCGACGCGCAGCAGCACGACGCCAATGTGCTCCTGCAGTGGCGCACCAGCTTCGAGAACGACAACCTCGGCTTCAACATCTACCGGATGGTCGGCGGCACGACCACCAGGATCAACCAGCACCTCATCGCCGGCACCGCCTTCATCACCAAGGGTCATCCGAAATCGGGTCAGTCCTACCGCTTCACGGACACGCTCCCCTCGCCCAACACGTTCGCGCAGTATTCGCTCGAGGACGTCGACACACACGGCAAGACGAAGATGAACGGACCGTATTCGACGCGGTTGGTACCGAACGACGACCCCACCACGCAGCAGCCGTCTCCCACGCTGCCGAACCTCGCCTCCTCCGATCCTCTGCTCGTACCGGCCGACGGCATTGGCGCCGTGCAGCCGTCCACGCTTCCGACGCCGACCGCGGCACAAATCAGCCAGCAGCTCGACAACGCCGATACCGCCGGACTGAAGATCAGCATCACCCAGGAAGGGTGGTATCGCCTCACCGCCTCCGCCATGACCGCGGCCGGCTTCACGCCTCCCTCCGACGCGAAGAAGATGGCGCTTTTCTGCGACGGCATCAAGGTGCCGATCGTCATCAACGGCTCGCAGGGCAACAAGTTCGGACCGAACGATTCGATCGAGTTCTACGCCCTCGGCCTCGACACCGCGTTGACCGATGCGCGCACCTACTGGCTGCGCATCGATCACAACACCGAGCAACTCACCACCAATAAGAGCGGCGGCGGATCGCCGGCCAGCAGTGTCGCGTTCACCTTCAAACGTTCCGACCGCACCCTTCTCGCCAGCGGCCTCACCGGTACCGGCGACGGCGGCGAGAATTTCTTCGGGCCGCTGATCACCACCGAACCGGTTTCGCAGGATCTCACCGTCGCCAACCTCGACGCCTCGGGTGGCAACGCCTCGCTCCAGATCGTGATTCAGGGCGGCACCGACTCGATCCAGCATCAGGTCCGCGTCGAGATCGGCGGCCAACTGCTCGGCACCGCCATCCTCGACAACGTCGAGCTGAAGTCGTTCAACTACTCTTTCCCGCAAAGTTTCCTGACGAACGGTGCGAACGCGCTGAAGCTGACGGCGCTCAACACTGACAATGACGTCAGCATCCTCGCCTCCGCGACGCTCACCTATCAACATCTCCTCAAGGCCGACAACGGCCTCCTCGAGGTGAAGGTGGCCGGCTCGCAGCAGCTCACGGTGGACGGATTCACAAGCAACACGATCCGCGCGCTCGACATCACCGATCCGTTCGCGCCGCGCGGCCTCGACGTCACCGTCACCTCCGTCAGCGGCGTGTTCCGAGCAACGTTCACAGCGCCGGCCTCGGCTACGCCGCGAACGGTGGTGGTCTTCTCCGGCGATCGCATCCTTACGCCCGCCGCCGGATCATTGACGCTCAATGCTCCGTCGCACTGGTCCGATCCTCACAGCCGTCAGGCAGATCTGATCATCATCACCAACTCCGCCTTCAGCGCGGCGGCCAACACGCTCAAGTCCGCGCGCGACGCGGGCGGCACGCTCACGAACGTGGTCGACGTGGAAGACATCTACGACGAGTACAACTTCGGCATCACGAGCCAGGAAGCGATCCGTTCGTTCCTGAGCTCGACGCGCACCTGGACGCGTGCACCGAAGTACGTGCTGCTCCTCGGCGATGCCAGCATCGATCCTCGCAACTACCTCGGCCTCGGCTCGTTCAACTTTGTCCCGACCCGCCTCGTACCGACGCTCTACTTCAACGCACCGTCCGACGACTGGTTCACCGATTTCAACAGCGACACGATTCCTGACCTGGCCATCGGACGCATCCCGGTGAAGACCGCCGCCGATGCGAACACGGTGATCAACAAGATCGCCACCAGGAGCACGCCGCTGACCACGTCGTCCCAGAACGCCGTGCTCATCGCCGACGTGCCGGAGACGTTCGATTTCGAGACCGAGGCCGCCGTGGCGAAGACGCTGCTGCCGCCGAGCTTCAATGTGCAGACGATCAATATCGGCTCTACGCCCACCGCGCACAACGACATCGTCAGCGCGTTCAACGCCGGGCCAGTGCTCGTCGACTACATGGGCCACGGCTCGGTGGAGATCTGGAGCTTCGATCTCTTCAGCTCGAACGACGCCTCCACGCTCACCAACAGCGCGCACCAACCGTTCGTGATGGCCATGACCTGTCTGAACGGCTACTTCCACGACCTGTACTCGGAGAGCCTGGCCGCGGCACTGCTCAAGTCACCCAACGGCGGCGCGGTCGCGGTCTGGGCATCGTCGACGCTGACCGAACCGTACCCGCAATTCCAGATGAACAAAGAGCTGCTCCGCCAACTCTTCGGCGCAACGCCGATTACGATCGGCGACGCCGTCCGCGCGGCCAAGCAGGCAACACAAGACATCGACGTCCGCCGCTCCTGGCTCCTCTTCGGCGACCCATCAATGAAACTGACAAAGTAACGTCCGATGTCGCAGGGCGGGCTCCGGCCCGCCCTGCGAATGGGCTATTTGCTACGAATCAGTTTTCGCGGCAGGCACGCCCGGCATTTCAACCGTCGTGAATCGTCATGTCGTCGTTGAAGATCCGCACGTGCGGATAGCGGCGAATCTTCTGGTCCGCGGTCATGAGCGGAATGTTGAGAACGCGCGCGGTCGCCACAATGATCTGATCAGCGGGATCGCGATGAAACCTGCCCGGTAATCTGCACGCTTCGACAGCAATTTGCTGCGTGAGCGGAAGCAGCCGGATGCCCGAAGGACCGAGCGCGCCAAGCAGCCACGCGTCGAGATCACGTTTGAGGTCAATTCTTTTGTGCTCGACGAGCTTTGCGATTTCCCAGCACGAGATCACGCTGACAACCAGCTCTTCTCCCTCGTAGGTGTCCTCAAGAGCGCCAATGAGGTCCCACCGCGTCATGTCTTCGTGGACCCACCAAAGCCAGATGTGGGTGTCGAGCAGGATCACTTCAGCGCATCCCACTCCGATGGATCGACGGCCGGGCCGAACGGATCGTCGTAGCGGAATGGAGCGCCGTGCAGCGGGTAGGTCACCGGAACTCTGTCGAGAATCTGGACCGAGACTTCGACCTCATCACCTTCGACAACCGGGAGATCGTCGATAACGATTTTGCCGTTCTTCAAAACCAAAACTTTGAGCTTGTGCGTCTTCATGATCTAGCCTCGACCCGAGGGTACCTCGGCAAATTGAAAAAGAAAACCGGCAATCGTGTCCGGTACTTTCAGGTGTCTAAAGCGTGCCGCGCAACGCCGCCAGCTTCTGTACGAACCTCGCAGGCTCGTACCGCTCGCGGTTCTTGATTTCCTCGAACAGCGCGTCGATAGCCTCGGTCATCGGGCTCTTGAGCAGGCGCGGATTGCTGCGGGTCAGTGCGGAGGCGAGGCTTTGCAGGGCCAGCGCAGTCTGTTCAGCGGAGTGGACGTCGGCGGTGAGGAGAAAGCCGGTGTCGCCGGCGATGGTGCGCATGAGGGCGCGGACGTCGTCATCGCGCCAGCTCAGCGCGGCGATCTGTGGAGTGACGCCGTCGATGATCCGCTTGGCGTCCAATGCAGCTTGTGCGACGCCGTTCGTGTCGTTCATGCGGGCGACGCGCGCGGCGATCAGTTGCACATCGTTGTCGAGTTGAGCGCGTGCCGTCGGGTTGGCGCGGCCGACGACGAGACGGAGGACGGCCCAGTGCTGCGGACTCCACGACGGCAATCCGGCGCGGCCGGGCCAGCCGCGTTCCTGACGCCATCCGCTCGACTCGAGCGAATGGTGGCAGTTGATGCAGCTCATGTCGGAGAACTCGGGCCACTTCTCGCCGCGCGCGTGGTGCGCGAGGTTGTCGAGCGACTGGCTGAACGCTGCAGACTGGCCGACCGCGAAGGCGCGCGCGCCGTGCGTGCCTGCGGTGACGGTGTCCTTGCCGCGGCGCCAGTGCGGCGGCATGGTCTCCGTGTAGTTGTCGAGCTCGAAGGCGAGGATGGGATGTCCGGACGCGATCAGCTCGTGATCGACTTCCTTCGTGTTGTTGCCGAGGTGGCAGGAGAGACAGCCGGAGGCGCGGACGGGAAGCGAGCGAAGGTCAGTCATCCCACGGGCGACAGACTGCTCGTGTGTCCAGCCGGCCATGGTGTGCTCGGCGCGCCAACCGCTGGCGGGTCCGTGGCAGGACTCGCACTGAATCCCATCTTCTAAATCGACTTTGCCGGAGACGAGCGAGGGCGGGACGTTCGTGGTGTGGCAGTCGAGGCAGACCTTCTCCTGATACGCCTTTCCCTTGAGCCGCATGTTGCGGGCCACGCGCGCGGAGCGGTCGTTGAAGAGAATGTTGTAAGCCTGCGCGTGGCGATCGCTGTTGAGCCACGTGTAGTACTCGTTCTGAAGGATGCGCGTGGTGTCGAGCGGCTGCGTCGAGCCGTGGCAGCCGGAGTTGACGCAGGAGGCGACGCCTTCGTAGTGGCCGGACGCTGAAGTAGCGCTCGTTTCGTGCGAAGCACTTTGGAGTGCGGTGGCAGGGCCACCGCTTTGGGAGGGCGGTGGAATGGTGGCGACCCGCAGAGTGTGATGCTTGCTAGCCTCCGCGAGAATCACCGTCCGCCTCCCTCCCAAAGCGGTGGCTCCGTCGCCACCGCACTCCAAAGCTTCGCGAAATGTGCCGCGAACCGCGCACGGATCAAACTTAGTGCTGGTTACCCACGACAAGGAAGAATCGAATTTCTTCACGTCGTCAGAGGATGGCGCTGCAGGTTGCTGGGCGGCAGCGGCGACGGCCGTCAACAGAAAGAGGATCGCTACACGTTTCATCATCACCTCGGCACAGGCTTCGTGGTCGGCGTCTCGCTGACGGTGTAGAGCGTTCCGTCGCGGAGGTAGAGCCGCTGCATCTCGGGGAGCGTCATCGGGCGCGCGCCGATGCGGTTGAAGATCGAGACCTGATTGCCGCCTTCGTCGACCGCGCGGTCACGATCGAGTCCTTTCGAAACCGCGAGCGCGGGACCACGCGTGTGGCGGGTGGCCACGAGGCGCGGCGCGGGCTGCGGGCTGAAGCCGGCGTAACCCGGCGTCCATTCAGGCGACAGCAGTTGGTAGATTTTCAGTCCGTACTTACCGTCGGCGACATACGCGAACGTCGATGCGTTGGTCGACGCGACTTTCACATCGTTCGCGTCGTGCGGACCATCATCGTTCCACGGCAGGAGCGAAGGCTTCTCCGGACGCTCGACGTCGACGATGACCATTCCCTTCGCGCCGCCGGCGACGTATGCGTATGTGCGCGCGACGTAGACGCTGCGGGCATCGGCGATGGCCACACGTCCTGCGATGCGCGGGTGATTCGGATCGGTGATGTCGATGCTCGACAATCCGTCGCGCGTCGTCACGAAGGCGTAGCGGAACTGCACGGCGATGCCGGTGGCGTCTTTCAATTCGGGGATCGTGGCCACGACGCGCGGCGCGAGCGGCTTGTCGACGTCGACGATGACAACTCCGTTCTCCGCGCCGATAAAGACCCATCGGCCGGCGACAGAGATCGATCGCGCGCCGTTCAGCGCGCCGCCGGGATTGAACGTGACGGCGCGCGTCAGGAAGTTGTTCGACGGATTGGCGTCGGCGAGCGTGGTCACGTCGATGAGGATCAGTCCCTCTTCGCGGTCGGCGACGTACGCGTATTTGTAGAGCGGATGGATGGGCTGTTCTTCGTTCGCAGCAATGAACTGCGTCTGACGATTCGGATCGATCGGCATCGTCGTCGGCAGCGCGACGGCCGAGGCGAATTTGGTTTTCACGAAGGTACGCTGGCCGATCGGCGAGACCGCCTGCGACACGATGCGCTCGGAGAAATCCTTGTTGTCGATGTTGGCGACGTCGTAGACGCTGAAGCCTTCCTCGCCGTTTGCGATGTAGAGGAACTCACCGCGCATCTGCAGCGAGCGCGAATCGCCGTGATGCTCGTGCGCGGTCTGCAATTCCAGCTTGTTGGCTTGATGCTTCGCGTAGTAATCGGGATAGACGATTTTGTGCAGCGATGAGCCGATCACCGCCTGCGGCTCGTCCCACTCGGTGACGCAGATGCCTTCGAAGCCGCCCTTCCCTTCCGCGACGTAGGCGTAGCGGCCGATGAAGTTGACGAAGTTCGTGCCCTGCAACAGCAGCTGCGCGAGCCAGGCGTTGTTGTCGTTCTCCTTCGTGACGTGGCAGCTGCCGCATCCCTGCGTCTCGCGCGAGCGGACGGTGTGCGGCACGTGCGCGTTGAAGGCTTGGCTCGAATATCCCGGCGACGAAATCGGCGGTTGTTGAATGTAGATGCGATCGCGCAACGCGTTCGTCGAACTGATCACGAGCGCCGAGGACGAACGCACCGGCGCGAGGCGATGTCCTTTCGTCGTGCCGTTGACGCCGAGCATGAAGGCGTCGGTGCGGATCACCTGCGGGTTGTACGAGGCGTAGTTTCTCGTTTCCCCACCCTCATAGTGATGGACCTCGGCTTTCGCATTCTGCTCCTGCGGCAGATGGCAGCCGGAGCATGACGTCATCCACGAGGTGTGGCAGGCGTAACAGGTCATCTTCGCGTCGGCATGCGCGAAGTTCGCGCTTGATGCTGGTCCCCATGTGGCGCCGTCGCGCTGGATTGTCTTCGCGTACGCGGAGCGCTCGTTGTAGTGCGCGTTGCCCGGGGTGATCGAGTCTTTGACCTGGATCACTTCCCACTGCATGCCGGGATTCAGCATCGAACGTTGCCAGAGTTTGCCGTTGACCCAGATGAAGCGGCGCTGACCAAAAGGTGTGGTTCCGAGGCGCAGATCGGTGCCGCCCGCGGGTGCGGCGGGACCGGACGTGCGCAGGTTCGTGTACGCGTCGGCGTTGCCGTGGCAGTCCTGACACTCGATCTCGATGTTGTTGCCGTACTCGGCGTAGAGCTGGCCGTTGCCATGTTCGTCCTGCGAGAAGTGGCAGTCGGCGCAGTGCATCCCCTTCTCGAGGTGGATGTCCTGCAGGTGGACGGCCTTCTTGAATTTCGCCGGATCATCGAACGGAACGATGTTGCCGTCGCCGTCG
This sequence comes from Thermoanaerobaculia bacterium, assembly GCA_035996815.1. Taxonomy (GTDB): domain Bacteria; phylum Acidobacteriota; class Thermoanaerobaculia; order Gp7-AA8; family Gp7-AA8; genus JADGNZ01. The sequence continues at coordinate 1,717 of DASYJF010000104.1, read as the reverse complement.
AGCAGGTTCCCTTTGTGATCGCGCTTGTAGACGGCCATGAAGTTCCAGCCGTGGCCGTGGTAGTCGGCGAACTGCGTGTTCTTCGCCTGCGAGTTGAGGCTCGATACGTTCTCGAGGAACTTCTCATCGCTCCACAATCCGCGCGGCGCGGCGCCTTCCGGATTCGCGTCCAGCGACGCCCGCTTCTCCGCTTCGGTCGGGTACTGCTGCTTCTTCGGCCAGAGCAGTTCGGCGTCCGATTCGTAGTCCCACATCGTGTAGCCGAGGTAGGTGTTGACGAAGGAGTTGGGCTGATGCATGTGGCACGACATGCACTGGCTGGTCGGCACGGCGCGCGTGAACTGATGGCGTAGCGGATGTCCCGGCTCGTTCTTCGGAATCGATTTGTCGCCGGTGATCGAGAGGCCGGTGTTGCCGTACTGCGCATAGTCCGCGGAGTGCAATGGATCGCGATCGTTGGCGTAGACGACGTGGCAGCCGGTGCATCCGGATGAGCGGTAGTCGCCGGGATGATCGTTCGTGCCGAGGAAAGAGAGATGCGGATCGTTGAGCCGCGTCTTGTTCAAGTTGATGAGCGCGGGCGAGATGCGAAGGCCGGTGCCGCGGCCGCGATTGCCGAGGCGGATGTCGGGCTTGCCCGCCTCCCCTTCCGGCGACGGATTGCCGATGTCGGGGAACGAGCTGGTGCCGGAGATGCCGCCGCGTTCGAACGCGCGGAAGTACTCCGCAGGTTGGAAGACTTCCCATCGCGGCAGCGGAACGAGAATCGGCAACGCGCCTTTCGCGATCTGATCGGCCGTCGGCGGCGTAGCGGGCTTGATGGCGGAGGCGTTACCGGCGCGGTTGTAGCTCTCGCCGAGCAGTCCCGCTTTGCGGCTCACAAGTCCGTTGGCGTAGCTGACGGCAGACCAGAAAACGGCGGACGTCGTCATCGTGCTGCGCGGAACGGCGTTGACCTGGCGCTGATGGCAGCCGCCGCACGTTTCCTGCGCGACGCGAAGGTCGCCGGGGTTGACGAACTTCACGAACTCCGGCGTTTCGCGCAGAAGCGCCGTGTAGCTGCGTTGCGGATTGGCGGAGGTCTTCCAGATCTCGGGATGCAACGGTTTGACGTGCGCGGCGTCCTTCGCGCGCGCGTTGCCGTCGCCGCCGTGGCAATCGGTGCAGGCCAGCCTTACGGCGGCGGAGGCGTGCATCGGCTCGATTCCTTGATGACACGTCAGGCATCCAACACTCTTCGCATCAGCCTCGGCTTGAGTCTGGCGCAGGAGCGGCGGAAGTTCCGGCGACGACTGCGCGCGAATACGGATCACCCCGAGCGCGACGATGACAACTGCGGCGAGTGCGATCGTTATCCGTTTCATCAGAAGGTCAGAATCACGTTCGTGAAGACGTGGACGAGCGGGCGGCCTTTTTCGTAGATGTCTTTGAATCCGCGGCCGGGCAGAAACACCGCCGTGCCGCCGACGATGACCACGTTCTGATTGAGCAGCGGGCGGTAACGAAGGCCGAGCGAAATGTCGGTGCCGAGGGTTTTGTGGATGTTGCCCTGGAAGAGAATCGCTTCGACCGACTGGGTGGCATCGAGGCGGATGTAGTTGATGGTACCGATCGCTTTCAGCCGCGGCGTGACGTCGACGTCGATTCCCGCGCTGGCGATCTGCACGCCGGGATTGACGTAGTTCGGCTGCCCTTCATCCTTTGAGCTTCGCAAACT
>DASYJF010000103.1:0-10331 GCA_035996815.1 Thermoanaerobaculia bacterium | reverse complement strand
ATCCCACTGATACTGAATCCACTCCCGCTCATCCACCCTTTGATTCATACACTTAGGATAGCCCCTCCCCTAAGTTAGTGCATATGGCGCCGAGCGCGGGGCTGGATTGTGAAGCGCGCCTTCGCGCGCGACGATCGCATGCGCTTGAACGCTTAACCTTGTGCAAAACTACCCAGCATGAAAATCATCGCCGGGGACATTGGCGGGACGAAGGTTCTGCTGCAGCTGGTCGATGCATCGCAAGCCGGACGTACCGTGCTCGCGGAGCAGCGGTATGACAGTCACGCGTTTGCGACGTTCGATGCGATGCTCCATGCATTCGTGAGCGAGCACGTTCCCGCGCCGGTCGATGCGGCGTGTTTTGCGGTGGCCGGGCCGGTGTTCGCCGATCGCGCGGAGGTCACGAATTTGAGCTGGAAGATCGACGCCCTTGCGCTGGCGAAACAGTTCTCGATCGGACGCGTCTCGCTCATCAACGATTTCTACGCAGTCGCCCTCGGCGTTCCGATTCTCATGCCGGCCGATTTTGTCGTCCTCAACGCCGGCACTCGCGTCAACTTCGCACCGATCGCCATCCTTGGCGCTGGCACCGGACTGGGCGAAGCGAATCTCGTGCACGATGGGATGAAGTGGAACGTCGTTCCATCCGAAGGCGGTCACGCGGATTTCGCGCCGCAGGATGAAGAGCAGGCGCGCCTCTTTCTGAACCTGCACGCGAAGCACGGACATGTGAGTTGGGAGCGGTTGCTGTCGGGGATGGGGCTGGTGAACATCCACAATTTTCTGTCGGGACATGATCGGCCGTACGTAGAGACGCTGCCGATGGAGATTGCCAAAGCGCTCGCGGACGGCGATCCGATCGCGGCGCGGACGTTCGCGATTTTCGTCGACATCTACGGCGCCGAGGCGGGCAACATGGCGCTGCGGCTGCTGGCGCGTGGCGGCGTCTACCTCGCGGGAGGCGTCGCGGCAAAGAACGTCGATCGCTTCACTGATGGCAAGTTCATGGACGCCTTCCTGCGCAAGGGACGCTTTCAAAACATCCTCGCCGCGATTCCGGTCAACCTGATCACGAATCCGAAGGTGGGATTGCTCGGAGCGGCGGAGATGGCGGCGAGAGTGGCCAGTGGTCAGTGGCCAGTGGTCAGAGCTCACACTGACTGACCACTGGCCACTTGCCACTGATCACTGCTTCAACGGAATCGCCAGACCCGCCCATCCGTTCGTCGTCGCGAAACCAGGAGTCAAACACACATGGGTCTTTCTGTCGGAATCGTCGGTCTGCCGAATGTGGGCAAGTCGACGATCTTCAACGCACTCACCGCCGCAGGGGCGCAGAGCGCGAACTATCCCTTCTGCACCATCGAACCGAACGTCGGCATCGTGCCGGTCGTCGATGCGCGGCTCGACAAGCTGGCCACGCTGGCGCTGAGCAAGCAGACCGTCTACACCGACCTCAAAGTCGTCGATATCGCCGGCCTCGTGCGCGGCGCCTCGAAAGGGGAGGGGCTCGGCAACCAGTTCCTCGCCAACATCCGCGAAACCGACGCCATCCTCCACGTCGTCCGCTGCTTCGACGATCCGAATGTCGTTCATGTCGAAGGCTCGGTCGATCCCGAGCGCGACATCGAAGTGATCGAGACCGAGCTGCTGCTCGCGGATATGGACGCCGTCGGCAAGAAGCTCGATCGCGTCGGACGTTTGGCGCGCGTCGGCCAGAAGGAGTACGTCGTTCAGGCCGAGGCGCTGGAGAAGGCGAAGGCGGCGGCGGACAAAGGGACGCCGTTGCGCGCGGTCGACTTCACCGACACGGAGCGCGAATCGTTGCGCGAGCTGAACCTGATCACGCTCAAGCCGGTCCTCTACGTCGCGAACGTCGGCGAGTCCGACCTCGACAATGAGACTCCGCTGGTGACGAAGGTTCGTGCGATCGCTAGTGAGAAGAAAGGCGAGATGGTCGTCATCTGCGGCGAGCTCGAGGCGCAGATCTCCGATCTTCCTCCCGCCGAGCGCACCGATTTCCTGAAAGAAATGGGACTCGAAGAGCCGGGCCTGAACGTCCTCATCCGCGCCGCGTACAAGCTCCTCAATCTCGAAACGTTTTTCACCGCCGGACCAAAGGAAGCACGCGCCTGGACCATCGAGCGCGGCTCGAAAGGTCCACAGGCTGCCGGCAAGATCCACAGCGATTTCGAACGCGGCTTCATCCGCGCCGAAACGATCGCCTACGACGACTACATCACCCTCGGCGGCGAGCAGGCAGCGCGAACAGCCGGGAAGATGCGCAGCGAAGGAAAAGATTACGTAGTGCAGGACGGAGACGTGATTCTGTTCCGGTTCAATGTGTGAGGACGAGTGGCCAGTGGTTAGTGGCCAGTGGTTAGTGGCCAGTGGTCAGCAACATCCCCGCTGTGTTTCCTGACCACTGACCACTGACCACTTCTTTCCTGACCATTGGCCACTAGCCACTGACCACTTCAGACATGCAGTTCACCATCCTCAGCGACGAAGGCCTTCCTATCCGCGGCGATCTCGACATTCCGCCGGGAGCGAAGGCGCTCGCCGTCATCGTGCACGGGTTCAAGGGATTCAAGGATTGGGGATTCTTTCCGTGGCTCGCCGAGACGCTCTGCAATCATCGCTTCGCGGTGTGCCGATTCAACATGTCGCGCAGCGGGATCGACGAGAATCCGGAGACGTTCGACCGCCTCGACCTCTTCGCTGACGACACGTACTCGGGACAAATTGCGGACTTGCAGAAAGTAGTTCGTTACGCGCAGCAGCGCGTCGACGCGCCGGCGTTCCTGGTCGGCCACTCGCGCGGCGGCGGCGTGTCGCTGCTGGCGGCGAACGGCATCGAGAACCTCTCCGGCATCGTCACCTGGAGCGCGATCTCTCGGGTCGATCGCTGGGATGACGCCACCAAAGCATTGTGGCGCCGCAGAGGATTCATCGAAGCGGAGAACACGCGCACCAAACAGATGATGCGGATGTCGACGCGCATGCTCGACGACATCGAAGCGAATCGCGATCGTCTCGACATCCTCAAATGCGTGACGCATATCGAGCACCCCATCCTGGTCATCCACGGCGCGCGCGACGAGAGCGTGCCGGTTGCCGAGTCGGCCGAGATCGCGTCGTACGCGGACGATGCCTCGCGCATCGTGATCGCCAACGCAAGCCACACGTACAACGCCATCCACCCGCTCGTACACATTCCGTTCGAGCTGACGACGGCCGCCGCGGCTACGGCGCGCTTCATCAGCGTGTACTCGTAGCGAGCAACTTTGCGACCTGTACGTAGTACGTCCGGGCCTTCTCGCGATCGCCGGCAAGTTGCGCGGCGTGTGCGGCGCCGGAGAGTCCGTTGAGTCGTCCGGGTGAGTCTTTCAACGAGCGCTCGTATGCATCGAGCGCTTCGTGCGGACGATTGGTGGCCAGCAGAAAATCGCCGAGCATCTCGCGCGCGGGCAGAATCGAGCCGGGCGTGACGGGACTCTTGTCCATCGAGTCTTCGAGATCAGCCGCCTTGCGCAGCGCTGCTTCCGCCTCCTCCTCACGCCCCTCGGCATGCGCAGTCCAGCCGTCGACGGCGTCGATCTGCACAGTGATCTGATCGGCCCAATACGTGTTCTTCTGATCGAGCAGCATCTGCCGCAGACGCTTGAGCTGCTCGATGTCCGCACGCGCACCGGCCGCATTGCCGCCGCGCGCCTTGCCCATGCCTGACGCGAAGTACGTCACAGCCTCGGCGTACGCGTAGCGATCCCACGGGAAATTGGCAGGACGCACGGTCAGGGCAGCTGCATCCGACCAGCGCTTGCGCTCGAGCGCGTATCGCGCGGGAACGGAGGCCATCGCGTAGTAGCCGGCGAAATTTTCGACGTCGAGCGACGTGATTGCCGCGAGTTCGTCGACCAATTGACGAACGGGTTCGTCCTGACCAAGCTGGAGATAGGCGTACGCGAGATAGTCGGATGCATGAAGGTTGTCGAACGACACGCTGCCGGGATGCGCGTGCGCCGCATGCTCGCGCGCCGCATTCGACGACTTCAGGTTCGCATCGATCGTCTCCTGCCACATGCCGAGGCGGACGAAGATGTGCGACGGCATATGAAGCGCGTGCGGCGACGACGGAGCGATCTTCGCGTACGCATACGCGGCGTTGAGCGCCAGCGGCGCGAGCGCGGGATAGTCGAACGAGTGGATCAGGTAGTGCGCGATGCCCGGATGATCGGGATGCGTTTTCAGCAGCCGGTTGAAGACCTCCGCCGCCTGCTTCTGATACGCATACGTCTTGTCGGTCGGCATCGACATGCCGTGCGCGATCAGCGAGAGCCCATAGAAAATCGCCGCTTCATCGTCACTCGGATTCGCGGCGCTGAGTCGCTGCATGCCCGCTTCGTAAGCACGCGCGCGGGTGTTGAGGTCTTGATGCTCCACGTCACTGTAGAACGCGGCAATCGCGTCGATGTAGCCCTGCTCGCGCGACGTCTTCGCACCGATCGTCTTCGCCTTCGTTGCCGCGGCAACGCCGCGCGCCAGCTCCGCCGGCGAGTACGGACTCGGCCAGACCGGGTGGTAGTTGCTCATCGCCACGCCCCACCACGCCATCCCACACTGCGGATCGATAGCCGCCGTCTCGTTGAACGCCTTCTCCGCCTCCTCGTACCAGAACGAATGCAGCAGCGCGACCGCGCGCGTGAATTTGGCCTGCGCGGCGGGCGCGCAGGTGATTGGGAAGTTGACGGTGCCGAGTCGCACGACGCCCTCGGCATGATGGTCGTGCTGCTCCATCTGCGCCAGGAGAAAAGAGATCGCAAATGCAATGGCGTGCATGCGTGATTCTCACATCTTTTTTCACGCGGAGACGCGGGGCGCGAAGAAAGCCGCAGCCCCGGCGCGCAAGAGACAAGGTCAGGCGAGAGGGAAGAGGACCTTCGTTCGCTGGGCTCACGTAGGCGAAGGTGCAAGAGTGGGTCTACCTCCGCTCCTTGGTATCGCGTTTTGCGCTAACCTTGGCGTATTGATGGAGTGGTGGCAGCACAATTGGGGAAACGTCGCCAGCGCCGTCGGCCTCGTGATCAGCGTGTTCGCCTGGCGCCGGGCCCAGCGCGCCTCCGAAGCTGCGAAGCGAGCCCTGGCAGCGCAGCATCAACGTACGCTTGCCGCCGAGTTGCGGTCGTGCAGTGAGAAGGTTACGAGTGTCGCGAAGCGATGTCGGAACAGTGATTGGCTTGGCGCCGGGGACGACGCGGACGAGGTCTTGCAACGAATATCAATCGCGCAGAATCGATGGAAAGACCAACTTGTTGATAATCGAAGCAAGGACGAGCTGAACCTGATCGTAGGACACTTGGGAGTGGTCACGGGCCAAGTCAGGCGGTTCGCTTCCAGAGGCAGCACGGAGGAGCAGGCCACTGCACTAGATCGCGCGTTAAACTTGATCATGCGGAAGCTCGCGGCGGAAGTAGGCAAACACGAGCATGCGGTCGAGAAGTTTACGGAGTGAAACCAGCTATGACTGATTACGAGATTCATGACATCGATGCCGCGTCAACCGTCGCGAAGGTGCTTCAGTTGACGAGGCAGGACACGCTCGCATGGGAGGCTACGGCCGATGAGGACGTGCTTATGGCGCCATTCAAAGGAGAGTACGTTTTCCGGTTGACGCGTTTTGAGGATCCTTCTCCAGATTCTCCGTACGCAACCGTTACGTACGGGCTGGCGGTGCTGAAAGGGCGGCGGACGCTGATGTCTTTCGGCAGCGAAGAATTCAAGAAGACGCGTGATCTTCAGAAGGCGCTGGATGAGCCGCAGTCGAAAACAACATCGAGCCAATACTTTGCGGAGCTTTGGAAGAGGGCGTTTTATCGCGCAAACCGAGTCCCAGAAGAGTTCGAGCGGGTAAACAAACTACTCGATTCGGAACTGAATCAGTTGGCAGCAAGTCACTAGCCGCCGCAAGAAAAGCTATTTCCGCGGCTCCGCGCGATTAGGACGTTGGCGGCTCGGAGTTGCCCGGCCTTGATCCGCCGCGGCGGCGACGGCGACGTCTCGGGCCGGCGGGAGTGGCGGGCTGGTCGGGCATGTCGTCGTCGAGGTCGGGTTCGGTGATTGGCTCGGGTTTTACGGCGCCGCGGTCCTGGAGTTTGTCTTCGTCGAGGAGCCACACCCATTGCGTCGATGCCGGCTTTGCCTCGGGGCGCTCGCGTTTCGGGAATGGAGGACGCGTTGCCGTTCGCGGTTCGCGAGCGACGCGATGCGGCATCGGGCGGCGTTCGGCGACCGGCATCTCCATCCGCTTCATGCGCACGAGTACTTCTTCGCTGAGGCGGCGGTTGACGGAGATCAGGTCGGCGATCAGCGCGATGAGCAGCGTCTGGAAGCCGATGATGAGGAAGACGGCGGCGAGGATCAGCGACTGAATGTGGCCGCCGCGGTCGCCGTGCGCGAAGTCCCAGAGGAAGCGGATGCCGAGGGCGGAGCCGGCCAGCATCAGCAGCGCGCCGATGGCGAAGAAGGTCTTGAGCGGCTTGTAGATCGTATAGATGCGAAAAATCGTCGCGATCGATTTGCGGAGGTACGTGCCGAGGCCGCGGTAGAGGCGCGAGGGGCGCGTTGGCGCGTTCGTGCGCACGGGTACGGAGACCACGCCGAGGTTGCGGTTGCCGGCCTGGATGATCGTTTCAAGCGTGTAGGTGAACGGGTTGAAGACGTTGATCTGCATCGCCGCGTCGCGCGAGAACGCGCGGAAGCCGCTGGTGACGTCGCCGACGCGAATGCCAGACGCTAATCCAACAGTTCGGCTGCCGAGGCGCTGCAGGAGCCGCTTGAATCCCGACATGTGAGGCGATTTCGAAACCTCGCGGTCGCCGATGACGACGTCCGCGCTGCCGCGGATGATCGGAGCCACAAGTTTAGGGATGTCGGCGCCGGCGTACTGATTGTCGGCGTCGGTGTTGACGATGATGTCCGCGCCGAGGCGGAGGGCGGCGTTGATGCCGGCGAGGAACGCGGACGACAGGCCGCGATGGGTCTTGAGCTGCACGACGTGCGTCGCGCCGGCTTTGCGCGCGGCCTCGGCGGTGTTGTCGGAGGAGCCGTCGTCGATGACGACGACTTCGATGGCGGTGATGCCGTCGATCTTCTTCGGAATGTCGCGAAGCGTCTGGGCGATCGTCGCTTCTTCGTTGAAGGCGGGGATTTGGATGATGAGCTTCATGCGGTTTTTTAGTGGATCAGTAGATTAGTGGATTCGTAGATCAGGAAAAAATCAGTGCCTCTCTGATCGACTGATCCACTAATCTACTAGTCCACTAATGAAAGTTTCCGTGATCATGCCTGTGGAGCGGATCGGCGGCGACGCGGAGCGCGCGATCGAGTCGGTGCTGCGTCAGGAGGCGCCGTTTCCCTTCGAATTGATTCTGGTCTCCGCGGCGCCGTTGGCGATCGAGCTCGGGACCGGCGTACGGAACGTCATCGAGCCGAATCGTAATCCAGCAACTCGAAGAAATCGAGCGGTTTCCGAGGCAGCGGGGGAGATATTGGCGTTCATCGACGACGATGCAATCGCCGATGTTGGCTGGCTGGCGACGGCGATCGCGTACCTGGATTCACACGCCGAGGTGCTGGCGTTGGGTGGTCCCGATCCGGCGCCTGACGACTCATCGCCTGCGGAGTTGATCGCGGAAACGCTGCTGGCGACACCGCTCATCGGCAGCGGTGTGGCGTGTCATGAGAATCGGCGCGGCATCTTCGCGATCACGAATGCGAGCGATGTCGCGCTGGTGAATCTCTTCGTTCGACGCAACGCATTCCGCGGATTCGATGAGGCGATCGGCTATATCGGTGAGGACACGTCGCTGATCGCATCGCTGCTGCCGCATGTCACCTATCACTCTGCCGTGCGCGTGTTTCACCGGCGGCGCGCGTTTCCCGGGCCATACCTTCGGCAGCGCTGGCGTTACCGGCTGAAGACCGGCGAGATGCTGGCGCGCGGCGCCGCGGCGTATTCGAAGAACCTGAAGATCAAGGCGTTCCTGATCGTGGGCGCGATTGCGCTCATCGCCGCTCCGATCACCATCGTCCCCTACTACGTCTTCACCCTCATCCTCGGCGCGCGAACGACGCGGCTGCCGATGCGCTACTGGCCGATGCTGCCGTTCGCATTCGCGGCCCATCACGCGACGTACTTTGGGGGCATCGTGTGGGGTTGGATCAGGACAAAGCTGCGCTAGAATTTTTGCATGACGCGCACATTCACCATCTTCGCCCTTCTTCTCGCCACCGCATGTGCCACGAGTCCCGCGCCGCCGGCGCCGCAGACTGCCGCGGCAACGCCCGCAACGGAAACCGCGCTCGCGGAAAGGCGCCCGGTCATCATTGCGGCGCGCGGCCTCTCGTGCAACAGCGCGATCGTCATCGATGCGACGAACGAGCACGACGGGATCGCGAAAGAAAAGGCCTGGATCAATGAGAACTATCCCGGCGCGAAAGAGGTCAAGCAGGCCCTGACCACCTGCAACGGGAAGGCAGCCGATCAGCTCGATATCGAGACCGCCAACGGCCGCACGGTTTCGGTCTACTTCGACATCAGCAACTTCTTTGGCAAGCACTGAGGATTACGAGACGGCGCGCGGCGGTTGAGCGCGTCGAAGCATGAAGTTCACCGACAAACTGCAGTACCTGCGCTACCTCGTCGACAAGCGAGGCATGAAGCCCGTCTACATGATTCTCGGGCTGACCTACGACTGCAATTCGTTCTGCCGGACGTGCTTCAACTGGGAGCAGCTCCGGAAGAACAAGGAACACGAGCTTTCCTTCGCGGAGCTTCAGAAAACCTTCTCATCCCTCGGCGATCTGCTTTTCGTTGTCATGAGCGGCGGGGAGCCGTTTCTGCGACGCGACCTGCCCGACGTCTGCGCCATGCTGTCGTCGCAGAATCACGTGAAGCAGATCACGATCCCGACCGGCGCGATCACGAGCGATCTGATCGCGCGGCAGGTGGAGGCGTCGCTGCAGCGCTGTCCCGATACGCAGATCGTGGTCAATCTGTCGATCGATCACGTCGGCGAGAAACACGACTGGATCCGCGGCGTTCCGGGAAACTACGAGAAGGCGAAGAAGACGTACGCGGGGCTGATTCCCCTCCGCGAGAAGTACGGCAATCTGACAGTGAACGTGCACACGTGCCTGTGCAGCTACAACGCGGACGATCTCGATGAGCTCTTCGTCGCCGTCCGCCGCGATTTTCCGGCGATCTCGTTTCATTCGTTCGAGATGCTGCGCGGCGATCAGCCGGACAAGAACATCCAGCCGATCTCCACCGACAAATATCGCGAGCTGCTGCCGAAGCTCGAGGCCTACTGGAACACCTACTCGCACTACGACAGCTTCCTCAAGTTCGTGAAGATCTACACGCGCCGCCTGGAGCTGGAAATCCTGGAGCAGGAGACGCAGGTCAAGCCGTGCCACGCCGGCCGGATCTCGGGCGTCCTCGATGCCCGTGGCGAAGTGCGCATGTGCGAGCTGCGCGAAGCAGTCGGCAACGTCCGCGACACCGGCTACGACTTCGGCAAACTCTGGTTCTCACCCGAGGCCGACGCGCAGCGGAAGTCGATCGGGGCGAAAGAGTGCCACTGCACGCACTCCTGCTTCATGTCGTCGTCGCTGGTCTTCGATGTCCGCACGTGGGGCGCGTACTTTGCGTCGACGGTGGTGAATTTCCTCAGCGCGGCGTAGGATTCTTCTGATGAGCACGAAGGTCGAAGATCAATGCGAGGATTACCAATCGGACGAAAGTGTGGAAGAGGCTTAGGCAGCCGAAGTAGGGCGGCGCATGGCGAACTACCGCGCCGGAAACGTTGAGACGATCGGCTGGAGCGAGCTGCGTGATCGCCTTCGAATTGGGCGAGCCCTGTAGCGGCCGCCTCCGCGGCCGCGAATACTTCGTCCGTCTCCAACCCCGCGCAGAGCGCGGGGCTGGATTGTTGAGCGCGCCTTCGCGCGCGACGTGATCGGCATTCAGCCGTCGGCGTTCGAATCGGGCCCGTAATCATTCTCGGGCGAAAGTCACGAATTCGGTCGGCGCGGCAATTCGTAGCGCGCGGAGGCGCGCTCACAATGCAGCCCCGCGCTTTGCGCCATACGCACTAACTTACGCTCCACATAGGAACCGTGCTCGATCGCGTTGGTTGGATCGTCGTCGGAGTGATTGGGATAGGTGTCTTGATCGTCGAGGACGTAGGTCGTGAACGGCGTGGAGTGAGATGAACGGCTTGATCGCTGCGACGAAGACATCAAGCAGAAGGCGCGTCAGACGCCAGCAG
>DASYJF010000102.1:0-85495 GCA_035996815.1 Thermoanaerobaculia bacterium | reverse complement strand
TGACGTCCGATCTCCCACACCCCACCCCCGACTCCCCACTCCCGTTTTCATCATCCGCGCAACGGCAGATATTTTACGTAGATCTTGTACAGCAAGTCTTTCGGCTGGCCCGAATAGCGTTCGGCCAGCGTCCGGCTGCGCTTCGCGATCTCGTCGTTCGGCTCGCTTTTCAGCACCTCGTCGAACTCGCGCATCGCGTCGGGGAGCCGCTCTTCCTGCAGAGCGGTAGCTCCGAGGTCGAAGTGCGCGGCGATGAGCATGTGGCGGATCGACTGATTCTGCGGATCGGATTGCAGTAGCGGATCGAGATTCGTCACGGCGTCCTGATACCGGCGCTCCTTGAACAGCGCCTTGGCCACTTCGAGTTTCGCGGCCTGCTGCGATGCCGTCGTGTACATCGCCGCGACGTCGGCCGGCAGCGGCTTGATACGCGCCGCAGTGTCGAGCGCGGTTTTCGCGGCGTCGTAATCGTGCGCGTCGAACGCCGTGCGGCCGGCAGCGATGCTCTCGTCATACACGACCGACGCGGGCCGGCCGTTGACCATCTGCGCTGCCTGCGCCTTCTTGTGCTGCAGGTCGGCGATCATCTCCAACGCTTTGTCGTGCTGCGGATCGGTCGGCTTCACGTCGCCGAGGAGCGCGATGGCCTGATCGTAGTGCTGCTGTTTGGCGAGCGAGTTCGCGCGGACAAAAAGGGCCTGCGTGGCGGTCGGGTCGTCGGCTGGTTTGGCCATGTACTTTGACCAGACGAACCATCCTGCGGCGGCGACGATCAACACCGCCGCGATCGTCAGCAGGACTCCCATGCTCGAACTGCGCTTCGTCGTGTCGGGAGCGGCAGCGGCTTTCGCCTTCGCTGCTTTCTTCGACGGAACGGACGCAGGCGACGGCGCCTCGGGCGGTTTCAGCGGATCGTAAGAGCCGCTCATGAGCGCGTCGTCATCGAAGATGTCGCCGTGCTGTGGAGCGGGAGTCGGTTCGCGCCGCGGCGGCACAAGCGGCATTTCAAACGGCTTCGGCGCGGCCGAAGTCATCTTCTCCAGGAACTCGTTCGCGGTCAGATTGCCGGGATCGAGCCGCAGCGCCTCGCTGAACTTGTCGCGCGCCGTGTCGTTGTCGCGGGAGTTGAACGCTCTCTCGCCGGCGGCGAGTAGTGCCTCCACCTTCGCCTCGTTCTCGCGCCGTTTCGCCTTCGCGTTCTCGATCCTGCTCGACGCCTCGTCGTTGGTGACGTCGATCAGAAAAATGCGCGACCAGAGATCGATGGCCTGCTGATAGTTGCCGGCATTCGCGGCGCGGTCGCCGTCGGTGAGGTACTGCGCGATCTTGCGCTGATCGTCGCCGCCGGGCTGCGACGCTGCTGGCGCGAAATCAAAACTGCCGGCCGACGGTGTCGATGGCGCGTCGAACGAAAAGCCGCCGAAGGAAGGTGTCGACGGAGCCGCCGGCGCGGGCGACGGAGCGTCAAACGAAAACGCACCGAACGACGGCTCATTCGCGGCCGGCTTCTCCTCCTCGAACGTAAAGCCGAAGTCGGTAGCCTGCGCCGTATTGCGGCCGGCGGCGGGAGCGGCGGGCGGCGGCGCCTCGACGATGAAGGACGGACTCGGTCCCGACGTGAACGATGCGGCCGGCTGGGGCGTGGCCAGCGACTCCGCGACGCTGCTGATGCCGGGATGATCGCTGTCGAGCGCGCGCGCCTTCTCCAACTCCGCACGCGCGGCCGCGACGTTTCCCTGACTGATGAACGTCCCCGCCTTGCGGATGAACTGCTCCACGAACGGCGCCGCCTCGATTTTCTCGCGCGCCTCATCGTTGATCGCGCGGGCTTCCTCGTTCGTAAAGTCGTCGCGCAGCACCTCGGACGTCAGATTGTTCGCACGCTGAAAATCGCGCGCCGCCATCGCCGCGCGCGCTTCGCGCAGCGGATCGTCAGTGGACGGCATCAGCGAATCGACATCGACTGGCGCGTTCGGATTGCGCGTCTTCTCCAGCAGTTTCTTCGCCGGATCGAACATCGGATCCATTCGCAGGATCAGCGTGCACCCTTCGATGACTTCGGCAGCGCGTCCCTGTTTGTAGAGCTCGAGCGTCTGCTGAAACGTCGAAAGTACGCGGTCCTTCACGGCCGAGGAAAGCGATGCATTGCCGGGGTACGTTGCCATCCGTCGTGAGTGCTCCGCGTAAAAGTGCGGCGATTATACTGTCACGCCCCAAGCGGGAAGGAGCGTGCATGGACATCATCAATTCTGATCAGGCGCCGAAAGCGATCGGCCCATATTCGCAGGCGATTCGTGCCGGCCAGGTCATCTACACCTCGGGACAGATCGCCCTCGACCCCGCCACCGGCGCGCTCGTCGAAGGCGATTTCGCCGCTCAGGTGCATCGCGTTTTCGCGAACCTGAAAGCCGTTCTCGCCGCCGGCGGCGCGACGTTCAGCAACGTCGCCAAAGCGACGGTGTATCTGACCGACCTCGCCAACTTTACGACGCTGAACGAGATCTACGCCTCGTACTTTGGCGACACGAAGCCGGCAAGAACGACCGTCGGCGTCGCGCAGTTGCCGAAAGGTGGATTGGTCGAGATCGATTTGATCGCGATCGTTTAGCCTCCGGGGAGTCGGGAGTCGGGAGAGACGACCTTTCTTCCACGATTTACTCTCACAACCCACACCCAACTCCCCACATCCATCTCACGGCAAAAAAATAACTTACCGCTCATCGGCAAAAGTTATTACAATGGCACCTCGGTTGCAGTTCCGCCGCTCAATCATGTCGCCGCTCCGGAAGCTTTCTACCACTGCCGCAGTCCTGCTTCTCGCCTCCGCCCCGCTCTTCGGCGCCGCGCGGCTGCAGTACTTCAACAACGGCGCGCTGATCCCAGTGGCGTGGCCTGACGGCTCCTTCCCGATTCGCTACTCGATCGACCGCGGCGTGGCCGACACGGTTCCGCAGGCAGCCGCGCTGCTCGACCGCGCAGGCAAGGATTGGGCGTCCATCCCGGAGACGAACATCAGCTTCCAATCGATGGGCGTTGTCGATGGAGCCTCGGCCGGCAAAGATGGACGCAACACGATCTCGATGGCCGACGACCTCTTCGCCGGCCAGAAGTTCATCGCCCTCACCACGAACTGGTACGACGATAACGGCCGCATCATCGAGGCCGATATGCAGATCGATCCAACCGCGGTTTCCGGCGGCTACAACATGCAGCAACTCGTCGATCATGAGATGGGTCACATCCTCGGGCTCGATCACTCCGCAGTGCTGTCGTCGGTGATGTATCCCTACGTCGGCTTGGGCAGCACCGTAGCGCTCGACAGCGATGACCGCGTGGCGATCGGCGCCGCGTACGCGAAGAACAAACCGGCCACGGGCGCGACGCTCGAAGGCCGCGTGTACGGCGACGACGGCGGCATCTTCGCGGCACAGGTCGTGGCGGTAAACGACAAAGGCGAGCCGGTTGCGACGGCGCTCTCCGACAAGAGCGGCAATTTTTCGATGCAGGGCGTGCCGAGTGGTACCTACCGCATCTACGCCGAACCTCTCGACGGCCCCTTCGATGTACAGAACCTCTCCGGATTCTGGCAGTCGGCAAAGGTGACCTCGTTCCCGACGCAATACGCCGACGGCGGTCCGCTGCAGGTCGAGAACGGCCGCATCTACGGCAATCTCAACGTGAACGGCGCGGGATCAGTGCGCTTGAATCCGAAGTGGATCGGCGCATGGGCAGCCGGCAGCGATAACGTTTCGCTCCAGGCGATGCCAACGACGCTGCACGCCGGCACGACCATCACTCTCGGCATCGGTGGCGACGGTTTCACCAGCGGCATGACCACCTTCGATGTTCCCAATCCCGGCTTCCACCGTACGTCTGATTTCAAGTGGTCAGGCAACTACGTCTGCGCCACCTTTTCGGTCGATGCCGCGACGCCGGCCGGCTCCTTGGTGGTGATGGTGAAGAGCGGCAACGAATCCGCCGCGTTGACGGGCGCGCTTCGCGTCGAACCGTCCACACGCAGCCGAGGCGTGCGAAAGCTCTGACGTATACTCCTCCGTCCAAACCAACCACCGGAGGAATCCCAATGAAGCTTCGCAATATCGTTCTGTCCGCGATCGTCTGTTCGCTCGCGACTCCCGTCATGGCCGCAACCCCGATCGCGAAGGCCGGAAAGTGGGAAAGCACGATCCAGATGGAAATGCCCAACATGCCGATGAAGATCCCGGCTCACACGATGGCCATCTGCATCACGAAAGAGCAGGCCGAAAACGCCGAGAACCTGATCCCGAAGACCGGCGATAAGCGTGGCGGTTGCACCTACACGGACGTTAAAGTCGAAGGCAGCACCGTGTCGTGGAAGATGACCTGCGAAAAATCAGGAATGACCGGCAGCGGCACCACGACCTACCACGGCGACACGTACGAAGGCTCGATGCAGATGAAAATGCGCGACCAGGACATGTCCGCCAAGATGACCGGCAAGTTCCTCGGCGCCTGCGACGGGACGGAAGTCAACACGAACAAGTAGGTTTCAATCGGATCGATCAATCAAAGGCGGCTCGACGAGCCGTCTTTTTATTGTCGTTGTTTAGGTTTTCGTGGCTGCGGCAACTTCCGTACGTGTCTCGTCGCTTGCTCGAAGTCGGAATCCACAGCGCGAGCATCAGCAGCCGTTAGTACTTTGAACTTGTCGTACTCCGACGCGGCTTTGTGCAGCGCTTCGTCGTGGGAAATCCGACCGGCGTGGGTCAGGATGTCGCGCTCGTTCAGCGTGAGGAAACCGTCCAGCTTCTTTATCCAGTCAGACATATGCATCGGTACGCGGCGCATCGCCTGTCCCTCGGCAAAGACCAGGTACTGCTCCACGAGGTTGTTCAGCGCCGCAAGTTCCTCCGCCGTCAGGTAATTCTTCGCGATCGCAACATCCTCTTTCCGTATCGTTGCGCCGCGCCAGTTCGTCAAGCCGAGGTTGGGTTTCGTCGCGTCGACACGGTCGTGAACGATCTCGGCGGCGGTGTGGCCGGTGATCGCCCAATGCACTTTGTTCTGCACCGTCTTGAAGAAGCGGATGCTGATTTCCTGGGTCGGGTCGTAGTCGATGCTGGTCGCGTAGATGTCGGTGATCTTCTGGTAGAAGCGCCGTTCCGAGGTCCGAATGTCCTGAATGCGGCGCGTCAGTTCTTCGAAGTAATCGAAGGGCTGGTCAGGATTCTTCAGGCGCTCGTCATCCAGGACGAATCCTTTAATGATGTATTCGCGCAACTGCTGTGTGGCCCAAATGCGGAACTGGGTGCCTCTCAACGACTTGACCCGATAGCCTACCGAGATGATGACGTCGAGGTTGTAAAAGTCCACCCGTCGCTCTACGGAACGAGTGCCCTCCTTTTGAACTGTCAAGGATTCCTTGACAGTTGCTCCTCGGTCTAACTCCTTCTCCTCGAAGATGTTCTGAATGTGCAGGCTGACGTTCTGCTTCGTTGTCTGGAAGAGTTCCGCCATCTGCTGCTGCGTGAGCCAGACGGTCTCGCCTTCGAAACGTACGTCGATCTTCAGCTTCCCGTCCTGGGTCTGATAGACGAGAAACTGTCCGCCTCGGGATGGCGTCATCATGGGCCTCCGCGCGTTACGGTTCGTCCTGTTCGCGCTTACCCGCCCACCAGAGCTGCGCGACCATCAGCAGCATGCCGAGGTCGCGGGCGACGTCCACCTTCATGTCGAAGATGCGCTGTTCGTGGGTTTTGCCGCGGTCGGCGACGTTGAAGCAGCCGCAGTCGATGGCGTTGTCGCGGGTCAGGTTGATGCTGATGGCGATGATGAAGATCGCCAGCAGGATTCCGATCACGTTTCGCGCGGCGGTTTTCCAGACGCCGAGGATGAGGGCGAGGCCGGCGAGGAGCTCGACCCACGGCATCACCAGCGCGCTGAGGTTGATCAGCGATGCGGGCACGAGGCGGTAGTTGTAGATCATGTGCGCGAACGACGGCGGGTCGGCGATTTTCGGGATCGCGGCGATGACGAAGATCGCGCCGAGCGCGAGTTGGACGCGGATGGTGAGCCAGTGATGCGCCAGGTATCGCTTCACGGATTTGCTCCGGTATGAACAGGCGCGCCGTGCTGCTGCCAGTCGGGGAAGCCGTCTTTGTAGACGTAGACGTTGTTGAACTGGATGCCCCAGAGTTTTTGCGCGAGCATGTGCGAATCCTCGCAATCGCCGCCGCTGCAATAGATGACGATGGGCAGGTTCTGCGCGGCGGTGTCGCTACGCTCCGCGAAGAGCTTTTGGACTTTGTCGTCGATGTCGGACTCCCACACCGAGTACGCACGAGCGCCCGGGATGTGTCCCTGTTCGTAGACCGAGGTGCGGCGCGCGTCGAGGAAGAGCACGTTCTTGTCGTGCAGCGATTTGACGTCGTTGAACGCGATCTCGATGTACGCCTTGTCGGGATGGACGGTGAATTCGCGGGTGGGAGGTGGGGGAGCGCTGCTGGTGGTCGTCGCCGGTGTCGTTGGTTTTTTCGCAGCGGGATTGAGACCGACGGTTTCGATCGCAGCGGTGGCAGTTGGCTGGGTGGCGGTTGTGGCTGTCGGCGCGGCGGTGATCGTTACCGGCGGCTGCGTTGTCGTTACGACAGGCTGCGGGGCGACCGGAGCGGGTACGACGGTCACTTCGCGCGCAGGAACTTTCAGCGCATTCGGATACGTACCGACAAGCGACACTTTGCGATCGCGCGACGCGAATGCGTTCGCGACGAGCGCGAGGAGGATGCCGGCGGCGACGATCGCAGCGGCCTGAAAAATCGTGTTCTGTTTCATGCTGATCGTGAGACGCGGCATGGCCGCGCGGCGTTTCGCCAAGCGTAGCAGATGATGTCGGGCTAACGATCCAGCAGTCGCTTCGGCGCGACGAACCTCCACGCCATCTCGATGATGTCCGCGGCTTGCCTGGCACTTGCGGCGCTGAGCCGCATCAACACGGCCGGGTAGCCGAGGTAGTGATCGGTGATAAAGAAAACCTTCGGCTTCGTTTGCATCAGCAGGTCGCGTTGATCGAAGGTGACGCGGAAGACGACCGATTGGCCATCCTCTTTCAGGCGCGCCAGAAGCTTGCCCTTCACTTTGAGCGCCGCTGTTCCGAACGACGTACCGTCTTCCACCCCGGGCAGTTTCAGCGCAATCGCGCGGATCTGATCGAATGTGACCATTGCCATAAGCTTAGAGCTTCGTAGAGCACGGATACAGCAGGAGACCACGATGATTTCGAATGAAGAGATTGAGTCCGCGCGTCAATCCGCGGGCGGCTACCTTCCCGCCGCCGTCGTCGAGCGCATCGTCGCCTCGGGCGTCCCACTCGAGCAGCTCATGCTCAGCCTCATCCCGCGCGCAAAGCAGTTCGCGATTCCGGCGATCTCCAACTTTTTCGTCGGCGCGGTCGCGCATGGAGTGAGCGGCGATCTCTATTTCGGCGCGAACTACGAGTTCCCCGGTCAAGCGCTCAGTTTCACCGTCCACGCCGAACAGGCCGCGACGGTGCATGCGATTTCGTTCGACGAAACCGGCATCGATCTGCTGGCCGTTTCGGCGGCACCTTGCGGATACTGCCGGCAGTTCCTCAACGAATTGACGACCGCCTCGACGCTTCAAATCATCCTGCCGAACACGCCGGCGTCTTTGCTAACGGCACTCCTCCCCAACGCTTTCGGCCCCACCGACCTCGGCATCACCGCCGCGCTGATGTCGCCGCAATCGCACGGCATGACACTCGATTCGCCCGCCGACGATTTGACCAACGCCGCGCTGCATGCGGCCAACACTTCGTACGCGCCGTACAGCCGCAGCTACGCCGGCGTCGCACTGAAAACCTCGGACGGCAGCATCTACGCCGGCGGCGTCGCCGAGAACGCGGCATTCAATCCGAGCATGTCGCCGCTCGAAGCGGCCATCGTCGCGCTGACGATCAGCGGCGGCAAAACGTACGGCGAGATCGTCGATGCGGTCCTGGTCGAAGCCACGAAATCAACGTCGAGCCAGATCGACGCGACACGCAACGTGCTGGCGACGATCACTTCCATTCCGTTGCGCGTGTATGAGGGGACGTAGTTCACGCGGAGATGGGGAGAGGCGGAGATGTTTTTCTCCGCCTCTCCGCGGGTTCCGCGTGAACCCGTCTCTCTTCGTACGGCCCCGGCACGCCGCTCTCGAAACCATCCCTCGCTGGTATCGTCGAACGTTCATCAGGGGGATTTGATCGATGCTCATGCGTGTATCGCTGTTCGTGTTGCTTGTTCCTGCGATTGCCGCCGCCGATGGGCTGACGGATCTGCGCGCGACGCTCGGCCGGCTTCCGGCAACGACTCCGGTGCACGGGACTCTCGACGTCACCTCGACATCGCGATCGAATGAAGACGAGAAGGCCGACGATGGCAAGGCTTCCGTCGGATTCGAGATTGGCGAGTCCGGACTCCACATCATCTATCCTCGCGTCATGCTGGCGCAGGCGACGCAGGAGGCGCGCGCCGAGGCTCGCGATCCGGAGAAATCGACGCCGGTGCGGAGCGGGACAAGCCACGTTCGGCCGCTCCATGTGGCCGAACTTCTCGACGGCGCCGCGACGCTCAGCATCCTTCTCGAGTCGGCGCAGTTCGTTCAGATGAAGCCCGCAACCGTCGGCGGACGCCCTGCGCGGCTGCTGTCATTCAAGCTCCTTCCAAAGATGTCGAAATCAGAGAGCAAACACGTGAAGAAGATCGAGAGCGCGCTGTCCGTCTGGGTCTCCGACGATGGAACGCCGCTCGCCGCGGAAGAATCGACGTCGATCAAGGCCGGTTTTCTCCTGATTAACTTTGACGTCGATCAGAAACACGATTGGACGTATGGCCGCAACGGCGACCGCCTTGTCGTGACCCGCTACGAGTCGAGCGACAAGTCCGACGGACTCGGCCAGCATTCGACGTCGCGCACCGTGGAAACAGTACGACTGGAGTAGGGTGGGTCAAGCGAGATTTTCCTTACCATCTTAGTAAGTCTTGGTATGCTTTACCGATGATGAAGAGCACGATGTCCTCGAAGGGGCAGCTCACGGTACCGATCGAGCTGCGCGAAAAGCTGGGGTTGGAGGCGGGGACCGTCATCCAGTTCGAGCTTCGTGACGGCGCGATCTTTATGCGTAAGGGAGCGGGAGCTCACCATCCGGTCGACGAGTTGTTCGGGCTCCTCCATATTGGCAGGCCGGTCGATGACCTACTCGACGAGATGCGAGGTCCTCGGCCCGGACCCCGCAAGAAGAAACGTACGGCACGGCGTCGGTGAAAGTAGCCATTGATTCGTCCGTCATTCTGGATGTTCTGACAGCTGACCCCGTTCATGGGGAGCGGTCTCGCGAGGCTCTGCGCGCGGCGTATGACACGGGGCCTCTCGTTGCCTGCGAAATCGTGTGGGCTGAAGTTCGCGCATATTTTCAAACCGATGCGGAGTTTGCCGAAGCGATGAAAAAGCTCGGTATCCGCTTTGACTCGATTTTCGATGACGCCGCCGCGAAGGCTGGACAACTCTGGCGGGAGCTGCGGCGCGAACGCGGCGCCGCGCGCATCCGGGTCGTGGCGGACTTGCTCATCGGAGCCCACGCCCTGATTCAGTCAGACGCGCTTATGACCCGCGACCGGGGCTTCTACCGCGGTCGTTTCAAGGGACTGCGCATCATCGAGCCTTAGCCGCAAGGGTGAACGGAATTAAGCAACGCCACCGAGCATCGTCGTCGCGTCAGCTTCGATCGGCTCTGGTTTACGAATAGGCAGCCGAGGGTGATGCGTTTGCCACCACGCGGCCGCTTGCGATTCGTCCCAGGGCGTCACGTCAATCTCGGACAGTAGTCGCGACACCTCGGCGGCGCTCGATGGGCGATTCTCCGGCTTTCGTTCAAGACACGCGAGCACGAGTTGGTCGAGTGCAGGCGGGATCGGCAGCGACGTTCGTAACGACGGCGGGACGGGATCATCACGCAGCCGCTTCGCCATGAGCTGGAAGATATTTTCGGCTTCGAAGACGAGCGTTCCGGTGAGCAGGTAGTAAGCGACGCATCCGAGCGCGTAGATGTCGGCGCGTCCATCGATCGTTTCGCCGAGGGCCATCTCGGGCGACATGTAGGCGGGCGTGCCGGGTGTGATGCCGGCCTCGGTGGCCAGTGAGTAGTCTGCATTCGCGGACGCCATCGATTTGACGAGGCCGAAGTCGAGCACCTTCACGAAGTCGTACTCGAGTCCGAGCCGGCCGACGTGGATGTTTGCCGGCTTGATGTCGCGGTGTACGAGGCCGTTCACGTGCGCTTCTTCGAGTGACGCGCACACCTGACGCAGGATGAAGATCGTCCGGTTGGCGGGCAGTGGGCCGTGTTGCCGCACCAGCGATTGGAGGTCCATGCCGTCGAGCAGCTCCATGACGAAGTACATCGTCTGATCGCCGGTGACTCCGAAGTCGTAGAGCTCGACGGTGTGCGGCGATCGCAGGTTCGCCGCGGCCTCGGCTTCGCGGCGAAAACGCTGGATGGCGACGTGTGCGCGTTCGCCGCCTTCCGCGCGAATCATCTCCGGCCGGATCAACTTGATCGCCGCGGGGCGAGCGAGCATGTGATGCGTGGCTTCGTAGACCTCGCCCATTCCGCCCTTGCCGAGTAGCGCACCGAGGCGATAGCTGCCCATCTCGCGCGCCTTGGCGACTTGCCGGCCGAGGTTCGTGAGGACGTGCGAGATGACGACGGCGACGCCGGCGAGCAGGTAATCGGGATAGTGCATGAGCAGCACGTTGCTCGTCGGTCCGAAATCCCAGGCGCCGCGTTGTCTCGCGATAAGCATGCCCAGCGGGTTCATCGACACGGCGACGAGTCCGGCGATGAGTGTCTTGACCGGCGTGCTTGGAACGATGGCGGTGAACATCAGGACGACCACACCGATCCAGCTGATGGCCGGCGAAACGGGCCAGTAGGATGGAACGTGCTCCCAGTGGAACAACACGCCGAGCGCGAATGCGGTGACGACCATGTACGCGAGGCCGAGGTCGAGGATGAAGCGCGGATTCCGTTTCGATTTGCGCGCGTAAAAGAAGAGCGCCAGCGAGAGCACCGCGCTTGCCTCGGCGATGCCGTCCGTGAACGTGGAGCTGAACACGTTCGGATTCCCGTGGCTCATTGCGCGCATCGCGACACGGTCGGCCGCAGTGCCCAGCACCCACAACGCGGCGGCGAGGAGCGCAAGGATGCCGAGCCGGCCCGACGCCTGGCGGAGCAGGTCGTCGGGCATCGCGCGCGATTTCCACGCCGAGCTTTTGAGAGCAGGCGGCGTGGTGGTGGGGCTTTCCCCGATCAGTTGCCGGTTGTCCATCGGATGGCGGTCATGATGTGGCCTGAACCGCCTGCGGCGATGACTTATCTCAACCCCACGCCAGCATTTCCCTGATCTGTTTTCCCAGCGTAAGCGGGTCGAACGGTTTGGAGATGATGCCCTTCACGCCGAGCTGCATGAATTTCTGGCGGTCGGCGGGTTGGACTTTCGCGGTCAGGAAAATGACCGGAATCGTGCTGCCCTGGTGCTGCAGAACGCGGAGCGTGCTGGGGCCGTCCATGTCGGGCATCATCACATCGAGGAGAATCGCGTCGGGCTCCGAGGAGAGCGCGAGCAGCGTGCCGGCGGCACCGCCGTTGGCGCCGATCACGTTCCAGTTCTCCGTCAGTTGCAGGCTGAGGCGCGCCACTTCCTGAATGTCGTTCTCGTCGTCGATGATGAGGATCTGTTTAGGCGGCATTCTGCGAATCCTTGCGGGTCGTCACCGTCCCGAAAAGGCGGATCACGAGGGCTTCGAAGTCGGCCAGGCTGCAGCGGCTCTTGGTCAGAAACTCAGTTGGGCCGAGGCGGAGGCGCGATTGATCCGCTTTTCCGAGGTCGAGGGCCGAATAGACGAGAAGCGGCACGTCGCGAAGAGCGGGCTGTTGGCGGAGCTGATGAACGACCGCGAAGCCGTCGAGGTCGGGTAGGCCGAGGTCGAGGACGAGGAGCCTCGGCTCATGCTCGTTGCACAACCGGATGGCTTCGTTGCCGCTTGCCGTGTGAAACGTGCTCAGTCCGAGGCGTTGCAGAGTGGCAGTCATCACGCGGGCGAGATCGATGTCATCTTCGACCACCAGAACGGCCGGATCGGAGCGCTTTGCAATCGCATCCGGCGGGAGGGAATCCGCAGCGGGAACCTCGTACGAGCGCGCGGCCAGCGGAATCGTGAACAGGACGCGTGTTCCGGCGGGCTCGTTCTTCTCCGCCCAGATCCTGCCGCCGTGCGCCGTCACGATGCTTTGGCAGATGGCCAGTCCGAGGCCGGAGCCGCCCTTGGCGCGGGAGTCGGAGGCGTCAACCTGATTGAAGCGCTGGAAGATCGACGTCAGCTTGTCGTGCGGAACGCCGCGGCCTTCATCGGCGACGCAGAACGTGAAGTCGGCCGGTCCGGCGCTTCCGCTCAGGGTGACTGTGGTGTTCGGCGGTGAGAACTTGATCGCGTTGCCGATGAGATTCGTCAGCATCTGAATGATGCGGTCGCTGTCGCCCCAGAGCGTTCCCGCGAACGGTTCCGCGACGATGCGGATGTTTTCCTGGTCGGCCATCGCTTGCAGACCTTCGCGTGCCTGATCGACGACGGTTTGCGCGTCGACGACGCCGCGGCTCAGTTCGACTTTCCCCGACTCGATGCGCTCGAGGTCGAGGATGTCGTTGATCAGGCGCACCAGCCGGTCGGTGTTGGCGACGGCGATCTCCAGCATCCGTTGCCCTTTCTCGGCGACCGAACCGAGGAGGCCGCTGCTGAGGAGGCCGAGCGCGCCGCGGATCGACGTCAGTGGCGTGCGCAGTTCGTGGGAGACGGTGGAAACGAATTCGCTCTTGAGTTTCTCGATGGCGCGGCGGTCGGTGACGTCTCGAAAAACGACCACGGCACCGATGTGGGCCCCAGTCTCATCGAGCATTGGAGTCGACGAGTATTCGACGGGAAAGCTCGTGCCGTCGCCACGCCAGAACGTGTCATCAACCATTCCGATCGGAGCGCCGCCGCGCATCGCCATCGTGTTCGCGCACTCCTCTTCCGGGAATGTCGTGCCGTCGGCGTGCGAATGATGAATGGCCTCATGGATCGTTCTTCCGTCGAAGTCTTCCATCCTCATTCCGAGAATGCGAACGGCGGAGGGGTTTACGAATGCAGGCCGGTTGTCGAGTCCAATCCCGAGGATTCCGTCCGTCGCGTTGTTGAGGATGAGGGCGCTCTCCCGCGCCAGTTGCGCACTCGTGGCGGCGGCTTTTTCTGCCGCGTTCTTGGCGATCAACAGCTCTTCGTTCGCGGCTGTGAGCTCCGCGGTGCGCTCCGCGACGGTGGTCTCGAGCACCGTCTGATAGAGCACGAGCTTCTGGTCGCGCTGCTCCAGCTCGGCCAGCATGCTGTTGAACGCGTTCACGAGGTTGCCCACTTCGTCATTCAGTTTCGTGGGCGTGGCGCGGACGCTGAAGCTCTTCTCTTTCGACACGAGTGTCGCAACCCGCGCCAGCTCCACGATCGGCGTGGAGATGAGGCGTTGCAGCCGGGCCGCGAGAAGGAATGCCGCCAGGAGCGAGAAAACGACGATTGCGCCGGCGATCTCTTCGTATTGCAGTACGCGCGCGGCGCGGTCGCGATTGTCGGCGGAGACGTACATCGTTCCGATGCGTTTGCCGCCGAACCGGATCGGTGAAAACAGTTCGATGCGGTCGCCGAGGTCGTAGACGCCGTCCGGCCGCGCGCTCCTCGGCATAGTGATTCCGTGGTTCGGTTCGTACGCGGCGAACAGCTCGCCGCGGTGGTTGTAGATTCCGGCGGCGATGACGGACGGTTTCGCCTGAAGCGCGCTGAGCACCTCGCGTCCCGCCTCGCGATCGTTAAAGGCGAGTGCCGCGGTGCTGTTCGCGGCGATGAGTCGCGCGACCGTCGAAATGTCGACGATCAACCGTTTCCGAAAATTCAGAAGGCCGGTCACCGTGAAGCCGAGGCAGGCCAGCAGGACCGCCGTCGTGCTCGTGATCATGATGATGCCCGTCAGCTTTCCCCGGATCGAATGTTGCCGTTTGGTAGTCATCGTTCATCGTGTAAGTGCGCCGGGGTGCGTCAATAAATACAACGATGAGGTTGTGGCCGCTTTGTATTTTTTGAGCGCTCCCAGGTCACTCATCAGCAACGCCGCCGATTCGGGCAGCGCAATCCGACTGAGGGAGCAACGATGTGCGACAAGCCACAGCGCAACTGGACGATCTGACCATGCGATTCAAAGGACTCTCTTCGCACCCGCACCTCGTCACGCCCACCGCCGATCTCATCTGTACGCACGATCTCGAAGGGCGTCTCCTCTCCGCGAACGCCACCGTCTGTGACGCTTTCCACATGGCCCTCGCCGAGCTCCGCACGTTCTCCATTCAAGACTTGTTGCCGCCTGACGGCGGATGCGCGTTTGAGGAGTACGTACAGACGCTGCTACGCGAAGGCGCCGCCGCCGGCTTGATGAAGCTCGAGACGCCTGGTGGGCGCCGCATCTGGGAGTACCGCAGTACGATTGAGAAAAACGAAGGTGCGGCCCCGGTGGTTCGCGGCGTGGCGCACGACGTTACCGAACGCGAAGAGAAGTTCCTGGACGTCCGCCGCAGCGAGGACTACTTCCGCTCCATCATCGAGAATGCCTCCGACATCATCGCCATCATCGGACGCGACGGTAATATCCGCTACGGCAGTCCCTCGGTGGAGCGGGTTCTCGGCTATTCGCGCAGAGTGCTCGCAGGTATTGCCGGAATCGATCTCATTCATCCCGATGACGCTGCCGTTGCATCGGCATTTCTCACCATCCAACTCGCCGACCCTGCCGCGACGCAAACCGTCGAGCTACGCGCACGCCATCAGGACGGCACGTGGCGATCCTTCGAAGTCGTGGCTACGAATCTCGTAAAGCGAAACCAAACCGCTGCCGTCATCATCAACGCGCGTGACATCACCGAGCGCAAGCTGCTCGAGGCCCAACTGGTGCAGGCGAACCGCCTCGGCGGGCTCGGGCGCCTCGCCGCCACGGTCGCGCATGAATTCAACAACGTGCTGATGGGCATGCAGCCGTTCGCGGAACTGATGCAGCGTTCTGACGTCACGCCGGAGATCATCTCGAAAG
Organism: Thermoanaerobaculia bacterium; assembly: GCA_035996815.1. Classification (GTDB taxonomy): domain Bacteria; phylum Acidobacteriota; class Thermoanaerobaculia; order Gp7-AA8; family Gp7-AA8; genus JADGNZ01. Next base: position 70,293 of record DASYJF010000102.1, on the reverse strand, counting down.
GCGCGTGGCACATCGGCAACTCGATCCAGCGCGGCCGGCGGATCGTGCTCGACATCCTGCGCTTTTCGCAGCCTCATGTCCCTGTCACCGACGCCGTCGACCTCGGCGCTTGGTGGGAGCGCTTTGCACCCGAGGCCGAGGCGGTGCTCGGCAACATGATCGCCGTCGAGTCCACAATTCCGAAGCACGGCCTCTGCGTAACCGCTGACCGGAGCCAGCTCGATCAGGTCGTCGCGAACCTCGTGGCCAATGCGCGCGACGCGATGCCCTCGGGCGGAACATTGACGATGTCCGCGAATGACGTGCCGGCCAAGGCGCGGTTCGCATTTGGCGTCGTCCCGCATCCCGAGCGTTTCGTGCAGATTGTCGTCCGCGACACCGGCTCGGGCATGCCGCGCGACGTGATGGACCGTATTTTCGAGCCGCTCTTCACGACGCGGCAGAGCGGCGGCACGGGGCTCGGACTGGCCGTCGCACACCAGGTCATGTTGCAGCACGGCGGCTACATCTTCGTGGAGAGCACGGAAGGCTTGGGCACCGCGTTCCACCTCTTTCTTCCGAAGGCGTCCCCGGCGGAAACCGCGCATGATTCCTCGACCGCCGCGGCGCGGAAGCCTTCCGCGAAGAAGCTCCTGATCATCGACGATGAGCAGGCGATCTCCGACGGCATCGCGGCGTTGCTCGCCCAGGACGGCATCGATGTCGAATCGATTGCCACCGGCGTCGAAGCCGAGCAGGCCATCAACAGGTTTCGACCCGACATCGTGCTCCTCGATTTCGGTCTGCCCGACCTCGACGGCAGAGAGGTCTACGCGATCATCCGGAAGATGGATCCGAAGCTTGCCGTCATTTTCTCCACCGGTCATGGCGACCGGCGCATCCTCCACGACGGCCTCCACGATCCCCGCACGCGGTTCCTCCAGAAACCGTTCGAGCTCGCCGACCTCATGGAGATGATGGTGGAGCTGGAAGCGGAAGTGACGCAATGACCGGCGATCGTGCGAAGCGCGCGCTGGTCATCGACGACGATGACCACATTCGCGAACTGCTGCAGGCGTTGCTCGAGACCGCCGGCTTTGACGTCCAGCTGATGCGCGACGGCATCGATGCCGTCGAACTGAAAGAGCACGAGTACGCCGTCATCCTTCTCGACATGAAGATGCCGATCTTCGACGGCGAACGACTTACCGATTACTGGAAGCTCACCAATCCCGCCGTACTGCGCCGCGTCATTCTGCTCAGCGGCTATTCGCGGCTGTCGTCCGACCGCGACTTCGGCACGTTCGCGGTGATCGCGAAGCCGTTCGACTACAAGCAGCTCCTGAACGCCGTCGATGCATGCTTCCGGCAGGGAACACCAACGTGTGCGGATTCAGGTCACTTTCCGGATTCTGAAAGCTGCCCGCAATGTTCCGTTTGACCCAAGACGTTGCAGATCAACACTTTACGCAACCGTTGGGCGCGGCATCCCCAATGCTCTGTACGGGTCCGGAGATGACAACAATGGCCGGACGAGTGCTGATAGTCGACGATGAGGAAGCGATCGTAGAAGGTCTTGTCAGCCTGCTTCAGTGCGAAGCGATCGAGAGCAGCGGCGCGTTCGACCGGCTCGGGGCGGAGTTGCTGATGGAAGGGACGTTCTACTCCGTCATCGTGGCCGACCTGCGGCTGCACACGGAGTCCGAGGGGCTGGAACTGCTCGACGCGATCCGCCGTATCAGCCCGCGTTCGCGCGTGCTCACGCTCACCGGCTTCGCCACGTTCGAGCTCGAAGCGGAAGTGCTTCGCCGCGGCTCGACGCAAGTGATGCGCAAACCGGCGAATGTGAACGCGATCCTTGGCGCGATCACAGACCTGCTGACCGAGGTCGAGAAACTGGCCGCGGCGCAGGAGACGCTCGACCTCGAGCAACTCCACCTCGGCATGCGCAAACTGCTGCACTCGATCCCGCGCAAACGCTACGGCCTCAGCGCCGACGAAGGGGAGGAAGTCGTGCAGCAGGCCTGGCTCCTCTTCCTCGAAAAGCGCGACCTCATTCGCGTGGCGCGTCCATGGCTGATCGGAACCGTCGCCAATCTCTGCAAACGCCAGATCGGCGCGTCGATGCGCCGCCGCGAGACCTTCGTCAGCAATGACATCCTCGCCGAACTGCCGGATACGAACATCGCGTCGTCCGACGACAACATCGCGCTTCGCCAGGCGCTCGCTTCGCTGACCGAAGAGTCGCGAACGCTCTGCATCCTAATCGCGATCAAAGGCTACGCCTACGACGAAGTCAGCGCGATGACGGGACTCCCGCTTGGGTCAATCGGCCCGATGTACATCCGCGCAAAATCGAAAATGCGGATGCAAATGGCGGCGTAGCGCGGCTAGCGAGGCGAGATTGTCATCTAGGGGCTGCTCAGCCGGGAGTGACACCCTCGGTGCCCACGTGCGCTCATGCCGCGCCGCAATGCGTCGCACCTGCGCCGCATTGCGCTCCTGCCGCGCCGCAATGCGTCGCACCTGCGCCGCACGTGCGCTCATGCTGCGCCGCAATGCGTCGCGCCTGCGCCGCACGTGTGCTCCTGCCGCGACGCAGTGCGTCGCACCTGCGCCGCACGTGCGCGCGCGGCGTGCAACTGCATTGCCGCGTGTGGTTTACGCAGAGGCGCGTGTGGAAAACTTTCGGGCCTCGGACTTCAGTCGCGCGCGAAGGCGCGCTCGGCAATCTCAGCCCGGAAGTGGCCACGCGATTTCTTCACAACCAGGATGACAAACGCCCCTGTTTTCGGCATGCCTCTACAGCGCATAAGCTTCGCGGAATGACGCGAACGCGAGCCCTCGTGCTCACCGGCCTGGCCGAGCTCCTCGGCATGTCTCTTTGGTTTACCGCGTCCGCGGTCGCGCCGAAGATCGCATCCGAATGGCATCTCACGGCAGGGACGACGTCGTGGCTGACGCTGGCGGTGCAACTTGGATTTGTCGCCGGCACGCTGATCAGCGCGATCGCAAACCTGCCGGATGTTCTCAACGTGCGGCGCTTGTTCGCAGTGTCCGCGTTCGCGGGCGCGATTACGAATGCGCTCTTCGCGATGTTCGCGCACGACGCGGCCACCGCAATCACGCTGCGATTTCTCACCGGCGTTTTCCTCGCGGGCGTCTATCCGCCGGGGATGAAGATCATCGCCACGTGGTTCCGCGAAGGACGCGGGTTCGCGCTCGGCGTTCTCGTCGGCGCCCTTACGCTCGGCAAAGCGTCGCCGTATCTCGTGAACGCGATCGGATCGCAGAACTGGCGGATCAACGTCGGCGTCGCCTCGGTGCTCGCGGTGATCGGCGGAGTGATCGTATTCGCGTTCGTAAAGGACGGACCGTTCGCGCTTCCGAACCAACCGTTCGATCTCGCGCAAGCGACAGACATCGTCCGCAATCGCGCCGTGCGGCTGGCGAACTTCGGCTACTTCGGCCACATGTGGGAGCTGTACGCGATGTGGACGTGGATCCCGGTGATGCTGCGCGCGAGCATGGCGCCGCGCTTGGCTGAGGTTGGATCGTTCGTCGTGATCGGCAGCGGCGCGGTGGGATGCGTCATCGCCGGACGCTACGCCGACCGCATCGGACGAACTGTCGTCGCATCCGTCGCGATGATCGCCAGCGGCGCTTGCTCGATCGCGATCGGCTTCCTCTTCGGAGGTCCGGCCATTCCGCTTCTCATCGTCGCCGCGATCTGGGGCGCGACCGTCGTCGCCGACTCCGCGCAATTCTCGGCGTGCGTGACCGAGCTTTCCGATCCGCGCTACATCGGCACCGCGCTGACGCTCCAGACCTGCGTCGGATTTCTGATCACGACCGCGTCGATCAGCCTGATGCCGATGATCGAACACGCCGTCACCTGGCACTGGGCCTTCGCCATCCTCGCACCCGGCCCAATCCTCGGCACGATCGCCATGCTCCGTCTGCGCAAACTGCCCGAGGCGACGAGGATCGCGCAGGGGAGAAGGTGAAAGCGCCGAAATCGACGACGCGATATTGCCGATATCTCACAGATCCTGCGGAGAGGGAACTCCGGAACCCGCCAGATAGTCTCCGGAAACAATCTCACGCAGCCCCTGCGCGGGGCGGTTAAGTACGTACGCCCAAGCTTGGACAGTTTGCCCCGATGGTAGTTCTGCATGCACAAGCTCTCGACGATATTCGTGAGGTTCGGGATCGTCCTCCCGACAATTCTCATATTCGTCGAGTCGTTGAATAACCCGCTCCCATTGATCGGAGCGCACGTCGTAAATTTCCCCTTTCACGTAGCTCCCATTGGGCGAAAGAGTCATGCCTGGATAGTCGCCTAAGTCGTATAGACGGCCGGCGACGCGTGCTTCGTCGACGAAACGTGCCGTGCGCGCGAGAAGGTGAAACATCTCGTGCGCGAGGTCGCGTCTAAGTGTCCCGTATACGAATAGCTGCGTGGGACAGTCTGAACTCATTCCGGTTCCCAGTTGCATCATGGACGAACGCTACGGTGCCGCTGCGGAGTCGCCGGCGTTGGCGGAACGATGGCGACGGCGCGCGTGACGCTGGGCGGGCCGGAGCCGACGATGGGGGCGAGCGGATAGGTCTTTGTATCGCCGGTGGCGTTGTCGATCGAGACCGCCATCGCGGCGACGCGGGCATTGCCGGCGATGGCGGTGACGACCACTTCGACATTCGTGCGGTCTTTGCGGCGGTCGTCCGCATCGAGGCCGAGGGCGTTGAAGACGGTGTCGAGTTGCAGTTGCTGGAACGCGGCGATCGGTACGGTTTTCTCGGCGATGGCGCTGGTGCGGTTGCCCGGTTCGTAGAGGCGGACGTTCATCAATCCGGCCGCGCCGCCGACTTCGTTGAGGACGAGCATCCAGCGCGTTCCGTGCAGCGGATCGGTCGATTGCTCGAGGCCGTCGAAGAAGAGCGGACGCTGTCCCGACGATGCGGCGCTCGTCAGCGACTCGGCCAGCGTCGTCGGCAACTGCAGTTCGCGCGCGGGAGCGGATGCGGTGCTGTCCGCGATCGGCTGGAGCGTCGCATAGACTTTTCCGCCCGAGGGGATTTCGACGAAGACGCTGCCGGCCGTCGGCGATTTGCCGAAGAGATCCTTGACGACGTCCCCGTAAATCCTGGTGCCCGAGGGTGCGACCGTAATCGTCTGGCGTGGCGAGGCGTTGCCTCCGCCGGCTTCGAGGAACGTCGCGAAGAATGTTCCGGAGAAACCGTAGGGCGCCGCGAAGGCGATTGCGGTCTTGAAGTTCGGCGACGATCCGCTCGCCGCAGGCGATGACGCCAGCACCGGGACGACTGTCTTGACGCTCACCGCCGGAGTCGTGTCCGCCGTCCGCGAAAACGCCAGCACCGCCTTTGATGCGCTGTTGATCAGCGGTGCACTGATAAACGTGGCGCCGCCGTCCGCGCTGCCGACCGTGGCCACGCCGGTCACGGCTCCGCCTCCCGTGGTGACCGTGATCTGCAACTGGCCGGGATCGATCGGCGGTGCGTTGAGCGCGGCGGTGAGGTTGTCGAAGTGCTTCACGCCGTACGGCGGAACATCGAGCGTCGCCGTTCCGACAGACGCTCCGTTCGCGTCGTAGAGCGTGAGCTGAACGGTAGCTTTGTCGATGCCGGTGGTCTCCGTGAGAGTTAGCGATGTCGTCGTCGAGGTGTTCGATGTGATTCCGGAGAGGCTTTGTGGCGAGCCGATGCGCGCGCCTTCGCCACGCGTCACCACCGGCGTTACGAATCCGCCGCCGGCGCCGAGCGAAATGATGGCGGCCGTCACGCGCAGAAGGCCGATTCGCTCCGACGGAAGGCGGATTTCGATCGAGCCGCGCGCGGGGCGCGACAGCCGGAAAATCTGCACGAGCGGATCGATGAGCGTTACGACGTCGTTTGGTGGAACGACCACGATGGTTCGCTTGACGGCGTTCGCGTCGAAGCCGTCCGTGCCTTCAGGCGTGAAGATCAATTCCGCCTGCACGGAGCCGCCGCCGACGTTGCTGAGCCGCAACTGGCTGACGAGCGGAACTCCGTTCGACGCGGTCCTGCTGACAACCTCGGGGACGATGAACGAACGCGTGTCGAGGTCGAGGCGGATCGTTCGGCCGGTGGTCACGGCTGGCGCGTCGCTGTCCTGCACGAAAAGGCGCGCGGTGGCGCCGTCCTTGGTTCGCACGCCGAAGTAGGTGTAGCGCGGAAGCGGCGATCCGTTCGGCGCGCGGCTGCGACGCGTGGAGAGATTCACCGTCCGCGTCGCACCCGGCGCCAGCGCGGTGGCGTTCCACGCTACATCCGGAACGAGCCAGACCTCAGGGCCGATCTCGGCCGCGAGCTCCATCGGCGTCGTGCCGTTGTTGCGGATGGAGACGCTCAACGGCGGACGGGTGGCGTCGTCGCCATTCAACGGTGGGAACGCCGCGAATTCGGTGGCCGTCGATCCGTCGACGAACTGTGGCTTCGCCGACGGCCCGCCGCCCACTTTCAGATTGACGAACGCGTACGGAGTCACCGCCAGACCTTCGCCGGTCGCTGCCACGAAGATCACGCCCTGGTAGCTGGCGGCCGCCGTATTCGACGGACCGGCGTAGCGGATGTCGAAGCGATGCGGTTTGCGCGGATCGAGCGTGACGAAGGCAGAGTCGGTGGCTCCGGGATCGACGATGGTGAAGAAGGGCGCGGATCCGTTCAATTCCTGGCGTCCGACGATGACTTGAACGGCCGAGGTACCGAGGTTTTCCAGCGTGAACGAGCCGCTCTTGTCTTCAAGATGGTCGCCAAGCGCGGTGATCACGGCGGCCGGCAGGACGGTGAAGACCACATTCGGTCGCGCCGGCGTCACGATGACGGCACTCGTCGCCGAGATCGGCCCGCTCTTCGATGGATCGCATCCCGGCAACGCTCGTACGCGGTGGTAGATCGTGCCCGCGCTGCCAGCAACGAACGATGCGGCAGTCGACGATGTGACCTGGCTGTCGAGGAGCGGCGTGAATGAGGAGGAGGTCGATCGCTCGACGAGATAGCCGCCATCGCCGTCGAGTCCCGGCGCGGCGGACCACACGACGGCGTACGTCGTTCCCTCGGCCACCGTACCCGGCGCGAACACGATCGACGTCGCTCCGGCGGCAGCGCACGATCGCGTCGTGAAGCTGACGACGTCCGACGTGACGCCGTTCGGATCGCACGGTCCCTTCGTCACGACGCGCCAGAAGTAGGTCGTGCCCGGTGCCAGCGACGTCACGGTCTGTGTGGTGCGATCGAGGCCGCCGATGAGCAGCGGCGGCGGCTGCGACGTGCCGAAATAGAGGTCGTAACTGCTGGCGACGCCGAGCGGCACCCAGCCGAGGTCGAAGGTGGTCGATACACCGATGGTGCCGTTGGTCGGACGCGAGGCGATGACTTGAAGCTGGCCCGGCGTACATCCCGTCGGCAACGATGACGTGAAAGATCGCGTTGGCGTCGTCGATGTCTTGGACCGATCGCATGCTGCGTGCGCGACGACGAACCACGAATACTGCCCGGAGACAATCGTCGCGCTGTACGACGTCGCCGTGATCCCCGACGCCACCAGCGGAGACGGAGTGAGCGTACCGAGGTAGACGTCGTAGGTCGCGCCGTCGCCGGCGGATTGCCACGAGAGTTGTAGGGGCGACGTGCTGATGGTGCTCCCGTTCTGCGGCGCGATCGCATCGAATGCCGCGGCGCCGCAAGTCGCATCAGTGGTGAAGGACGACACGCGCGATGCCGCGGCGGAAACGGGCTTGCAGAATGGATCGCCCTTCGCCACGACGCTCCAGTAGTAACGAGTGGACGGCTGGAGGTTCGCAGGGGTGAAGGAGCGATCGCTGATGTCGGCGGCGATCACGCGGACCGGCGGATTGACCGTGTCGAGCAGAACGTCGTAGCGGAAGGCGTGATCGACCGCCGCCCACGACAGTTTCGGCGCGGTCGATACGGCGGCTCCGTCGGCCGGCTGCGACAACTGCGGCGCGCTCACTCCCGCGCACGCGGTCACGACGCGCACGCGATCGTTGACGGTGTCGGAGATGAAGAGATCGCCCGCGGCGTCGAGAGCCACGCCCGATTCGGTAAAGACGAAATTCAGTTTCGCCGCGGTGGCCGGGCCGTTGTCGCCGGAGAATTCGCGGTCGGTGTAGTTCGCGCCGCTGCCGGCGATGGTGGTGATGACCTGCGTCTTCGCATCGATCTTTCGCAGGCGGAGGCCGTTCTCGTCGGCGACGAATAGGTCGTCGTTCTTCGGATCGATGGCCATGAACTTCGGCGTGATCACCGCGTTCGTGGCGGTGCCTCCGTCGCCGTTTCCGGTGGGAGGATTTCCGCCGCCGGCCCAGGTGGAGAGATTCCCGGTGGTTGCGTCGATGCGGCGCACAAGCCCCTGGTTCGCCTCCGAGATGAAGATGTTGCCCTGGCGATCGACAGCTACGTCCGTCGGCCCGTTGAGCATGGCCTGCTTCGCCGGCGTGCCGTCCGGGCTGGACCCTTCAGCGCCCGTACCGGCGATCGTCGTAATGATCTTCGTGACCGCGTTGATCTTGCGAACGCGGTCCCGGCTCCTCTCCGCGAGGTAAAGATTGTTCGCGGAGTCGAGGAAGATGCCGATCGGAGCGATGCTGGCGTTGATGGCCGGGCGATCGTCGGTCTCATTCGTGCCATTGGGATCGTTGCCGCCGGCGTACCGCTGAACCTTTCCCGTGTCGTCGACGACCCAGATCGAGCCGAGGCCGTCGGAGAAATAGACGCTGCCGCCGGAAGTGACGGCGATGTCGATCGGAAATCCGATGGGCACTTCCGTCGCCGGGCCGGGAGCGTCAGGTCCGCTGCAGCAGTTGTTCACCAGCCCGGCGAATGTGGAGATGACGCCGGTGGTTTTGTCGACGCGCCGCACGAGACTGTGCTCGCTGTCGGCGATGAGCAGGTTGCCGTTCTTGTCGAACGCCAGGCCGCGCGGGCCCGCCAGCAGAGCCGCGTTTGCGACCCGCCCATCTCCAATGAACGTGCCGCCGCCGGCGACAGTGGTAACGATCCGTGTTGCCGCGTCGACTCTGCGAATGCTGCCGTTGGAGGTGTCTTCGGCGAAAAGATTTCCGGCCGGATCGAGCGCGATCGCATACGGCTGCTCGATGCCCGCCTCGGTGGCCACGTTGCCGTCGCCGCCACCGTACTCGCCGTTGCCCAGGAACAGTGCAATGTGGTTCGTGGCCGGGTTGAAGCGAAGCACACGCCGGTGACAGGGATCGGCGACGTAGATCAATCCCGCGGCATCGATCGACAGCGCAGCGGGGCAGAGGTTTGCTTCGACTCCCGGACGATCGCCAAGGTTGTCGGGCTCCGTGCCGCCGCCTGCTACGGTGTCGATCTTGTGCGTCACGTGATCGACCCGGCGCAGCCGTCCATTGCCATTGTCAGCGATGTAGATGTTTCCGCTGGCGTCGACCGCGACCGCCAACGGACTGTTGAATCCCGCCTCGGTGGCCGGGCCGCCATCGCCGGAGAACGATACGAGTCCTCGCTTGCCGGCCACCGTGGAGATGATTCCGTTGCGATCCACTTTGCGGACGACGTTCGCGTTGTAGTCCGTCTCGGCGATGTAAAGCTCGCCGTCACGCCAGGCCACGCCGACGGGGGAGCCGAGGAATGCGGCCGTGGCCAGGCCGCCATCGCCGGCGTCTGAAATGTTCGGATCGCCTCCGCCGGCGAACGTCGTAATCACGCCGGTTTTGATATCGACGCGGCGAATGCGCCCGTTGTCCTCGTCGGCGATGAGGAGATTGCCGGCGTCGTCGAACGTCAGCCCGTGCGGCCGCTTGAGCGACGCCTCGCGCGCCGGACCGCCATCACCGCCGTAGCTGCCGCCGCCGTTTCCGGCGAAGCGCTCCATGACGCCGGTGACGAGATTTACGCGTTGCACACTGCTGCCCGATTCCTCGGCGATGTAGAGATTGCCCTTGCCGTCGGCAGCCAGTCCGTACGGCGCCGTCAGCACGATCTCCTTCGCCTTCAGGCCGTCCCGCGAACCGCCACCCGCGTAGGTGGAGATCGACTGAGCGAACGCGATGGGAGCCGCGATCACGTAGAGCACGAAGCCGAAAACGCGCATGGGATGCAGGCGCGCAGGATACCAGCGCGGCGCGTGCGTTATGATCTGCGGCTTATGAAAATCTCGTTTCTCAAAGCGCCGATCGGCGGAATCATCGGATTGGAAATGATCACGTTCGTCGAGCCCCTCGGCATGGAGTGCGTTGCCGGCGGTCTCGAGCTCGAAGGTCACACCTGCCAGATCGTGGACATGCGCATCGACGGCATCAAGCACGGCCTGGCGAAGATGCGCGCCTTCGGACCGGACATCGTCGGCCTCCAGTGCAACTTCACGACGGAACGTTTTCGCGCGCTGCGGCTGGCCAAGCAGGTCAAAGACGAGATGCCCGACGTCCTCGTCGTCATCGGCGGACACGACGCCTCGCGCGATCCGAAGTGGTTCCTGAAGCCGAACATCGACATCGTCGTCGTCGGCGACGGCGAAGAAGTGATGACGCCGCTCGTTGCGGCCTGGGCGGAGAAGGGCGATCTGCGCAGCGTTCCGGGTCTGCTCATCAACAATCCGAGCGGTCCGATTGACACCGGCCACGCGCCCGCGCGCGGCAACATCGACAACTTGCCGATGCCGGCGCGGCATCTCATCAAGGAGTACGCCTCCGAGTACTACATCAACTTCCGCCGCCCGCTGGCGCTCCTCGAAACCGCGCGCGGCTGTCCGTTCAAATGCAACTTCTGCTCGGTCTGGAAGTTTCACGAAAGCACGTTCCGCGAGAAGTCGCCGGACCGCGTCGTCAAAGAGCTGGAGCAGATCGACGCGCCGAACGTCTTCATCACCGATGACATTTTCTGGATGAACGTGAAGCGCGGCCGCGAGCTCGGCAAAGCGATCGCCGCCTCGGGTATCAAGAAGCACTACACGATCCAGACGCGCAGCGACATCATCTGCAAGTTTCCCGACCTGATCGAGCAATGGAAGGAGTGCGGCCGCATGACCGTGTTCCTCGGCCTCGAGAAGATCGACGACGCGGGCCTGAAGTCGGTCAACAAGAAGAACACCGCCGACAACAACAACCGCGCCATCAAGATCCTGCAGGACCTCGACATCGGCTACACGCCAAACTTCATCGTCGATCCGTCGTGGGAGCGCCCGGACTTTGAAAAACTGAAGCAGTGGGTCGACGCCACCGGCGCCTACAACTCCGGCTTCTCGGTCCTCACGCCGCTGCCCGGCACCGATCTCTGGGATTCAACGCAGGACACGATCAACACGCGCGATTGGGAACTGTTCGACATCGCCCACACGGTCCTGCCGACGAAGCTTCCGCTCGACGAGTTCTACCGCGAGTACGCCGGCCTCTGGAAACACGCGAACGACGTCCGTTACCAGGTCAACGGCCGGATGAAAACCCACCTCGGCCTGCTCGCCGCGCTAGCCACGCGCAAGGTGACGTTCACCGCGATCCGCAAAGGGATGCGCATGGGCAACGTCCTCAGCGATCCGGCCACGTTCCTGCGCGCCCACGGCGAGAGCGAAGCGCGGTTAGCGGAAGCGGCGGCGATGGTTCAGTGATCAGTAGATCAGTGGATTAGTAGATCAGTGAATTAGTAGATCAGTAGATCAGACTCGTCTCCTCGCGCGGTATCAAGAGCGTCATGCGGGCGGCTGGTCCACGCATCGCGCGAAGGCGCGCGTCACAATCCAGCCCCGCGCTCGGCGCGGGGAACGCGGGCGCGCAGAGATTCGCGGCCGCGACAAAATGCTCGCGGTCGTGCGAATTGCGCCCAGGAGTGTGGTGGCCGCCTCCGCGGCCACGAATCATGCGACGGCTTGCAAACCCCGCCCCGAGGGCGGGGCTGGATTGTGCAGCGCGCCTCCGCGCGCGACCCGGCAGCGAAGCGCGAATCGGTCGAATCGGTAAGTGCGGACGGCGTGTTCGACCAATCACGAATCAACTAATCCACCGGGTAGATCAGCGTGCATGATCGGCCGATCTGCGAATCACGCATCGCGCGAAGGCGCGAGTCACAATCCAGCCCCGCGCTCGGCGCGGGGAACGCGTGATGCGCAGAAGTTCGCGGCCGCAGAGGCGGCCGCGACGAAATGCTCGCGACCGTGCGAATTGCGCGAAGGAATGTGGTGGCCGCCTCCGCGGCCACGAATCATGCGACGCCTCTAAACCCCGCCCCGAGGGCGGGGCTGGATTGTGAAGCGCGCCTTCGCGCGCGACCGGACGCGCGAAATCCGGGCGTCCTAATCGACTAATCTACTGATCCACTGCCTCTTCAAATCCAGGGTTCATCGCCGCTCGGACCGTAGATCGACGGCACCTTCCCGTCAGCCATGCGCAGGTAGATCGAGAACTGGCCGCGATGGTGGATCTGATCGTGGACCAGGAACCAGATCCAATCCTTACGGGAGAGCGGAGCCATCTGCTTCGGGCCGCTCATGAAATGCACGTTCTCTTCGAGGGCTGCATCGGATGCCGCCGACACCAGATCGCGGAAGTCCTTGTGAGCTTTCTCCAGAGTTGACAAGAGCTCATCCCAATCCTCCGGCGGCTTCGGCGTTCCCGCACCACCCTTCGGAGGGCCGCTGGCGAATTCGTCGTTCCAGACTTTCGTGCCGAGGCCGCGCTCGAGGATGAAGACGAAGGCAAGCTCGCGGGCCGTCTTCGACTTCGGATGTGGACGGAGATCGAGCTTATCTTTCGGGTAGGCCTTGAGCACACGCATCGTTTTCGCGTGTTCCTCGTCATAAGTTTCCAGGAACTCCTGCTTGCCAGTCGACATCGTCAACCTCCGCCGAAGGACTATCAAGAAACGAGCCCGAACCGCTTTGATATAGTCGCAATCCGCGCGCCGATTTCCCTCACGCGCCATTCCGCATCAGAGGATGGAAATGCCTCACAACACCTTCAATACTCTCGACTCCTTCCCCCTCGGCGATGGTCGCCGCGGCCAGTTTTACTCACTCCCGAAACTCGAAGCGGCCGGCGTTGGCAACGTCTCCAAGTTGCCGGTGTCGATTCGCATCGTGCTCGAGTCGGTGCTTCGCAACGTCGACGGAAAAAAGATCGCCGAGCGCGATGTGCGCACGCTCGCCAACTGGCAGCCGCGCGCCGAAAGGACGGACGAGATTCCGTTCATGGTCGCGCGCGTTCTGCTTCAGGATTTCACAGGCGTTCCGCTGCTGGTCGACCTCGCGGCGATGCGATCTGCCGCGCAACGCGCCGGTGTGGATCCGAAGATCATCGAGCCGCTCGTTCCGGTCGACCTCGTCGTCGATCACTCGGTGCAGGTCGACTACTCCAATCGTCCCGACGCGCTGCAGCTCAACATGGACGTTGAGTTCAAGCGCAACCAACAGCGTTATCAGTTTCTGAAGTGGGGGATGCAGGCCTTCAACGGATTCGGCGTCGTGCCGCCTGGCATCGGCATCGTGCATCAGGTCAACCTTGAGTACCTCGCGCGCGGCGTGCTGGAGAAGGACGGGGTCTGGTATCCCGACACGCTGGTCGGCACCGACTCGCACACGACCATGATCAACGGCCTCGGCATCGTGGCCTGGGGCGTCGGCGGGATCGAAGCCGAAGCGGGGATGCTGGGGCAGCCGGTGTATTTCCTGACGCCGGATGTCGTCGGCGTTCATTTGAAGGGCACATTGCGCGAAGGCGTCACCGCCACGGACCTCGTGCTCACCATCACCGAGATGCTGCGCAAGGCGAAGGTGGTCGGCAAGTTCGTCGAGTATTTCGGCGACGGCGCCGCGTCGCTGGCGCTGGCCGACCGCGCCACGATCGCCAACATGGCGCCGGAGTACGGCGCCACGATGGGCTACTTCCCGGTCGACGAAGAGACCTGCCGCTACATGCTCATGACCGGCCGCAGCGAGGCGCAGGTCAACGCGCTGCGCGGCTATTTCCAGGCGCAGGGATTGTTCGGGATGCCGAAGGATGGCGACATCGACTACACGACGACGCTCGAGCTCGACCTCGCCGGCGTCGTTGCCAGTGTGGCCGGACCCAAGCGGCCGCAGGACCGTATCGAGCTCGATGACATCCAGCGCGAGTTTCAGGAGATGCTGAAAGCGGCCGCTCCGGCAGGCTACGGCAAACCGCAGAGTGAGATCGATCGCCGTCACGGAAAGATGCTGGTCGGCATCACCTCCACCGGTCCGGAGCACACCATCACCGGCGGCGGCGAACAGGATTCCGGCACCGCGCCGAATGCGCTGGCGTCGGAGAAGAAGAACACGAGCGTCGTCACCGAAGAGGAGATGCTCAACAACCGGCCGACGCCGGACCGCGTAGCCGCCGATTCACTGGCCGACGAATTTCCGATGGCCGTGGCCGAGCTGCATCATGGCGACGTCCTCATCGCCGCAATCACGTCGTGTACGAACACGTCGAATCCGTCGGTGATGCTCGCCGCCGGCTTGCTGGCGAAGAAGGCGGTCGAAAAAGGTCTGCGCGTTCCGCGCGTGGTCAAGACCTCGCTCGCTCCCGGCTCCCGCGTCGTCACCGACTACTACCATCGCAGCGGACTGCAGCCGTACCTCGACCAGCTCGGCTTTTACACGGTCGGCTACGGCTGCACGACGTGCATCGGCAACTCCGGCCCGCTCGATCCGCGCATCGAGGAAGCCATCACGAAGCACGATCTGATCGGCGTCAGCGTCCTCTCCGGCAATCGCAATTTCGAGGCGCGCGTGCATCAGTCGATCCGCGCGAATTTTCTGATGTCGCCGCCGCTCGTGGTCGCATTCGCGCTGGCCGGCCGCATCGACATTGACATGGCCAACGAGCCGCTCGGCCGCGGCGTACATGGCGAGGATGTGTACCTGCGCGAGATCTGGCCGAGCATGGACGAGGTCCGCGACTGCATGGCAGGCGCGCTCGATGCCGAGTCGTTCCGCACGCTCTACAAAAACTTCGCCGATCAGAATCCGCTATGGAACGAGATCCCGACCACCGGCGGGCTGCTCTACGCATGGGATGAAAAATCGACCTACATCCAGGAGCCGCCGTTCTTCACCGGCGACAAGGGGATGGGCAAAGCCGCCGACATCACCGGCGCACGTGCCCTGGCCATCTTCGGCGACTCCGTGACCACCGATCACATCAGCCCGGCCGGCTCGATCAAGGCGAACTCGCCAGCTGGCCAGTACCTCATCGAGCAGGGCGTCCCGGTCGAAGACTTCAACAGCTACGGCTCGCGCCGCGGCAACGACCGCGTGATGACGCGCGGAACGTTCGCCAACGTGCGCATCAAGAACCAAATGGTGCCCGGCGTCGAAGGCGGCGTGACGAAACACCAGCCCGACGCGACGCAGATGTCGATCTACGACGCGGCCATGCAATACCAAAAGGAAGGGACGCCGCTGGTCGTCATCGCCGGCCAGGAGTACGGCACCGGCTCCTCCCGCGACTGGGCCGCCAAAGGCACGAAACTCCTCGGCGTCCGCGCGGTCGTCACGCAAAGTTTCGAGCGCATCCATCGCTCCAATCTCGTCGGCATGGGCGTCCTCCCACTGCAGTTCGAAGAAGGAACGAACGCGCTGTCGCTCGCGCTCGACGGAACCGAAACCTTCGACATCACAGGCATCACCGGCGATCTGCGCCCCCGCCAGAAAGCAACGCTGGTCATCCATCGCGCCAACGGATCGACGGAAAACGTCTCGCTCATCGTCCGCATCGACACGCCGATCGAAGTCGACTACTACGAGCACGGAGGGATTTTGCCGTTCGTGTTGCGGCAGTTGATGGGCGCGGTGTGAGACGGTTGCTCATTGCTCTTATCTTTCTGAGCGCTGCCACGCTTTACTCCGACTCTCCGTCCATTCGCTGCAGCTATGAGTGGGATCAGCCCGAAGCGAACAGTGGCGAAGCGAACTGGGAAATCAAACCGATAGACGAGAAGACGTTTCAGACGGTGTCCCAAGGCGCCACGGAAACCTCCTTCGGATCGGACGCGTTTTTTATGTCCAGGAAGGATGGAGAGGGGAGAGACGGAGAACCCACGACAATACTGACGATCGGAATCGCCGCCAACGACCACAAGTTTTTTCGGTTTGAAGAGGAGTTCGATAGTTACGACGAGATACTAGAGGGTTTGCCGGAGATCGTTCGTGTCGCAAATGGACCGTCCGGACCTCTTTTTCTCTTGACGATCGAAGGCACGATGAGGGGGGCAAACAGGAGCACTCCCATTTCGCGGAAGTTAATCGTGACGTTGCACCCAGAGCCACGAGTGGCCGCCTTCGTGGAGTGCTTCGAATCAGGCGGCGGCGGTGCCTGCACAGCCTTCGACGCCGCATATTCGTCCCACAACGCGTTGACGTGCGATTGGTCGCCAACGATCAATGACTATGTCTGCACGGACACCGAGGCCTATCCGGATTTTCATTGGACGACGCATGCCGCAGAACGGCGCTTCACACTGATCGGCCATAAATCATTGCCAGTCGCCAAGCATGGAATGCAGTCCTTTCGCAACTTCCAAGAGCTGGCTGCAGCGCTGAAGACGAATAACGATCTTGGAGACGAGCGCGTCATTGTCGAAGGGGTCGGCGTTTTGGCCCCGATTGATCAACGACACCGCTGGGGTCTGTACGCTGCGCCGGGAGTCGCCGACGACATGGAGCTTCGTCTCTTTGCCTTTCCACAAGCGGGAGATCCCGTGCAGGTTGCGTTGCATAAGATCGTCGACGGACACGAGCCGCAAGTAACGGAGCGAAGACCCACAACAGAATTCACGTCCATAGCGGTTGACTGGACGGTTTCGACGGGAACCCCCTTCCCGATGGGGCAGCTGGAGATCGTTCCTATCGTCTTACATGATGGCAAAGGCCGCGGTCTATTCTGGCTGGGCGTCGATACCTCGATGACGCCGCCGGCGATGTCGTTGCTTCGCATCGCCGCGGATGTCGGCCCCTATGACCATTGCCGGACATTCATTTACCCGGCGAGCGCATCGATCGCGACCATCACGAACGATCACGCCGATCTCACGATCGAGCCTCACTCCCGCCGTGACGACGATGGTGATGCGGTGACGTGGGACGAAGGCGAACTGTTGCCCTGCCACGTGCATGGAACCCTGACCTGGAATCGCGTCAAGGGATTCTTCCTGATGCTGACGGACCTTCCCTGCCAGCCGGACGAAGCCCGCACCTCCGTCGTCATCGATGCCCTCGGACACGTATCTTCCACGCCATTACGCTACGTGAAAAAGTAAGTGCCAAGGCCATTCGTTCAGGCCCGACCCTTGCTCTTATTCATCCCACGATGAAGCCCGCATCGATCGCTGTACTTCTCTTTCTCGCCTCTCTGTCCGCGGTTGCCGCGCCGAGTAGTTTCACCCTCAGTGGCGCTGAAAAATGCTGGACCAGTGACCCGCCGCCGCGGCCGGGTGCCCATCTCGCGTGGACCGCATCGGTGAATGCCGTCCGCTTCGATGTTTTCAGACAGGGCCAGTTTGTCGAGACGATTCCGTTTGGCGGCTCGGGAACATATGACGAAACAACAAACGGTTTCTTCGTCGGAGCCACGGTCTCGTATTACATGGTTGCCCACGACAACTCCGGCGGCACATTCACCTCGAATACTGTTGACATCCACATCACCGGCGATGTCTGTCAGGCGCCGCCCGCCGCGCCCGTGCTCGACGGAAGCGCGGCATGCGACGCGGCCGGTCCAAGCGCCTTTGTGAACCTTACCTGGAGCGGATCAACCACGGCCACGAGTTATCGCATCAGCCGGACGCCGACGACTACAGGGTTTCCGGTGGACATCACATCGTCGACGTACACCGACACCACGGTGAATCCGGGTACGACCTACACATACAAGATCACCGCGACCAACAGCGGTGGCTCAACCGACTCGAATGCGAAAGTGATCGACGTCAGCAGCACCATCTGCTCGCCCGCGGCACCGGCCATCTCGGCGAATGCGACCTGCCTGGCCGGACCGCCGGCCACTGCGGCGGTGCACGTGTCATGGACTACGGTGTCATTCGCAACGTCGTACGTCGTCAGCCGTGGCGGGACGGCGATCAGTGCGGCGCTGCCGGCGGATGCAACATCCTTCGACGACATCAACATTACTGCCGGCCAGACCTACAGCTACACGGTCACCGCGTCGAACAATCAGGGGAGCGCCACGTCCGCGGCGGCGCAGGCGACGGTTACCAACCTTCCCTGTATTGCGAATCCGCCTGGCGCCTTCAGCGCGTCGGCCAATGGCGGGTGCAGCGCCGGCAGCCCGGTCGCGCACGTGAGCTGGACAGCGTCGGCGGGCGCAACGTCGTACGTCGTCAATCGCAACGGCACGCCGGTCAGCTCGACGTTATCGTCGTCGACCGATCACTACGACGACCCGACCGTGGGCCCGGGCGTGTCGTATACCTACACGGTCACTGCGTCCAACAGCGGCGGGAAAACGACATCCTCGTCGGCCAGCAGCGGCGGCATCCCATTCTGCAGCGATACGAATCCGCCGCCGGACTTCAACGCCTCCGCCGGCGCATTCTGCAACTCCGGGGTGCCGGCTGTTCACGTGGCTTGGGCTCCTTCGCTGGGCGCCACCTACGTGGTGAATCGCAACGGGATCAACATCAGCGGCACGCTGGCGACGTCAGGCTCGGGCGGGCAATCCTTCGACGACACCACGGTCACTTCCGGCCAGACCTACACCTATGCGGTCGTCGCAACGAACTCCAACGGCAGTACGACGGCGCAGGCAGGGTCGGTCACGCTTTCCGCGAACGACTGCCCGCCGCCCGCGTTCACACTTACGGCCTCGGCGACCTGCAACCCGATCGTCTCCCCTCCGCAGCCGATGGTGACGTTGAGCTGGACCGCCGCGGCGACGGCGACGAGTTACCTGATCCTGCGCGACAGCGCGCAGATCGCGTCGGTCAGTGCCAGCACCAACAACTTCAATGACACCCCAGGAGCCGGCACGTACCACTACGTCGTCCGCGCGGTCGGTCCAGGCGGCAGCACCGACTCGAACACCGCCACGGTCACGGTGCTGCCGAATCTGTGCGGCACGCCGCGGCCGGACCTCGCCGCGACCGACATCTCCACGCCTCCGCCTGTCGCACAGCCGGGCGACACGTTCGTCGTCAGCATCACAGTGACGAATGCGAGCGACGCTGCAGCCGCGCCGGCCACAGCCTCGCGCATCCGCATCGGCACGGGGACGACGGTCTCGCCGTCCGATCCGATCGTCGCGGGCATTGCCATACCTCCGCTCGCGGCCGGGGCGAGCACGATGCAAACGGCCACCGTCACGATTCCGAATCTTCCACCCGGGACGTACTACCTCTTCCTGTCGGTCGACGACGATCACATTGCCGGCGACATCAATGCCTCCAACGACGTCAAACGCAGTGCTGCCATCACCGCCCAAAGCCCTCCTTGCACCCTGGCTTGCGGCGCCATCGTTTCATCGACCGCTCAGGCCGCGACGCCGGTGGCGTTCGCACTCGAGCGGCCTCCATGTGTGAATGACCGTGCTGTATGGACTTTCGGCGACAGCACAACGGCGACGAGCTACTCCCCTACGCATGTGTACGCAACGACCGGCACGTTCCACTGGACGCTGACGCTCACCTCCGCAACCGGCGAGACCTGCTCGAGCAGCGGCAACATCACAGTCACCGCGCCGACGGTGCCGCCGAAACGGCGCGCCGTGCACCACTAGAACTGCCGAATCACGCGGCCTCGGTGAGCCGAGGCCGCGTGCTAATCTTCGCCGCATGTGGCAATACACCCCTCGCGTTGCTGTCGTTCGTGGACTTCGCACGCCGTTCGCGAAGTCGGGCACGCATTACGCGCACCTCTCCGCGCTCGATCTCGGCAAGCTCGTTGTCGCGGAGTTAGTGCAGCGATCGGGCATCGATCCAAACACGATTCAGGAGGTCGTCTTCGGCAACGTCATCCCCTCCGTGAAAGCGCCGAACATCGCGCGTGAAATCGTCCTCGGCACCGGACTTCCGCGCAAGATTCCGGCCTTCACCGTCGGCGAAGCGTGTGCATCCTCGAATCAGGCCATCACCTCGGCCGCGGACATGATCTTCCGCGGCTATGCCGATGTCGTCATCGCCGGCGGAAGTGAGTCGCTTTCCGACATCCCCATCCTCTTCTCTAAGAATTTCGCCGAGGCGCTGGTGGGGGCGAGCAAGCAAAAGAGCGTGGGCGGAAAGCTCGGATCGTTCAGCAAAATTCGTCCGAAGGATCTCGCGCCGGACGCGCCTGCGATTGCCGAATCGACGACCGGCCTGACGATGGGCGAGTCGGCCGAGAAGATGGCCAAGGAGAACGGCATCACGCGCGAGGCGCAGGACGCGTTCGCGCTGCAGAGCCATCACCGCGCCGCCGAGGCCACTGCGAGCGGGCGGTTCAAAGACGAAGTGATGACCGTGGTCGTCCCGCCCGGCTACGACAACGTCGTCGAAACGGACAACCTCATTCGCGGCGATTCGACCGCCGAGGCCATGGCGAAACTGCGGCCGGTCTTCGATCGCAAATTCGGCACGATCACAGCGGCGAACGCGTCGCCGCTGACCGACGGCGCCGCGGCAGTTCTGCTGATGTCCGAGGACAAAGCGAAGGAGCTGGGCATCAAGCCGATCGGCTTCATCAAGAGCTACGCGTACGCGGCCACCGATCCGTTCGACCAGCTGCTGCAAGGCCCCGTCTTCGCGCTTCCGGTCGCGCTGGACCGCGCCAAGATTTCGCTGAAAGACATCGGCGTGATCGAGATGCACGAAGCCTTCGCCGCGCAGGTGCTGTCGAACATCCAGTGGATCGGCTCAAAGAAGATCGCCAAAGAAAAACTCGGCCGCAGCGAGCCGGTCGGCGAAATCGATCCGACCGCGATCAACCGCACCGGCGGCTCGATTGCGCTCGGCCATCCCTTCGGCGCCACCGGCGCGCGCATCGTCACCACCGTCTGCAACGAGCTCCAGCGGACCGGCCAGCAATACGGCTTGGTCACCGTCTGCGCAGCGGGCGGGATTGGGGTGGCGATGGTGCTCGAGCGGGAGTAGGGCCTTCCTCACAGCGCCCGCCTCGTGTCGCAGGACGCTGTCCGTCCGCTTTTTTGGACAGTAGTGTCTAAAAACACATCGTCCGTGCTTCCAAACCTCGCTCGCGAGCAAGAAAAGCTTAGTCGCGAGCAAGGAAGGCTTAGTCGCGAGCAAGGAAGGCTTAGTCGCGACTAAGGAAAGCTTAGTCGCGAGAAAGGAAGGCTTACTCGCGAACTACGGCAAGCTTAGTCGCGAGTAAGAAAGGCTTAGTCGCGACTAAGAAAAGCTTCGTCGCGAGTAAGGAAGGCTTAGTCGCGACTAAGGAAAGTTTAGTCGCGAGCAAGGAAGGCTTGGTCGCGAGCAACCAATTCTTGCCCGGGAGCTCCAAAAGGAACCACAGGGCATTCTCCTTCGAGAGCCGGCAGGAAACATCATCACGTTCATCGCGAATCATGTTACCGGCCAGCCGGTTTAAACTCCTGAGACATGGCCAAATCCAAAGGCGGCAAGATCGAATCGAAGTTGCGCGACTTCGCGCTGACGTTCCCCGAGGCGTATGAGGAGTTTCCGTGGGGACATAGTGCGATGAAGGTAAAGAAGAAGGCGTTCCTGTTCATGGGCACCGATGAGAACGGACGCTTTTCGATTTCCGTGAAGCTGCCGCAGTCGCGCGATATGGCTGCCGATCTGTCGTTCACTGAGCCGACCGGTTACGGGCTTGGGAAGAGCGGGTGGGTCACGGCGTACCTGACCGATGAGAAGCCGCTCGATCTGATCAAAGCGTGGATCGAGGAGAGCTATCGCGCGATCGCGCCGAAGACGTTCGTAAAGCTTCTATCCTGACGATCGCGCAGCGAAAAACGAACGATGATCGTTCGATTTTCATGGTGAACCAAGGCACTATGCGGCATCACCACGCGCAGGTGAACGGTCTTTGTCAGCCATTCGATACGTGTCCCGTGAGCAGGAAAATCCCTACCCAGGCGTAGTCCGGCTTCGTTGTTGTAGTCGATCGCAAAGACTTCAATCATGATCTGAGAACTAGTCGTTGCCGGGTCGTCCCGGCTTACCACACCTGCGCCGCATGCCGCTGAAGTCCGTGCAATCTCGCCCCGCCGTCCGGTCGCGATGGATGTCCACCTCGACACACCCGCAGCTCCACTCGGCAATCTCGGCATACGTCGGACAGCCGTGCCGACACGAGCAATGCTTGGTGTACCGACGCTCAATTGTTGCCATGGTCGCTGTGAGATGGGCCTACAGGTGCCTTTGGGATCAATGCGTTCGTTGGAATGGAGTTGGCGATCACGCCGAACATTTGCAGCTTCGCTTTGGCGGTTCGGCTACGGAGGAAGGCTGTCTCTTTCGGTGTCACCAGGCAGACCACGGTGTCGCTTCTGGTGACGGAACCCTGGATCTCCTGTGAGTAGCAGAGCATCCCGCTGTTATGCAGGGGCCCGTTGGGGTCCTGCACCTCATACGTGCAGACGTCACCGTGGTGCGCAACGTCCAGTTGGATCGTGCAGTCCTGCTGGTTTTTGCCAATGGGGTTTCCAAACTTATCCCATGCGCTAGTGGCGCCAACCGTGCAGTTTTGCTCCCACAGGATAAACGCGCTGTTGCGGAGTGAACACCCTGCAATTGAACCACGCACAGTCAATTTCGCTGGCTCGTTGAGCGATTCGTCAACTTGCTTAAGGTTGTCGTTGACTTTGCGGAACACGGAGATGTGATCATCGGGAGCAGACTTGATGTCGGTCTGTCGCGCGATGTCATTGAGGACGAAGGCCGCTGCCTGCGTCAGATCGCTGTTCACCGGTATCGGTGCTACTCCTAGTTCTTCCCGCTGCCGCCAGTCCATGAGTCGGCTAGCGAGCATTGTCAATTTCGGTTCTATTAGGTCGTCGCGCCGATCGAGGTGCTCTTTGGTGTACCGGTAGCGCACCGTGAAGTAACCGAACATGGCGAGTGCTACGAGGCAGACCGCGCTGGTATATACCCACCAGCTGTGCATGCGCTTAGACAGTCCGATCCACATCTTTGTTCGCGCCGTGACCTGTCGGAGCATGCGAGTGGGCGAGGCGTGATCCGCCTCCACGACAGTGAAGGGGCCGAGGCGATCTTTATCTAAACCTGCTGCATCGACGATTAGCACCGGAACATGGAGGTGGTTCCATGCCCAGTCGTCGAGCGCTTTGAGGAGGCCCGGTCTATCCGCCATTGCCTTCGTCCAGACGAAGTAGATCGCGTCGGCCGTGTTCATCGCCATTGGGAGAATGGTGTCCTCGGTGATCGTGGCAATCGCGACGCGAGGACCGTTTCGAGATTTGATCTCTTCCACGACCGGATCGGCAGTCGAGTCGTGCACGACCAGCATCGTTAGTGCTTTGCCTCCGTCGTCAGAGTTGGACGCGTCGTCGTGCAGTCCGAACCTGCGCCATAGTCGGACGGCCTGTGCGCCGATGATCAGGTTCATGATCGCGGCGGCCACCACGATCACGATCAGCAGACCGTTGATGATCGGTAGCGGCGTGTCGCGAAGGAGGAAGGCGCCGACAACTGCTGCGACGAACGGTACGGCCTTCAAAGCTTCCGTCAGCGTGATCTTCGGCATCGGTGCACTCCCTTCTTGATTTGAGTGCCGCAGGGACGTATTTCCCTACCGCTTCCTTTTTCGGTGGCATGGGTACAGGCGATTCATGCGCTGATCGCGCGTTCGGCGTCCAACCGTCAGCAGTGCGCGCTACGCTAAACTAGCCGTGCTTTGTCCGAAGTCATCCGCGCCGTCTGCCCCCACGATTGCCCTGACACCTGCCTGATGCTCGTCACCGTCGAGGACGGACGCGCCGTGCGCATCGCGGGCGATCCGGAGCATCCGATGACGCAGGGGTTTCTCTGCACGAAAGTCTCGAAGTATCTGGAGCGGACGTATCACCCGGACCGCCTCGCGTATCCGCAGATTCGCGTCGGCGCGAAAGGGGAGGGACGGTTTCGGCGCGCCACGTGGGAGGAAGCGACATCGCTGATTGCGGAACGGCTGAACGCGATCATCGCCTCCGCGGATGGTCCGCAGGCGATCCTGCCGTATTCGTATGCGGGGACGATGGGGCTGGTGCAGGGCGAGGGTATGGCGTCGCGATTTTTCCGGCGCATCGGAGCGTCGTTTCTTGACCGCACGATCTGCTCGAGTGCGGGTGCCGAGGCGTTTGGGCTGACGTATGGGGCGCGGATGGGGACCGATCCGGAGGCGGTGCCGGACGCGAAGCTGATCCTGTTGTGGGGGACGAACACGCTGACGTCGAACCCGCACCTGTGGCCGTTCATCCGCAGCGCGAAAGCAAACGGAGCGCGCGTCATCTGTATCGATCCGATCCGGACGCGAACGGCTGCTGCGTCGGACGAACACATCCCAATCCGCCCCGGCACCGACGCCGCGCTCGCCCTCGGCATCATGCACGTGCTGTTCAGGGACGGTCTCGAAAATCGTCAATATCTTGATGAGATGACGATCGGCTGGCAGAAGCTGCGCGATCGCGTCCTCGCCGACTACGCGCCGGAGCGCGTCGCGAGCATCTGCCGCTTGCCGGTGGAGACGATCGAACGTATCGCCAGGATTTACGGCAGCACACGCCCAACCTTCATTCGACTCAACTACGGATTGCAACGTCATGCGGGCGGTGGATCGGCGGTCCGCGCGATTGCGCTGCTGCCGGCGATCACGGGTTCATGGAACGACGCCGGCGGCGGCTGCCAGCTTTCGTCGTCCGGCACGTTCGCGATGAACAGCGCCGCGATGGAGCGGACGGACCTCGGCAATCACTCCGCGCGCACGATCAACATGACGCGGCTCGGCCACGCGCTGACGGAGATCAACGATCCGCCGGTGAAGGCGCTGATCGTCTACAACTCGAATCCCGGATCGATCGCGCCCGATCGCGAGAATGTTCTGCGGGGATTGCGCCGCGACGATCTCTTCACTGTCGTCCTCGAACATTTCCAGACCGATACGGCCGACTACGCGGATGTCCTGCTCCCGGCGA
Source organism: Thermoanaerobaculia bacterium (assembly GCA_035996815.1). Classification (GTDB taxonomy): domain Bacteria; phylum Acidobacteriota; class Thermoanaerobaculia; order Gp7-AA8; family Gp7-AA8; genus JADGNZ01. The sequence goes on along the minus strand of DASYJF010000102.1, from coordinate 45,163 downwards.
CGACACAGCTTGAGCATGACGATCTGCACAAAGCGTACGGCCATCTCTACGTGACCTACAACCGCCGCTCGATCGCGCCGCTGGGCGAGGCGCTGCCGAACAGCGAAATCTTCCGCCGCATCGCCGCGGCGATGAATCTCGACTACCCCGAGCTACGCGAGACCGATGAAGCGTTGATGCGCGCCGCGCTTAGCGGCACCGGCGAGGTGATGAACGGCGTGACATTCGAGGCGCTACGCGAGCACGGCTCCGTGCGGCTGAATGTGCCCTCACCGCATCTGCCGTTTCGCAGCGGGACGAAGGTGCCGACGCCGAGCGGCCGAATCGAAATCGAATCGCAGCAGATCGCGGCGCTCGGGCTCGATCCGCTTCCGGTGTACATCGCGCCGTACGAATCGGAAGAGCGCGCGCCGGAATTGGCGAAGCGTTTTCCGCTCGCTTTGCTCTCGCCGCCGGCGCATCAGTTTCTGAACTCGTCGTTCGCCAACGTGGCCTCGCTTCGCAGATCCGCCGGCAAGCCGACGCTGGAGATTCATGCGGACGACGCGCACGCGCGTTCGATCTCCGACGGCGCGCGTGTGAAGATCTTCAACGACCGCGGCACCTTCACCGCCGACGCCGTCGTCACCGATCGAGTCCGGCCCGGCGTTGTTTCCGCGCAGTCGGTGTGGTGGGGAAAGTTGACCTCCGACGGCGCGAATGCGAACCAGACCACCTCGCAGGCGCTCACCGATATCGGCCGCGGAGCTACGTTTTACGACAACCTCGTCGAGGTCGCGCCCGCATAAGGCACTGCCCTGCGCGCGTGACGCCCTGTCCTCCGCGGAGGAGAGCCGGTGCGTTCAGCGAGCCTCCGAGAACAACTAAGCTACTGAAAACACGCGCGGAATACTCTACGGTTGCATGGCATGCGGCCCGCAGTTCCGCGGGCAGTTCGAGAGGAAAAAAATGCGCAAGTCCACACTCCTTCTTCTTTCCGCGCTGGCCGCCGTCGCTCTCCCTTCGTATGCGCGCGACCGAAGCCACTCCTACGTCACCTACGACGACGGCGGGACCACCATCCGGCAATCGGAGGATGGGCGTGACGTCGATTCGCGCGTGAACATGCCGGTGTTCCCCGGCGATGAAGTCACAACCGGCCGGCGCGGTCGCGTCGAGATCCGGATGGCCGACGGCAACATCATCGCCCTCGATCGCTCCACGTCCGTCCAGTTCAAGTCGATTCTCGATTCGTACGACGGCGACTCCGAACAAACTGTCGTTGAGCTGAAGTACGGCCACGTCGCCATCCAGCGCGACGACGAGACGCGGCAGCTCCTCCGCCTCGATACCGGCAACGCCAGTTACGCGGCGACGGAAGTCGCCACGTACGCTGTTGAAACCGACGCCAAGAACAACGACCGCGTGTCAGTCTTCGACGGCACGATGGAAGTCCGTACGCCGGCGCGCACCACGCGCGTCCGCGAGGGCGAAGAGGCGCGCATCGACGACGGCGGCATCTACGATCTCGTCAACGCGCACAACACCGCCGACGAATTCGAGCGCTGGTTCATCCAGCGCGCAACGCGCTACAGCACAGCAAGCGGCCGCTATCTCGATCGTTCGCTAGCGTACTCCGAGGCCGAGCTGGGGACGAGCGGGTCATGGTTCTTTGCCGCGAATTACGGCGGCTGGTGCTGGCGTCCGCACGTCGCCGCCGGCTGGCGTCCGTACTACAACGGCTACTGGCGGCACAGCCCCGGCGGCGTGCTCGTTTGGGTTTCGTACGATCCCTGGGGCTGGGTTCCGTATCACTACGGCCGCTGGGCGTATGAAGCCGCGTACGGTTGGGTGTGGCTGCCCGGCGCCGCATATGCGCCGGCGTGGGTTTACTGGATGTACGGCCCGAGCTACGTCGGCTGGGCGCCGATGGGGTGGTACGACTGCTATCGCCCCTACTACGACTGGGCCTACCGGCCGTATGCGCGCGCCGGATTTGAATTCGGCGGCGGCTGGAGTGGCCGCGTTCGTCCCGGCGAAGTCGATCTCCGTCCCTGGACCTTTGTGACTCCGAATCAGCTCATGAACCGTCACGTCGATCAGGCTTCCCTGACGGCGGACTTGATCCGCGAGCGGCTGCACCGCGATGGCAATACTGGCCTCGTCAGCAGCTCGCCCGCGCGCTTCACCCGAAATGAAATCAGAGATCCGAACGCGGCAGTGGGCAACATCTTCCGCCGCGGTATCGGTAGTGGTACCGGCAAAGAGGGTTCCGGGTCCGCGGCGGATATGACGCCATTTTTCCGCCGCGACCCGGAGCTTTCCAATGCGATCCGCGAGCGCGTGGTGCGTGCGCGGCCGGTTGAGGGAGTGGGCGCGGGTGTGAGCATTCCTGTCAGTACCGGCGCGCCGTCCGGTGTGCCGACGCCCGGCACAGGCGGCACGCTCGAAGGCCGCGTAAACCGCGGGGCCGACGGCACCATCCCGCGCAACGGTGAGTCGCCGTTCATCGGGCGCGATGGCCGTACGACCCATGCTGACGATCCCGCGACCGGTGTTCGCCGCGGCGACGCACCTGCCGGGACAACGGCTCCGAATGGCACAACCAACGAGTGGCGTCGCGGACGCGCCGCCGATCCTGGTTTCCGCCGCGGCGACGCCTCGCAAACACCGTCCTCCGACACGCCGCGCACGACGTCGCCGGACCGTAATCGCGGCAACAACGACAGCGGTCTTCGCCGCGGCGACGCGCCGTCGACCGAAGTAACGCCGAAGCCGGCGCCGGCCCCTGACAACTGGCGCGGGCGCGCCGTCGGTGGCCACGGCGGCGACACGAGCGCCGCGCCGGCGCCGTCCGGCAACTCCGGGAGCCGCGACGTGCCGCGCCGCATCATCGACGGCATCGGCGGCGCGCGCATTTTCCACGGCGAGACGCCCTCCGCCGATTCGTCGACGCGCCACGACTCCGGATCGCGCGACTCCGGCCGCAGCACGGAGCGTTCGTCGTCGCCTCCGCCGTCGCACTCCGAACCGTCGCACGTGGAGCGCTCTTCGCCTCCGCCTCCTCCCGCATCGCACGACAGCGGATCGCATGAGTCGCATCAAGACAGCGGAAGCAAGTCGAAAAAGGATTAGGTTTCGGGGGTGGGGAGTGGGGTGTGGGGATTGGGAGTCGATCACGGGATTCTGATCCGGCTCTACATCTCTCATCACTCCCGCTCCCACACCCACGCGCCCCGACCACCGCGGAGATCGTGGATTCTCATCCGAACCCTGCGTGACCCAACTCCCACTCCCGACACCCCACCCCCACCCACCGGATACAATCCGGCCCGAATGACGGTGCCGCTCTTCTTCGCCCTCTACTGCCTCGAAGCGGGACTCTTCTTCATCGTCGTGCCGTGGACGCGGGTTTGGAGCATGAACCCGATCCTTCAGGCCTCACCGGATCTGCTGCTGTTGGCCGGCAATCCGTTCGTGCGCGGCTTCGTCTCCGGCTTCGGCGTGGTTCACCTTCTCATCGGCATCAAAGACATCCTGCGCTTCGCCTCGGAACGGCGCGGCGAGAGGCAGGCCGATTAGGTGGCGCCGCGCCGCAAGGTTCTGTCGTACTTCGTCCCGCTGATCCTCAGCGCGATTTTCTTCAGCGCGTTTTTCGCGCTCGGTTACTTCCCGAAGAAACCGCTGAACCTCGGCGTCTACCACCAGCCTGTCTCGAACGCGCTGCACTTCTTCGCCTGGATCACGCTGATCATCTTTGTCGTCCGCGTCGTCGATGCCTTCATCTTCGATGTTTTGATCTCGCGGCGGCGCAACGTCGTCGCTCCCCAACTGTTGCGGCAGATTGTATCGATCGCCATTTATCTGCTCCTCGGCGCAAGCGCTCTCAAGATCCTCTTCGATTACGACGTCAAGACCGCGCTCACCGGCGGTGCCGTGATCGCCGCCGTCATCGGTCTGGCGCTGCAGGACACCCTGGGCAATCTCTTCAGCGGCATCGCCCTGCACATGGAAGGCGCCTTCGATGTCGGCGACGTCCTCCACTCCGGCGATTACGTCGGCGTCGTCGAGAGCGTGAGTTGGCGCGCGACGCGGATGCGCGGCTTCAATAATCAGACGCTCGTGCTCCCCAACTCCGTCATCGCCCGCGAGCGGCTGGAAGTCTTTCCGCACGGCAATCTCAACGCGCGCATTCTCCAACTCGGCATCGACTACAACGTCGCGCCGTCTACGGTGATCGACATCGTCAGCCAGGCCGCCGCGCACGTGGACGGCGTCGCGCGCGAGCTGCCGTGTTTCGCGCGCGTTGGCGCGTTCGCCGACTCGTCCGTCATCTACGAGATCAAGTACCACACGCGCGACTACGCGAAGCGCGACCGCATCGACGCCGACATTCGCAAGGCGGTCTGGTACGCGCTGCACCGCAATAAGATCAGCTTCGCCACGCCGGTCCGCGCGTTCCAGACGTACACGCCGCCGGAGTCGCGCCACGAGGTTCCGCGCGATGAGGTGCTGTCCCGGCTTCGCGAAGTGGACATCCTCTCGCCGCTTTCCGAGGAGTCGAGGCAAACGATCGCGGCAGGGACGCGCGTCCATTTCTATTCGAAAGGCGAAACGATCCTCCGCCACGCTGCCGCCGGCGACTCGATGTTCGTCGTTCACTCCGGCACGGCCTCGGTGCGCCTTCCCGACGATTCGGAGCAAGGCTGGCACGAGGTGGCCCAACTAGGCTCCGGCACCGTCTTCGGCGAGATGGCCCTCCTCACCGGCGAGACGCGAACCGCCGACGTCGTCGCCCTCACCGACGTCACCGCCCTCGAAATCGGTAAAGACGCCCTCCAGCCGATCCTCTCCGATCATCCGAACCTCGTCGAAGCAATGACCGCAAAAGTCGTCCAGCGCAAAGGCCACCTCGACGCCATCCGCAGCGGCGAGCCCGAGGAAGAAGAACAGACGATCGTGTCGCGGGTTAGGGCGTGGTTCGGTTTGTGATCAACCAATGAGTTGACCCACAAAGACACAAAGACACAAAGGACACAGAGGCCCTTTGTGCCTTTGTGGTGAAACGCTTTACCCGTCGATGAAAGACCGCACGCTATAGTTTCTCCACCCATGAAGCGTCTGCTAATCGTTGAAGACAAAGAGTCGCTTGCGCATATGTTGCGTGAGACCGTCGAGGCAGAGGGGCTCGAGGCGGATGTTGCGCGCGACGGGCGGGAGGCGATGAGCCGGATCGCGTCGGGCCAGCGCTACTTTGCCGTGCTCACCGATTTGCGAATGCCAGGAGCGGACGGCATTGCGGTGTTGCGGCAGGTGAAGGAGAGCGATCCCGATTGTCCCGTGATCGTCATGACGGCGTTCGGCACCATCGAGAACGCGGTCGAAGCGATGAAGCTCGGCGCGTACGACTTCGTGCAGAAGCCGGTCGACGTCGATCATCTGCTCCTGCTGCTGCGGCGGTGCCGCGAATATCGCGAGCTTCGCTACGAGAACATTCTGCTCAAGGACGAGTTCCGGCAGCGCTACAGGCTTCCCGCGATCGTTGGCGAGTCGCCGAGGATCGTCGAAGTCTCGAATGCGATCCAACGCGTTGCGCCGACTGACTCGACGGTGCTGTTGCAAGGCGAATCGGGCACCGGCAAAGAGTTGTTCGCGCGCGCGATCCATCAACTCTCGCCGCGGCGCGACCGGCCCTTCGTGGCCATCAACTGCGCGGCCATTCCGGAGACGCTGATCGAGAACGAGCTGTTCGGACATGAGAAGGGCTCCTTCACCGGCGCGACGGGACGGCAGCTCGGCAAGTTCGAGCTGGCCGACAGCGGCACGATCTTCCTCGACGAGATCGGCGACCTCGGCCTCAGCGTCCAGTCGAAAATTCTGCGCGTGATTCAGGAGCGGCGCTTCGATCGAATCGGCGGTACCTCCACGCTCGATGTCGATGTGCGCATCATCTGCGCAACGAATCGCACCCTTGCCGACGACGTCAAAGAAGGACGCTTCCGCGAGGATCTCTTCTTCCGCATCAATGTGTTCCCGGTGACCGTGCCGCCGCTGCGTGCGCGCCGCGAAGACATCGACGCGCTGAGCGATTTTTTCCTGCAGAAGTTCGCTCGCGAGTTGAAAAAGCCGTCGCTGCGGATTTCAGCCGATGCGCGCGAGGCGTTGCGCGCGTACGACTGGCCCGGCAACATCCGCGAGCTGGAGAACTGCATCGAACGCGCGGCCATCCTCTGCGACAACGCCACGATCGAAGGCCGCGACCTGCACCTCGGCGATGCGTCGTCCGAAACGTTGCGCGATGCCCTCGATCTCTCCGGCACGTTGTCCGAAGCCGCGGAGCGCGCCACGCGGGTCGTCGAGCGGTTGAAGATCACCGATGCGCTGCAAAGCGGTACGCGCGCCGACGCCGCGGAATCCCTCGGCATCTCCACGCGCACGCTCGCCGCGAAAATGAAAGAGCACGAGATCGATGACTGATCCGAACATCCCCACCGCGCGCAACGTCATCGATCACCTCAACGAACGCTTCGCCGCGCGCGGCCTGCCGTACCGCGTCGAAACGATCGACGTCCTGCCGTACGTCTCGCCGATGTGGCTGAGCAACTGGTCGGTACCGCAACTCGATGAGGCGCCGGAGCGCGACATCATCGACGAAGAGATCGCCGAGGCCCGGTGGAAGTGGCCGCAGGTGCTCGACGAGGAGTGGGAAGCGAATCCGCCGAGGGCGATTTGAGTGGGGCCGCGCGCGGAGGCGCGCTGGGCAATCCAGCCCCGCGCTCAACGCGGGGAAACGAGCGTGAACGAGGTCGTGGCCGCGGAGGCGGCCAGTACAAAATGGTGGCGCCTCGCGAGACGTTGTAGCGCCGCCTCCGCGGCCGCGCATTCGTTCGCGCACCCAACCCCCGCGCCGAGCACGGGGCTGCGTTGTCGAGCGCGCCTCTGCGCGCGAGCCCCAGCTCTATCGCATCCGCACATACCTTCCTCCCGGCAGCGCCTTGAGCCAGCCATCGAGTTCCAGTTGCAATAACGGCTCGGACAATCCCGCAACGGATTGCCCCAGCGCCTCGGCGGCGGTGTCGATGTGGATCCCTTCATCGCGGCGAAACGCGGCAAGCACTTCGCGCAACGGCGACGGCGGCTGTTCCGGCGGCGCGGGCGCGACGTGCAGCTTCGACTTCAGCTCGTCGAGGATGTCGTTCGCGTCGTGAACGAGTTTCGCGCCGTATTGAATCAGTCGATGCGTCCCCTCGGAACCGGGCGAAAAGATCGAGCCGGGAACGGCGAAGACTTCGCGGTTCTGCTCCGCCGCAGTGCGTGCCGTGATCAGCGATCCGCTGCGGCCGGTCGCCTCCACGATCACCGTCCCGAGCGAGATGCCGCTGATGATGCGGTTGCGGATCGGGAAGTTATGTTTGAACGGCGGCGTGCCGGGCGGGAACTCGGTCAGGATCAAACCTTTCGATTCGATGTCGTTGAAAAGCCGCCGATTCTTCGGTGGGTAGACAAGGTCGATGCCGGTGCCGAGGATTGCGATCGTGTCGCCGGAGGTATCGAGCGTGGCGCGATGCGCGGCTGCATCGACGCCGAGGGCGAGGCCGGAGACGATGGTCAACCCCACGGAAACCAGATCGCGTGCGAGATGCGACGCCGCACTGATCGCGTACGGCGAGGCTTTGCGCGAGCCGACCATCGCGATCGATTGCCTGCTCGCCAACGCCAGATTGCCGCGATAGAAAAGCGCCAGCGGCGGATCGACTAACTGTCGCAGCAGCGGCGGGTAATCGTCGTCCGCGAGAGTGACAGCGGAACCGCGCACGGCATCGATCTGCTTGCGAAGTTCATCGTTCCGCCACGGAGCGCCGGCATCTGCTCCATCGATACTTAGCAGTTGCCGCAGCATCGCCTGCGATGCGCTGCACATCTTGGAGAGAGGGTCGAACGTTTCAATGAGGACTCGAATGCGGGACGGCGCGAGCGGGAGCAGGGCATACGCGATCAGACGATCGCGGAGCGGGACTTCGGGCATATGCGTGTTGGTGCCGCGGGAGGGAGCGATGCGTGTGGGACGCCGCCGTGACAATGGTAATCTCAGCGGACTGTCCGGTAAAGTCCGCGGAGGGAGATCGACGATGAAAGGGATGCTTCGCCTCTCGATTCTGTTCGCCACGCTGGCCCTGTCGATCGGATGTGGACATCAATCGGACCTCACGCGCCCGTCCGTGCAGGACAACTTCGGCGTGCAGATGGCGCGCATGAATCTCTGGCGCGAGGCGATGTTCCGCTTCGAACGCGCCATCGAGATCAATCCGGGCGACGCGCAGGCGCACAACAACCTCGCCGTCGCGTACGAAGCCAACGGCGACTTCGAGAAAGCGCGCAAGGAATACCTCGAGGCGCTGAAGCTCGATCGCACCAATCCCTACATTCAGAAGAATTACAGCCGGTTCGTGGAGTTCCTGTCGCGCAACAAGAAGCGCCAGGCCGCGGCGCCGAAAGTCACAGCTGCGCCGCTGAAGAGCATCCAGTCCGGCGCGACCTCGACCTCGGACATCAATGGCGGCCAGCCGGACCGGCCTACCGGTGGGAACGTCCCGCCCTCGACGGCGACGAATCCGCCGGGCGCGCAGCCGAGTGACCGTCCGCAACCGTCGCCTCCGACTCCGCCGCCTACGCCGAATCCCCCGGGAGGTGTTCTGTGAAACGCGTTTGCGCAGCCGTCCTCGCCGGACTCCTTCCGCTTGCCGCGATCGCGGGCGTGACCGAGGTCAAACTCAAACTGCCGCTCAAACCGAAGCTGCAGATCACTGGCGAGGAGAAGGTCGCCATCGCTCCATTCGTCATCGCCAATCGCGAAAAGAAAAATGACCGCGCATCGAAGGTCGACGTGCAGGCCGAGTTTCAGCGTTACCTGAAGAAGCAGCTCACGAAGAGCACCAAACTACGCCTCGTCGATGTCCCGCAGACGCGTCTTCCCGGCACCGACATGAAAGCGCTCGAAGCGAACCGCGATTACTGGAAGAGCCTCGGCGCAGCGACAGGAGCCGACTTCATCGTCTCAGGAGTCGTCGATTTCGACGTGAACGACAAGTCCGGTTACAAGACCGAGGAGTATGTGTCGCCGGCGGATGGGCGGACGTACTACCGGCAGGTGCTCGTAGAGACGACCGGCTTCGTGTTCGACATCGACATTGCAGTATTCAATGCCGACACCGGCGAGAAAGTCATCGAAGACAATTTCCGCGATTTCAAGGAATTCGACCAGCGCAATTACGACGAAATCCTCGGGTTATTCGAAAATCTCCGATCCATGGAGACGCAGCTCGTCGGTATTTTCGTTCCCCAGGAGACATCCGCCACAAGATACGTGTTTACGGAGTAGGGGGTGGGGTGTAGGGAGTGGGGAGTGGGAGAAAAGCAATGGCGATACGCCACGCGAAGTCTTCTCCCACACCCCACTCCCTACTCCCCGCGCCCTACACGTCGGAGGCTCATTTGAAGCGAACGATCGCTCTGCTGTTCTTCGTCTCCATCCTCTTCGCGCCGAGCGCGTTTCCGTTCGGCCAGAACAAGATCGTCTACGACAAGTTCCACTGGAACATCTACCACGCCACGCATTTCGACATCTATTTTTACGATGAAGAAAAGCCTGCGCTGGAGAAAGTCGTCGACATGGCCGAAAGCGCCTACGACGATCTCTCGCGCAAGTTCAATTTTCAGATCTCGAAAAAGATCCCGATCATTTATTACGCGACGCATTCGGCGTTCGAGCAGACCAACGTCGATCTGAATTTCATCCCGGAAGGCGTCGGCGCGTTCGCGGAACCGACCCGCAACCGGATGGTCATCCCGATCGATACGACCGATGAGAAGCTGCTGCAACTGATCCAGCACGAGCTCACACACATCTTCGAATACGAAATCCTCTTCCAGGGGAAACTCGGGAAAGAGGTCACCTCCAATCCGCCCACATGGCTGATGGAAGGGCTGGCCTCCTTCATGGGCAATGACGAGGACTCGAAGGACCGCATGGTCCTGCGCGACGCCGTCGTCAATGACCAGGTGCCGGCCATTTCGCACGCGCAGGGCGGCGGCTATTTTGCCTATCGATTCGGCCACGCCGTCTTCCAGTACATCCAGCAAAAGTATGGTTGGGAAGGGCTGCGCGATTTCATTTACGAATACCGCAACACGCTCGGAAATTCGGTCGACAAAGCGCTGAAGCGCGCCTTCGACGTGAAGCCGGACGAGTTTGACTCGCAGTTCCGTACGTGGCTGCGCAAGCAGTATCTGCCTGCGCTTGTGGCGAAAGGCGAGCCGCAGGAGTACGGCGATCCGTTCAAAATCGCCGAGGGGGTCGCCAGTGAAGACATCTCGCCGGTGCCGTCGCCGTCCGGCGATCTGCTGGCTTCGTTTGCGACGTACAAAGAGGACGTCGACGTCATCCTCTACAACATCCCCGAGCGCCGCCTGCTGCGCAACCTGACCAGCGGTTACACCTCGAAATACGAATACGCAATCGCCCAGATGTTCACGATCGGGCCGGTCATGGGACGCGACCTCGCGTTTGCGCCGAGCGGCGATCAGATCGCGCTCTTTGCCAAGAAAGAACGCGGGCGCAATCTCCTCCTGATCAACGCGCTCACCGGTGCGATCGAACGCTCGGTGAAGATGGATTTCGAGCAGCAACTCTCGCCGGCGTACTCGCCGAACGGAAAAACGATTGCGTTCGCGGCATTCAAAGGGAACGTCCCCGACATTTACACGTACGACATCGCCAGCGGCACGATCACCAATGTCACCAATGACAAATTCTTCGACGGCGCGCCGGTCTTTTCGCCTGACGGCAAGTGGCTGATCTATTCGTCGGTCGTCAATGGATACGCGAAGCTCTTCAAGCTCAGTCTCGCGAATTACACCGAGCGTTACCAGCTCACCACCGGAGACTGGAACGATATCGACTCCTGGTTCTCGCCCGACGGCAAGCGCATTTTCTTCGCGTCGGACAAACAGACCGGCCGAAATATCGAGCAGGCCGCGCAGATCCTGCAGAATGCCGAAGCGAAAGCAAAGCCGGAAGGCGCGACTCCTCCGGTCGATCTGACGAAGTATGCCGCCTACAACATTTACTCGCTGAACATCGACAACGGCGACGTGCTCCAGTACACGGACGTCGTCGGCGGCTGTTTCACGCCGGTCGTTTTCACCGGTTCGAACAATCGCGAGCGGATGGTGTACGCGTCGTACTACAAACGCCATTGGCGCCTGTATTCGACGACCACGGACAAGCCGCTGCACGCTGCCGAAAAGACCACGCTTCCCTCCGCTCCGCTCCAGGCGTCTGCCCGCACGCTCTTCCAGCCGCCGGTGGAGGTGACCATCGATCCCGAGAAGATCGAGAAGCCGGGCGGATTCAAAATGTTCATCGACGACGTCGAAGTGAACGCCGGTGTCACGTCCGAGAACCTCCTGGTCTCGCGCTCGGTCATCTACATGAGCGACATGCTCGGCGACCGGCGCTTCATCGCCTCGCTCGATTCTGTTTCGTCATTCTCGAATTTCGACTTCCTCTATCTCGACCTTCATAACCGGACGAATTGGGGTGTCCGCGTCTTCGACAGCCGGGCGTTTTATTCGACGATCAACCAGGACAACAGCGGTGGCGACTTCACGATCGACCGTCACCAGATCTACCGTGAGACCGGCGCCGTTGGCATCCTCAGCCATCCATTCGATCGCTATCACCGCGTCGACGTCGGCGCCGGCTTCGAGGCCCGCGACGTCAATTACCCGTTCGTCGACGATGCGAACAATCTATTTTTCGTCGGCCGGCGGGACAGTTTCCCGCTCATTTCGGCGAATTTCGGCGGCGACACGACCAGCTTCAAGGAATTCGGGCCGATCTCAGGGCACCGCTATGACATCGGCACTCTGTTCGCGCCGAATATCCATCGCAGCTCCACCAACGCCATCGGCGGCAGCGGCGGTTCGATTTTGACGAATGACTACACACTCGACGCCCGCCAATACCTGCCGATCTCGTCGCGCGCGCTCCTGGCAACGCGGCTATTCGTCGGCTACTCGCGCGGCGATTTCCCGAATTTCTATTATTTCGGCGGGCTGAATACCGTACGCGGCTACGACTTCCGCTCCATCATCGGTACCCAGGCTGCGTATGCGAACGTCGAGCTCCGTTTCCCGCTGATCGACGTGCTTGCGACGCCGGTCATCGCGTTAACAGGTATTCGCGCCAATCTCTTTTTCGACATCGGCGGCGCAAAACTCCCGGGCCAGAAATACACGTTCCAGAAGGATCGCCGGCTCGTCAACGGAGTGGCATCCGTCGGCTACGGTGTCTCATTCAACATGCTCGGCCTCGAGCTGCATTGGGATTTCGCGAAACGCACCGATCTTCGAAACGTCTACGGCAAGTTCCGGACGGAGTTCTGGATCGGCGAAGTCTTCTAGCCGGCACGGTCCGGTGACGTTGGTTGCCCAAGGCTCGGCCACCATGCGTGGTTGAGGGTTGTGATTGGTTGGCTGAAAGACGCAGGCGGCGCCGATCACGGCGCCGCCTGAAAATCGAGGGCGTGCCCGCTCAGACGACTGCGCGTCTGCCGACGATGAGACGGTAGATAAATAGCAGGACGATGGCGCCGATGATTGAGCCGATCCATCCCGCGCTCTGCTGGTTGTGGCCGAGCATCGAAGCGAGGAAGCCGCCTACGAAGGAACCGGCGATGCCGAGAAGGATCGTCACGATCCATCCGCCCGGGTCGCGTCCCGGCATGAGGAACTTCGCGATTGCACCAACCACAAGACCGAATAGAAGCCATCCAATGATGTTCATTTTTTCTCCTCCAGGTTCGGCAGCCGAGTGGCTGACAGAGCACCATTGAGCAACTCGGGTGCCACTGGCGGACGGAACCGCATAAAAACGACAGACGCGACCCTTACAATGCGCCGTGCCTTTCAACTTCCGGCTGGCCGCGGTTCCGTGGGCCGTGATGTGTCTGCTGCTGGTCGTGCTCGCGGCGGTGATTCTGCGGCGGCAGCGTGCGTCGCGCGTGGCGCGGCTCTTCTGCCTGATGTTGTTTCTCGTGGCCGGATGGTTCCTCGGATTTGCGGCGATGTTCTCGACGGCATCGCCCACGCTCGCGGCGATGTTCGGACGGCTTGCGATTGCCTCCGTCGCATTTCTGCCGGCGGCCGTTTATGACTTCACCGCGACGTCGATCCGCAGCTACGTCCGCCATCGCTCCATCGTGCTGATGGCCTGGTTTGCGGCGACGCTCTTCGCGTTTCTCATCCTGGCGACCGACTTCGTCCTCGCAGGGACGCGGCAGTTTTCGTGGGGCGGCTATCCACGCGCCGGTGCGGGTTTCGCGCTCTTCCTCCTTTACTTCGCCGTCGTGCTGGCGTTGCAGATGTTCGAGTACATGGCCGAGTACCGCCAGACGAGAGATGAGCGGCGACGGCGCCGCATACTCAATCTGATGGCCAGCTTCGCCATCGTCTATCTCTCCGTCGTCGACTTCGTGCCGATGTTCGGCGTCGATCACCGGCCGGTCGGGTACGTTCCCGTCTTCGCGTTCGTCCTCTTCGCCTGGCGATCGATTCGCAGCCATCGCTTTCAGGCCGTCACCGCGGCGCGTGCGGCGAGCGAGATCCTCGGCACGATGGCCGACGCGCTCTTCGTCATCGACGCCGAGGCCAGGGTTCGCGTCATCAACGACGCCGTGCACACGATCTTTGGCTATACCGAATCCGAAATCCTCGGCAAGACCATCGACACGCTCGAATACGTCGATCCCGAGGCCAGCATCTCGCGGACGTTGCGCGACATGCTGCGCCGCGCGCCGATCCGCGATGAAGAGCGCGTCTTTCGCCGGAAGGGCGGCGAGCGCATCGAAGTGAGCATCTCCGTCTCACCGCTGCACGAGCGCGACATGGAAGGCGGCGCGGTGCTGATCGCGCGCGACATCCGCGGGCGCAAGCGTGCCGAGGAGGAGCTGCGCGCGTTCACCGTCAAGTTGCAGCAGAGCAATCGCGAGCTCGAAGACTTCGCATACGTCGCATCGCACGATCTGCAGGAGCCGCTGCGAAAGATTCAGGCGTTCGGCGACCGGCTCAAAGCGCGTTATGGCGAGGCGCTGACGAACGAAGGCATCGACTATCTCAACCGCATGCAGAGTGCAGCGGGGCGGATGCAATCGCTCATCAACGACCTGCTCGTCTTCTCGCGCATCACCACGAAGGCGCAGCCGTTCGCGCCGGTCGATCTCGGCGTCATTGCGCGCGAAGTCGTTCACGATCTCGAAGCGCGCATTCACCAGAGCGGCGGAGAAGTCGTGGTCGGCGAGTTGCCGGCGGTCGACGCCGACGCGCTGCAGATGCGCCAACTCTTCCAGAACCTCGTCGGCAACGGATTGAAGTTTCACAAGCCCGACGTGCCGCCGCGGGTGGAGGTGTCGGCGAACGCCGTGAATGGACACATTCAGATCGTCGTATCCGACAACGGCATCGGCTTCGACGAAAAATACGCCGACCGCATCTTCACGATGTTCGAGCGCCTGCACAGCCGGGCCGCGTACGAAGGCACCGGCATCGGCCTTGCGATATGCCGCAAAATCGCGCAACGCCACGGCGGCGACATTTGCGCGCACAGTTCGCCGGGAGAGGGCGCGCGGTTCGTCGTGACATTGCCGGTGAAGCAAAGCAGTGGATTAGTGGATTAGTCGATTCGGGCTCCAATCGCGCGAACGAACCACCGATCTACTAATCTACTCGTCCACGAATCTACTCAAGGAGAACATGGCCGCACACGCAAAACCAATCGTGATCCTCCTCGCTGACGACGACGAAGAAGACCGCATGCTCACCTCGGACGCGCTCGAGGAGAGCCGCGTCGTCAATGATCTGCGCTTCGTCGAAGACGGCGAAGAGTTGCTCGACTATCTCTACCAACGCGGCCGCTATGCCGATCCCGAGGCGGCGCCGTCGCCGGGACTGATCCTCCTCGATCTCAACATGCCGAAGAAAGATGGACGCGAGGCGTTGCGCGAGATCAAAGCGGATCCGAACCTGCGCCGGATTCCGGTCATCGTCCTCACGACTTCCAAAGCCGAGGAGGACATCTTCCGCACGTACGACCTCGGAGCGAACTCGTTCATCACCAAGCCCGTTCACTTCAACGCGCTCGTCGAAGTGATGAAAGAGATCGGCCGCTACTGGATCGAAATCGTCGAACTACCCTCGGGAGCGCCGCACCGTTGATGGATGGTCGGGAAATCCGGGTGTTGCTGGTTGAAGACGACGAAGACGATTACGTCCTGACGCGTGATCTCCTCGCCGACAGCCGCCGCACCCGTTTCGCGCTCGATTGGGTCTCGTCATACGAAGAGGCGCTCGGCGCAATCGCCGATGGTCAACATGATGTCTATCTCGTCGACTACCGCCTCGGCGAGCACGATGGACTGGAAGTCCTGCGCGAGGCGCGCGTGGCCGGATGCCTGCGTCCGATCATCCTGCTCACGGGGCAGGGCGACGGCGAAGTCGACATCGCCGCGATGAAAGCTGGAGCTGCTGACTACCTCGTGAAAGGGCAGATCGATTCGCAGATTCTGGAGCGCTCGATCCGTTACTCGCTCGAGCAGAACCGTACGCTCGAAGCGCTGCGAGAAAGTGAAGAGCGTTACGCCCTTTCCGCGCGCGGCGCGAACGACGGCCTTTGGGTTTGGGACCTCGGCGCCAGCACCGTTTATTACTCCGAGCGGTGGAAAGAGATGCTCGGATTTTCCAACGACGAAATCGGCGATTCACCCGAGGAGTGGTTTTCGCGCGTGCATCCCGATGATGTGGCGATGCTTCGCGCCGACATGGACGCGCATCGGCATGGCGCCACGGCGAGCATCGAGCACGAGCACCGTATGCGTGCGAAAAATGGCGACTACCGCTGGATGCTCGCGCGCGGCGTGGCGGTGCGCGACGCAACCGGCGACGCCACACGCATCGCCGGATCGCAGACTGACATCACCGATCGGAAGTTCGCCATCGACCGGCTCATGCACGACGCCTTTCACGACGCGCTGACCGGCTTGCCGAACCGCGCCCTCTTCATGGACCGCCTAGAAAGCGTCATGGAGCGCGCACGGCGCCGCGGCGGCCATCAGTTCGCCGTCCTCTTCCTCGACCTCGATCGTTTCAAAGTCGTCAACGACAGCCTCGGACACGCGCTCGGCGACATGCTCCTCATCAGCGTCGGCGAGCGGCTGCGCGGCGTGCTCCGCGCAACCGACACCGTGGCGCGATTGGGCGGCGACGAATTCACGATCCTCCTCGAGATCAATCACCTCGCGGATGCCGTGCGCATGGCCGAGAGGATTCAGGACGAACTGCGCGTTCCGTTTCGCGTCGGCGAAAACGAGATCTTCAGCACCGCCAGCATCGGCATCGCCCTCAGCGCCACCGGCTACGAACGTCCGCACGACGTTCTGCGCGACGCCGACATCGCCATGTATCGCGCGAAATCGCGCGGCCGCGGCATTCACGAAGTCTTCGACAAGACCATGCACGAGCGCGCCGTCAAGCTGCTGAAGTTCGAGACCGAGCTGCGGCACTCGATCGAACGCGGCGAACTGCGCGTGTACTACCAGCCGATCGTGTCGCTGGAATCGGCGAAGGTGATGGGATTCGAAGCACTTCTTCGCTGGCAGCGCGGCGACGTTCTGGTGGCTGCCGATGAAATCGTTCC
The DNA here is from genome assembly GCA_035996815.1 of Thermoanaerobaculia bacterium. Lineage (GTDB taxonomy): Bacteria > Acidobacteriota > Thermoanaerobaculia > Gp7-AA8 > Gp7-AA8 > JADGNZ01. The sequence goes on along the minus strand of DASYJF010000102.1, from coordinate 28,434 downwards.
GATCGCCGAGGAGACGGGACTGATCCTGACGATCGGCCAGTGGGTCCTGCGCGAATCGTTGCGGCAACTCGCGGAGTGGCCGGAGTCGCTGCACATGCACGTCAACCTCTCCGCCAAACAGTTCCTGCAGCCGAACCTGCTCGATCAGGTCGCCGAAGCGCTCGCCGAGAGCGGCGTCAAGGCCGAGCGGCTGCACCTCGAAGTGACGGAGAGCGTCGTCATCGACAACCCGGAAGCCGCCGCGAAACTGCTGGAAAGCCTGCGCGCGACCGGAGTCGGCATCAGCCTCGACGACTTCGGCACCGGCTACTCATCGCTCAGTTCACTTCGCCAGTTCCCGTTCGACACGCTCAAGATCGACCGCTCGTTCATCTCCGCGAATGGCGACCGTCGCAACGACGAAATCGTCCGCACGATCAGCAACCTCGCCCGCATCCTCGGCATGGACGTGACGGTGGAAGGCCTCGAATCCGCCGGCCAGGTCGAGCGCATGCGAGCCCTCGGCATCGACTACGCGCAAGGCTTCTATTTTTCGCGGCCGGTGGACGGCGAACGGGCGCTGGAAATGCTCACGAACTGCTAGCGATAGGCACGCCTTGCGCAATATCTCCTCTCCGTTGAACTTCAATGAAGGAGATAAAAACATGCCGAATCCGATCACGATGTTGAAGGCGGATCATGTGAAAGTGAAGGGGCTGCTGCGTCAGCTCGAAGCGACCGGTTCGCGAGCCGTGAAGGAGCGCGAACGGCTGGTGCGCGACATCGAGCGCGAGTTGAAAGTGCACTCCCAGATCGAAGAGGAACTGTTCTATCCAACGTTCAAGAAGGTGTCCGAGAGCACGGAATCGGAGGAGCTGTTTTATGAGGCGACGGAGGAGCATCACGTCGTCGATATGGTGCTGCCGGCGCTTAAGGCGGCCAATCCGAAGTCACACGAGTTCGAAGCGAAGGCCAAGGTGCTGAAAGACCTTCTCGAACATCACATCCGCGAGGAAGAGACGCAGATGTTCGTCCAAGCCCGCAAGCTGATGGAGGACGAGCAGCTTCGCGCGCTCGGCGATCTGATGCAGACGCGCAAGGAGATGCTTTTGAAGATGTGGGACAGCCCGGTGCTGCGCCCGGTCAAGAAGCTCCAGAGCGCCGTCCACAAGATGCTGCCGACGAAGGTGAAGAACATGAAGGCGGACGCGATTGCGGCGATGATGCCGGATCGGTAGTGGAGGTTCGACGGGTGCCGCCATCGCGCGGCACCCGCTGGAACGTGTTACGTACCCGGACAGAGAGCGTCGACGATCGTGATGAACTGCTGAAGCACTTTCTTCCACTTCGGGGGGGTGATGATCAACAGGAATTGCAGCGCCTTCTTGACTGCAGGCCAGACGCTACAGATCTGCGGAAGTCCGATCGCAGCCGCCTGAGCGCCGGCCGCCGCGTCGGCATGATGCGTGGCCGCGTCCATCGCTTTGTCTACTTCTTCGAATGAGGGAGTGTGTGTATCCGCCATATCTATCTCCTTTCTGCCATAAGGCAAAAGGGTTGACGGACGGGCGTTGGATTTTCGCAATTTCCCTCCGTAGTTTTGATGCAACCTAATACGAATACCTTCGTATCTAGCCCGCAACATGCGAACGAAGGCTAACTTTGCTCCCTCCGTCCCGTCCTATGCATTCGTGAATCGACTCTTAGCGATCCTTTTCCTTTTCATCGCCGCCGTCTCGGCGTTTGGTGCTGATGCGCCGGTGACTATGACCATTCGCCGCGCCGCCGGACCGATCACCATCGACGGCGATCTGGCCGACCCGGGCTGGCAGAACGCGCTGAAGTCGGAGACGTGGTACGAGACCAATCCCGGCGACAACACCGTGCCGAAAGTGAAGACGATCGGCTACCTCGCGTACGACGAGCATTTCTTCTACGCGGCGATCCACTCGTTCGATACGCCGTCGGACATCCGCGCGCAGCTCGGCGATCATGACGGCATCAGCGGCAATAGCGACGACTTCTCCGGCGTCATCCTCGATACGCGCAACGACGGCAAGACGGCCATGGAGTTCTTCGTGAACGCTGCCGGGACGCAGTTCGATGCGTCCGTCGACGACGCTACCGGCAACGAGGACGCCTCGCCCGATCTCTTCTGGGATTCCGCCGTGAAGCGGACCGCGGACGGTTGGATTCTGGAGATGCGCATCCCGTTCTCGTCGTTGCGCTATCAGCAGAAAAGCCCGCAGGTTTGGGGCATCATTCTCTACCGCAACATGCCCCGCGAGCGGCGGTATCAACTCTTCGACGCGAAGCTGCCGCGCGGATCGAACTGCTTTGTCTGCAGCTACAACAAGGTGGGCGGATTCGAAGGGCTGCCGACCGGCGGCCATATCGTCGCGGCGCCGTACGTGACCGCCAGCGAGAACGGCACGCTGCGCGGCAACGGCAACAACAACCTGCTCAATCGTCCCGCGAAGGGCGACGGCGGCATCGACGTGAAGTACACGCCGAACGAGCACACCGCGCTCGACGCCACACTCAATCCTGACTTCTCGCAGATCGAGTCGGACGTCGCGCAGATCTCCACGAACCAGCGCTTCGCCATCTTCTTCCCGGAGAAGCGGCCGTTTTTCCTCGAGCGCGTGGAGCTCTTCTCGACGCCGATCCAGGCGGTCTACACGCGCACAATCACCTCGCCGCGTTGGGGCATTCGCGGGTCGGGAAACAGCAGCGGCGACAGCTACACGATGCTGGTCGCGCAGGACCGTGGCGGCGGGTCGGTGATCATTCCCTCCGCGACCGGCTCGACGTTCGCGAATCAGGATTTCGGAGCGACTGATGCGATCGGCCGCTGGCGCCACGATTTCGGCGGGACGTCATTCGCCAGCTTCCTCTTCACCGACCGCGAATACGAAGGCGGCGGCCACAACCGCGTCCTCGGGCCCGACTTTCAATGGAAGCCGACGGAGAAGGACACCTTCACCGGTCAGTTCCTCGTCAGCCAGAGCCGCACGCCGAATCGTCCTGATCTGGCCAGCGAATGGGACGGGCGCAATCTGTCGTCCTACGGCAGTGATCTGTGGTGGTCGCATTCCAATCCGAAGCTCGATCTCTACGCAGAGGTCAAGGACTTTGGCGACGACTTCCGCGCCGATCAGGGCTTCGTGCCGCAGGTCGGCTACCGATCGATCTACGGCGAAGGCGGGTGGACGACGCGTCCGAAGGGTTTCTTCAGCCGCATCCGCACGTTCGCCATGGCGGAGTACGACTCCGAGCAGAACGGCAACATGCTCTATCGCCTTCGCTCCGCCGGCTTCGGCGACGACGGCAAGTTTCGCTCGACTTCGCGCTTTCGTTTTGCCAATGAGAGTTTCCGCAATGACAATCAGGTGCTGACCCGCAATCAGTTCGTCTACACCGTGCAGTGGGCGGTCAGCCGCCTCGTGCCGCAGGTGTCGTTCGATGGATGGGTGGGGCAGGACATCGATTTCTTCAACAACCGCGTCGGCCACGGCGCGCGCGTGAATTTCTCAACGTCGCTCCGTCCGACATCCCGTCTGGCGATGTCGACCACGACGGTGTTGCAGTGGCTGAGCGAGAAAGGAGCGACGGCTGGCGTAGAAGGCCGCCTCTTCACCGCGCAAGTCGAACGCGTCCGCGCGCAGTACATGTTCTCGCCGCGCATGTTCGTCCGCGCGGTCGTGCAGAACCAGCGAACGAGCTCCAATCCGCTGATCTACGGCGTCGACCTGCCGCTGCGCGATGGCAACCTGTCGTCGCAGCTTCTCTTCGCCTACAAACTGAATTGGCAGAGCGTGCTGTACGTCGGCTACGGCGACATCCGGGATGTGAACGAAGAGGTGGTTTCGGTCGATCCCGTGAACCCGCAGACCCGCGCCTACCGCCGCAATTTCCTGCTGTCGAACCGGCAGCTGTTCTTCAAACTGAGTTACGCGTTCCAGAAGTAGGTTCATTGGAGGCGCGCAGTGTTCGCGGCGGAACGCTGGCGTCTCGCCGGCTGGCCCGGCGGCGTCCTCGCCGCCGAATGGGAGGCTTGCGCCCGTGTCGGGTTAGCAGCGAATGTTGAGAGGCTGGCGTTCGGCGGCGAGACGCCGCCGGGCCAGCCGGCGAGACGCCAGCGTTCCGTCGCTACGGTTCGCGTACCCGGCTTCGCCGACACACGACTGCCAAACCCATGGCCGCAATCGTCACGTACTGCGGAATCACCGGAACGCGAAATCGCGACTCTGCCTCGCCGCCGGCGGATATCAGCAGAAAATAGACGACCGTGGCGATGATCATCGCCGCCAGATCGCGGTCGCGCTTCCAGAGCGCGGCTGCGCCGATGACGGCGAAGACGAAGAGCGCGGCCGTGTACGCATCGAGCGACCGGTGGACGATCTCGGTAGGAAGTGCGCTGACGATCTCCAGCCCTTCCCACCGGCTGTCGAAACTATTCACCAGCAATCCGCGCAGCGTGAGCATCGCCGCGCCGCGCGGATGTTGCCGCAGCACGCGCCATCCAATCTCCGAGTAGAACTTTCCCCTCACCGCATCCGGCAACTCCTCGGCATCCGGAATGTGCAGGCGCGTTTGGATTTCGTCATCCGCACTGTCGGCCAGTCCCTTCATCTCGTCGGCGAGATCGGACTCGAAATCGCCATCGTCCTCGATGGCCAGCGCTCCCGCGGCGCGATAGGTGAGGAGGTTGACGCCGCCGATCGAGGAAATCGTGAAGACGCCGGTGTGATGCAGATTGCGCAGTCCCCATCCGGCCGGCAGCAGCAGCGCCAGCGCAACGTAAATCGCGATCGTGCGAAACGGAACGCGGCGCAGCAACAGGCACAACGCGACGGCGACAAAGTACGCGATCGCCACCGGCCGGATCAGCACCAGCGCGCCGGTCAGCACGCCCGCCAGCGGCAGCTTGCGCGCGTAGACGGCCAGCGCGAAGACGATGAACAGCAGCGCCGTGAAGAGCGTCTCCGTCAGGATCTTGTTCGCATAGTGCAGCGTCGGCGTGTCGATGGCGAAGAGGATGGCCGCAGCGATGGCAACGAAGCGGTCACCAAGCCGCCGCATGACAAAGAGATAGATCGCTACCGCCAGCGCCACGTTCAGCAGGTGCTGCAACACGATCACCGGCACGATCCGCAATCCGAATCCGGCCAGCAGCAGCGGATAGCCGGGCGTGCGCAGCGTCTCGATCAGTCCGTTGTTTGTGAAGCCGAGTCCGCGGATCAGATTGCGCGCAGGCTCCAGGTAGGTGAACGAGTCGGGGAAAAAGTAATCGTTGTTGGCGAACGCGAAGTAGAGGAAGTTCGTGGCAGCGGCGATGACGGCGACGATCGTCGTCTCAACCCATCGCGCATCACGTTCGTAGTTGGCTCTCCAGTTCATCCGGTCTCGCAGAGCGCATCTTCGCATCCTCGGCGGTGATCACGCCCTTCCGCACCAGCGTGGCCAGCGAATCTTCGATTGAGATCATGCCCTGGCGTTTGCCGAGGGTGATCTCGGTGATCAGGTTCTCCATCTTGTCGCGGCGGATGTGATTGCGGACGGCGTGATTGGCGAGCAGCACCTCCACCGCCACCGCGCGGATGTCGCCGGTCGATGCGGGAATCAGCTGCTGGACCACGATCGCGTTGAGGCTGAGCGAGAGCTGCTGGCGAATCTGCGTCTGCTGCGACGGCGGAAAGACATCGACGATGCGGTGGATCGCTTGCGCCACATCGCTCGTGTGCAGAGTGGAGAGGATCAGATGTCCTGTCTCCGCCGCGGTCAACGCCGTGGCCACTGTCTCCAGATCGCGCATCTCGCCGACGAGAATGACATCCGGATCCTGACGCAGCGACGCACGCAACGCCGACGCGAACGACGGCGCGTCGCGTCCGACTTCCACCTGCTCGATCACCGACTGTGCATTGCGATGCTCGAACTCGATCGGATCTTCGATGGTGACGATGTGCCGCGATTCGTTGCGATTGATCGTGCCGATCATCGCGGCCAGGGTGGTGGTCTTGCCGGCGCCGGTCGGGCCGCAGACGAGCACCAGTCCGCGCGACGGCTTTACCAGCTCCGCGAAAATCGGCGGCAGGCCAAGCTCCGGAATCGTCGGAACGGCCGTCGGCAGTGCGCGGATGGCGGCGGCCAGCGTGCCGCGCTGCCGGTGGATGTTGACGCGGAATCGCCACGCGCGCCGCTCATCGCTCTCGACGGGCGCGGCCAGACGCAGCGAGAAATCGACTGCGCCCTCTTCAAACATCCGCTCCCGGACGCGCGGCGTCATGAACGTATCGAGGAGCGCCGCGACGTCGTCGCCGGAAAGGGGATCGCCGTCGGCGCGCAGGAGCCGCCCGCCGACGCGGAACACCGGCGGCGAGCCGGCAATGAGCAACAGATCGCTCGCACCGCGCCGCGCCACATCGACGAGCAACGTCTCCAGCGGATTCCCGCTCGGCACCTGCGCGGCCGGCCACGCCGAGCGCACTCCTTCAACGGCCGCATCGCGCTCATTGAGCTCGCGGACGAGTTGTTCCAATTCCGGATCGGGCACCAGTCGGGTCATGCGTCAGAGTACGAACGAATCATGCCAGAGGTAACGGAATGCTCGATATCAGTTCACCCGTTCCGATGTCCCAATGCGCAAGTTATTTGCGACGCTGATCCTCGCATCCGCCGTCGCCGCCAGCGCCGACGACACCTCCGTTCGCGCCATCCAATCGGGATGGTTAATGAACGGCACTCCGCTTTTCGATCACGGCATCTACGGCCAGCGGCAGGTCATCGCCATCCTCGATACTGGTCTCGATTGGGACAGCTGCTACTTTGCCGAATCCGACGGATCTCCGCCGCCGATCAACACCGGCTCGCCGCAGAACGGCTTCAACTCGTCGAACGTCGACACTAGCCGGCGCAAAGTGATCGCCTACGATTTTCTCTACTCGTGCGATCAGTTCCCCTTTGCGTCCGGATGCGATGATCCGAAGAACGTTCACGACTACGACAACGCGCTGCACGGAACGATCGCCGCCGCGGTCGCGGCCGGCGATCAGGGATCGCCGTTCGACCCCGCCAGAGGGATCGCGCCGAGCGCAAAACTGATCATCCAGGACGGCGGCTTTATCGGCGGAGACAACTGCAGCCAGCGTCCCGGCTTTGGCTGCCCGGTCCAGATGACGCCGATTCTCGAGCAAGCCTACAAACAGGGCGCGCGCATCCATTCGAATTCGTGGGGCGACCGGCAATCGACGCCGTCGTTCCTCCCCGCGCCGACCGGCAACTACTCGGCCGCCGCGCGTGACGTCGACGCCTTCGTCTACGCGCATCCCGACATGCTGCTGCTCTTCGACACCGGCAACGCCGCGGCGAACACGCCGCCGGCGCCCAGCTCCGTCCCCGCGCCCGGCTGCGCGAAGAACGGCATCCAGGTCGGCGGCACCCGCTACATCAATCTGCACCCGTTCGACGACGTCGTGACGCCGTTCTCGTATATCGGCCCGACGCGCGACGGCCGCATCAAGCCCGACCTCGTGGCGTCGTCGCTCGTAGTCACCGGCAACAGCGACGGCGATGTGTCGACGAACGCATGCCTGGAGACGCGTCAGTCGGGAACGTCGTGGTCGGCGCCGACGGTGGCCGGAGCGGCAGCGCTGGTACGGCAGTACTACACGGACGGTTTTTATCCGACTGGCGTGGCCATGCCATCGAACGCATTCGTTCCGAGTGCCGCGCTGCTGAAAGCGACGCTGATCGCCGCCGCGCGCTCCGTTCCGAACGAATGGATTTATGGCCAGGGTCTGTCGCCCGCGCAACCGGCACCGACGTTCGAGCAGGGTTTCGGATTTCCTGTCCTCGACGACGCGCTCTATTTTCCCGGCGATCAGTCGCGCACGCGCATCGCCGACGTCCCGCTCGCGCAAGGCCTCGCACAGAACGACACCGCCACGCTACGGCTGAACGTCAGGTCCGGGACGCCGCTGAAGGTCGCGCTGGTCTGGACCGATCCCGCCGGCATCCCGCGCGGCGTTTCCGATTCCACTCCGGAGCTCGTCAACGATCTCGACCTCCGCGTAACCGACTCCTTCGGCACCACCCACCTCGGCAACGACTCGCTCCACCCCGGCCAGCCCGATCGTCTCAACAATGTGGAAGTCGTCTCGATGGAGACCGCTCCCGGCGGTCTGTACACGATCTCCGTCACCGCCTCGCACATTGGCGCCGGCCCGCGCCAGAGCTACGCGATCGTCATCACCGGCGATCTCACGGACACGATTCCGTCGATGCCGAGTGCAACGCGCACACGTGCCGCTCGGCATTGATGCCTTAGAATCGCGCGCCATGCTTTCCCGCGAATATCTCCGCGAACACGCGGATGCCTACCGTACCGCACTGAAAAATCGCGGCGCGACTGTCGATCTCGATCGCTTCCTGGAGCTCGAAGCGGATCGCCGCCGCGTCATCGCCGAAGTGGAGGCGCTCAAAGCGAAGCGCAACGCTGCGTCGATCGAGATCGCCAATCTCAAGAAGAACAAGCAGGACGCCGCCGCGCACATCGAGGCAACGAAAGGCCTCGGCGATGAGATCAAACAACTCGACGAGAAGCTCGCCGCGATCGAGACCGATCTCCGCAACGTCGAGCTCTACTTTCCCAACGTCCCTCACGAATCGGTCCCGATCGGTCCCGACGAAACGCACAATCGCGTCGAACGCACGTGGAGTGAGAAGCCGTCCTTTAACTTCACCCCGAAGGCGCATTGGGACATCGGCGAAGCGTTGGGCATCCTCGACTTCGATCGCGCGACGAAAATCACCGGCGCTCGTTTCTCGATCCTGACCGGCGCCGGCGCGAAGCTGAATCGCGCGCTGATCAACTTCATGCTCGACGTTCACGAGCAACAGGGCTACACCGAAATCGTTCCCCCCTTCATCGTCAATGCCGACTCGCTCCTCGGCACGGGCCAACTGCCGAAGTTCGAGGAGGATCTTTTCAAACTCACGGACCGCGACTACTACCTGATCCCGACCGCCGAGGTCCCGGTGACGAACATGCATCGGAGCGAGACGTTGGATGCCGCTAAGTTGCCGCTGGCGTACACCGCCTACTCACCGTGCTTCCGCAGCGAGGCGGGTTCGTACGGAAAGGACACGCGCGGTCTGATCCGTCAGCATCAATTTGAAAAAGTCGAGATCGTGAAGTTCACGACGCCGGAGACGTCGTCGGCCGAGCACGAGAAACTCACCGCGGATGCCGAGGCCGTGCTGAAGGCGCTGGGGCTGCACTATCGGGTGATGACGCTGTCCAGCGGCGACATGGGATTTTCGGCCGCGAAAACGTACGACATCGAAGTGTGGCTGCCGGGACAGGAAACGTATCGCGAGATCAGCTCCTGCTCGAACTTCACCGACTTCCAGGCGCGCCGCGCGAATATTCGCTACCGGACCGCGGAGAAGAAGAGCGGCTTCGTACATACGCTCAACGGATCGGGTCTGCCTCTTGGACGGACGCTCGTGGCGATTCTGGAGAATTACCAGAATGAGGATGGGTCGGTGGGTGTGCCTTCCGTTCTGCGTCCTTATCTCAAGGGGCTCGAGACGATACAGGGAACCTGATCACGCGGAGACGCGGGGGACGCGGAGGGATTGGTTTTCTCCGCGTCCTCCGCGCCTCCGCGTGATAATCGTTCCCCATGAAACGCTTCGCCGCACTTTTACTTCTACTCGCCGCCTGCACGACGACAGCTCCGGCCCCAAAGCCGGTTGAGAAGAGCGCGTTCGAGACGAAGACCGCCCACCTCCAGAAGTTTGACGGCTACATCCCTCTCTACTGGGATGCGGAGAGCGGCAAGCTGCTCATGCAGATCTCGCGGTTCGGCGAAGAGCTGCTGTATCAATCGTCGCTGCCGGCCGGCGTCGGCTCCAACCCGATCGGACTCGATCGCGGACTTCTCGGACAGACGCAGATCGTCACGTTCGATCGCGTCGGGCCGAAGGTGCTGATGACAGCGACGAACTATCGCTTTCGTGCGATCAGCAATGACGAAGCGGAGCGGCGGGCCGTGGCGGATTCGTTCGCGCGGTCGGTGATGTGGTCGTTCAGAGTCGAGGCGAGCGACGCAACGTCTGTCCTCGTCGATGCAACGGATTTCTTTCTCAGCGACCAGCAGGGGATCACGCGCACATTGCAGCAGACGCAGCAGGGGAGTTACGCGCTCGATCGCAATCGCAGCGCGATTTACCTGCCGCGGACGAAAGTGTTTCCGCGCAACACGGAGATCGAGGCGGTGCTCACGTTTCAAGCATCCGATCGGCCGGGGCCGTTCGTCAGCGGCGTCACGCCGATTGCGGAGAGCGTCACCGTGCGCGAGCATCATTCGTTCGTGCAGCTGCCGCCGCCCGGCTACACGCCGCGGCGCGCCGATCCGCGCGTCGGCGTTTTCAGCGTCGACTTTTTCGATTACGCCAGCCCGTTCACCGGATCGATTGAGAAGCAGTGGATCGCGCGGCATCGTTTGATCAAGAAAGATCCGAGTGCGGCGATCTCCGAGCCTGTCGAACCGATCGTCTACTACGTCGATGCCGGCGCGCCGGAACCGATCCGTAGCGCGCTGATCGAGGGCGTTTCGTGGTGGAGTCAGGCCTTCGAAGCGGCCGGATTCCGCAATGCATTTCAGGTGAAGGTGCTGCCGCCGGACGCCGATCCGATGGACCTTCGCTACAACATGATCAACTGGGTCCATCGCGCGCAACGCGGGTGGTCGTACGGCGCGGCGGTCATCGATCCGCGCACCGGCGAGATCATCAAAGGAAACGTCACGCTCGGATCGCTGCGCATACGGCAGGACGTGATGATCGCCGAAGGTCTGATCCCGCAGTTCGATGAAATGCACGATCAGGCGCTGTCGGCGCTCGATCCGACGACGTCACCGTCGATGATGGCCCTCGCGCGCATCCGCCAGCTGGCCGCGCACGAGACCGGACACACGCTCGGACTCGATCACAACATGGCCGCGTCGAGTAACGGCCGCGCGTCGGTGATGGACTATCCGTCGCCGTACGTGAAGATCACGAACGGCAAGCTCGATCTGTCGGACGCGTACGCGACTGGCATCGGCTCGTACGACAAGTGGGTGATCCGTTACGCCTACGCGCAGTTCGATCCGGCGAACGAAGAGCACGAGCTGGACCGCATCGTGCGCGAAGCGCCGCTCTTCATCACCGATCCGGAATCGCGTCCGGTCAGCGCAGCGCATCCGTCCGCGTCGGTGTGGGACGCGCCGGGAAACAACATCGAGATGCTGCGCCATGAGATCGAAGTGCGCCGCATCGCACTCTCGCAGTTCGGACTGCGCAACATTCCCATGGGGACGCCGCTGGCACAGCTCGAAGAGATGCTGGTGCCGCTCTATCTGCATCATCGCAATCAACTGGAGGCCGCGGCGAAGTCGATCGGCGGACTCGATTACACCTACAGCGTGAAAGAAGAAGGGGGGCTCGTGCCGACGCCGACGCGGCGCATCGTTCCGGCCGCGTCGCAGCGCGACGCGCTGAACGCCGTGCTGTCGACGCTCGATCCGGCCTTCCTCGAAATCCCGCCGCGGATCGTGGCGCTGATCCCGCCGCGCGGCAATGTCGACGTCACCAGCAACACGGAGCTGTTCGAGCATCGCACCACGCCGGTCTTCGATCCGGTCAGCGCGGCGACGTCGTCGGCGGATATCACGCTGGCGGCGCTCTTCGACGCGCGCCGCGCCGTGCGGCTCGTTCAGTTTCATGCGGAAGATGCCTCCAATCCATCGTTCAGCGAAGTCGTCAACGACGTTCTCGACGTCGTCACGAAACGCGAATCAGGCTACCGCGGCGCAATCACGCGCGGATCAGCGCGGCTCGCCGCAACGCGTCTGATGGATCTCGCCGCAAACCGCGACGCCGATCCGCAGGTGCGCGCGGAAGCGAGCGAAGGATTACGCCGCTTCATCGGCCGCCTGAACGATGCCGGCATTCGCGACGACGCCGAGCTCGCGCATCGCCACGCCCTGCGCGACGACATCACCCGCTTCCTCGACCGTCCCGATCAGCCCCGCACGCAACCGAAACTCCCGGAAGTTCCGCCAGGTCCGCCGATCGGAGGGGATTGATCTGCGTTCCATCTGCGACATCTGCGGATAATCGACTCTCCTCCTTGTAGATCTGCCTCCCATTCGCGTCTTTCGACTGCGCAAAAAGAAGTGCAGGATTCCGCACCTTGAAGGTGCGGTCAGTGCTCCTCTTCTTCCAGATCGAACAGGTCGTTGGCCCGGACCGGCTCATGTGCCAGACGCCGTACGGCCGCGATGATCGCGGCGATGCAGCGGCGTGTCGGTTCCATCCGTCCCATTCGGATCCGCAAGAGGTGCTGACGGCTATACCCCGATTCGCGTGCGAGGTGCGCCGGTTTGATCCCGCGGCTTTTCAGGTACTGCTCGAGTCGTGTCGGCATGTGCAATATAGTGCATTCTATGCCGATGAAGGATAGGTGTCAATGCGCACGGGCATACGAGGGGAGTTAATTACGGTCAGTTTTGGTAGCGGAAGCGCAAAATCCTGCCTTCGTGCCTTCGTTCCTCACAATCATCACCCCATGTTCCTTTTTCCTGCTCCAACTATTTTTTCTCTACCAGGGGTGGAAAGGTTCGCATTCGTCACCCCTTATGCGAGTCTGTGTCGGCAGCGGCGGCTTCGCACCCGCCCTGGCCGGCAGTTTGGAGGAGTGCAAACCTCCGCGGTCATGGGCGGTGGCAACCGTCGTTAGTTGCTTCCATTGCCGGATGCTAGTAACTTATACGTTACTAAAATCGCCCATGCTCGGAGAAACCGTTCGATCCACCCGCATCAAGCGCGGCTTCACGCAAGCCCGACTGGCTCGCCTTGCCGACGTGAGCCGGCGCCATCTGGCTGCTCTCGAAAAGGGCGCGAATGTCTCCATCAACGTCCTCCAGAAGGTGGCCGCCGTTCTCGATCTCTCCGAAATCAACCTCGGCGAACTGACCGTTCAAACTCCTAAGTCGGGCTCCAGCGTCGTCAACATGTCCATCCTCGCCGACACCATCCGCGAAGCGCACGCCGGAGCTTTCCACGCGCAGTCGCTCCTCGCGCGCGCCGAGACTCTTCTCGATCACGGCAACGGATCGCCTTCGAATGGCGAAGGAGTGATCGCGCACTTTCCTAAGATGCCGCCGCAACTCCTCGACATCCGCCGCCGCCGAATCACGACCGGTTCTGTCGCCGACAAGAAGGCAACGAATGGCGTCCCTATCGCCGGCGAGATTCGGCAGGGCGAAGCGGTGCTCGAGCTGTCCGGCGAGACGGCATACCTTCCTGCCTCGGTCCTCGAAAAGGGCGAAGCCGTGTTTCGCGCCCGAGGGGACAAGATGAAGGATCAGGGCATCGAGGATGGAGATCTCCTGATCGTTGAACTACGCCAAACCGGCCGCGCCGCCTCGGGTGAGCTGGTGGTCGGAAAAGTCGGCGAGCTTCTCTACGTCGGACACTGGTGGCAGAAGCACGGCCACAAAGCGATCATGAGCGACGGTCCGGCCGAGCTGACGACCGGCGGGACGTCGAAGCGGACGTTGAAAGTGCTCGCGGCCATCAACGCGATTATTCGGCCGACGACGAAGTAGGGTGTGGGGTGTCGGGGGTGGGGTGTGGAAACAGACCCCGCCCACCAACTGTCAGGCTGACGCCACCTCCTCCCACTCCCCACCCCCAACACCCCACACCCCGAAACACTTGGCACCATTCGTTCACGTGACGTTCGGCGTGCCTTTCACTACGATCTCGCCGCAAACTTTGGAGCCCATTGGAGGAGAGAATATGCGCCGTACGTTTATCGCCGCGGTCATCGTCCTGACCGCACTCATCACCGGATGCGGATCGTCACATACCGCCAGTCAGTCCACCGCCGCCGCGCCGGCGCCCGCATTTCTTGCGCCGCATGGCTTCGACCTCTCGGCCATGGACACGAGCGTCAAAGCCTGCGACGACTTTTATCGCTTCGCCGTCGGCAAGTGGCGTGAGACACATCCGCTGCCGGCGCAGTACTCGCGCTACGGCCGTTTCGAAGAGCTGGCCGAGCGCAATCGCGAAGTCCTCCACAAAATCCTGGAGGAGGATGCGGCAATGACCAACGCTGCGCCGGGAAGTGCGGAGCAGAAGGTCGGCGACTTTTACGCCGCGTGCATGAACGAGCCGGCGGTCGAAGCGGCCGGCATCACGCCCATCCAGCCGGAGCTCGACCGCATCAACGGCATCAGCGATCGCGCGTCGCTCCTCAACGAGCTGAATCATCTGCACACCGCCGGTTATGCGCCGCTCTTCCGCGTCGGCGGAACGAACGATCAGAAGAACAGCAAGATGATCATCGCCTCGCTTGGCACGGGCGCGCTCGGGCTGCCCGACCGCGACTACTACCTGCGCGACGACGATCGCTTCAAGACCATTCGCAGTCAGTACGTGAATCACATCAGCCTGATGCTGCTCCTGGCGGGAGAAGCTCCGTTACAGAGCAGCGCCGACGGCCAGCGCATCCTCGAGCTCGAAACGAAGCTTGCCGCGTCGCAGCTCACGCGCGTCGAGCAGCGCGTTCCCGAGAACACGTATCACCCGACCGCGGTCACGGCGCTCGCTTCGATGGCTCCCGCCGTCGATTGGCCCACCTACCTCCAGAACCTCGGCATCACCACGACGACGCTCAACGTGTCGCAGCCGAAGTACATTCAGACCGTCAGTCAGCTCCTCAATGATGTCCCGCTCGAAGACTGGAAGGCGCTGCTGCGCTGGGAGGTCGTCAACGCCGCGGCGCCGACGCTGTCACACGGGTTCGTTGAAGAGGATTTCAACTTCGGCGGCAAGACGCTTTCGGGGACGAAGGAGCAGCAGGAGCGGTGGAAGCGTTGCGTCCGTTCCGCCGACGCCAACATCGGTCAACTGCTGGGACAGGAGTACGTGCGCCGCAATTTCACGCCGGAAGCGAAGGCGAAAATGAGCGCGCTCATCGACAACCTCGTTGGCGCGCTGCGCGAAGACATCCCGACGCTTTCGTGGATGGGTCCGGAGACGAAGGCGGCCGCACTCGCGAAGTTGAACGCGTTCCAGCGCCGCATCGGCTATCCCGACAAATGGCGCGACTATTCCGCGCTCACGATCAGCCGCGCGTCGTACGCGGCCAACGTTCAGGCAGCGCGGCGGTGGGCCTATCACCACAATATCGAGCGCATCGGCCATCCCGACGATCCGAATGAATGGGGCGGTTTCACGCCGCCGACAGTCAACGCCAGCTACAGCCCGCCGCAGAACAACATCACCTTTCCGGCCGGCATCCTGCAGCCGCCGTTCTTCGATCCGAATGCGGACGATGCCTACAACTACGGCGGCATCGGAACGGTAATCGGCCACGAGATGACGCACGGCTTCGACGATCAGGGCGCGAAGTACGACGCGCAGGGCAATCTGCGCAACTGGTTCACGCCGGAGGATTTGAAGAGTTTCACGGCGCGCACCGATTGCGTGGCCAACGAATACAGCGAGTTCAATGTCGCAGAAGGAATCAACATCAACGGCAAGCTGGTCAACGGCGAATCGGTGGCCGACCTTGGCGGCGCGACGATCGCGTTGCGCGCGTACGAGAAGTCGCTGGAAGGGAAGCAGCGTCAAACCATCGACGGCTTCACCCCCGAGCAGCGCTTCTTCCTCGGATTCGCGCAGGTTTGGGGCGAGAACATGTCGCCGCAGGAAGCGACCCGCCGCGCGCTGACCGATCCGCACGCGCAAGGCCCGTTCCGCGTGAACGGAACGGTGCAGAACATGCCCGAGTTCTGGAAGGCCTACAACTGCACCGACAGCGACAAGATGGTCCGCGACGCCGCGAAGCGGTGTTCGATCTGGTGATGGTTTCGTAGCGACGTTTCAACGGACGGCGGCTTCGGCCGCCGTTTTTTGTTTGCTGGGCAAACGGCGCGCGCGTCGACCATGCGCCGCGTCGCCCGCGCGCGGAGGCGCGCTTCAGAATCCAGCCCCGCGCTCGGCGCGGGGTGGCCTGGACGGGCGGGAGGTGGTGGCCGCGGAGGCGGCCACGACAAGGTCGCGCGAACGTTTGTTGCGGCCGCCTCCGCGGCCGCGCACATCCTCTCCGCCGCGCGTACCCCCGGCCGAGCCGGGGGCTGAATTGTTACGCGCGCGTCGCGACCGCGCGGATGCGCATTCGTGCGACGTTCAGGCGCGCAGCGAATCAACCGCGGCGCGAATATCCTGCATGCACATCTCCATGCGATCGCGATGCGTGCGATGCGAAACGACGCAGATGCGGATGACGAACTTGCCATCCACGATTGCGCCGGTCAGCATCACCCGCTGGCGTTCATTGATGCGCGCGATCAATTCGTGATTGAGCGCATCGGCATCGACACTTGGTTTCAGCAAGCGGAATCCGACGATCGAAAGCTGTGGCTCGGCGACGACTTCGATGCCCTCGATCTTGTGCAGCTCCGCCGCAGCCCAGGAAGCCAGATCGAGCTTCTCCTCGAGTTGCGCACGGAACGGTTCAATGCCGAAGAGTTTGAGAGGCAGCCAGACACGTAATCCGCGGAAGTCGCGAGAGAGCTCGGGCGAGATTTCGCAGAAGTCGATCAACTCCGCGGCTTCCTGAAACTGCGGCAGGTAGTCTGCGTGGCTGCCGTAGGCGCGGCGAAGCACGGACGCATCGCGCACGAGGAGCGCGCCGGTGCCGAAGGGGAGGAAGAGCGTTTTGTGCGGATCGAGGATGATTGAGTCGGCCTCGCTGATGCCGCGCATCGCCTCGCGTCCGCGCTGGGTGAGCATGAAGAACGCGCCGTACGCGCCGTCCACGTGAAACCAGAGTGACTCGGAACGCGCCAGTTGTCCGAGCGCGCTCAAGTCATCGACCGCGCCGGTCGGCGTCGTCCCCGCGCTGCCGCAGAGCATGAACGGCGTAAAGCCGTTGGCGCGATCGCGTGCGATCGCATCGGCCATCAGATCGACGCGAATGCGGAACATCGCATCGCTCGGAATCTCGCGAATGTTCGCGGACGGAAATCCGGCCAGCACCGCCGCCTTCTGAAACGCGTGATGGGTCTGATCGCCGCAGTAGAGCGTCGCGCGCGAAAAATTGTCGCCGAGGACGGTGAGGCGCGCGGCGATGATCGCGGTGAGGTTCGCGAGCGAGGCGCCGCTGGTCAGCACGCCGCCGCTGCCGGCGCCGAAGCTAACAATCTCGCAGAACCAGCGCACCACGTTCGCTTCGAGTTGCACGAGGAGCGGCGCGGGCGCGAAGACGCCGACGTAGCGGTTCACGGCATCCGCGATCAGGTCCGCGACCGCCGCGTGAAAGATGCCGCCGCCCGGGATGTACGCGAGATAGCCCGGTCCGGCCGCGTTGAACGAACGGGGGATGGCCTCATCGAACAGGAAATCGAGAAGCTGTTCGTACGCGACGCCGTGCTGCGGAAGCGGCTCGATCAACGTGCGCGCGATCTCCGCCGCGCCGTCGACGTTCGAAGCTGGCTGCGACGGCAACGATTCGATGTGCGCGACGATGCGGCGCATCGCCTCATCGACGAGCCGATGCATCTCGGAAGCGTCGGGTTCAAGAGGGTAGGGGGCGTTCATCGGACGCGCATTATGCGGTCGATCGCGCTGCCTCTCCCGCGAAACGAAACGGTGACGGACGTGACGCCAGTCACTTTCACAACTTTCACCATGTAGAATCTTTACTCGCTACGGAGGATTCGACATGCGCCTGTGCTTTCTTACTCTTACTGCTCTTCTGATCACCGCCACCGCTGCCTCGGCGAAGGAAGTCTGGCTCAGCATCGGCGGCACTACCGCCGGCGGCACCTTCCGCACCGACGCGCGCATTTTCAATCCGTCGACGACCAAGGACATCCAGATCCAGGCGTACTACCTGCCGGTCGGCAATGTCGACAACTCCGCGGTTCAGGCTCTCGCGCCGATCACCGTCCTCAGACGCCAGCAGGTCGTCTACAACGACGTCGTTTCGTCGCTGTTTCATAGCAGCGGACTTGGCGCGATCCGGCTCAAGTCCGACGACGACTTCGTGGCCACGCAGCGCATCTATGCGGTCTCCACCGCCGGTACGCTCGGCCAGTTCGTCGCCGGCGTCGACGCCTCCAGCGCCAAGGCCAAGGGCGTGATCATCCAGTTGCAGGCCGGCGGCGCGTTTCGAACGAATGTCGGCGCAGCCAATCCGAACTCCAGCGTCGCGAACGTCACCTTCCATCTTTACGACAAGAACAACGCCGCGGTCGGCACCGCGAAGACGATCGTGGTGCAGCCGTACGGCGTCATCGCGCCGGGCGGTCTTGCCGGCTACGCCGACGCGGTGCCGGGCAACGCGGACCTGACCGATTCGTGGCTCTCCTACAGTTCCGACCAGCCGATCGTCGCGTATGGCTCCGTCATCGACAACGGCACTACCGATCCAACCTACATTCCCGCGGCCGAGGATACAGGCGTCGCAGTGGTCCTACCGACGGGCAACGTCTTCAACGTAACCACGCGCTCTTCTTCGATCGCGATTTCGCCGGCGATCACTCTGGGCTTGTTGAGCCCGGGCGTCCAAGTCACATTCCGGTTCAGCGGTCATGACACCACGCACGGTTTCCGGCTCGTCGATGCCGATGGTGCAGTCGTCGTCGACGTTACCGTACCTCCCGACGCCGCCGTCTTCGAGCGAACGGTCACGCTGGCGGCCGAGGGAACGTACCAGTACTACTGCACGATCACTACCTGCAGTACGGGCCACCTCAGCATGCAGGGCACCTTCCCGGTCGGTACTCCGGCCTCCGATCCGCCGGGCCCGAAATATTGACAGGGTTACGCGTCAGAAGCGCCGCGCGATACCGAGCACCAGGCCCGCGTCGGCGCTGTTCTGATACGTGATGAGGTTCTCGACGATGCCGCCGTACGCGGTCAGTCCCGAGCCGAACGCGTGTTGCAGGCCCGCGGTCAATTGATATGAACGGCGCGTCAACTCCGGCGCGCCGATTCTGCGGAAGGGACTCTGCGAAACGGTCAGCTGCACGGTGGCCGAGGTGCGCGACGCAAGCAGGCGCGAGACGCCGATGGAGTCGGTGATGACGAACTGCGACTGCAGGTCCATCGGCGTGTTGTGGCCGAGGAAGAGCAGGCCGGCGGAGGCGTTGATCCGCGTGTCGCCGAAATCGCGCGTGGCCAGCAGTTGCAGGCCGCCGTCGAGCGAGCCGGAGCCGTCGAGCGTCTGCGCGTTTCCGGTCGGCAGTTCGATCGCCGCCTGCGCGGAGATGGCCAGATTGCGATCCTCGAGCGCCGGCAGCTCGTACTTCGCGGAGACCGCCACGTCGCCGAGGTGGCTGTGCGCCGGGCGCTCGCGAAGATATGTGTTATCGCCGGTGCGGATGAAGACCGTTTCGTGATTGCGCAGCACCGCGACGCGCTGGTTGTCGCCGAGGTTGAGCGCGGCGTGGAAGTGCTCGATGAAACTGTCGGACGAACCGCCGCCGATGTAGGCGAAGGGCACGGAGATGGCCACCTCGAGGTTGTTGCCGAATCCGCGATGCGCGTTGATCGTGGTGCGATGCGTCTCGCCATCGACAAGAAAGATCGTCGTCCCCGGATCCATGCGGATGATGCCCAGTGTTTGGTCGCCGGTGCGGCGGTCGGTATCGCCCTCGAGGTCGTGACTGATCCAGCGCGACTTCGCGAACGTGTTGGCGTCGGCGGTGTGGACGTCGAGCAGCCACGCGTTGTCATCGAGCACGCGCGCGCCTTCCGGCTCGAAAAAGAAGAAGCCATTGTTGAGGAGGTATTGATCGCGGACGGGGAGAGGGCTGAGCAGCGCATCGCGTTCCTGCGCGAGCGCGGGAAGCGCAATCAACAGCGCTGCAATCAAGCACCTGATCATGAGGGTCGCCGGAAAGTAAAACGATGCTGCCGGAGATGCAGATTTGTCCAGAGGTTTCTTATGTGGCACAGACACTCTTGTCTGTGCGCCTTCTGTAGACTCGCCGCAAATGCTCCCCGTTAGCCGAGGATTCATCGCCGCCCTTGGCGGAATCGCGATGACGTTGCTGGCGTGGTTCGGATCGTGGGCCTGGCCGGGATGGCCGGCCAGCTTCGCCATCGATCTGCTCGGGTTCGCCGACTTCGCCGAGTTTCCTCGGCTCGCCAAGTCGGGCGTAGTCGTCCTGCTCATCATCATTAATGTAGGGACGTGGGCCGCGATCATTCGTGCGGCGATGCTTCTGGTTCCTAAATCCACGTCGCCGCCTGCTCCGTAAGTTGCGCGGAGGACGAAATCATGGCGACTGTGATGTCAATGCATTGGCCCGAGGTGACGAAAGAGCAGTACGAGCAGGTGCGGCTTTCGGTGAACTGGGAAGGCGATACGCCGGACGGCGCGAAGTTTCACACCGCATGGCTCGGCGACGACGGATTTCACGTGCTCGACCTGTGGGATTCGAAAGAGAAGTTCGACTCGTTCGTGCAGAACCGCCTCGCAGCGGGAGTGGCCGCGGCGGGCATCAGCACCCAGCCGAAGGTGCAGTTCGCGGACAGCATTTCGGTATTCGCGCCGAACGTCTAACGTTCGAAGTCGTTGACGATCGCGTCCCATTCGCCGCGCTCGCGCAAGAGCCGCTCGATCAACTCGCGGAAGGCCGCGTGGCCTCCGCGAGATTCGAGCTTCCACGTTGCCGCCGCATGCACTTCGGCGGCGGCGTCGGAAGGCGCTGCGGAGATGCCGGCGCGCAGCATCGGCGCGAGGTCGGGGAGATCGTCGCCGACGTAGAGGACTTCCTGAAAGCCCGCTCCAAGTGTCGTCAGGATCGACTCGCACGCGGTGAGTTTGTTCGCGGCGCCTTGATGCAGCTCAGTAATCCCAAGCTCTTTGGCGCGGCGCATCAACGCCGGCGAACTCCGCGAGGTCAGCAGCACGATCGTGATCCCGACGCGCTGCGCGAGCTTTGCGCCGAGGCCGTCGCGGACGTTGAACTCCTTCACTTCGGAGCGGTCGCCGGCGTAGATGATCTTGCCGTCCGTCCAGACGCCGTCCACGTCCGAAACGATGACCCGAATGTCGCGCGCGTTAGCCATTCACCGTGAGGATAGCAGCCGTCCCATAGAATCCGCCGCGTGGAACTTCCCGAACAGCGCGTCATGCGCGGCCGCGTCATGGACCGAATCCGCCGCGCAAACATTCCGGAGCATCGCGCCCGCCGCGGCCGCATCCTCTACCGCACCCTCCGCGTTATCAGCGCGGTGGTGCGCCGCCTGCCGCTCAGTTTCGCGCGCGGCATCGGCATCGTCCTCGGCCACCTCGGATGGCACATCCTTCGTCACGATCGCCGCCGCGCGCTCGCCAACATCGGCGCGGCCTTTCCCGATTGGACGCCGCGCCGCCGCCACGCGACGATCCGCAAGATGTTCCATCACCTCGGCATGACGCTCACCGAAGTGCTCTGGCTGCCCAATCTCGACGCGGAGACATGCGCGCGCACGACGACGTTCGAAGGTCTGGAGAATCTGCGGCCGGGCGAGGGGATGATCGGCATCACCGGACACTGCGGCAACTGGGAGTGGATCGCCCACGCCATCGCGCTGCGCACTCCGGTGACCGTGCTCCACCGCGGCCGCGACGAGCCGAAGATGAATCTATTCATCACCGACCTCCGCGCGAAGGTCGGGATCAACACGATCGATCGCGGTTCCACCGCCGCCGCCCGCGAGATGATCCGCGCCATCCGTCATGGCAGCATCCTGGCCTTTCTCATCGATCAGAACATCCGCGCCGAAAGCATCAAGGTGCCGTTCTTCGGACGCCCCGCGCTGACGGCGATCGGGCCTGCGCGCTTAGCCGTCCGCATGGGCGTCCCGATCACGCGCATGTTCGGCGAACGGAGAAACGGCAAGATGCACATCCGCATCCTCGAACCGATCATCGTGAAAGAGACCGACGATCCAGTCGCGCTGACAGCCCGCCTCACCGCCGACATCGAAGCGCAAATCCGCCGCGTGCCGGAACAGTGGGTCTGGATGCACGATCGGTATCGCGAGCGGCCAAAGTGGGAAGTGTTTCCAAGTTAGAAAGCAGAAAGCAGAAGGCAGAAGGAAAAGCAGCGGTACCTTCTATTTCTGCCTTCTGACCTCTGCCTTCTGATTTCACGCTCACGGCCCGCCTTACCGCAGACATCGAAGCGCAAATCCGCCGCGTGCCGGAGCAGTGGGTGTGGATGCACGATCGGTATCGCGAGCGGCCGAAGTGGGAAGTGTTTCCAAGTTAGAAGGCAGAAGGAAAAGCAGCGGTACCTTCTATTTCTGCCTTCTGACCTCTGCCTTCTGATTTCAGATCACGATCGTTTCGTGGATCGGCTTGTTCTCCCAAAAGCGGCGGATCGAGAGCGGCGTGATGTCGAGGGTGCGGTACTCGCCGTAGTGCAGCAGTTCCGATAGCGCTAGTCCCGCGGCGGGCGACTCCATCGCGCCGTGGCCGGAGAAGCCGGTCGCGAAAATCAGATTGCTCACGTGAGGGTGCTCGCCGAGGACGGCGTTGTGGTCGACGGCGTTCGTGTCGTAGAGGCCGCCCCACATCGACTGTAGCCGGCAACGTTCCATGCCGGGGATGCGCTCCTGCATGTAGTAGTTGATCTGCTCTTCGTAGTACTTCGCGTCTGCAGTCGTATCGAAACCGGCCGGCGTATCGGGATCCGCGCGGCCGATCATCAAATTCGGTCCCTCGGGACGGAAGTAGACGCCGTTGTCGATGATGGTCATCGGGATGTGCTCGAAGCCCTCGATCGGCGGCATGTTGGTGATGAAGAGCATGCGATTGAGCGGGATCACGGGCGGCAGATCGTCGCCGGCCAGTCCGGAGACTTCGAGCAGTTGATTCGTCCACGCACCCGCGGCGACGACGATTTTTTCGCTTTCGATGAATGAGCCATCCGCCATCTCCACGCCGCGATACTTGCCATCGACGATGCGCAGTTTTTTCACCGTCGCGTTGAGCCGGAGTTCCGCGCGGCCGTTGAAGCCTTCCAGGCCGCGCTCGAAGTAGCCCTGCGCCGCAGCGGATGGATCGAAGCTGCCGCACTCCGGTCCGAAGACTCCTCCCGCGATCGGTTTCATCTGCAGGATTTCATTCACCTCGGGATCTATGTGATCGATGCCCGCGCGCAGCCCTGGAACTTTCGATTCCACTTCGGACGCATCGAGAAATTCGATCTTCACGCCGTTCTTCGCCCACTCCGCGCCGTACGCTTTCGCACTTTCGAAATTTTCCTCGTACTGGCAGAAGAGATAGCCGCGCTGATCGAAGCCGATCGGGAAGCGCAGCTCCTCCTGAAACGCGGCGAGCTTCTTGATCGAGTAGCTGGTCAGCCGCATGTTGATCGGCGTCGTCCAGATGTTGCGGAACCCGCCGGCGGAGAGGGCCGTGGACCCTTTCGACAGCGCATCCTCGCGCTCGAGCACGAGCACGCGGCCGGTGTAGCCGAGCTGCGCGAGGTGATACAGCACGCTCCCGCCGATGATGCCGCCGCCGATGATGATCAGGTCGTAGTCGAACATTCAATCTCCGTAGTGGTCAGTGGCTAGTGGCTAGTGGCCAGTGGTCAGCAACGACTCGTGGATTCCTGACCACTGACCACTGGCCACTGGCCACTGACCACTGACCACTGGCCACTTCTTTTCTCACTCCGTCTTCGCCACCACCGCCGCGCACACCCGCGCCGCTCCCGCGCGGACGAGCTCCGTTGCACACGCGCGGATCGTCGCGCCGGTCGTGCAGACATCGTCCACGAGCAGGATGCGCGCATCCGTTACGCGCGGCGATGCCAGAAACGCACCGCGGACGTTGCCGGAGCGGGCGGCGCGCGGCAGTTTGGATTGCGCGGTGAGGTCGCGTGTTTTCGTCAGCAGCGATGTCTCGCAGCGGACGCCGAGGCGTCTCGCCAGGGCGCGCGCGAGAAGTTCGGCCTGGTTGTAGCCGCGGCGCCGCAGCTTCGCGCGGTGCATCGGCACGGGAACGACGACATCGAAATCGACGTCGCCTCGCGCGCGGATCATGCGGTCGACGAGCTCCGCGAGCGGGTCGGCGAAAAAGTCGTGGCGATTGAATTTGAAGGCGTGCAGCACGCGCTCGAGCGAGCCGCGGTAGCAGCCCCACGCTTCCGTCCACTCGATCGGCAACGGATCGGCGAGGCATGGTCCGCAGACGAAGTCGGGATCGGAATCGCCAACCCACGGCATCGCGCAGAAACGGCACTTTGACGCCGCGATCGCCGGCATGGCCGCCCAGCACGGCGCGCAGCACGAGGCCGTCCGATCGCGCCATGGCAGCTCGCCGCCGCATGCCACGCACGATGCGTGCAGAACGATTCGTGCCGTCTCACGTCCTAAGGAGGACAACGTTTGCAGCATTCGGTAGATTGTAAGCGGGGAGTAGGGGGTGGGGTGTGGGGAGTAGGAGCGAAGGCGAGGACTTCTCGCAGCTTCCATCCCACACCCCCCCACACCCCACCTCCCATTTCGATATAGTGAGGCTCGTATGAAAAAGACCTTGATTCTCCTCGGATTTTCTCTCGTGGCCGCCCTTCCTGTTTTCGCGCAGCACAACGAGATCGACCTGCTGGCCGGCGGCGCGAAGGCGATGAAGACCGCGGCCGGCGGCAAGTCCGATTTCCAGCACGGCTTCGAAGAGATCTCCTACGGCGTGAGCCTGGAGGACGACACGATCTTCAAGATCAAACTCGGCCGGATGAATGCGAAGACGGCCTTCGTGTCCAAAGACGCCAACGGCGACCTCTTCGTCGCGCCCGGCGACGTCGATGCGAAAGGCCAGATCGAGTACGTGGACGCGGTCGTCGAATACCGCTTCTCAGAGCCGTTCGGATCGACGGGACTCTTCGCTGGCACCGGCCTCTACCGCCAAAGCGGAAGCAATCGGCAGGAGAGCGACTACGGTTTCGTCGGCGGCCTGAACGGCCTCTTCCCGATTAACCGCAGCCTCGGCATCACCGCCGAAGCGGCCTACCACTGGGTTCACTTCTACAACCCGAAGCCGCGCTACGCCACGATCGGCGTGGGGCTGCGCTTCGCGTTCTAGCGTCATGACGACCGGTCTCGCAGCGGGGTTTCTGCTCGACCGGCAGTGGCATTGGTTGAGGGGCGAAATGGAACAAACCAAGCGTCCCGCTCTTCTCGCGTTGGCTCGCGTTCTCGGCGATGTGAAGATTCCGTACGCAATCATCGGAGGCGTCGCGCTGCAGGTTCACCAAAGTAACCCTCGCACGACGCTCGATATCGACGTTGCCGTCATTCAACGCTCGACGATTCCGCGCGAGGCGTTGACCCGCGTCCGGCTTCCGTTTCCACGAAGCGTTCGAGCACTCCGAAAACTGGTTTTCGTCCGACGGGACGCCCATCCAGTTCAGCGACGATCCCATGCTGGCCATCGCCATCGCCAGTGCCGATGAGATCGCTCTCGAAGACGTGCCGTTGCGCGCGATTCGTGTTCTCGATCTCCTCCACGAAAAACTGCGTGCTGGCGGCGACCCGGCGCAAAGGCGATCGAAGAGACTTCAGGACCTCGCTGACGCGGTGTCTCTCCTCGAAATGGATCCCGATCTCGCCAGAGCGTTGACGCCTTCCGAACGGTCGCTCCTCAGCCAGCTTCCGCAGTTCTGACAGCGCCGGCCGGGGCATAAGCCTTGCTCCTCCATCTGCGTAATCAAGGAGGATTCATGGCTCAGGAACGGAATCAGAAATCGGGCGGAGGCTCGCGTCGTCATGACGCCGAATCCCGCTACGGTCTCGGAGAAAGACAGCATTCGTGATGCCGCGCGGCTCATGGCCAGCGAAGATACCGGCGTCGTGCCGGTCGTCGACGGCCGCAAGGTCGTCGGGATGGTCACGGACCGCGACATCGTCGTCCGCTTCGTGGCGGAGGGGAAGGACCCGGCCAACGCGAAGGTCAACGAGTGCATGACCAAGTCCGTGCGCTCGGTGAAGGAAGACACGCCGGTCAGCGAGGTGCTGTCGATGATGAGCAGCGCACAGATCCGTCGGGTGCCGGTCGTGAACAGCAGCGATGAGCTGGTCGGCATCGTCTCGATCGGCGACATCTCCACGGAAACGAACCAGGACGGCCAAGTCGGACGGACGATCGAGCAGATCAGTCAGGCGCCGTCGAATAACTAGTTTTTCGGTGGGGTGTTGGGAGTGGGGCGTGGGAGTAGTACCGCCACAACCCATCCAACTCCCCGCAACTCCCCACCCCCGTCCTGTTACTCTTCGCCGATGCAGAAACGCATCGCATCGGCTCTTCTCATTCTCGCGCTCGCCACTCCGCTCTTCGCGGCCCGAAAGGCGAAGGTTGTCGTTAAACTGGCGCCCCCGGCGATCACCGTCGACACGCACGCCGACACGCCCACCGAGTTTCTCGATCATCCCTTCGACCTCGGCGCGCTCAACAGCCGCGGCCACTTCGACTATCCGCGAATGAAGGCCGGCGGACTCGACGCCGAGTTCTTCGCCGCCTACGTCCCCGCCAAGTACGCGAACAAAGGCGCGGCCGCGTTCTGCATGAAGATCATGGAGACGATCCATGAGATGGCCGACAACTACCCGACGCTGGTCCGCTTCACGACCTCCACCGCCGGCATCCGCGCTGCCGTCGCGGATCATCGCCGCGCCATTCTCATCGGCATCGAAGGCGGTCACGCCATCGAAGACTCGCTCGATCTCCTTGGCGCGTTCTACCGCTTCGGCGCGCGCTACATGACGTTGACGCACACGAACACGAACAACTGGGCCGATTCGTCGACCGACGAAGCGAAGCACAACGGCCTCTCTCCCTTCGGCAAGCAGGTCGTCCTCGAGATGAACCGCCTCGGCATGCTCGTCGACATCTCGCACGTCGCCGACAAGACCTTTTACGACGTGGTTGAGATATCGAAGGCTCCGGTCATCGCCTCGCATTCGTCCTCGCGCGCGCTCGCCGGCGCGCCGCGCAACATGACGGACGACATGCTCCGCGCGCTCGCGAAAAACGGCGGCGTGGCGATGGTGAACTTCTATCCCGTCTTCCTCTCCGACGACGTCGCGAAAGCGTCGAAGGCGCGCGACGAGAAACTGAAGCCGGAGATTGCCGCGCTGAAAGCGAAGGATCCGGACGAAGGCGCCGACTATCAGGAAGGCGTACGCAAACTGATGGCCGCCAATCCGCTGCCGAAAGTGTCGTGGACGGTGATCGTCGATCACATCGATCACATGGTGAAAATAGCCGGGATCGATCACGTCGGCATCGGCTCCGACTTTGACGGCATCGGTTCCGTCCCCGAGGGGATGGAGGACGTGAGCAAGCTCCCGGCGATCCCCGCGGAGCTGAAGCGCCGCGGCTACACCGACGCGGACATCAGGAAAATCATGGGCGAGAACTTCATGCGCGTCTTCGGTGAGGCGGAGAAGGTCGCGAAGGAGCTCCAGGCGGCGAAGTAATCGCCAGGGAACGGTTTCACGCGGAGACGCGGAGGAGCGGAGAAAACCTGTTAGACATATTCGGAACAGGGGCCGTTATTTGTCTCCGCGTGAAAAACATCCGAAGGAAAACAGATGACTGAGGTCGGTCGCATCCGCGCCATCTACCGCTATCCCGTGAAATCGATGGCTGGGGAATCGCTGACCTCCGCGCAGTTGGGATGGCATGGCCTCGAGGGTGACCGGAGGTTTGCCTTCCGCCGCTCCGGGGTTACGACGGGGATGCCGTGGCTCACCGCCGGCAGGCTCCCATCGCTCGTCACCTACATTCCCTTGCGCGATGGCGAGAATGTGCTTCCGTCGCGCGTGCGAACGCCGAAGGGGCAGGAGCTGGAACTGCACGGCGACGCGTTGCGCGCGGAGATCGAGGCCGCGCACGGCGCGCCAGTGGAACTGATGCAACTAAAGAACGGGATCTTCGATGACGGTGCGCTGGCCATCATCACAACAACCTCCATCGCCACTGTCACCGGCGAAGCAGGCGTCGGTAACGACCCGCGCCGCTTTCGCCCCAATCTCCTCATCGAGACCTCGGACGCCTCGCCGTTCCCCGAGGATGCCTGGGTCGGCGAGCGGCTCCGCATCGGCGAAGGAGAGGACGCACCATCCGTCGCCATCTGCGCCCGCGACGTCCGCTGCGCGATGCTCAACATCGATCCCGACACCGCCACCACCGACCCGCGCCTCCTCAAGACCGCGGTTCGGCTCAACCAGAACTGCACGGGGGTTTACGCGACGACCATCAGGACTGGTCCCGTGCGTGTCGGTGACACGGTATACCTGACGTAGTGCGATCCCTTCGAAACGAAGCGTCGATGGTTCAAAACGAAGCATCGATGGTTCGAAATGAAGCATCGATGGTTC
>DASYJF010000101.1:0-5635 GCA_035996815.1 Thermoanaerobaculia bacterium | reverse complement strand
TTAACTTAAGCGCTTGCGCGTCGTGCGCCGTCGGAACGCTGGCGTCCTCGCCGGCTGGCTCGGCTGCGTCTCGCTGCCGAATGGGAGGCTTGCGCAAGTGTTGCGTTTCAAGCGACATCCGAGCGTTCGACAGGCTGGCAGCGAGACGCAGCCAGGCCAGCCGGCGGGGACGCCAGCGTTCCGTCGCGAGCATCGAGACCGCTTAAGTTAAGGCCATTGGCCGGGCCAGCCGGCGAGGACGCCAGCGCTCCTTTCCGCGCTTAAGTCAAGGCCATCGACGGCGAGTGGGTGATTTAGAGCGGCAGGTTGCGCCGCCGGCCGAATTCCTGATCGACTTTGCGCAAGATCTCCAGCGCGCGGTCTCCGAACGCGTCCGCAACATAGACGCGTGCCTCCCACGCCTGCGGCTCGCCGAACACGATCGATTCACTGCGCAGCATGGCCACTGCCGTTCCGGCTTCGATGACGTACGGCACTGCCGCCTTCTCCAATCGATCGAGCAACTCCGCTACGAGGTCCGGCGACTTCTCTTCGACGAGCGGCATCAAGTTGCCGAGATGCTCCGGCTCATCGCCTAACTCCGGCACGAGCGCGACGTCGCAATCGGAACAGCGCGCGATGCCGTCGCGGTACTCGCTTTCGCATTCAGGGCAGAACATGGACGCGGAATCTTACCCGTAGAACGCGACGATCTTCTCGTACAGCTTCGCGCCGATGGCGCTCTTTGCCTCGGTGGTGCAGCCGGCCACGTGCGGCGTGAGGATGAGGCGCGGATCATCGGGCCAGGTGCGGGTGGGTGGCTCGGGATCGTAGACGTCGATGGCCAGTCCGCCGAGGTTGTTGCGGTTGAGGGCGTCGAGTGCGGCGTCGACGTCGAGCACTTCACCGCGCGCGGCATTGATGACGATCGCGCGAGAGGGGAGTAACGCGATCTGCGGCGGGCCGATCATCGTCTGCGTTTCGGGCGTGAAAGGGACGTGCAGCGTGAGGATGTCGCTGTCGCGGAGGAGTGCGTCGAGTGAACTGACGCGGACGGCACCTCGGTCAGCGAAGTCCTGCTCGCTGATGTAGGGATCGAAGGCGCTCACGCCCATTCCGAACGCCGCCGCAAGGCGCGAGACGCGCATCCCGACCTGGCCGAGGCCGACGATGCCGAGGCGGTGGTGGCGAAGTTCGTGGCGGGAGGCGCAGCCGTCGCGCGTCCACTCGCCGTTGCGCATCTCGCGGTCGTACTGCGGCACGGTCCGCGTGAGCGCGATCATGAATCCGATCACCAGCTCCGCGACCGCGTTCGCGTTTTCGCCCGGCATGTTGATGACGGCGATGCCGCGTTGACGCGTCGCCTCCATGTCGATGTTGTCCGTGCCGCTCGTGCCTTGCGCGATCAGCTCGAGCTTCGATGCCGCATCGATGACGCGCTTCGAAACGCGGTTGTAGGAACGGGTGACGAGGATGTCGCAATCGCCGGCGATTGAGACCAGCTCGTCCTCCGTTTTCACGGGATGGTCGACGATCTCGAAACGGCCGTCGTCGCGCGCGCGCGTGCGGAGCGATTGGTCGACGTCGGCGGCGATGAGGAGGCGTTTCATGGTTGCTTTCAAACTCTATCCTGCGTTCGCGTCAGCGAACGTCGGGATCTCCGGTGGCATCTGCAGGATGGTTGATGAATACAGGAAGCTCCGTCGGATATGCGCTGTCCGGAAATCGGACGCCACCGCCACTGCACCCTGACTTCTTCGCAGCGTCTGACTGAGCCATCGATGCGACCGGGGTAACCCATCGATGGTATCGGAGATGACCCATCCATGGCTCGGGGTAAGCCATCGATGGTATCGGGTAATGCATCGATGGGTACGGGGTAATGCATCGATGGGTTCGGGGTAATGCATCGATGGGTAGGGGGTAATGCATCGATGGGTAGGGGGTAATGCATCGATGGGTAGAGGGGAATGCATCGATGGGTAGAGGGGAATGCATCGATGGGTACGGGGTAATGCATCGATGGGTAGGGGGTAATGCATCGATGGGTACGAGGTAATGCATCGATGGGTACGAGGTAATGCATCGATGGGTTCGGGGTAATCCATCGATGGTATCGACGTTGTCCTCCAAAGGTGTCAGTCACAGCCGCCGCTTCATCGGATCGCGGGGTGATACGGCAAGATAGACTCCTCGGCAGAACAGTGCGCGCCATCAAAAAACACCGCGTCGCCCTCATCGCCCTCGCCGTTTATCACCTCGTCTTTTTCTTTCCGACGCTGTTCATGGGGCGCATCGCGTCGCCGAATGACGTCTTCTTCAACTTCGAGCCGTGGAAAAGCGTGCGGCAGGTCAGCGCGCAGAACTCGCTTCTCAACGATCCGCCCACCGCGTATTACACCGTCCTCTCGCTGATCAAAACCGACTGGCGCGCGTTCCACTGGAATCCGTTCATCGGCTCCGGCGTGCCGGGATTTGGATCGACGCTGCTTGCGCCGTTCAGCTTCTTTCCGGCGCTGCTGCTGCCGCTGCCATGGATCTACACCGGCATCATCCTTTTCAAGCTGAACGTCGCATTTTGGCTCGCGTACCTCTGGCTTCGCGAAGAGCGCCTCGGCAAGCGCGGCGCGGCGATCGGCGCCATCCTCTTTGCCGCCTCGGGACCGATCGCCGTGCGCTGGTGGTGGCACGTCACGAACGCGGCCCCGCTGTATCCCGCGCTGCTCTGGATCGCGCTGCGCACCGCGCGCGGCAAGCGAACACCGGCGTGGGCGATCGGCCTCATTGCGCTCTGCTACGCGCTCTCCGCGTTTCCGGCGACGATGGCGTATGGCGCGTATGCGGCGGTTGCGTACTTTGTTTTCCTGATCGGGAGTCGGGTGACGGGTGTCGGGGGTCGTAGAAACGATGATGTTTCCGCTTCGCTCCGACCCTCGGCCCCCGACTCCCGACTCCCGCTAAAACCAATCACGTTCGCAGCCCTGGCGACACTCCTCGGCATCATGATCGCGGCGCCGTCGTTCATTCCGCTCGCGCAACTCGTCGGACGCAGCGGCTACCTCGGGTCGCGCGCGAACGCGGCGGCGGAGCATGTGTTTCCGCTGCACCACTTCGCACTGTTCGTGAGTCCCGATCAACTCGGCAACATCGCTCTGCGCGACTGGCGCGGCGACCACGCGATGGGGAATCTCAACAACTACATCGAAGCGACCGTCTACATCGGCATCGTCGCGCTGCCGCTCATTTTTCTCGCGATCGCGAACCGCCGCGCGCGCTCGCGCTGGTTCTGGATTGCGATGCTGGCGGTCATGCTCGCGGCGATGTTCGGGATGCCTGTGATCGCGAAGATCATCGGCAGCCTGCCGGGATTCAAGTATTCGCCGCTGACGCGAATCCAGATGATGATGCCGATCGCGGTGGCGTATCTCGCTGCCGCCGGCGCCGCGTTTCTGTCGCGCGGACGGTTTCGAATCGCGATCGCGGTCGTTCTCGCCGTCGCCGCGGCGGGCGATCTGGCGACGTTCGCCGGACGTTTCTATCCGTACCTCGAGCCGCGCCTGGCGTCGCCGCCAAGCGGCGCGACGGTCGCATTTCTGCAGGCGCAGCCGAAGCCGTTTCGGATCGCGCCGTTCTTCGATTACCTCTGGCCGAACAGTTCCGAGTTGTACCGGCTCGAAGATGTGCGCAGCCATTTTTCGTCCGAGGGGAGTTACCGGCGGCTGCTGGAACGGATTGATCCGAGCGCGGCGCTCACCACATCGACGGTCATCAACTTCAACAGCCTCAAGTTCAACTTCGACGACCCGCTCGTATCGATGCTCGGCGTCCGCTATTTTCTCGAGCACCGCTCGATCGACGTGATGCGGTGGATGATTCTGAAAAATACGAAGCCGGCAGTGAAGGAGATCGCGGCGACGCTGCTCGAACCTGGCGGCGTCATGCAGCGCCACGTGCGCGTCGACCAGGAGCCGTTTTACGCGATCGAGTTGCCGATCGAGCTGCAGAAGACCTTCGGCCGCGCGCCGCACCTGGACGTCACGCTGAGCAAGGGAACATCGATCGTGTACGCGCGGTCATTCACGGCCGGCGACATCACCGCGCTGGGCAAGATCTACATCCCGCTGCGGCCGTACGCGCGGCTTGGCGAGACAGTGATGCTGCGGCTGGTATCGAGCGGAATGCGCGTGCGGATGCTGACCGGCGCCACGGAGATTGCCGGTGATGCGCCGCTGTTTTACGACCGCGTCTTCACGCCGTTGATCTTCGAACGCGATCTGCCCGACGGACGCATCTTCCGCAATGTCGCCGAGGTGCCGCGGTTCCATTCGGTAACGCGCGTGCGCCGGATGACCATCGACGAACTGCTGGCGACGAAGAACATCGACTTCGCCGACGAAGCGATCGTCACCGATCCGCGTCCGCTCAATGTCGACGCCTCCGATGCCGTCGTGACGCTGCGTTCGTATCAGGATGACGAACAGATCGTCGATGTCTCCGCGCCGGCGAAGACGCTGCTGGCTTCGTCGCAAAAGCTGACTCCGGAGTTGCGCGTCACGATCGACGGGCGTGACGTCGAGCCGGTCCAGATCAATGTGCTGTTTGCCGGCGTCCCAATCCCTCCCGGCAATCACCGCGTCGTCTTCACGCAACGCCTCGGGCGCAGCTGGTGGCCGCTTTCCGGAATCGCGTTGCTGCTGCTGATCGCGCTGTCGATCGTCGACGCGCGGCGGCGTCACTTCGGCGTCGCCACCAGGATAATTTGATACGCGAACAGCCCGCGCCAGATGCGCGTGATCCACGTCAGTAACCGCTCGCCGATGCGCAGCAGAAAGTCCGGCATCCATCCGATGATCAAGCGGATCGGAACCGACGATCCGCGCACGGCGATGATGCGAAAGCCGGCGTTCTCCACCTCGCGCCGGATCGTGCGCATGGTGAAGAATCGCAAGTGCGTGAAGTCGAGGATCCCTCGGTCGCGATATTCGAAGACGCCGAAGAGCAGCCCGAGGCGAACAGTGATGTTGGCGATGTTCGGCACGGAGAGAAACAGGACGCCATCATTCGTCAACGACTGCTTCACCAATCGCAGCAGTGTGGTGGAGTTGCGCAGATGCTCGATGACGTCGGCAAGGACGATCGCGTTCACGTTCGGCGGCAGCATCTTGACCGTTTCGAGATCGGTGATGACGACCTGATCGAAGCGCCCGCGAAGCTGCCCGATGCGGTCGGCGTCATACTCGAACCCAATCGTCCGATCGAAGTGCTCGCGCACCGCAGCGCCAAGTTCGCCACCCGCGGCGCCGAGGTCGAGCAGCGTCCCGCCGCGTGGCGTAAACCGGCGAATCAGCCCGATCAGAATCCGATGGCTGCTCCCCTCGAAGTCCTTGAATGTGTAGACGTTCGGCACGACCGCGGGAGGGTAGTGGATGGGGTGGGGGAACACAATGGGGACTACTGCTTCAACATCAGCGATTGAAGTCGAGCCCAGGCTCTGCCGCGCGCACTCCAAAGTGCTTCGCACGAAAGGGATGTTTGATGGTCGCCGGAAACCGCGGCCCTTTTTGCGAAGCTTTGGAGTGCGGTGGCGATCGAGCCACCGCTTTGGGAGGGAGGGGGACGGTGACCTCGCGCAGACGTAGCAAGCATCACAGACTGC
>DASYJF010000100.1:0-94027 GCA_035996815.1 Thermoanaerobaculia bacterium | reverse complement strand
TTGTCGTAGACGAAGAGGCGGAAGGTGACCTTCAGCGGAACGCTGTAGGACATGCCGCGCTCCTGGCACTCTTCGACCGAGTACTTCATCTGCAGGTCGACGGGGTTGCCGCAGATGTCGCAGATCTCGACGCGGTTCTTGTTGATGACGCCGCACTTCTGGCAGCCGACCGTTTCCTCGTGAGGATGGTCGGTGATGATCTTCGAGCCGCAGTTCGCGCAGGTCATGCGCAGATGCTCGAGACCTTTCAGGGAGCCGCACTTGCACTCCCAGTTCCCGATCGCGAATTTGACGAAGTCCAGCGAGCAGGTCTCGCGGAAGTCGCTGAAGGGGAAGACGCTGGTGAAGACTGACTGCAGTCCCGTGTCTTCGCGCTCCTCGGGGAGGAGGTTCATCTGCAGAAACCTGTCATACGACTTGCGCTGCACGTCGATGAGGTTCGGCAACGCCATGTAACTCCGGATTTTGGAGAAGTCATGGCGAACCGGTTCCTGCTTCGGTAGGGAGGATCCGTTCATTCGGTGCTCCTGTATTGAGGTGTTACTACAGGCGAGGCCACTCGCAGGCGACGCGAATGACTGATGCGCAGGAGGTGGAACCATGTGGAAAGGGCCGCTCCCCCCCTCTCCGGTTCCGCGGTGTGAACGCGTGGGCGTTCACCGTGTCTCAACAAAAAGCAATTTCCGGACGGGACATTCCGCCCCGTCCGGATGAGTCTTGTGACGCGTAAGCCGTACCGGCTTATTTGATCGTAACTTTGGCGCCGGCCTCTTCAAACTTCTTCTTGATGGTGTCGGCCTCTTCCTTCGAAACCGCTTCCTTGATCGTGGACGGAGCGGCCTCGACGAGGTCCTTTGCTTCCTTCAGTCCGAGGGACGTCACTTCGCGCACTGCCTTGATGACGTTGATCTTCTTGTCGCCAACCTCGGTGAGGAGGACGGCGAACTCAGTCTGCACTTCGGCCGGCGCTGCTGCCGCGGCCGGACCTGCTGACGCTGCCGGAGCGGCAGCCGCAGCGGCCGACACGCCGAAGCGGTCTTCCAGTGCCTTGACCAGGTTGGAAAGGTCCAGCACCGACATCACCTCAATCTGCTTCACAAAATCTTCAGTCGAAATAGCCATTTCAGCCTCCAAATAGTGTTGATTCGTTCAATCTGATGCGCAGCGCCATCAAGGCAAAGCGCGAATTCCTACTAAGCGTTTGCCTCGGGTGCGGGTGCTGCTTCGGCCGGTGCTGCGTCAACCGGTGCTGCTTCGGCGGGTGCTGCTTCGTCTGCGCTGCCACCGCGCTGCTCGGCGATCTGGCCGATGACGACGGCGAGATTGCGGATGTTGGCCTGCAGAACGATCGCCAGGCTGCGGATCGGCGCCTGCATGAGGAACAGCAGCTTGCTGATCAGCTCATTGCGCGACGGCAGGTTGGCGATGGCCTGGATCTGGTCCGCGCCCACGATCTGCCCGTTGAGCATCGCGCCCTTGAACGTGATCGCTGGAACGTCTTTGGCGAACTTCGTCAAGGCCTTGGCCAACGCCACGGCGTCGGTGCGGTTGAACGCAACGGCCGTCGGACCGCTGAACTGATCCTTGAGCGCGATCAGCGGCGAATCCTTCACCGCAATCAACGCCAGGGTGTTCTTGACGACGATGTAGGTGGAGTCCGTGTCGCGGACCTGGCGCCGCAGCTCGGTGACCTGCGGAACGGTGATGCCTTTGAAGGCGATCACGAACGCGTTGGTAGCCTGGCCGATGCCTTCGCCGAGCTCGGAGATCGCTGATGCTTTTTCTTCGCGATTCATGCTTCCTCCTTACTCTGCTTTCGCCTCGGCCACGGTGGAGTCGATGGCGATCGACGGACTCATCGTGGACGAAACATAGATTGTGCGGACGTACTTGCCTTTCGCGGCCGGCGGCTTGGCCTTGCGAACGGCAGTGATGAGACTGAACGCATTCTCGGTGAGCTGGTCCGCCGTGAACGCGATCTTGCCGACCGGGACGTGGATGATCGACGTCTTGTCGACGCGAAACTCCACCTTACCGGCTTTGATCTCCGAGATTGCTTTGGCGACGTCGAACGTGACGGTGCCGGTCTTCGGATTCGGCATCAGACCCCGAGGTCCGAGAACTTTGCCGAGCTTACCGACCGAACGCATCATGTCCGGCGTGGCGATGACGGCGTCAAAGTCAATCCAGCCACCCTGAATCTTCTCGACGATTTCGTCTCCGCCAACCATGTCAGCGCCGGCTTCGGTAGCCTCGCGCTGTTTGTCACCTTGTGCGATCACGAGCACGCGTTTCGATTGTCCGGTTCCGTGCGGGAGCACCGTGGTACCGCGGACCATCTGATCGGCGTGCTTGGGATCGACTCCGAGAAGCATCGACAGCTCGACCGTCTCATTGAATTTGGCGAACGCGATCTGCTTGAGCAGACCGAACGCCTCATCCAGTTGATACGGCCGCTGTTCGACTTTCTCGAACGCTGCACGGTACTTCTTGCCGTGTCTGGCCAATTTCACCTCCGTAGTGTTAGCGGCTCTTGCGAGCCTCCTACTTGTTTGCACCGGCTACGCGCCGGCGCGACTGATTTCAAAAGGCAGAAGGCAGAAAGCAGAAGGCAGAAGTGGGCGGCGCCTCATTTCTGCCTTCAGCTTTCTGCTTTCTGCCCTGCCTTAGCCCGTAACTTCCAATCCCATCGAACGCGCGGTACCCTCGACCGTCTTTACCGCCGCTTCCAATGACGCCGCGTTCAGATCCGGCATCTTGGTCTTGGCAATCTCTTCGACCTGCTTCTTCGTCACGCTGCCGACTTTCGTCTTGTTCGGCACGCCGGACCCCTTCGGAATCCCGGCCGCTTTGAGCAGCAGGATGGCCGCGGGCGGCGTCTTCGTGATGAACGTGAACGTGCGGTCGGAGAAGACGGTGATGACCACCGGGATGATCAGCCCCTGCTGCCCCTGCGTGCGCGCGTTGAACGTTTTGCAGAACTCCATGATGTTCACGCCGTGCTGGCCGAGGGCCGGTCCGACGGGAGGCGCGGGCGTTGCGGCGCCGGCGGGAATCTGGAGCTTGATGTATCCGGTGATTTTCTTAGCCATCTCTCAGGTCCTTTGAAAACTATCGTTTCTGTGCTGCCGCGTTGCCGCCCTGCTCTTCGCTCGGATCGAACCGCGCGACCTGCAGGAAGTCGAGCTCGACCGGCGTCGAACGGCCGAAGATCGTGACCATGACCTTCAGCGTGTTGCGGTCGAGGTTGACCTCTTCGACGACACCGGTGAAGTTCGAGAATGGTCCGTCGATGATGCGCACGTGCTCGCCGTGCTCGTAAACGTGCTTCGGTTTCGGCTTCTCTTTCGTCGTCACGACCTGCGTCAGAATCTGGTCGACTTCTTCAGGCGTCAGCGGCGTCGGCTTCTTGCCGGTGCCGACGAAGCCGGTGACTTTCGGCGTGTTCTTGACGAGATGCCAGGCGTCGTCGGCCATGTCCATCTCGACGAGGATGTAGCCGGGGAAGAACTTGCGCTGCACCTCGCGCTTCTTGCCGCCCTTCATCTCAATGAGCGTTTCGGTCGGGATCTTGATCTCGCCGAACTTGCCCCGCATGCCGAGGGCTTCAATGCGCTGGTTGAGGTTCTCGCGCACACGCTCCTCGAATCCCGAGTAGGTGTGAACGATGTACCACTGCTTCGGCGGCGCCGTCGTTTCGGTCATGGTTAGGTGCCCGCTCCGAACCTGGTGAAGAGGAAGTTGATCGCCTTGAAGAAGAGGAGGTCGCATCCCCACAGATAGACGGCGAAGACGAGCGTGGAGATGATCACCACGACGGTCGTTCCGACGACTTCGGGACGGCTCGGCCAGGTGACCTTCTTCATCTCCGAGTTGGTGTCACGGAAGAAGTCGCGCGTGGACAACCACCACTCACGCGGTCTGGCGATGACTGAATTCTTGTCTTTGTCTTGATCCATCGATACCCCGAAATGCTGACAGCTTTCAGCCCTCATCCCTCCGCGGCCGCTGCCGCCGGTGAAGGTTGAGAGCTGAAGGCTGGAAGCTGTGAAGTTTGGCAGGCCAAGAGGGACTTGAACCCCCAACCTGCGGTTTTGGAGACCGCTGCTCTGCCAATTGAGCTATTGGCCTGCATGAGCCGCAAAGGCCTGCAAAAGCAGGCACGAAGCGGGTTATTCCGCTATTTGGTTTCCCGGTGGGGAGTGTGCTTCCGGTCATGACGGCAGAACTTCTTCAGTTCGAGCTTCTCCGTCATGGTTTTCTTGTTCTTCGTCGTCGTGTAGTTCCGACGTTTGCACTCGGTACATTGAAGCGTGATGATTTCTCTGTCTGCGCGCGCCATGTTTTTGCTACTCTGCTTGTGACGTTAGGTGGAGCCCTCTGCGAGAGTTGAACTCGCGACCCCGTCCTTACCAAGGACGTGCTCTACCCCTGAGCTAAGAGGGCTTACTGAAACCAGAAGGCAGAAGTCAGAAATGGACTCGCTGCATGCTGCTTCTGCTCTTCAACTGTCAAATTCAAAGACCGCGAGGAGACGCTTCAAGCGCTCCTCATTTCTGCCTTCTGCGTTCTGCCTTCTGACTTTGGAGCGGGAGACGGGGCTCGAACCCGCGACCAACAGCTTGGAAGGCTGTGACTCTACCAACTGAGTTACTCCCGCGGATGAAACCAGAAACCAGAAACTAGAAACCAGAAAGGACTCGGCCTCGCGCGGCCCCACTTCTGGTTTCTGCTTTCTAGTTTTATTGGTGGAGAGAGGAGGGTTCGAACCTCCGTAGGTCATTGACCGGCAGATTTACAGTCTGCTGCTTTTAACCACTCAGCCATCTCTCCGTGTTTCGACTGCCGCTGGAGCTGGCGATGGGACTCGAACCCGCGACCTGCTGATTACAAATCAGCTGCTCTACCAACTGAGCTACGCCAGCGACAAACCGCTAGATTTCAAAGACACAAACAGCCAATCGACGCTAAGCAAAGGGTGGAAGCTCAGACGGCGGAGGCCGAGGAACCGTGGGTTATAGCAGAGGGCCAAACGGGACGCAAGTGGAGGTTATTTCGCGTCCGGCGAGCCGATGCAGGCCTCGTCTGCTGGCTATACTCCAACCCGATGCTCAGCCCGCGCGCGCGAGAGAGTCTGACGGTCGCTGGGCTGCTGGGTCTCGTCACCTTCTTCTTCCTCGACATCCTGCTCGCCGGGCTCAACCTCTACACGCGCGACATCCCTCTCGTGTACTACCCCGAGCGTGCCGTGTTGCGCACCATTCTCCGCGCCGGCGCGCTCCCCCTCTGGAACCACTTCGCCTCGGGCGGCCAGCCGCTGGCCGCAAATCCCGGATACGAAGCGTTCTATCCGCCGCAGTGGCTGCTCGCACTCGGCCCGCTTCGCGACATGTTCCACCTGGAGATCGTTCTCCACTACCTCATCGCGGCCCTGGGCATGTACCTCTTCGGCCGCTCCCTCGGACTGAGCCGCACTGCCTCCGTATACGGCGGCTTCGCGTGGGCTCTCGGCGGGCTGATGCTCGCCCTCTCGAACCTTCTGCCGTTTCTCTTCTCCGCGGCTTGGCTGCCGTGGGTCGCCGTCACGTTTCGCCGATATCTAGTGGATGGCGGAGTTCGGCGATTGGCGGTCGTCGCGCTCCCACTGGCCATGATTTTTCTGGCCGCGGACGTCTCGATGATGATCCAGACGTGCGCATTGCTCGCCGCCTATGCGATCGATCACGCCCCACGGACGGGGGCATGGCGAAGCGCTCTCGCAGGCTGTGTCGTCGCGGGCCTCATCGCCTCCGCGATCGCTGCCGTCCAGCTCATCCCGGCGCTTGATTTCCAGCGGGATTCCGGCCGCGCCGTCGCCCTCAGTCTAGCGGTCGTTACGCATTGGTCGATGCCGCCCGTCCGTCTTGCGGAGTTGATCTGGCCCGCCGCGTTCGGATCGGCCAGCCCCGATGCGATTTTGTCGTGGGGCTCCAGCCGTCTCTATCCGGAGGAAGGAATCCCGTTCTACTTCAGCATCTACCCCGGAATCGTCTCCGTGCTGCTGGCCGGCGCAGGATTCCTCCGGCGAACACGCGGCGCCGGCTTTGCGGCGATCGTGGCGGTAGCGTCCTTCTTGATGGCCATGGGCAAGTACGGGCCGCTCTTTCCACTGTTCTATCGATTAGGAATGCATTCGTTGCGCTACCCGGAAAAATTCGCCGTAGCCGGCATCTTTGCGCTGTCGGCCTTCGCGATGATCAGCGCCGACGCCGTTCTGCGGGATGCGATCCTGCGTCGCACCGCGTTTCGCATCGGCCTGGTGATCGCTGCGATCTCGCTTCCCATCATCTTCGTGACCTCGGACGAGCGCTTCGCGCGCCTTTGGCGGCTGCCGTCGATCGATCCCTTCCTCACCAATCGTTTCCGCCTCGGAATGCTGATGACCATCGTCTTCTCGCTCCTTGCCGCGGCGATCTTTCGCGCCAACCGGCTCGCACCGCAGCTCCGACTGCTCCTCCTCGCCGCCACCGCGATCGTCGACCTCGGCATGCGCGTCACCTCCACCATGCCTCGCACCACAGCGGACTACTACACGCCGCCGCCGGCTGCACGAGCACTGGCCGCGAATACCGAACCGGTCCGCATCTACAGTTACGCGGGATGGCTCCGCACAGTCACCGAGAGGAAGCCGCTGCCCTTCGGCGTGCAGCGCTGGATCGTACGCAACGGAATGATCCCGTCGTCGGAGATGACCTGGGGCTTCGAGGGGATGCTCGACCTCGACGTAACGTCGACGCATCTGCTGCCAACGGTGTACTTCAAGAATCTTTTCAACACGGCTCTGACCAATCGCCGCCTCGCGCATCGCCTCCCGCTTCTGTTGCAAATGGGCGGAGTCACGCATGTCGGATTTCAGAAGGACTACGACCCCGCCCTCCTCGCCAATCCGGCCCGCTTCGATGCAGTCGATCCGGTCGAATTCACCGCCACTCGAAACGCCGGACCCTTTTACGTTGCCGACCGCCTTCTCCACGACACCGACATCGGCCGCATCGTCTCTTCGGATCAGCGCCTGTCGCCGCGAACTACATTCACCGATGTTGTCTTTTCGCCAGCTTCCGCGCGTGTCCTCGCGTCCCGGGTATCGCCGAATCGAATCGCTGTCGATGTCGAGGCCGGCGGAAGGTCGTTTCTGGCACTTGCGATCACGCGTCACAAATACTGGAGTGCAACGATCGATGGCGCGCCCGCGACGCTCCATCCGGCCAACGTGGCCTTTCAGGGAGTGGTGATCGAGCCGGGCCGGCATCACCTGGAGTTGGTTTATCGGAATCCCCTGATCGCAGTCTGCGGCTGGATCTCGATTGCCGCACTTCTGGCAACGATTGCCGTCGCGATCGTTCCGCACCGAGCTCCTTCGGCTGCCGTGTGACGATTCGATCGGGCATACTGAGGCGTGTCGCGGAAGGCAGACGTTGCGGCTCTGGCTGTGGTGGCCTCTTGCGTCCTCGTGGCGTTCGCGGACGTCATCCTGCTCGGCAAGGTGTTCTACGCCCGCGACATGGTGCTCGGCTTCTACCCGGCATTCTCGGCGCTGCGTCACGTCGTCCGCGCAGGGCAGTTTCCTTTCTGGAATCCCTTCTTCTCAGCCGGTCAGCCATTAGCGGCAAATCCCGCGTACTCTGCCCTTTATCCTCTTCCCTGGCTCGCCATCGGCTTCGACGGGTTCAAGCCGTTCGCACTCCTCGTCATCTTCCACTACCTGATCGCAGCGATCGGTTTCTTCTGCCTG
Organism: Thermoanaerobaculia bacterium; assembly: GCA_035996815.1. GTDB lineage: Bacteria > Acidobacteriota > Thermoanaerobaculia > Gp7-AA8 > Gp7-AA8 > JADGNZ01. Next base: position 86,256 of record DASYJF010000100.1, on the reverse strand, counting down.
TTGCGCTCACTCAGGCTTTCTCCCGCGGCAGCGGCATTCGGCGCGATCTCGTTCTCCCTCGGCGGGCTGATGATGTCGCTCAACAATCTGGTGACCGTGCTCTACGCCGTGAGCTGGATGCCCTGGCTTGCTCTCTTCAGCCGGCGCTTTTTTCGAGAACGCAAGCTGCGCGATTTCGCTCTGGCAGCACTCATTCTCGGACTGATCCTGCTCATCGGCGAGCAGTCGGTGATCCTGCAGTGTGGTGCGCTGCTGGCGGCCTACGGCATCTACCGGTGGCGCAGCGCCCGGGCGTTAATCCCCACCGCCGCCATCTGCGCGATTGCGCTTCTCGTGGGTCTCGCGCAAATCCTTCCGGCGTTCGACCACCAGCGCGATTCAAGCCGAGGACATGCGCTCACCTACGCCGATGTCACCACCTGGTCGTTGTTCCCGGCGCGGCCGCTCGAGCTCGTCAATGCGAACGCTTTCGGCAACTTCGCGCCTGACGTCATCTACTTCTGGGCGTCCGATCACCCTTCCCAACTCCCCTGGCTCTTCAGCATCTACGCGGGCCTGTTCGCCGCGGCATTGATCGTCACCGGCTTCGTGCGGCGCATTCGGGGGTGGAAGTTTGTTGCTGCTGTATCGCTCGTCAGTTATGTCGTCGCGATCGGAAAGTACGGACTGGTCGTTCCGCTCCTCTACAAGTGGGGCCTGCGCACGGTGCGTTTCCCGGAGAAGTTCTTTATCACGGCGATCTTCATTCTGACGATCTTCGCGGCGATTGCTGCTGACGAGTTTCTGCGAGATGCGCGTTTCCGCCGGGTTGCGTTTCTGACATCGATTGCCTTCGCCGTGATCGCTGCCGCGGTGCTCGCGTTCGCATCATCTTCGATGTTCGCGAGCGTGCTGAAACCAAATACCGTGGACGTCGAGCAGACGCTGATCGCAGCGCGTTCGGGCGCGCTTGCATCCTTCGTCACCTCGATCGGTCTCGTATTGATCCTGGCGCTTCGCGACCGTACGCGGCTCTGCTTTGGACTTCTGGCGCTCTTCGTAGCGGTCGATCTCGGCTCGCGTGTCCGCTCCGTGGCTCCGCGTCTGGACGGATCGTTCTACGAACCGCCGCGACTCGCGATCAGCCTTCGCGCACAACCCGGACCCGTACGGATCTTCAACGATGCCGCGTGGAGATATCTCGTCGGCGCCGCACGCATTTCGCAGGAAGACAGCGAGTGGCGGCTACGTAACAGCCTGATGCCAGAGATTCAGACTGCGTGGGATATCGAGTCCGCGTTGGAAATGGACGTCGCAGCGACGGATCTGCTTCCGTCAGCGGAGCTCGGGTCGCTCTTCTGGAAGGTCCGCCGTCTCGGCCGCGACGATCTTCAGCAGAGACTTGCCTCGTTCGCAGGCATCACCCACGTCGTCCTCTTGCGCGATGCGCGATCGGCAGACGATCCGGTTCGCATTCAGCCTTTTCCGGGCCTTCGTTACTACTTCGCGCGGCAACTCCTCCCCGCGACGCGAATCATGGATCCCAACCTACCGCGCTCCGCCGCCTTCGTAGAGAAGCCATTCGCGCCCGGGCTCGGCCGCGTGCTGCGCGTAGCGGAACGCGGCAATGCAATCGATATCGATGTCGAATCGGCAGGCAGAGCCGCGTTGATCATGAGCATCACACGGCACAAATACTGGCAGGCGACGATCGACGGAACGCCGGCATCGCTCTACGCCGCCAACGTCGCTTTCCAGGGCCTGACGATCCCGCGCGGACGTCACCACGTCACGCTGCGCTACCGCAATCCGCTCATCGTGATTTGCGGAATCATCTCGTTGCTCAGCGCTGCGGCGCTCATTTCCGTTGCTGCCGGCGGACTTCGTAGCAAAGGATTGCTGTCGCCGTCGCCACATTGAACGACTCGACGTGCCCGCTCATCGGAATCGTGACGGTGCGATCGCAGTGCTCGAGGACGTTGCGGCGAATCCCCTTCCCCTCGTTGCCGACGACGAGTGCAACCTTGCCGGTGAAGTCGATCGCGTCCGGCCGTTCGCCGTTCTCCGCGGCGGCGTAAATCCAATATCCGCCCTTCTTCAGCGTCTCGATGGCGCGCGAAAGGTTCGTCACCTGCGCCACCTGTACCCACTCCGACGCGCCCGCGGACGCTTTCACCGCCACGGGCGTGAGTCCAACGCTGTCGTGCTCCGGGATGACCACGACATCGACGCCGAATCCGTCCGCGACGCGAAGGATGGCTCCGAAGTTCTGCGGATCGGTGATCGAGTCGACGATGAGGACGAAGTTTGTCTCTTCCTTCTCCACGATCTCATCGAAATCCGCATACGCCGTCTCCGACACCTCGGCCACCACCCCGTTGTGAACGACGCGCCCAGCCAGCCGATCGATCTGATCGAGCGCGAGATTCCGCACCGCCACATGCGCGCGCTTCGCCTCGCTCATCAGCCGCTGATGCCGCGCCGTCTCCTCGCGCGCCACGCCGACATACCGAATCCGCTCCGGATGCGAGCGGATGGCCTCGAGAATGGGATTGACGCCGTAGATGATCATGTCGTTCTCGCCAGTCGCTTCGCCATCAGCGGCCCTTCATACACGAATCCGGTGTAGACCTGCACGAGATCCGCTCCCGCGGTGAATTTCGCACGAACGTCATCGGAAGTGAAGATGCCGCCGACGCCGATCAGCGGATAGTTTGGACCTACGTGCTTGCGGACCTTCGCGAGGATCGATGTCGATTGCTCCATGAGCGGCGCGCCGGAGAGGCCGCCGGTTTCGTTCGACGCGAACGGGCGAGCGATCGTTGTGTTCGTGCAGATCATGCCGCGCGCGCGTTTCGCGCAGACATCGCAAATTTCGGCGAGCATGACGTCGTCGATGTCGGGAGCGATCTTCACAATCGCCGGACCGACCGCGGCGAGGATGCGTTCGAGATGTTCGGGACGTTGCAGCTCGCGGAGCGACGGCGTGTTCGGCGACGAGAGATTGACGACGACGGCGTCGGCATACGGCGCGAGTTTCATCGCGCACGCTCCGTAATCATCCGCGGCAGCGTCAATTGCCACATCGCGATTTTTTCCGATGTTGACGAAGAGCGGCACGGTGGGTATCCGCGACTCCAGCCGCTCCGCGACCGCGTCCGCGCCGTCGTTGTTGAAGCCGAGGCGGTTGATGAGCGCGTGGTGCTCGGGATAGCGGAAGAGACGCGGACGCGGATTGCCCGGCTGCGGTCGAAGCGTGACCGTCCCCACTTCGACGAAGCCGAAGCCGAGGGCGGCCAGCATCGGCATCAGCAATCCGTTTTTGTCGAAGCCGGCGGCGATTCCGATCGGCGACGGGAACGTCAGTCCCATCAACTCGCGGCGCGCGCTAGGCGGAGGCGCGCAGAAGCGTTCGATGGCGCGGAGGACGATCGGGATTTTCTGGAGCGCGATCATCTGCCGCACCGCCAGCTCGTGCGCATCCTCGGCGTCGAGCTGGAAGAGCAGCTTGCGGATCAGCGAATACATTGCTCAACATTGCTCAATGCACTTGTCAGTGCGCGCGAGCGGCGAGAGCACACGCGCGTCCGACTCGCTGGCGCGTTCGAGAAGTGGAATTGCGCGGACGAGCTCCGGGCCGTGGTCCATCCCGGTCAGCATCAATCGCAGCGGCATGAAGAGTTCTTTGCCTTTGCGGCCGGTGGATTTCTTCAGCCGCTCGTTCATCGCTTTGACGGCGTCGGCATCAAGCGGCGCGCCGTGCTCGCGAAGATCGTTTGCAACCGCGACGGCAAACTCGCGATCGATCTCCGGCGGCGTGTAGTCGGTCACGAAGCGGATGACCTCCTTGAACTGCGGCAGAAGATGAACGGACGTCTTCACGACCTCGATCGCTTCCTCCAGCCACGGCGCATCGAATCCAATCGCGCTCACGACCAGCGGCCGCAACTCCGCGGCGGACATCGAATGAATGTACTGCCCGTTCAGCCACTCGAACTTCTGCGGATCGAAGACCGCCGGCGCGGAGTTGACGCGGTCGAGCGCAAAGTTGGCGATCGCGTAGTCGCGGTCGAAAACATCGCGCCCATCCGGCGCGGACCAGCCCAGCATCGTCAAGTAGTTGACCATGGCATCGGCGAGGAAGCCTGCCTCCGCGTATGCCGACACCGAGGTCGCGCCGTGGCGTTTGGAAAGCTTGGTCCGGTCCTGCCCGAGGATCAGCGACACGTGCGCGAACTGCGGGATCGCCCACTCCATCGCCCGATACACCAGCACCTGACGATGCGTATTCGTCAGATGCTCCTCGGCGCGAATGACGTTCGTGATCTCCATGTCGTGATCGTCGACGACCACGGAGAAGTTGTACGTCGGCAGGCCGTCGGAGCGGACGAGGATGAAATCGCCGAGCGATTCGCGCTTCCACGTCACCTCGCCGCGAATGGCGTCGTCAATCGTGACATCGCCATCGTCAGGAACATGAAAACGGATCGCGTGCGGGATGCTGTCGTCGTCGCGGCGATTCAACCAGCAGGTCAGGTCGTAGTGCGGCGGCCTGCTCTCCGCTTCCGCGATCTTCCGCTTGGCCTCGAGCTCCTCCTCGGTGCAGTAACAGCGATACGCGATGCCGCGCGCGATCAACTCGCGTGCAACCTCGGCGTAGCGCGCAACGCGTTCTGACTGCCGATACGGCGCATGCGGTCCGCCAATGTCCGGACCTTCGTCCCACAGCAATCCAAGCCAGCGCAGATCGTCGAGCACCATCGCCTCGGACTCGGCCGTCGACCGCGCCTGATCCGTGTCCTCGACGCGGATGATGAACGTGCCGCCATGATGCTTGGCGAACAGCCAGTTGAAGATGGCCGTGCGCGCACCGCCGACGTGAAGGTGGCCGGTAGGCGATGGGGCGAAACGGACGCGGATCATAGCTTTGCGGACTCTATCCCGAGGAGCGTAGCGAGGAGGGATCTCCGGCGGCAGTGCGAGGACCGGGATTCCGCTCCGCGTCCTGCAATCGCAGCATCGGGTCGAGGTTGCGCGCGAAGGCGCGCTCGACAATCCAGCCCCGCGCTCTGCGCGGGGTTGCGAAACGGCGACCGATTTGCCGGCCGCGGAGGCGGCCGCCACAAGGTTTCGCGCGGCGCGAGCATTTTGTAGTGGCTGCCTCCGCGGCCACGGCCTTCTTTCGCAATCGATTCCCCCGCGCCGAGCGCGGGGCTGGATTGTCGAGCGCGCCTCCGCGCGCAACCGTATCGACGCGAAGATCGCAGATTTCTTCTCTCAGGATTGCATTTGAATCAGCACCACGGCCATCGCGCAAATCCCCTCGGCGCGCCCGATGAAGCCGAGGTGATCGGTGGTCGTCGCTTTGACGTTGACGTGGCCGGACGGCAGATCGAGCAGTGACGCGATCTTGCCGCGCATCGCTTCGCGAAACGGCGCCAGCTTCGGCTTCTCCGCGATGATCGTCACGTCGATGTTAACGATATCCGCATCCATCTCGTCGATGAGGCGTTTTGCTTCGCGCAGGAAGAGCGCCGAGTCGGCATCTTTCCAGCGCGCATCGTCGGACGGAAAGTACTGGCCGATGTCGGCCGCACCGGCTGCGCCGAGGAGCGCGTCGGTGATGGCGTGGAGGGCGGCGTCGGCGTCGGAGTGGCCGGCGAGACCGCCTGTGTCGCTGATACGGACGCCACCGAGGATCAACGGGCGCGATTCATCGAACGCGTGAACGTCGATGCCCTGGCCGACGCGAATCATGCGTCGCCCTCGCCGCCCCATTCTGCCCAGATCCGTTCGGCCATCACCAGATCCTCGGGGCGCGTGATTTTGAAATTCATCGAATCGCCGGGAACCAGATGGACGTGATGGCCGTACTTTGCCGCCAATCCCGCTTCGTCAGTCGCGTCAGCGTCCTCGCGTGCCGCGCGCGCGAGGATGTCGCGCAGCACGTCCGCGCGAAAACACTGCGGCGTCTGCGCGGCGACGAGAACGCTGCGGTCGAGGGTCTTCGCGATCGCTTCGTTCGCGATCTGATGGACTGTGTCCGGAAGCGAGATGCCGGGGAATGCAGCGCCGTGCTCGCGCGCCGCGTCGAGCGTCGCGTGGAACGTATCGAGTGAAAAGAACGGACGGACGGCGTCGTGAATGGCAATGAGATCGAACTCCCCGCCTGACGCTTCGAGCCCGCGCGTCACCGACTGCAGCCGCGTGGCGCCGCCGGCCACAAACGTCACGCGCTCACCTGGCGACGACTTCACCGCGTCGACAAGTTTCTCCATCACCGGCACGACCACGCGCGTCACGACGGCGTCGAAGAGGAACCGCTCGACTGCACGCTGCACGAGCGGCTTGCCGCCGAGCGGCTGGAACTGCTTCGGCACATCGCCGCCGAAACGCGTTCCGCTTCCGGCAGCCGGGATGATGACGAGGACCCGCTCGGCGTCGGCCACTACACCGCCATGATGTCGACTTCTTTGCTCTTCAGAATGCTGCCGACTTCGTCGATGTGTTTATCGGTCATCTTCTGAATCTCGTCGAGGCCATGCCTCTCATCGTCCTCGGAGATCTCGTGGTCCTTGAGCATCTTCTTCAGCTTGTCGTTGCCGTCGCGCCGCACCTGGCGGATGGCCGTGCGCGATTCCTCGGACATGTGATGCGCGCGTTTCACCAGATCCTTGCGCCGATCCTCGGTGAGCTGCGGGATCGGAATGCGAACCACCTTGCCGTCAGTGGCGGGATTGAGGCCGAGGTCCGAAGTGCGGATTGCCTTCTCCACGGCCGCCACCATCGACTTGTCCCACGGCTCGGCGACGATGAGCGATGGCTCTGGAACTTTCAGCGACGCCACCTGCGCGATCGGCGTCTGCGTGCCGTAGTAATCGACCATGATGCCGTCGAGCATCGACGCATTGGCGCGTCCGGTGCGAAGCGTTTTGAACTCGCGGTGCAGCGCGTCGAGCGCGCCGTGCATGCGGTGCTGCACATCTTTGATTACATCGTTGATCATAATTTCCTCGCGTCAAATCAATCGCTGACGATCGAGCCGATGTCCTCGCCGAGGAGTGCGCGGCGGATGTTGCCCGGCTCGATGAGCGAAAAAATATAGATCGGAATCGAGCTGCCGCGGGCCAGATCGATCGCGGTCGCGTCCATCACCTGCAGCCGCTCGGCCAGCACGCGCTGGTAGGTCGCGTGCGGGATCTTCGTCGCAGTCGGATCTTTTTCGGGGTCCGCGGTATAGATGCCGTCGACCTTCGTCGCTTTGAAGATGATTTCGCACTTCAATTCGGCAGCGCGCAACGCAGCGGCCGAGTCGGTGGTGAAGTACGGATTGCCGGTGCCCGCCGCGCAGATGACGATGCGCGACTTCTCGAGATGCCGGATCGCCCGCCGCCGGATGAACGGCTCGGCCACCTCAGCCATCGTGATCGCGGACGTGACGCGCGTCTGCGCGCCGCGGCGCTCCAGCGCGTCCTGCAGGGCGATGGCGTTGATGACCGTCGCCAGCATCCCCATGTGATCGCCCGCCACCCGATCGATCCCCTCGGTGGCCGCAGTCACGCCGCGAAAAATGTTGCCGCCGCCGATGACGATGGCCATCTGCACGCCGGCGCGATGGACCTCGACGATCTCGTCCGCGATACGAGCGATGGTCTCGGAGTCGATCCCCGTCCGCCGCCCACCCATGAGCGCTTCACCGGAGAGTTTGAGAAGGATGCGTTTGTAGCGCGGAGGCATTGGCGACGCTTTATATAACAAAGGCGGGCCTGTAAGCGTAGCGCCGGCGGCTCGCCGGCTGGACCGCCGCCGGCTCGGCGGCGAGGACAAGAAAACCGCCAGCGAGCCGCTGGCGGTCCAGCCGCCGAGCCGGCGGCGCTACGTTGCGTTACTTCATGTAGCTGGCCACTTCGGCGGCGAAGTCATCGCTCTTTTTCTCGATTCCTTCGCCGAGCTTGTAGCGCGTGAAACGCGTCACCGTGTACGCGCAGCCGGACTCTTTGCCGGACGCGGTCAGGTAGTCGGTCACGGTCTGCTTGTCGTTGCGAATGTAGGGCTGCTCGAGGAGGCAGGCTTCGCCGTAGAACTTGTCCATCTTGCCGCTGACCATCTTCTCGACGATGTTCTCCGGTTTGCCGGATTTCGCCGCGGCGTCGCGGGCGATCTCGCGCTCCGTGTCGAGGTCCTTCTGCGTCACTTCGTCGCGGCGGATGAAGCGCGGCTCCGCGGCGGCGATGTGCATGGCAACGTCCTTGGCGATGTCCGCCATCTTGTCGTTTTTCGCGCCGCTGGTGGCGACCAGCTCGACGAGCACGCCGATCTTCCCGCCGGCGTGGATGTACGCCGACAGCACCGCGTTCGGCGCGGTCTCGTAGCGGACGAAGCGGCGGATGGAGATGTTCTCCTTGATCGCGCCGATCATCGTGAGGACGTGCTGTCCGACGGTCTGGTTCTCACCGTCGCCCCGCCACGGGTCGTTGTTCAGTTCCTCGACGGAGTTCGCCTTGCTGCCGGCGATCACTTTCGCGACGGCGTCGGCAAACTGGCGGAAGTTTTCGTTGCGGCCGACGAAATCGGTTTCGCAGTTCACCTCGACGAGCACGCCGGCGTTCTCGCCGACATACGAGGTCACGGTGCCCTCGGCGGTCACGCGTCCGGCCTTCTTGCCGGCGGCGGCCAGACCCTTCTTGCGGAGGACCTTGGTGGCCTCCTCCATGTTTCCATCGGCCTCGACGAGCGCGGACTTCACGTCCATCATCCCGGCGCCGGTCTGCTCGCGCAGCTCCTTGACCATCGCTGCGGTTACCTGAGTCATAGCGTTCTCCTTTGATACAAGAGCGCCGTCTGCCGTTATCGGGCAGCCGGCGCTCCAAGTGGAAGTAGTCGTAACGAAAAACTAGGAAACGGCCGGAGCGCTGACTGCTTCGGCGGGTTCGGCGGCCGGAATCGGAGCGGGAACCTCGATCGGCTCGCTCTTGTCCTCGACGCCGATGAACTTCTCCTCGGCCAGGTTGTAGCCTTCGAGCACGGCGTCGGCGATCTTCTGCGTGAACAGGCGGATGGCGCGGATCGCGTCATCGTTGCCGGGGATCACGTAATTGATGTCTTCCGGATCGCAGTTCGTGTCGACGATTGCCACCACCGGGATGCCGAGCTTCTTCGCTTCCTGGATGGCGATGTACTCCTTCTTCGGATCGATCACGAAGAGCGCGTCCGGAAGGCCGTCCATCTCGCGGATACCGATGAGGTTCTTGAGGAGCTTGTCGCGCTCGCGGTCGAGGGCGGCGCGCTCCTTCTTCGACATCTCTTTCTCGGTGTCGCCGGTGATCGTCTCGATTTCCTTGAGACGCTCGATCGACTTGCGGACGGTGGTGAAGTTCGTGAGAGTGCCGCCCAGCCAGCGGTTGTTCACATAGAACATGCCGCAGCGGTTGGCCTCTTCGAGAATGGCATCCTGCGCCTGGCGCTTGGTGCCTACAAACAGAATGCGTTTTCCCTGGGACGCGAGGTCCGAGATGAACGCGGAAGCTTCCTTAAAGAGCTTGAGCGTCTTCTGCAGGTCAATGATGTAGATCCCATTGCGCTTCCCGAAGATGTACTTCTTCATCTTGGGATTCCAGCGCTTGGTCTGATGACCGAAGTGAACGCCAGCTTCCAAAAGCTCTTTCATCGTAATAGAGACTGCCAAGCAAACCCTCCTTTTCGCGGTGACGTTTGAGTTGGACTGCGTGAGACAAAAAAGACAGGAGCGAAGGCCGCTCCTGTCTTCAAAAAAATCAAACTTGGGGAAACCCGAACATCGAAAATCAGCGCTTGGAGAACTGGAAGCGGGCGCGCGCGCCTTTCTGGCCGTACTTCTTGCGCTCTTTCATTCTCGGGTCGCGAGTGAGCAGGCCGGCCTTCTTCAGGCGCTTGCGCAGCTCCATGTTGAAGATCTGCAGCGCGCGCGAGATGCCGTGGCGGATCGCGCCCGCCTGGCCGCTCGGGCCGCCGCCGTCAACCGTGACGACGATGTCGAACTTGTCGGTCGTCTCCGTCAGCGAAAGAGGCTGCTTGATGATCATCTTCAGCACGTCATTGCCGAAGTACTCGTCCAGCGAGCGGTGATTGACCGTAATCGCACCGCTACCCTGCCGGAGATGGACGCGCGCGGTCGACGTTTTGCGACGTCCCGTTCCGTAGTATTCAACCAGAGCCAATGAATCCTCCTAGACCTGTCAGGCGACTTCGAGCCGCTCGGGCTTCTGCGCTTCGTGGGGGTGAACCGTACCGCGATAGACCTTCAGCTTTTTGATCATCTTCCGGCCGAGCTTGTTCTTCGGCAGCATGCCGAAAACGGCGCGCTCGATCATCGACTCCGGCTTGTCGGTACGGACGAACCGTGCCGCCTTCTCGCTGAGGCCGCCCGGATAGAGCGAGTGGTGACGGTAGATCTTGTCCGTCTCCTTCTTGCCCGTCAGCCGAATCTTCTCGGCGTTGATCACGATGACGTGATCGCCGGTGTCGAGGAACGGGGTGTAGGTCGGCTTCGTCTTGCCGGTAATGATCTTGGCGATTTCAGTCGAAAGCCGGCCGAGGACTTTGCCTTCGGCGTCGATGATGAACCATTTCGGCTCGATGTCGCCCTGTTTGGGGAAATACGTACGCATGACTCTCCTGAACACACCACGGAAACGTAGAGATTTCGATCTTCGGAGGACCGGCGGCGCGGGTGAGAACTGCTCAGCGCCGAACGTCATTCAAAGACAACCACACACCTTCCCGGCGGAAGGGGGTGAAACGGTAACACTGCCGAACAGAGGCCGTCAAGGAATTCATTCCCCCGGCCGGCACGGCCGGCGGCGCTCGTTGCCCAAGGCTCGGCCACCATCATCACTCAAGGCTTCTGCCGCCTCGATTTTCCTCGATGAAACGACTACGGCACGATGATTTCGACGCTCTGTTCGCCCGAACTAAGCCCGACGTGGACCGGCTCCCGCGGCGGCGGCGCCAACAGAGGCTGCGGCCCTCGAAAGCCCCACAGTTCGTACGAACCTGCCGGTAGAAGTGCGACGCGGAGAGCACCGCCGTCGACGCGCGACATCCTCAGCCGGCCGACGACTGACCCCGGAACCCACTCGCCATTCCAACGCATCGCCAGGGCCGCGCCGGCCGTTTTCTGCTCTGGATCTTTGTACGTGACCACGAGCGACCCAACAGGCTGCGGAACGACGACGCGCATCGGCTTCGCTTCGTCGCCAACCACATGGAGGGCTGCGAAAGATCCCTCGACCGGCAGGACGAAGAGCGTCTTCGTCTCGCCGGCGCGCATCCGTAGCTTCAGACGTCCGGCCGGATCCGTTCTGCTCATCCATCCAGCGTTGTGCCCGTCGCGCGCGACGCCTTCGATGACCGACGCGTTCGCCACCGGGTCGCCGTTCGGCCAGACGAAGTCGATGATCTGTTCAATCCCCTTGATCATCGGAAAATCCGTCGTCTTCGACTCGTCCTCGGACGAGAGCTCCACGGTCACTTTTTGTGAGACGTAATCGGGAGCGGTCACCGCAAGATCGTAGCTGCCGTCCTTGGTCGCGACGATCGAATACGTGCCGTCGTCGCCGACGGGGAGAGTCGAGTACAAGCGGCTGTATCCCGCCTGGCCGGTCGGAGACTGCGATTTCGTTTCAAGCTCCATGTGCAGACCGGAGTGCGCGATCGGCTCCTTCGTGTCCGCGTCGAAGATCCGTCCGGTGATGAGGCGTCGCCGGAACGTGATGTCCCACGTGGCTGGATCGCCATCGAGCGTCGGATCGTGATCGACCGGAAGCGAACTGGTTTCCTTCGAAGTAACCCATCCACCGATTCCTTCCGACTGCCACATCGATCCGCCGAAATGACCCTCACCATCGATCGGAACCTCCGCCGTCCACGTGTGATGGCGTTCGTTGACCCCGACGTTGCCGTTACGCAGCTGCTCGTTTCCGAGCCGCACCGTCCCCTGAAGCTGAAATGGCCTTAGGCGAATCTCCTTCGATACATCCTCGGCTTTGATCGGAATCACTGTCGTCAGTTTTTCCAGCGGACTGTCGCCGCTCAACGTGACGTAGTACTCGCCGTCGGAGAGATCCGCGAACACGAGATCGTCGTCTCGGGCCTTGAGCTCGCGGGTGGTGATGTTCGTGTTTTCGTACTGCCCTGGCGAGGCTTCGCTCAATTGCACGTGCAGCGGTTTGGATCGGACGCTATCCGCACGAGCGATGTGAACGGTGAGCTTCACTCCGCTGCTCAGCCGGAGCAGGCCGAGGTCCGTATCGACCGAGGTGATGTGGAGCGGAAGCAGGCGCGTGCCGAGACCGGGCGAGCTGATCACCAACTCCTCCGTTCGCGGATCGGTCAGTTCGATGCGAAACGCCCCCTGCTCGTTCGTCGATCCAAGGACCTTCGCGTCGCTGCGGGCGATCTGGGCGCCCGCGACCGGAGTCTCCTTCGGCTCCTTGTCATCGCCGCTCTTTTTCATCGTGACGACGCGGCCGGTGACGGCCGGAAGCGGTGCCAGGATGACTTGCAGCGGCAGATCGGCGGCGGCGATTTTGATCGGGCGCCGGTCAGGCTTGTGATGCCCCGCCGCGATCTGCATTGCGTACGCGCCGGGAAGCAGCCGGATCGAGATCGGCTTCGCAATCACTTTCGACGGCACGTCCCAACGCCATCCGCTGTCCTTGCCCATCGCGATCGCGAAGCGCGTTTCCACCGGCCAGCCGCGCTGTACGTCGCCGCGAACGGAGAGCGTAACGTTGCGCGCATCCTTCTGTTGCAGATCGACGGAGGTTGCCTTCGCGGCCAGCGTGCCGAGAATGAAACTCGATCCATCCGCGCCCGTCCAGACGAACCGCCGCTCGACATCGGCAGGCTTGACGTCGAACGACGTGCCCGTAGTCGATGAACAGTCAGTGCCGAAACAGATCGTCCCTTTTTCCGGATCGGCAGCGAGCAACGGAGTCGCGGTCAGAAACAGCAGAAAAAGAAGTTTTCTCATGTCGCCTGATCAGACGTTCGATATGGCACCACGTCACAACACACGCCGGCTCTTCAGCGAAGTGACTCTCGCCAGATTGTCGAAGTCGCGATCGCGATGAAGAACGGTCGCGCCGTGACGAATCGCGGAGGCGGCGATCAGGCAGTCGACCGACGAGCGGACCGTCACTCCTTTTTTACGAGCCTCTCGGAAAAGCAGGATCGCCTCGTGGAAAAGTTCGCCCGTCATCGGATCATCGATCGCGCGAAGGTCGTAGAGAATGTCGCGCATCTCTTCGAAGATGTAGTCATGATCGATGCCCTGCAACACCTCCTGAACGATCGGCAGACAGGTGACGACCTCGTCGCGTCCAACCAACTCCTCGATGCGAAAAGGCGGACGTTTGCTGAATGCGGTAATCCAGACGCTCGAATCAACCACGATCACAGGTCGTCACGCTCGTCCGAGGTTTCGACATAGATCGTTTGAGTGCGATGCAGCGCTTCACGAATCAGTTGCTCCGCGGAAGAGTGGGAGATACTCATCCTTGCCGCAATCTCATCGGTCGGGAGCGATTCCAAGTAGCGGAGACGCAGCGCCTCCCGATGCTCCGGCGACAAGCGATCTAACGCCTTACGAAGACGTCGCTCCATCTTCATGTGACGCATCATTTCTTTGGCCTCCTCGGTAGGAGGGGCAGGGTCTAACGGGGCCGGAGTTCGTGGCACATCACCACGCATTTCGGAGAGGTCGCCGTGCCAGATACCGAGGCCTTGAAATCTCAGCAGGCGCTTGATCGCCTCGCCGGGCTCGCCGAGCCGCAGCGCTTCGGCGATCGCGCTCTCATCGATGATCGACGTCATTCCGGCATTGTAACGCCGAGGAACGCTACGCCACCTTCAGCAGCCGCCGCAGTTTCGCGATCAGATCGCCGGCCTGGAAGGGCTTGACGAGGTACTCCTCGGCGCCTAACGCCTCGGCGCGTTTGCGGTCTTCTTCGCGCGATTCGGTGGAGATCACCATGATCGGGATCGTGCGATGAACCGGATGGTTTTTGAGGAACGACACTAACTCCAGTCCGTTGATGTCGGGCATGTTGATGTCCGTCAGGATCGCGTCGAACTTGTGGTGCGGCAGCGTCTTCAACGCTTCGAAACCGCTGGCGGCTTCGACGATCTCGAGGTCGTAGGCTTCCGTGCCGCCTTCGATGATCGTGGTCAGGTAGGCGCGCATCGAGCTCGAGTCTTCGACGACCAGGACTTTCAACGTCGGGCCTTCTCGGCCGCAAAGACGGCGTTGCCGAACGCGTAGCCGGCCTGGCTGAGGAAAATCTCGAGTCCTGTCATGGTGTCGATCGGAGCGCGATGTGCGGCGTTGTCGCCGTACAGAATACCAATCGTCCGCTTGGCGTGCATGATCGGCAGGGCCACGACTTCGCTTGGCGCCAGACCGCCGAGGGTGTCGATGAGCTGCACGTTGGCCGCGGTGCGGCGCATCTTGCCGCGATGCGCTTCGCCCGATTTCGCAACATCGCCGAGGATCGACGGCTCTTTCCGCGCGATGCGAAGCGACTGCACGCGCGCCGGCATGTCCGCGGCGCCGAATCCGGAAATGCCGGTGAACTCGGAATCGCCGGCGATGAAGAGCGCTCCTCGGTCGAGATACTCCGCCGAAAGCCGCAGGATCGTGGCGGACACTTCGCCGATGTCGTTCGGATTCGATAATTCGTTGATGAGCTGCTTGAGCAGGCTGAAACTGCGGTCGACGTTCTCTTTCTCGGCCGTCTCGTAGAACCGCCTGCCCGCGTCGGGATCGAGTCCGCCCGTGTAGCGCTCCCACTGCTGGAACGCGCGCTCGGCGAAGAGCACCAGCTCGTCCGCGAAGAGCGTCAGCTCCTCCTCGGCCAATCCAGGCTGCAGGCGCGCGGGAGACGGTTTGGTCAGATAGAGATCGGCGCCACGCCGCAGCAGGTCGTGACGGCGCCGCAGGTCGGCCTCGGCGTCGATGATGACCACCGGCAGCCGCGGATTCTTTCGCTTCAACTGCTGGAGCAGCAGGTCAGACTGATCGGTCAGTTCGAGAAACGTGACGAAGAACGTGTTCGCGCGGATGTAGTCGCCGATCGCGACACGCGCATCGTCGATCGTCCCGAACTGCGCGATCTTCACGCGGTTCCGCCCGAATGCTCGCTTCGCGGCGACGCGGATCAGCGGGCTGCGCTCGAAGAGAACGACATTGCGATACGTGGCGTCGGGCGACTCGACTTCGATCAATCCGCCGGCAACTTTGAACTGGCCGGCGGACGTCCGCGGTTTGGGCGCCGCTTGCGGCGGCGTCTCAACCGCGGGAAACGGCTCATCATCCGGGACCGGCGTAAACGTCTGTTCCTCGCGCTCCTCGGGTGTCGGAAACGGCAGGATGTTGTCGTCGGGAACGAGCGTCAGCTCCGGCTCTTTCGGATGTCCGAGTCCGAGGTTGAGTGTTGATGGCGGCTCGGTGGCGGCGGAGCGCAGCAGCGCCTTCCCCACCTTCATCGACTCTTCGAGACTGCGCAACGGCTTCAGCTTCTCGCCGTCCGCGGCGCCGACGATCTTCTGCGGCGCGAAGCCGCCTTCCTTCAAAATCGAGTCCGCGTCGTATTCAACGTCGAGCGGACCGACGTGATCGCTGAGGATGAAGTTGAACTCCCCTTCGCGGCTCTGCAGCAGCGGCGCGACGACGCTGACGACGCGCTCGTGAATCGCCGTTGCCAGTTCGGCGGCCGGGATGATGTTCATCTCCACCGCCGCCGTGCCGAGCGGGATGCCGCTCTCCTCCATCTTTCGCAGCCCCGGTGCCGCGGCTTCGGGGACGGAACCGCGCGCGACGAGATACGTCAGCAGATCGGGATGCTCGGGCGACGACGCGTTCACCACCAATCCCTGCCGGAACATCACCGTATGCCGCCCGCGATCGTCGACGATCTCCAGCACGCCCGTGCGCCGGCTGAGGTAGACGATCTGAACGATGTCGGTAAGGGATAGATCTTCGAGACGGCCGAGAAGACTCATGCCGCCTCTCTCGCAAAGGAGAAAGCTTTCGCAAGGCAGAAAGCAGAAAGCAGAAAGCAGAAATGAGCGACGAAATCCTTCTGCCTTCTGCCTTCTGACTTCTGCCTTCTCATGTGGCGAGATTGTAGCGTTTCAAAATACCGTCGAGGATGCCGTTGATGAACTGCGACGATTTATCGTTGCCGAACTTCTTGGCGATCTCGATGGCTTCATCGATCACGACCAGCTTCGGCGTGTCGCTCTCGTGCAGGAACTCGTAGACCGACAGACGGATGATGTTGCGATCAACAACTGCCATCCGCGAGAGTCGCCAGTTGTCGGCCTGCGCCTGGATCATGCCGTCGATATCAGAGAGGTGATCGATCGTGCCGCGGAAAATCTTCGCGGCGAATTCGCGCGTGTTCGGCTTCGACTTCTGCAGATCCTCGAACGTGTCGATGATCATGTCCGGAACATTGCCGGAAAGGTCGTACTGATACAGCATCTGCACGGCCAGCTCGCGGGCTTTTCTACGCGCTCCCATCTAGAAGTTTTCCTCGCTGCGAAGCGCGCGCCACAGATTGGCCATCTCGATGGCTGCCAGCGCCGCTTCCCACCCCTTGTTGCCGCTGCCCGCCGACGATCGCTCCACGGCCTGATCGAGCGTGTTGCAGGTGATCACTCCGAAGGCGACGGGGAACTTCGCCTCGGTCGCAACGCGCGACAAATCGTTCGTGACCTGCCCGGAGATGAAGTCGAAGTGCGGCGTGTCGCCGCGAAGAAGGCAGCCGAGGGTGACGATCGCCTCGATGCCGCCGAGGTCGATCAGCTTCGCCGCGAGCGTCGGAATCTCGAAGGCGCCGGGAACGCGATACACCGAAATCGCATCATCCGCCGCACCGTGACGCGACAGGCAATCGAGCGCACCGCGAAGGAGTCCATCGACGATCTCGTCGTTGAATCGGCTGGCGATCACGGCGAAGCGCAAACCTTCAGCATTGTGATCACCTTCAAAAGAACGGAGCATAGCGGCCGGCGATTATACGCGGCTGCTACACTCGCTTCGTGACTGCCCTTCCGGAGACCGCGCGCCGGATTCCGGAGCTGGACGGGATACGCGGCGTCGCCATTCTTCTCGTGCTCGTTTGGCATCTCGTCTCCTGCATGATGGGAGCGCCTCCGCCGCTCTTCCGTTTTCTGAACGCGTTCTGGTGCGGCGTCGATCTCTTCTTCGTCCTTTCGGGATTTCTGATCGGCGGCATTCTTCTCGATCATCAGACCGCGTCCAACTACTACAGCGTCTTCTACCGCCGGCGCATCTGCCGCATCCTTCCGATTTACTTCGTCTGGCTCGGTCTGTTCTTTGTCGCAGGGATGGCGCGACATCAGTTCGATACGAGAACGGCGTCGTGGCTTTTCGACAACGCCATGCCCGCGTGGTCCTACGCCACCCTCACGCAGAATTTCTTTCAGGCGCATGCTGGAACGTTCGGCGCCGTCTGGATGTCCGCGACGTGGTCGCTGGCAGTGGAGGAGCAGTTCTATCTCTTCCTTCCGTTCCTGATCCGCGTTACACCCACCAAGCGCCTGCCGTGGATCCTCATCCCGCTGATCGCCGCGGCCCCGCTCTGCCGTGCGCTTCTCTACGACCCCGCCACCGAAGGCATCACAGCCTACGTCACGGTTTTCTGCAGGACCGATGCGTTGCTGCTCGGGACGCTGTGCGCCTGGCTCGTCAGGCAGCCGGATGCCGTTGCGCGCATCAGGAAAGCGATGCCGGCACTGCGTGTGATCCTGCTCAGTTGCGGAGGATTCGTGCTCCTCACGGCCTACACGGGCGAGACGGCGATGACCTGGATTTCCCGCTACACACTCCTCGCACTCGCGTTCGCAGCGTGGCTGCTCATCGCGCTGTACGACGAACGTTCGTTCCTTTCACGATCGATGCGTATGCGGCCCCTTCGTACCGTCGGAATCGTTGCCTACGGGACCTATCTCGTTCACAACGCGGTAAACGGCGTGTTCTGGTCCGCCTTGCGCGGCCATCTTCCGTACTTCGACCGGCTCAGCGACGTTTTTCTAACTCTGATCCCGCTCCTCGGATCACTCGCGATCGCCGCGGTGTCGTGGCGATATTTCGAGAAACCGATCGTGCGATTCGGTCAGCGCGCGCGTTTTGACGATCATCGTCCGCTGGCGATGGCGGGCGCGGGACGATCGTCTTCGCGGTCGTTGTAGCAGTTCACTGAGCCGCCGGAGGCGTTGGCGCCGGGCTCGTGTGCGCGGTCAACGTCCTCGTGTGCGCGGTCAACGTCCTCGCGTACGCGGTCAACGTCCTCGCGCACGCCGTGAACGGACTAGCGTGCGCCGTGAACGGACTAGCGCGCGCCGTGAACGGACTAGTGTGCGCGGTGAACGGACTAACGTGCGCGGTGATTCGGTCTAATCACGCCGTGATTTGGCCCGTTCACGCGGTGATTCCGATCGATTACGGTGATTTGCGCCGCACACGCACCCGGGCTGGCGCGTGTCATCTCCGCTTCACCGGCGCCTACGACATTAGCCCGCTATGACAAAAACCACTACCTTCCGCTCGCGATCGCCGGCGCGGGACGATCGTCTTCGCGATCGTTGTAGTAGTTGACCAAGCCCTGATAAATCGCTTCGGCTACGTGCTGGCGATACTTCTTTGTCTTCATCAGCGCGCGATCTTTGTCGTTGCCGAGGTTGCAGATTTCGAGGAGAACGCGGGTGGGGATCAGGTTGTAGCGGATCACAGCGGGCACCCATTCGCGTCCGTTGCGCACTACGTTGTCGCGCACGGGATTGAACGGATGGACTTTCAAACCATCCTGATCGAACGCATCGATGATCGACTCCGCAAGATCGCGCGACAGCCCCTCGGCGGTCAGCGACTCTTTCTCCGAGTGCCGCACGACCGGACTCTCGCGGACCTCGGCGCGCGCGAGGTAGACCTGCTCACTCTTCTCGTACGAGCCGGTGACGTAACGCTGGCCGGGGATGTACGCCATCGCGCCGCGCAACGACGGATGCAGCGAGTCGGCGTGGATGGAAAGGAAGACCACTTTCTCGCGCGCCACGCTCGCTTTCATGGCGCGGCGGAAGATCGAATTCGCAAGGTACCAGCGCAGATTGACGCCGACCGCAGGATCGCCGATGACGTACTTCGGCGAGGTGAGCACGATGTGATCCGTCGCCTCTTCAAGCTCGTCGTCATCCGGAATGTCGTAGCCGGCCTGCTTCGACTTCGTGGTCGTAGCGACCGTCGCGGCCGATTTTTTCTCGATGATGTGCTTGAGCCGGCACATCACGTCGTACACGTAGTTCGATTCCCACACGTCGTCGTACGTCGCGCCGACGTCGCGTCCGCCGTGACCGGCGTCGAGGATCACGCGCACGCCGGCGAGGCCCTTTGCGCGCGGACGCACTGCCAGCTTCGCGCTGGCGCGTTTCACCTCTTCGTTGGCGACGCGCGTTGGATCGTCGGCCGGCAAGTACTCCGGCAACAGCAGCGACATCGGAATCTTCACGCGATAGCCGATCGGAATCCGCGCGACGTCGTCAATCGAATTGAATTTGACGATGCGATCGAGCACGTCGCCGACGTCTTTCGAATAGACGCGGCCGGTGAATCGGATCGCCACCGACGAGTAGAGCGCCTCACCCTTCTGCAATCGATAGACGGCGAACGGCTCGGCGGAGGTTCGGTCGTACGTCAGCGACGGCTGGCCGGGAACGGTGACTGCTTCAGGTAGCGAAACTGCTGCCGCAGCATGACCATCCGCGCCCGTACGCTCTTCCGGATCGTCTTCCGATTTCCGAACCTCGGCTGTCTTCGGTGCATCACGTTCCTCCCTTTCACCACGGCGGAATGCCGCGGCGAGCAACTCCTTCGGGATGAGGATCACGTCACCTTTGCGGGTCGAGAGTCCCTGGGACGGGTTCGCGGCGCGAATCGCGGCGTAGTTCTCGCCGCGGCCCGTAAACCACTCGGCGATGTTCCAGAGCGATTCGCCTTCGATGCCGCTGCTGCCGACGACGACATGGCGCCGTCCCGCGGCGATGTCGCTGTCGGAGGGAAAGAGCGCCGCGGCAACATCGCGCTGCAGGTTGGGACGAAGTAGGTTGAACGGAATGCGAACGCGCTGCTCGGTGGTGAGGTTGCCGCCGGCGTGATTGAACGTCGCGATCTCGTTCCAGCGATCGCCATCGCCCGTGACGCGCTTGGCCAGCCGGCTCCATGCATCGCCTTCATGCGGTGTGACGACCACGTCGATGGTGTAATCGGCCGTCAGCGACGCGCGCACCTCAGGCGTAATACTTTTAGAAGGAGAAGCGGCCAGAAGTACGGCCGGAAGAAGCGCTCCAAGGAAGCCCACCCACCACTTACGCACGAGGGAAAGTGTAGCAGAGAGGGCAGAGCCGAGATGTTGAATGTTGGACGTGCAGGACCCTTGCTCGAGAATTCGAGGGAAGCGGCGCTCATATGCATGCTCTACGAACGCTTCCCCAGCTCCCACTTCACAGCCGGCTCAACTCGCGCGAGCGCCATCCACTCATCCGAGGGCGTCAGTGGCGGACCGACTGCGTGCGGCTCTCATGAAACATCCACACGCCTCCATCCCAGCCCCCGAAGTACAGGGACGTGCCGGTGGGGCTGATGACGAAAACCTCGCCCCCGTGCGGACTCCCGATCCCGGCCGTTAGTGAGAGCCAGGTCTTGCCGGCGTCGTTGCTGCGTTCCACGGCGTAGTAGCTGCTGTTGTAAATGCGGCCGCGGATCAACGGATCGAATGCCAACACGCCCGACTGGCCTGTCAGCTTGCCGATGGGAAAGGGAGTCCACGTCGCGCCGCCATTCGTCGACTCCGAACCGTAGGATCTCCACCAACTGAGGAGGTGATTCGAATCAAACGGATCGATGCTGAGGCCGCCCGGGGTCGCATCGGCGATGCCGTCTCCGGTGTGCCCGGGAATGACGCTTCCGATGAATGTCCAGGTGTCACCGCCGTCGACGCTCTTGTAAAGACCGGACGCAGTACCGAGGTAGAGGACGGAACTGTTGGCGGGATCGACCCTGATGAACGACGCAAACGCTACCCGCGGTAATCCGCTGTTCTTGAGCGTCCACGCCGCCTCGCCGACCTTCTTGTAGGGCCCCTCCTGGCCCAGCGTGTAGAGCGTCCCGGGTGTCCGCGGATCGGCCGCGATGTCCCATGCGGTGCCAACACGCTCGGCATACTCCTCCCACGTCACTCCGCCGTTCAGGCTGCGCCGGAAGTGCGCTGACGTGATCGCGTAAATGGTCTGCGAGTTGAACGGATCGACGGCGAGGTGGGTGGTCGGCGTCTCGTGCAGCGACGTCCAGGTCTCGCCGCGATCGACGCTTTTGAAGATCCCCGACGCTCCGCATGTGTAGATGATCGACTCGTTGCGGGGATCGACAACGATCGCGGAGGTGCGAGCCGCGGTGAGCCCGGCAGCGGATCTGGTGAACGTCGATCCTCCGTCCGTGCTCCTGACCAGGTTCCCGTAGGGTACGAGAAGAATGTTGGATGCGTTGACCGGATCGATGGCGACCACGTAACCAGTGGTCAGCGACGGTTTGGTCCAGCTCGCACCTCCGTCCGTCGATTTGTAGACACCGTAATAGGAGGTTGTAACGATTGTCGACGACCGCGGGCTGATCGCGATCGATGCGTAATAGTCCGAATCAAGCCCGTTCGTGAGCTCGTGCCACGACTCACCCGCGTCCGTCGTCTTGAAGATGCGCCCGGGACCGGCGCCTGCGTACAACACGGCACTGCTCGACGGATCGATGAGCAGCGAGTAGTACTGGACTGGCGCAAGACCGCGATTCGCCGGCCTCCAGTGCGCTCCGGCGTCGGTGGTCTTGTACACGCCGAGGGTCGAGAAGGAAAACGAGGCGTAGACGGTGTCGCTGTTCTGCGGATCCATCACGAGCCCGCTTATGAATGGGAAGTCCGGAAAGCTGATGGCGGGCTTTCCGAACGTCGTGCCGCCATCGGATGAACGGATGACGATCTGATTCGTCGTAACGATGTAGACGATGCTTCCGTTCGCGCTGACGGCGATCCGGCCCGAGGGCGCCGGATTCACGACGCTCCATGTCAGGCCACGATCGCTGCTCTTGTACAAACCTGACCCGGTCGACGCAAAGACCTTCCGAGGATCGCCGCTCGCCACGATAACGTCGCCGAACGTCGTACCGTCCAGTCCTGGGCCGACGGTCCAGTGTTGCCCGCCGTCGCTGCTGCGGAAGAGGCCGTTCGTCGTCGCCGCGTAGACGATGGTCGGATCAACCGGATCGAAGGCGATGCAGCTCGGCGGGCCGCCGTCCGGGCCTTTGATCGTCCACCGGTTCTCGCCAGCGAAGAGGGAGAAGCAAGCAACCGCGAGGAAGAGGAACAGGGCGAACCGTTTGCGCAAGGGGAAGGGCTCCGTCGACATCTTAAGTCACGCCTTCGGGAACAGCGAGCACACGCGGCTACAAATGTTCAATTCAAAGTTGTCGCATCGCGGCCGGATCGTCACGTTCGATGCGCGGAATAGTGCGGTGCCGTGAGTGCGACGGACAGCACGCGACGTTACGCAGGCGGCGCTTCGCGCCAGTAGCGGGTCTCCCGCTCGAAAAAATTTGCGGCGCGGAAGAGCGCGCGCTCGGCGAAGTGCGGGGACATGATCTGCAGCGATAACGGCAGGTGTTCGCGTGAAAAACCGGATGGGATGGCGATGGCGGGGATGCCGACCAGGTTCGCGGGGGCGGTGAAGATGTCGGAGAGGTACATCGCCAGCGGGTCGTCCGTCTTCGCGCCGATCGGGAACGCCGGTTCGGGTGTAGTCGGCGTCAGCAGGTAGTCAAACCGCGCGAAGGCGGCGTCGAAATCGGCGCGGAGTTTGGCGCGGACGGATTGGGCGCGGCCGTAGTACGCGTCGTAGTAGCCGGACGACAGCGCGAAGGTACCGAGCATGATGCGGCGTTTCACTTCGTCGCCGAAGCCTTCGCCGCGCGATTCGAAGTAGACCTCGCGCAGCGACTTCGCGCGATCGCTGCGATGCCCGAATCGAATCCCGTCGAACCGCGACAGATTCGCGCTGGCCTCGGCATTCGCGACGATGTAGTAGATGGCGATCGCGTAGCCGATCGATGGGACGCTCACTTCTTCGATCACCGCGCCGCCGCCGCGAAGGACGGCCAGCGCATCGTCAAAGTTCGCGCGCACTTCTCCTTCGAGTTTCTCCACCGCTTCGCGGACGACGCCGAAGCGGAGCCCTCGAACGCCGGAGTCGAGATCCGCCGCGTAGTCATCGACCGCGTTCGTTGCGGATGTCGAGTCGAGCGGATCGTGTCCCGCGATCAAGCCCAGGAGATCGGCGCATTCGCGGACGGTCTTGGTGATGATGCCGATCTGATCGACGCTCGATCCGAACGCCACCAAGCCGTTGCGGCTGACGCGGCCGTAGGTCGGCTTGAGTCCGACCACGCCGCAGAGCGCGGCCGGCTGGCGCACGGAGCCGCCGGTTTCGGAGCCGAGTGCGGCGGGAACCATGCGCGCCGCGACTGCGACGGCGGAACCGCCGGACGAGCCGCCGGGAACGCGCGACGAATCCCACGGATTGCACGCAGGACCGAACGCGGAGTGCTCCGTCGACGACCCCATCGCGAATTCGTCGAGATTCGTTTTGCCGGCGATGGTGCAACCATTCGCACGCAGGCGCGCGACCGCCGTCGCATCGAATGGCGACCGAAAGTTCGTGAGGATTCGCGATGCGCACGTCGTCGGCATGTCGGTGGTGACGATGTTGTCCTTCACCGCGATCGGCATTCCGTCGCCGGCGTCGCGGGCGATGTGCAGAAACGCATTCAGCTTCGGATTCAGCCGATCGATCGCGTCGAGCGACGCCGCGACCAGCTCTTTGCCGCTCGCCGCGTCGCGCGCCTCATGCCACGGCAGGTTCAGAAGATCAGTCACCGATCACCTTCGGGACGATGAAATGCCCGTCCTCGCTGAACGCCGGCGCATTCGCGGCGACCGCCGCGCGATCGACAGGAGGACGCCGCTCGTCCTCGCGCAACGGCGTCGAATCCGAGGAGGATGTCTGTTCGAATCCGGTCACATCGACTTCGCGGAGCTGGTCGATGTACGACAGGATCTTCGTCATCTCCCCAGCCATGCGTTCCAGCGCCGGTTCATCGAACTCCAGGTGCGCCAGATCGGCGATGCGCTTCGCTTCGTCGCGATCGATTTTCATCGGCCGCGAAGTGTATCGCGGCGTTGCTCGACTCCTTCGCCGGCGAGAGCGGTGAACGTTTCGTCAGACCGAAGACCGAGCCATGGATCGTCGCTGGGCGTTTTGAAAACCTCGCTGTAAACGCGTCCGTTCAGTTCTGGTAATGCGATCTCAGGCCTATCGACGAAGAATCGGTGGATCTCCGGCCGCAGCACGTACTCGTTCTGCAGAGTATCGAGGGCGAGCGTCTGCCGAAATGATTCGATGACGCGCGCGAGAGCCGCAGGCGACTCGTGCAACGGCGCTCGTTTGTCGCGAATTAAGTTCAATGCACTTTCGTCGATCGCGGAGAACTGCTCGTCAGGATCGAACCTCTCGGCTACGGTTTGCGCTTTGCGGACGATCGAGTTCGCACCGAATGAGATGCTCTTGAACATCGGCTCTTCGCCGCCTTCCTTCGAGAAGGTGAGGCGCGTCGCTTCCCACGCATAGGCCGGATGCTGGAGGCGCGCGCGCCGCGCAGCTGCCGCGGTTTCGGGCCCATCGTAACGCTCTGCGGTTTCCGAGGCGCTGCGAGCACGGAGAGCGTGATACATGAGCAGACGCCGATCGCGGTCAAACGCTGGTGAATGCGTCCAGCGGTCGTGCAGCCAGACCATCTCGCGGAGTTGTGCGAGGAACGCTTTGGGCGCGTACAGACCCGGGAGCGCATCGAGCGGCCGCCCGGTTGCGTCGAGCAGATAGTGAATGCTGTTGCCGGTGATCGTTCGGTGCAGGACGCGACCGTCGCCGAAGTCGATCGTCACCGTCGGCACCGGCCGTTCCGAGCTCCAGTGCAGGACGAAGTTGTCGCGAAGGTAGGCCGCGATCTCGCGATTCGGATAAAGCACCGTGCGGAAGTAGCGGCTATTCGCGCAGCTCATCTCCATGCCGAGGTCGCCGAGGAGACGGAGCGAGAGGATCGGACGATGCGTGGCCGCGGATATCCGTTTTGCTTCAGCCAGGTCGGTAAACCAGTAGAGACCAGACCAAAGGCAATCGGCTTGACGACACACGCGATCGAGCGCCGTCCGGAAGCGCTCCTCGGATTGCGCATCGCGCGCGAAGGAAGCATGAGCGGCGAGCATCGCGTCGACCGACGGCTGACCGCCTTTTCGCAATGCGGCAATGGCAGGACCGGCGATGGCGGGATTGGGATTGACGGCGCGCAAGATCAGCGGATCGGGAGCGCGCGCGGCAAGAGCCGCAGACAGCAGAAGCAGAGAAGTAGCGAGCATCAGAATTTCTCCTTCACTTGCGACTGCGCCGGCGCGTCGTTCAGTAGCTAAGACGCAACGGCTACGCACCGCGTCACACGGCGCGGCACTGTTTTCGCTTCGTGGCGCGCATGCCGTTGCATGTGATGACCTACAACATCAAGGGTCATGGCGCGTTGCTGCGTCCTCGGCACGTCGAGCGGATCGCCGAGGTAATTCGCGAGACGAAGCCGGACATCGTGGGCGTGCAGGAGTTGCATCGCGGGACGTGGAAGGTGCGTTTTCGCGACCAGGCGGCGGAGTTGGAGCGGCTCACCGGCATGCAACTTTTTTTCGGCCGCGCGATGGGAAACGGCAGCAGCGAGTACGGCAACGCGGTGCTGACGCGAGGAACGATCGTCGAGACGCGTATCGATCCGCTACCGGGCAAAGGCGAGCCGCGGTCGATGCTCGGCGCGACGATCGATGTCGATGGCGTTCGTCTCATCGCGTACGTCACGCATCTCGAGGCGTGGGCGCGATTCGGATCGCGCACACGGCTTCTGCAGGCCGAGGCTGTGGCGCGGATGGTGGCGAAATCGGAGTTGCCGTTCGTGTTGATGGGCGACTTCAACACAAGTCCGACCAGTGCCGAGCTGCGCGTGTTTCACGATGGGACGATCGTGACGTCGTGCTTCGCCGAGAAGATCGTCACTTATCGCGCGACGAAGCAATGCCTCGATTACATCTTCACCGACCCGACGTGGGTGATACGCGAGGCGCACGTCATCACTTGCGGGCCGTCGGATCACTGGCCGCTCCTCGCCGCGATCGAGCGGAGCGGGTGACGATGCACGTTCATCCGCTCGCCACCACCGTCACGAGCATCGCGTCGAAGAAGCTGCTGTTCTGCCGATGGTCCACGCGATTCCCCTCGGTCACATGTCCCCAGGGCGGACGGCAGGCCACAATTTGCGCGATCGCGTCTCGGCGTGGTGCAAGCGGGAGTTGTGATCCGCGGCGCTTTTTCAAATCGTTTTCACGCGGAGCCGCGGAGCACGCGGAGAAAAAAAACCTTGTCTCCGCGATCCCCGCGTCTCCGCGTGAAACCGGTGCCCCTTAGGTCACGAGCGAAGTTTTTCGAGGATCTCGCGCTCGGTTGGAAAACGGCCTTCGTCGCGTTTCGAGAAAATCTGGTGCCCATCGACGGTGACGATGAAGATTCCTCCGCTACCGCGGACGATCTCGCTGTCGATGCCGAATTCTCGTTTGATCTCAGCCGCCAGACTGGAGGCTCGGGGGAGATAGTTTCAAACGCCGCAGTAGTCGATTCGAACGTGCATGTCGTAGTTGCCAGTGTTCGGTGGTCAGTGGTCAGGAGTCAAAGCCGTTCTGGCCACTGACCACTAACCACTGACCACTACGTTGTCTTCACCAGAATCGCCGTCACGTTGTCGAGGCCACCGCGGGCGTTGGCTGTGTCGATCAACTCCTTGCAGGCCTTCTCGAGATCGTCGGCGTTCTCGGTGACGAGCTTCAGGATCTCTTCTTCGGGAACCATGCCAGTGAGGCCGTCGGAGCAGAGGAGATAGATGTCGCCGGGACGGCTTTCGATCTCCGACGCGTCCGGGTTGACGGCCAGCGCGCCGCCGAGGGCGCGCGTGATCACGTTGCGGAGAGGGTGTTTCTCTGCCTCGGCTTCGGTCAGCATCCCGGCCTGCACCTGCTCGTAGACCCAGGAGTGATCGTTGGTGATGCGCGAGATTTTTCCGCCGCGGATCATGTAGGCGCGCGAGTCGCCGACGTGCGCGACCGAAATCTTGCCGTCGTCGGCCATGCACGCCACGACGGTCGTGCCCATGCCGCGGAGCTTGGCGTCTTTGCGCATCGCTTCGAGGACGCGCGTGTTGGCCATGCGCAGCGCGGCCATCAGGCGATTTGTGGTGCGCGTGTAGTGCTCGTCGTAGGCGTGCGGCCAGGTTCCGTCATCCTCTTTCGTGTGGACGATGAACTCGGAGATGGAATCGACGGCGATGCGCGAGGCGATCTCGCCGGCGGCGTGGCCGCCCATGCCGTCGGCGACGAGGAAGAGCTGCGCCTCATCCGCGACGAGGAAGGTGTCCTCGTTGTGCTGGCGCTGCCGTCCGACATCGGTGAGGCCGTATGCCTTCACGTCCATTCCTGCTCAGCCCTTTTTGAAAAGGGTAAACCCCTTTCCGCTTTCCTTTGTGTCGGTTCGCTGCCGCAATTCGGAGAGTGCCGTACGGATTTCAATATTGTCGGCGTCCCACTGTAACGCTTCCTCGAGGTATCGCTCCGCTTTTGCGGCGAGGCCGGCGCGTTTGCAGATGAGACCCGCATCCTTAAGATAAACCGCGTTCATCGGCTCGCGCTGCACGGCGGTTTCGATGGCCTGCACGGCCTGACGCGCGTACGAAGGAATGCGCGAGGCCGCCTGCGCGAGGTAGTGGAAGGCTTTGCCGTCCTGCGGATTGTGTTTGGCGGCCATGTCGAAGTTTTCGTAGGCACTACGATAGTCGCCATCACGGTAGGCTTTGACACCAATTGATAAATACGCCTTCCCGACCTGCGCGAAATCGGCCGCTCCGCCGGCCGCGCGGGCGGGCGAGGCGATCTCGGCATCATGCTGCTTTCTTCGCGCTGCATTCGTGAGCACGTTCACAGCCTCGGTGAGCGTCTGGAACTTGCGTTCGGCGTTTGCTTTGTCGGGGCCGGAGTAGCGGTCGGGATGCTGCTCGCGTGCGAGTTTGCGGAACCGCTCGCGAATCTCCGGCTCGGAGGCGGACCGATCGACGCCGAGCACTTCGTAGTAGTTGACCTTCATTCAGGCTTTGTGGCTTCGCTGCAGGTACATCTTGCGGGCCAGGCTGCGGACCGTGTCGCTCACGCCCTTGTCGTCTTTCAAGCCCTTCAAGTCGCGCAAGGTTAATCGATTGATCAGCGACAGGACAACCCCCACCGGACACTTCGGATTGCGAGCCAGACTCACAGCGACGTTGTACTTGGAAACCCATTCGCGCTTCATGCTGATGATGCGCAGGACCTCTTCCTCGACGTTGCGCATCGTGGCGATGCCTTCGACTTCCAGCGAGTTCATTCGCGGGTTGCGCATGACCGCGCTGCATACGAGCTTGTTGTGATCCCGGACGAGGATGACGCGCTCGGTCTTGCCGCCTTTGAACGCGAGCTTGACCTTGTCGGAGACGCTCATCACCAGGATCTGCGAAAAGATGGAGAGCTTTTTTTCGTCGGCCTTCTCCGACTCCAGGAGCTCCGGCGGCGGGGCATCGCCCGGTTCCGTCGCAGCCTTTTCGAGCAGGTCCGCGATCGGCTCCTCGGACAACGTCAGCATCGGCTCGTCTTCGTCGACTTCAACCGGCTCCACGGCGGCAGCGCGTGCCTTCTTGTCGAAGAACTCCTCGCGCGTTTCCATGACGCGGCGGCGGACGTCAGCAGTGACTGACGGGTTCGCGAGGAGCGCGTCGAGGATTTCCGGCGCGCGAAGAATTCGGGCCTGATTGATGACCACGATCTCCTGCACGGCGGCATCGGCGACAGCAGCAACTTCGGCGACGAGCGCGTCGGGCAGAGCGCGATTGCGGATCAGCGCTTCGAGAATGAATGGATCGTCCGTCGCGCGCATCAGCAACGCCAAATGGCCGGCCGGCGCGCTCTCATTCGATGCGAATCCGTGAATGCTGCGCGACGGAACATCAGTCAGCGCCGTCTTCGCGGCAGTTGCGATCTCGCCATCGACCGAGTTCGTGAGAAACGCCAGGACGGCGATGAGATCGTCCTGCGGCAGAGGAAGAAATCCACGGGCGATGGTCTCGACGACTTCGCGCGGGTATTGCCCCGATTCGATCCGCTCGATGATGCCGGCGCCGGAAAGCTCGGCGGGGAAGTCGCTCATTGCTGGGCCGGAGCGGAGGGCGTCTGCAATTGCTGCAGCTTGGCGCGGTCGAGGATGACGTCGTGCAACACCTGCCCCTCGTGGCCGAGGGATGGTACGGGGATATCGTTCAGCGTCATCGTGACGCCGGCGGCGTTGCCGATCGTTTTGAATCGGAAGCCGTCTTTCGCTTCGACGGTGCGATGAAAGCCGCGGTGAAGTTCGTCATTGATCAGGCGCTCGCCGTCAGAGTCCAGCGTGATCCATGACGTCTTCGTGATCTCGAGGCTCAGGATCAGTTTGGCGGGAACAGTGGCCGGAGGCTGCGTCGACGTGCTCGCGGTCTGCACCGGCGCTGGCGGCGGCGAAGCGACGGGAGCCGGCGCCGTGGCAACTTTCGTTTCGGCGGCGAGGCGCTCCTCGTTCGCGCGCGTTTCGCGCCGGTGCTTGAGCGCCCAGTAGCTGACGCCGGCCAGCGCGATGACGACGACGAGGAGAATGTAGACGTTGCGGTCGACGCGCGCGTACGCCGGCGGGATGCCTTTGGGTTGCACCTTCTTGCGCTCCGGCGGCGGCGCCTGCGGCGTGGTGAGACGTTCGAGATGCGCCGACTGCTCGATGCGGTCATCGCCGACGGCGGCGAAGTTGTAGCGGTTGACCATCTCGTCGGAGTTCAGGCCGAGGTAGCGGGCGTATTCGCGGACGAACCCGCGCGTGAACACCGGCGCCGGCAACGTCTTGTGATCGTTGCGCTCGATGGCATCGAGAAAGCGCTTGCTGATCTTCGTGGAGTCGGCGATTTCCTTGAGCGAGATGCCGCGAATTTCGCGCTCGCGGCGAAGCTCGTCGCCGAACGATGCGAGCTCGGAGGATGGTGGCTGTGGTTCCTGGTCCGGCATCGGCGTCCGGCCATTTTAGTCAATTCGTTCCGTCGCGCGCGGGAAAAGGGTTGGCTCGTTGCGTTCGATGCAGCGACGGAGGTACGTCGAGGTCGCCGCGTCGGCGTGAATGATGCGCAGATCGCGGTGCGACAGAAACCGCAACTGCGAGGCCGCGACGGAGCGCGGCGTGGACGGATTCACCGCCAGCGCGCGGCGGATGGCGTAGCGATACGACCACTTCGGATCGGCGGCGAGGAGGCGGAGTTTTTCGGCCGAGGCGGAGTCGGAAGTCGCGAGCAGAAGCAGATCCTCCTCGCGAACGAGTTGATTGATCAGCAGCGACGCGAAGACGTTCGGATCGGGATCGAACAGCAGCACCTTGATCAGCGCCGCGCTGCAGCGTTTCGCCGCCGCGATCTTTTCACCTAGGGCGAGTTTGGAGAGGCGAGCGAGGAGTTGCGTGTCGATGGCGCGCCTTACCTGCGCCGGCACTTTCACATCGACCGCCAGCCGCAAGAGGTCGGGCCAGTGCAGGTAGTGAACGAGCTTAACGGCGTGTGTCAGCGGCATGGCGCGGTGTTGCACCAGACGCAAGCGGACTGAGTAGAAGGCGGTCAGCCGCTGGTTGCGCGCGAGAGTTCCGCAGATTGCGGCGGTGCAATGCGCGTTGCCGAGAATCGCCAGCGCTTCGTCCTCGAGCAGCGACGAAGCGTTCGCGGCGGCGAAGCCGGCCAATTCGGTCGATGAGAAGCGGCGGATTGCCTCGATGGCGTCGGAAGGAACCATGTCCGAAGGGCGCTCGACCGTCATGCTACTCTGCGCCGCAATGCGCGAACGACGGTCCGCGGCGCGCGAAAAAGCCGATCGCCGGTGGTGCTGGCTCGCCGCCATGACGCTGCTCGGAGCCGGCGTCGTCCTGATTCCGATCCTCTACACCGGAGGCGCGCTCGACACGTTCCGCCTGCCGAAGGAGATGGCGTTCCGCGCCGAGGCCATCGCGCTGGCGCTGACGGGAGTGTTCGCGGCCACCGCGCCTCACGCGCGCTGGCGCGACGCACTCAAAACACTACCGCGCCGCGAGTGGTTTCTCCTCGGCGCGATCGCGCTCTGGTGCATCGTGACGACGCTGACGTCGTCGAACCGTCCGTTGAGCGAGGGCAGTGTCGTCACGGTGGCGGCGGCACTGGTGATCTACGTCGCTACGCGCCTGATCGCACCGACGCTGCGCATCCCGGTGCTCTTCGTGATCTTCGCCGGCGCGTTCGCGAACGCGGTGGTGGTGACGCTGCAGGAGCTGCGCATCTGGAATCCGTTCGTTTTTCCGCCGGAGGTCACGGGCCACGGACAGAGCGTCGGCCTGCTCGGCAATCCGAACGACGTCGGTACGCTGCTGGCCGGTCCGGCGATCGTTGCGTTAGTGGCGGCGGTCACGGTGCGCGGCTGGCAACGCGTGTTGTACGGAGTGGCGGCAGTAGTGCTTTTCGGCGGTGTGGCGATGAGTCAGACGCGGACGGCCATGATCGCGTTCGTAGCCGGCGCGATCGTGGCCGCGCTGCTGCGGCCATGGCGGCAGGCGTTAGCCGTCGCGATGCTGCTGGCGATCTTCGTAGCGGTCGCGCTGCGGCCGTCGATTGGCATCCGCGGCAACTTCAGCCGGCTGGTCACGGCGGCGAGGCAACGCGACTATCCGGTCCTTTTCTCGGAGCGGGTGGTCCCGTTTCTGAGCGCGATCGAAATGGTGCGCGCGAATCCGGTGACCGGCGTCGGTCCCGGCTGCTTCAAGTATCACTTCATGCTGACGCGGCTTGCACTCGAGAAGCGTTATCCGGCGTCGTGGACGCGGGGATGGCCGATGAACTTCGGCGAGACGCACAACGATCACCTGCAGGTCGCGGCGGAAACGGGATTGCCCGGTTACGCGCTGCTCGCCGGCGCGATTGCGTTGCTGGCCATTCCCGCACGGAGACGCCGCGACAATCCCGTGCCGCGGACCGCGGAACAAGCGGTGGCGCACGCCATCCGCACGCCGTTGGCGGCGACGTTCTTCGTCATCGCGCTCGCGCAGTTTCCGCTGCAGATCGCGACGCCGCGCCTGATGTTCCTCACGCTCGGCGCCCTCGCCATCTCCTGGGATCGGCCTGATGCGTAACCCGCTCTCGCGCGCCCTCTGCCGCCTCGCGGCCACGCTCGCCGCCGCAGCGGCGTTCTATCAGTACTCGTGGATGCCGGAGCACGCCGATCACGTGCTCAAATCGCTGCAGACGCGAACGCAGACCGCGCTCGATATGTCCGGCGACCGCGCCATCTTCGCCGCCCGCGACAACATCGAAGTCCTGCAGACGATCACCAACGCGTGCCAGCTCTCCATCGACTACCACCTCATCTACGCCGTCAACGATCGCATCCTCGGCCGCAACGACGAAGCGATCGAGCAGTACACGGCGGCACTGACTGCGGACCATCGTCCCGAAATCTACTTCGATCGCGGCATCACCTATCTCGAAGAGAAGAAACTCGAACCAGCGACCGCGGACATCGCCCTGGCCACTCGTTTCAATCCGGGGTTCCTCGAGAGTCTTGACGCGCAAATGCAGGCTCGCGTCGCGGCGGTGAATAAAGCCGTACCGTATAATCCGCCGCCGCGTTGACCGCCGCCGCGCATGAGGAGACACCTTGAGAGTCCTGATCACGGGAGGAGCCGGCTTCATCGGATCGCACCTCTCCGACCATTACCTGGGCCGCGGAGATGAAGTTTCGATCATCGACGACCTGTCAACCGGCAGCATCGAGAACATCGCTCACCTGAAGGCGAACCCGCGGTTCCACTACGCGATCGACACGGTCCAGAACACGCCGCTGGTGGCGGAGCTGGCGGATGATTGCGACATCATCTTCCACCTGGCTGCCGCCGTGGGCGTGAAGCTCATCGTCGAAAGTCCGGTGCGCACAATTGAAACGAATATCCGCGGTACGGAAGTGCTCCTCTCCGTGGCAAACAAAAAGAAGAAGCGCGTGCTCGTCGCCTCGACCTCCGAGGTTTATGGATTGAGCACGGATGTGCCGTTCCGCGAGGATGGCAATCTGGTCATGGGCGCAACGACAAAAGGCCGCTGGAGCTACGCCTGCTCCAAAGCCATCGACGAGTTTCTCGCACTCGCTTATTGGCGCGAAAAGAAGCTCCCGACGACCGTCGTCCGGCTCTTCAACACCGTCGGGCCGCGGCAGACCGGCCAGTACGGAATGGTCGTCCCGACATTCGTCAAACAGGCGCTGGCCGGACGGCCGATCACGGTGTATGGCAGCGGTCAGCAGACACGATGCTTTGGATACGTCGGCGACGTCGTGAAAGTGCTGGTCGCACTGATGGACACTCAGGAGTCCGTCGGCGAGGTTTACAACATCGGCTCCAACGAAGAGGTGTCGATGAACACCCTGGCCGAGCGCATCAAGACTCTGACGGGCTCAGAGTCGGAGATCGTGCACATTCCCTACAGCGAAGCGTATGAGGAAGGATTCGAGGACATGCCGCGCCGCGTTCCCGACACGTCCAAGATCGTTTCGCTCATCGGCTTCCGGCCGGAAACGACCCTCGACACGATTCTGAAGAGCGTCATCGAGTACCACTCCGGCAGGCAGAACGGATAGAGTCTCCCGATGCCTCTTTCCCGCGCCGTCGGTGTGACCGTCGTCGCAACCCTCTTTCTGGCTCCATTCACCGCACGCGGCCAGTTCGTCCAGCAGGGGCAGGAGCCGGCGAATTGCGGTGAAGTCTCCGGCTCTTTGTCGCGACGGGGGCGCGAAGACGAATGTAACGCCGGACGGAAGCGCATCCGTCACAACGACGGCGGTGGCGTGAACCGGGACGATGACCGTTATCTGTTCGATCGGAACCTCACTCGGGCGGGATCGTGATAACTCGAAAGGTCTAGCCGATGTGCTCGCCGCGGAACGTCCGGCATTCGCGTGTGACGCAAAGAATCACTTGCTGCTAATAGCCGAATAACTTAATATTCGATTTTCCCCTATGCCTGATTCGTTCACCATTACTGCGGCAGCCGTCGCCGCCGCTGCCTTCGCATCAGCGGCGGCAATCACACCGGCCATCCGCGCGCTGGCGCGCCGCTTCGGCGCGGTGGCGCTTCCCCGTACCGACCGCTGGCACCGGAAGCCGACCGCGATGATGGGCGGCCTGGCCATCTTCATCGCCGTGATGGTGGTGGTGCCTGCCATGGTCCATCAACAACGTCGCGAAGGTTGGGTGGTGCTCGCTGCCAGCGCGCTGCTCTTCGTCGTCGGCCTGGTCGACGACTTTCTCAAGATCAAACCGTACCAGAAGCTGATCGGACAGCTTGCCGGTGCGGCCGGCGTCATCTACTTCGGTCTGGTTCTTCCGTGGACCAACTCGGCACCGACGAACATCATGATCACGTTCGTCTGGCTGATTGGCATTACCAACGCCGTCAACATGCTCGACAACATGGACGGCCTGTCGGTTGGGATCGCGGCAGTGGCGGCGACGTTCCTCGGCATCACCTTCGCGTTAAACGGACAGTTCACTGAGGCACTGATGCTGGCCGGCTTCGCGGGAGCGCTGCTCGGCTTTCTGATTTACAACCACAGCCCGGCCTCGATCTTCATGGGCGACTGCGGCTCGATGTTCATCGGCTTTTTTCTCGCCGCGACAGCACTGATGAGTGGGTCAGGTGGCGGCAGATCGCGAAGCGTGGTGGCCGTACTGGCGGTTCCGATCCTGGTCCTGTTCGTTCCAATCTTCGATACGACGTTCGTGACGGTGATGCGCAAGATGGCGGGCCGTGCGGCGTCGCAGGGAGGCCGCGATCACACATCGCATCGCCTTGTCGCTCTCGGCCTCAGCGAGAAACATGCGGTGTGGATGCTATACGCGCTCGCCGTCAGCGCGGGGATGCTGGCGCTCCTGGCACGGCATGCGTCGATCGACGTGAGTCTGGTCGGCATCGCAACGTTCATCATCGTACTGACGTTTCTCGGTATTCATCTTGGTCGCGTACGCGTGTACGAAGAGGCCGAGATCGCCGCCGCACGCGAAAAACCGCTGGTGTCATTTCTCTTCGACCTCTCCCACAAACGCCGCGTCTTCGAGGTGCTCCTCGACGTCGTTCTGATCGCGCTGGCGTACTACTTCGCGTACACGCTGAAGTTCGGCCCGGCAAAAGACTCCGGCGACTGGCAACTGTTCATCAAGACACTGCCGATCGTGGTCGTCGTGAAGCTGGCGATGTTCCTGGCGACGGGGATTTATCGCGGCATCTGGCGGTACGCGAGCCTGACCAACGTCATCGACTTCGCACGCGCGACGATCGTCAGTTCGGTGGCAACGGTGCTGGTGATCGTTTTTGCGTTCCGTTTCGACGGATTTTCGCGAACGGTGATCGCTCTGGATGCGGTTCTATTGATGATGATTCTGACGGCAAGCCGGTTTGCGTTCCGCATTCTGCGCCGCCTCTTCCCGACTCCGCACGCCGAGGCGAGCAGTCGCGTGCTTATTTACGGCGCCGGCGACGGCGGCGAACTGGTATACCGCGAATTGCGCAACAACACGGCTCTCAATGCGATGCCGGTGGCGTTCGTCGACGACGATCCGGCCAAGGGCGGCCGGCTGATTCACGGACTGCGCGTCTATGCGACAGCGACGCCCCTCGTGGAACTTTGCCGGCATCTGCAGATCGATCAGGTGCTGATCTCCACGACGAAACTCTCGATCGACCGGCTGACGCACATTGTCGGGCAGTGCGCGGCCGCCGGGCTGCGCGTGTCCAGCGCAGGAATGCAATTCGAGCCGCTCATCGCGTCTGATTTCGGCTGGGTGATGGGCGAAGAAACGGCGGCCGGAGGCGTCCCTCTGATCGGCCCTCGCGGCAATCTGATCCACACCGCTCACATCGCCGCGACGGATCATTGACGATTTCAATGGCGAACGGCATCCTCGAATAGCTGCTCGTATGCAGCCATCGTCACGCTCAGGCTGAACCGCGCCATGATTCGCTCCCGGCCCAAGAGACCGCGCTTCTGCCGTT
The DNA here is from genome assembly GCA_035996815.1 of Thermoanaerobaculia bacterium. GTDB lineage: Bacteria > Acidobacteriota > Thermoanaerobaculia > Gp7-AA8 > Gp7-AA8 > JADGNZ01. The sequence goes on along the minus strand of DASYJF010000100.1, from coordinate 49,898 downwards.
CGCCGGGCGTCGCGCGAAGAAGGACCGCGCATCCGTCGGAGATCGCGCGCGGGTCCCGCGAGGGAACGATGATGGCGGCGTCACCGGCGACAAACTGCATGTCGCCGACATCGGTCACGACGCAAGGCGCACCGGCGGCCATCAGCTCGCCGACGACAAGCGGAAATGACTCCGTCATCGACGAACAGACGCCGACGTCCAGCGACGCCATGAACTCGGGAAGGTTCTCGCGGCGCCCGAGCAGGTGCACGGCATCACCGAGGCCGAGGTCGCCGATCCACTTCATGAGCGTGTGATTGCCGGATGTGATGCCGGTTCCGCCACAAAGAACAAAGGCGATGCGCGGGAACTCGCGCCGCAACAGCGACGCCGCTTCGAGAAATGTTCGATGGTCCTTGGCGCGATGAAACCGCGCGGCCATGCCCACGAGTGGGACGTCGTCCGCGATTCCGAGCTCGCTACGCAGCGTCCGTCCCGCGGCAGGATCGGGTTTGAAAATATCCGTATCAAAGCCGTTGGGGATGACGACGGACTTCGCCGCGTCGTAGCCGATTGCGTGATGCACGGCGGCTGATCGATGAGAGTCGTAGACGACGCGCCGCGGACTCCACTTCGACAGCGGAGCACAGATTTTTGCCACGATCCGTGTGCGCAGTCCCAGAAAATCGGCACCGAAAGAACTGCTGTGGATGCCCCATAGGACCGGAATCCGGCGCGGTTTTACGACGGACGCGGCGAGGTTGGCGTGATAGAGCCATGACTTGATGACGTCGGGCTTCGTCACACCGATCAGGCGCCTGAGCGCGAACGAACGAAACGGATTCGGCAACTGACGGTGGATGCCAAGCACGGAAACGTCGACGCCTCTGGCACGCAGATCGGCGCCGATCGCACCGAGTGTTGTCAACGAGACGACAGAGTGCTGAAAGCGGTCGCGATCGCCACCGGTCACGACCTGCGCCAGCAACGTTTCCGCGCCTCCTGTCTCAAGTTCCGTGATGACGTGAAGGACGCGCGGCGCCATCAGAGAATCCGGTCGCGCAGGGCATCGAATTCGAGCTGTGCCCGCTGGTAATCATCAGGGCGTCCGATGTCGAGCCAGTAGCCCTCGTGCAGGTAGGACGAGACGCCCTGCCCGGACGCGATGAGCGCCCGGATGAGATCGGGCAGATCGAAGCGTTCGCCCCGCGGAATCGACGCGAGGACGGCTGGGTCAAACACGTACATGCCCATGCTGACGAGGTACGAATAAACGGGCTTCTCGATGTAGTCGGTGACCCTGCCCGCGTCGTCGGCGACGATCACTCCGAGGTCGATCTTCACATCGCGCCGGTACAGGCCGATGGTGGCGATCGATCCGCTGCTCTCATGAGTCTCAGCCATGCGGACAAAATCGAGGTCGGTCAGAAGGTCGCCGTTCATGACCATGAATGGCTCTTCAGGCGGTGTCACGAGCGACAGCGGTCCGGCGGTTCCGAGAGGCTCCGTTTCGTGTGAATAGATGATGTCGACGCCGTAGGCGGAGCCGTCGCCGAAGTAGGCCATCATGATCGACGAGAGATGACCGACAGCCAGCGTGATGTTGCGGATGCCCGCTTTACGCAATTGCCGGATCAGCACTTCCAGAATCGGCATGTCACCGATCGGCATGAGCGGCTTGGGAAGCACGGTCGTGTACGGCGCGAGCCGGGTGCCTTTCCCTCCCGCGAGGATGATGGCTCGCTGAACCCTCATGTCACACCTGATACGTACCAATGCGGTAGCGGCCGAGATTCTGTTCGATCCAGCGAATGGTCTGAGTGAGGCCGTCGTCGAGCGAAACCCTTGGAGACCATTGCAACAACTGGAGTGCGAGCGCATTGTCGGAGCGAAGGCGTTCGACCTCGCTCTTCTCCGGACGTTTGCGATCGTCAGAGGAGACGACCGGCAGCGCACGGCCCATGATCCTGAGAATCTTCTGCGCAAGATCTGCGACGCTGATCTCGTTGTTCGTACCAAGGTTGATCTCACGTCCGATCGCGGAGTCAGACGTCGCGGCAGCGATGAAGCCCGCCACCGTGTCCGTCACGTACGTGAGATCGCGAGTAGGCCGGAGCGAGCCGAGCGTGATCTGCGGCAGCGACAATGCCTGCGTGATGATCGTGGGGATGACGGCGCGCGCAGACTGGCGTGGCCCGTAAGTGTTGAACGGCCTTACCGTGACGACCGGAACGCCGAAGGAACGGTAGTAGCTCTCTGCCGCCTTGTCCGCGCCAATCTTGCTCGCCGAATACGGCGACTGTCCTTGAAGCGGATGTTTCTCGTCGATCGGCGCATAGACGGCGGTCCCGTACACTTCGCTCGTGGAGGTATGGACAACGCGGACGGGTTTCGTGATGCGCGCAGCCTCGAGCACGTTGACGGTACCGAGGACGTTGGTCTCGATGACTTCGCGGGGATGAACGTAGGAATACGGGATTGCGATCAGTGCGCCGAGGTGAAACACCACGGCGACGTCGCGCATCGCGGCGGCGACAGCATCGGGATCACGAAGGTCACCGGCGACGATCTCCATCGAACCGGCCCGGTCCGGGTCGATCGTCGACAGCAGGCCGACGTCGCCGCGGGAGTTGTATCGGACGAACGCGCGAACGTTGGCACCGAGCCGCAGCAACTCTTCGACCAGTGTGCTTCCGATGAAGCCCCCGGCGCCGGTTACCAGGGCGCGCGTACCACTCCAGCTCATGGATATTTCTCCCTCTCTCACCAGCTTCGCCGCGCGGACGGCGCATTAGAGCATGGCCTACATGCAGCCGCAACGGAGGGAAATGCGGCCGTGGCTTGCGCTCGCGGCAAGCGTCGGGTAGGGTACGCGCGCCCACGATAACTGCTCATGGGAACCTCATCCGAATGCACCGACGCGACGATGTGAACGCGCCGGCTTCTCCCTTCCGGATCGCGCGGGTCATCGCTCGAATGAACATCGGCGGCCCGGCCCGTCTCGTGGTGTGGCTTACGGACGCAATGAGCGGTGGCGGCTTCGAGTCGACGCTCATCTGCGGAACAGTTGCCCCGGGCGAGGCCGACATGAGCGGACTGGCGCGAGAGCATGGCATCGAGCCGGTGCTCTTCGCGGAGATGAGCCGCGAGATCACGCCGCGCGACGTCATCACATTCTGGAAGCTGTACCGCTTTTTCCGCGAGTACCGGCCCGCTCTCGTGGAAACGCACACCGCAAAAGCAGGGGCCGTCGGAAGAGCGGCGGCGTTTCTGTACCGCTGGCTGACGCCTCGCATCCTGATCGGGCGGCCGCGCCGCTGCAAGGTCGTGCACTTCTACCATGGACATGTTCTTCACAGTTACTACGGGAAGCTGAAATCGGGCATTTTCATCGCCATCGAAAAGCTGTTGGGTCGCGCGACGGATTTGCTCATCGTACCGAGCCAGCAACAACTCGACGAGCTCCACGGCCGTTTCGGCATCGGTTCACCCGAACGTTTCCACATCGTGCCGTATGGACTCGAGCTCGACGAGTTCATCGGAACGCCGGAGCATCGCCGCATACTTCGATCCCGCCTCGGCATCACCGATGACCAGACGGTGATCGGAATCGTCGGTCGGCTCACTGCAATCAAGAACCAGGAGATGTTCCTGCGTGTCGCGCGAAGCGTGCAGGATCTCGGAGTGGCCGGCATCCGATTCGTCATCGTTGGCGTCGGCGGCGACCGGCTGCTTCTGGAAGAGCGGGCCCAGGCAATGAATCTCAATAACGCGATCTTCGCCGGCTTCGTCGAAGATGCACGTGAAATCTACGCCGCACTCGACATCCTGGCACTCACATCGCGGAACGAGGGGATGCCACTTACGCTCATTGAAGGGATGGCGAACGGAAAACCGGTCGTCAGTACTGCCGTGGGCGGGGTGGTCGATCTTCTCGGTCCCATCGAACGACGGGAAGCCGCCGGCGCTGTCGCATACGAGGTGAGAAAGCGCGGCTTGACGGTGCCGTCCGACGATGATGCTGCGTTTACGGCGGCGCTCATGCGGCTGCTGAACGACGCCGCGATGCGCGAGTCTCTCGCGAGCCGAGGGCGCGAACACGTCTTTCGAGAGCATGGCCGCGAGCGATTTACCGATACGATCACACGACTTTACCGGGAGCTTCCGCCATAGATAGTCGCGCGTGGACCAGTAGACAGAGCCGTTGTCCAGATACATAATCGCGAGCTCTTATCATGGCGATCTCCAAGCGAACATTGCAGCTCTGGGCATCATTTGGCCTGCTTGCCTTCTTTCTTGTCCTTCCGGGGCCTCAGCGCTCGCTGTTCTCGGGAATCCCGTTCTCCCTCAAGGCGCATTTTGCATTAGCAGCGCTGCTCGTCACGGCCCTCGCAATCACGCTGTTCCCAGCGCGCCAGGGGATTCGCGCGCGCTGGCTGATGGCGCTCGCCCTTGCCTGTACAGCAAAAGCCTTCCTCGCACCCGCGATCCGCGACGAAGGATGGCGTGGCCAGTATTCGACCGCGCAGATGCTGACGAAGCCCGTTCGCCATTCCGCACCGCTCGGGGTTGCGCACTTCTTCCGATTGGGAGCGCGCGACTATCGAGTCGATCGCATCCTCGCCTTCGACAACTTCAGTTTTGCTCTCTTTTTCGTCAATGACTGGCCTCTTACCGACGCGTACGACATCGGTGCGTTACGCGATGAGTCGCAGCCGCTGCGGGTTCTGTGGACCGGGTACGTCTCGGTGCCAGGCCCTACGACGCTCTCAACGGCCGTCACAGCAAACGGCCGCGTCTCCATCACCATCGACGGGACCCGCGTGCTCGCAACCGCCGATCCGGCGGCAAGACCGGTGAGCCACAAAGTTTCCGGCGGCGAACACCGCATCGACATCCTCTACGAAAAACCTCCCGATGCAAAGCCGCGTTTCGCATTGGCGCCGCTCCCGTTTCCCGTGATGCCGCAATCGACCCGGAGTGGCGAATTACACCGCGCACATCTGGCGGAATATGCGATTAATTTTCTCGGCCTCGCCAGCCTGATCCTGTTCGCCGGGGCGCTGGCCGACGCGTACCGGCCTGTGGCCCAGTTCCTCCTCGGCGACATCTGGGATGCGCCTGATCGAGTTCTCGTCATCGTGTTCGTAGCGGCGGCGCTCATGGCAGGTGTCACAGGCGCCGTGAAGACCCGGGGACTTACCGTTGTCATGGGCAATGGTGATGATCCGTTCGCCTACGAGGCCGCGTCGCGGTTGATCCTCTTCAATGGACCATTGATGCAGTTGAATGCGACGGATACGCGGCCATACTACTTTTACCCGCTTTATCCTTACATCCTTGCCGGCGCGCACGCGTTGCTGGGCGAAGACTATGGCACGATCTGCTTCCTCAACTGGATGTGCATTGCGGCGTCGGGCATTCTTTGGTGGGGACTTCTGCGGAAATGGCTGACTACGCGGTCGATGGCCGTTGTCATGCTGGCGTACAGTGTTTTCGCCTATGAATATCTCCCGCTGTATGCGCGTACTGCCTATACCGACAACCTCTACCTTCCGATCTGTCTTGCCGTGCTGCTGGCATGCACCAGGGCGCTCGAACGGCACAGTAGCGGGTGGTTCTTTATCGCCGGTATTCTCACCGCTTTGGGAGCCGCCACCCGTCCGTCGTTCGTATTGTTCCCCCCTGTCCTGATCGCCACAGTCGTCTTCTTCGAACGAGCTCACGTCCTACGCCGCATTGCCGGCGCAGCTGCGTATGTAATCGGCTTTGCCGCTGGGATTGCGCCATTTGTTGCCCGCAACTGGATCGTGGCGCACCGGCTTGTTCTGACGGCATCGATGTATGTGATGTTTCCGCTCTTCCTCTTTGCGCCGGAAGATGTAAAGGTCTCGGGCGGATGGATCGTCGATCACTCGCATACGGCAGCCGAAGCCATCCAGACGGCGTACATCATCGTCTCTGCGGCGCCTTGGCATTTCGCCGGTGTCGCGCTGCGGAAGGTGTTGTTCACATTCGGGCTGACGCAGTTCGGTGATCCTGAGAGCGTTTATCCATACGCGTTTGTCCTGATTCCGCTTCTCTTTGCGGCCGCGGCCTGGACGAAGCGAATTCCGCGTCCGGTGGTTCTGACCGTGAGCGCCTTTGCCATTTCGCATGTCATCGCCATGGTCGTAGCCAATCCGTGGTCTTACGGGTACAAGAACATCGTGCCGTTCCACCTCGCTCTCCTGGCGGGATCGGCGTTCCTCCTCACGAGGCGTGACGAGAGCGTCGAGGTGACGGCCTTGATCCCCCGAAGATTTTCCACGATTCCCAGGAGCGTCAGCGTGGTCCTGCCGACGTACAACGAGAAGGAATCGATTCGCCAGGTGATCATCGAGTTCTTCGATACTGGCCGCGTGGACGAGGTGATCGTCGTCAACAACAATGCCGTGGCCGGGACATCGGAACAGGTAGCGGGGACCGGAGCACGCGAAGTAATGGAGCCGCGTCAGGGCTACGGAGCCGCAACACGGCGCGGCCTCAGTGAAGCGACGGGCGATTACATCGTGATCTGCGAGCCCGACGGCACGTTCCTGCCGAGGGACATCACGAAGCTGCTCGCCTATGCCGACGACTTCGACATCGTTTATGGCAGCCGGACCTCGCAGCCTTTGGTCTGGCACGGCGCCAACATGGGATTTTTTCTGCGCCTCGGCAACTGGTCGGTGGCCAAGTACATGCAGCTCATCTTCAACACTGCAACGCTGAGCGACGTCGGTTGCACGATGAGGCTGATCAAGCGCAGCGTGGTAGACGAGTTGGCGAGCGAATTCACCATCGACGGGAACGAGTTCGGGGTGGAGATGATGGTGCTCTCGGCCCGTCGCCGCTACCGCATTGCTCAGATTCCGGTGAACTACGCGCAGCGCGTCGGCGTCTCATCCGTCACCGGCGATCCAGGAATGGCATTTCGGCTGGGGCTGCGCATGATCTGGCTCATTACAAAGCACCGGATCCGCGAGTCAACCCTCAGCCGCGATCAGGATGCCGGGGCGGCGAGTATCGACACGCCGGCAACCCGCCGCTCGACGTGATCCGGTAGTCAGCGATTCGCCTCGGTTGCGACTCGCAATCGCCAATCGTCCAGCAGGTCTCGAAGACTCTGCTCGAACGCGATTTCGGGCCGCCATCCGGTTGCAGCGTGGAGACGTTCAAACGATCCGACTTGGTCCTCCACCTCCGTCTCCTTCAAACGGTCGGAGTCGACTTCGACCTCGATCGGCACATGCGATTCCGCGATCAAAATATCGACCGCGTCCTGAACCGGCCGCGAGACCCCGGAGCAGACGTTGTAAACGCCGCCGGCGATCCCGTCATCGGCGAGCATCGCGTACGCGCGGACGGCATCGCGTACATCGGTGTAGTCCCGCCGCGGCGTGACGTTGCCGACGCGAACCGTGGCCGGCCCGCCCCGTTCTGCAAGCGCAACCTGCTGCGCCACCCCCGAGGCCACCAGCCACGGCGATTGCCGCGGCCCGATCAAGTTGAACGTGCGCGCAACGACTACAGCCATTCCATGCGACAGAAAATACGACCGCGCCACCATCTCCTGCTCCACCTTGCTCTTGCCGTAGGCGGTCAAGGGTGCGAACGGGTGATCTTCGTCAACCGGCAGCGACTTCGGCCGCCCATACACCGCACTCGAGCCGGCCACGATCACGACCGGCCGGGATCCCGTGTGCCGTATCGCAGCCAACAGATTCGAAGTCCCGGTCACGTTCGCTTCGTAGACGCCGGTGCTTCCCGCCAAAACGGCAGCGCAATGAAATGCGTGCGTTGGGTCGACACGCTCGACGGCGTCGCGAAGGAACTCCTCATCGAGGATACTGCCTCTCAAGAGGACTCCACCGTGGCACGCGCCGGACTGGCGCGTAATACCGGAAACCTCGGCACCGGCGTTCTGAAGGTATTCGGCGAGATGGCTTCCCACAAAGCCTGAAATACCGGTGATCAAAGCCCGCATGAGTCTCCCGCCCGAAGAGCGGGCGGCGCATTAGAGCACGCAGCGGAAGGGAGGAGCAAAGCAACTTCGCGCAGCGAGTTCCGTCGAAGCAAATCGCTGCGCCATTGCTAGTCTCAATGTGATTCGCTACGATCGGGCGGTTCGCATGACTGCCACGACAACGAAGGCATCCGCTCAGGGCGACCTCGCCGGCCAGGAGTTCTGGAACTCGCTCTGGGCATCCAAGCAACATTCGCGCGCAGTCGGTGCGAGGCCGCTGAATCTCGTCGAGCTGGAGTTCGAACGCTTCTTCGACCAGGCTTTTTCGCTGCTCGGCGGAACGAGCGGCAAACGCATTCTGGAAATCGGGTGCGGCGACTCGGGATGGCTTCCCTATTTTGCGAAACGGTGGGGCTTCGCGGTCAGCGGACTCGATTATTCTCCGGTCGGCTGTGAACGCGCTGCCGATCTCGCCCGACGCGCAGGCGTCGATGCCGAGATCACCTGCGCCGATCTCTTCGCGCCACCCGCCGCATTGGAAAACCGGTTCGATGCGGTGATCTCAATGGGTGTCGTCGAACACTTCCAGGACACTGCCGGAGCGTTGCGAGCCCTTGCCCGCTTTCTGAACGATGGCGGCGTCATGGTGACGACGGTTCCAAACATGGCAGGAATCGACGGAACGCTGATGAGATGGATCAACCGCCCCGTCTATGACATGCACGTGCCGCTCGACGCGCCGGCACTCGCCGCCGCGCACACGAAGGTCGGTCTGGAAGTCGTCAGAAACGAATACCTGCTCGGCCTGCACCTCGGCATCGTGAATGCTGCCGGTCTTGATCCCTCGAAATTGACCACGAAGCTTCGTCAGCTTCTCGTGTTGGGGTTCATTGCCTTCTCACGTGCCGTCGGCAACGTCGAACGCATCCTACGGCGGCGGCTGCCGACGAGCCGGCGCTTTTCTCCGTTTGCCGGCGTCATCGCGCGCCGCCCGGCGCAGGACGATCAGAGGTAACCCAATGCTCGGAGCGCCCGAAGCTGCTCGGACGGGACGTCCTGCTGCATCACGCGTCGCACATTTGCCTCGAAGAGAGATTGCAGCGACCGATCCCAGGCAGGCTCGCCGTCCGCCGGCATGACGTTTCTGCGCATCAGAGGGTCTTCGTCAACCCGATACAGCTCGTCTCCCGGCCGATTTCTGCGAGGTACGAGATAGTTGAAAAGATCCGGGTTATCAGTCGTGCCGGGCGGCGGCTCCCGCGAAACCTCGTATCGCGTCGCACCGGCGCACGCAACAGGCGTCACTAACAGCGTGACAGAGTCCAACCGCGCCGCGGGCACTGTAACTCGAATCGAACCTTTGAACTGCAGCGGGTCCCTGTAGTACATGAAGCCGGGATCGATGATCAGCTGAGCGCTGGCCGCACACACCGGCGACTTCGCAACATGTTCGAAGGTGATCCAGATCGGGCGATATTGCCGCACGTCCACCGTGTATCGCATCTTCTGCTCGCTGATGCGTCCCTGGAGCACTTTTGACGGCGGATGCTCGGCGGGCGCCGGACTCTGGACGCGTGAATAGCGGTAGGCCTTATCAAAGTTCTTGATGTACCAGGTTGAACCTTTCACCAGGGCGATCGACCTCGTATACGTCGGCGTTCCGGTAACCAATAAGGACCGTTCCTCACCACTGCCAAAAATCCTCGACATCCACGAATGCTCAGTTTCGGCCGTGTGAAGAAGATCGACCCCATCGACGGCATTCCGCAGCCGCGAGCCGGCCAGTCGCGCGATCGAGATCGGAATATCCAGTGTCGATGCCATCGAAGTCACCCGACCGGCGCCGACTCCCGGGCCGGCAACGATCAGCGGAACGCGCACGGTCTCGCGATAGATATCGGCATGTCCAACCGCCAGATCGTGATCCCCGATCTGCTCCCCATGGTCCGCTGTGATCACCAGAATGATGTTTTCGCCGAGCTTTGCCCGCGCGTACTGCGTGATGTCCGCAAGGTGTTTATCAACCCACTGGATACCGTCGTCGTAACGTGTAATCTGCTTTGCGGTCTGGTTCTGTTCCTGAGGGTCATAGGCATGGCTGAGATCCTCGGTTTTGTCCCACGATCGGTATGGATAGTGGCAATCGAAGTAGTGGAGGAACAGAAACATCGGCTTCGCGCCGCGGGCGCGGACATGGGCGTCGATCGCCGATTTTGCTTCCGAGTTGACCACTTCGGCATCGCGGCGTGTGTTGTTGTGGCCGTTGTATGCGGGGGGCTCGGAAAACTGATCGAATCCCGCTGCAAATCCCCGGGACTTGCCCAGGTGCGATACGGCCACGACGCCCGCCGTGCCGTATCCAACCCGGTGAAGAGATGCGGCAATCGTGTCGACGGTGCCGTTCATCCCGAAGCCATTGGTGAGGACGCCATGTTTCCATGGGGAGACACCCGTAAGCATCGAGGCGTGACTGGGACTTGTCTGCGGCTGCGGGACGATCGCGCACTCGAAGAGCAGACCACGGCGCGCCACGGAATCGATAAATGGCGAGGTCTGCCGTTGATAGCCGTACGCCGAGAGATGGTCGGCTCGAAGCGTGTCGATCGAGATCAGAATGATCGAGGGAGGCGTCCTGACCGGTACGGCGGTTACAAATGCAACGACCGACGAGAGGGCAACAATGGTGAGGAAGGGGCGAATGGCCACGGATTCAGAGCAAACTCACGAGCGGACAGATCATAACATCGCGCGAAAATGAAGGTGGCCGCCGCTACACGAGAGGAACCTCGATGAGGGCGTCGATGCCGGTTGCGGCCGGGACAGCAACCTCGTTGCGCCATTGACGCCGGCGAACCGCGAACAAGGCGGTTCCTCCGCCAACGCCCAGGATCCCGATCACAACCGTCAACACCGTCACCATGCCCGTGGCACCGTAGCGATGAACGACCAGCAGGCTGCCGATCGTCGTGAGCGCGAAGATCGGTGGAAAAATCACGACGAAGGGTTCTCGCTTGAATGCGCGCAAATACGTCGCCTCCGCGCTGACCACATGATTCAGCACCGTGGCCAGAATGAGAAGAGAGAGCGGCAGCGGCGAAAGAAGGCGCTCGGCCAGCGGATGACCGATCCGGCGCAACACGGCCGCAGCGGCGATGACTGCGGTGGACAGCGCCAGAACGACCACCGTCGATTGCACCGCCACCTGCCGGAACGTACGGTCCAGCGTCACGAAGTCTCGCGACGCTACCAAGGCGCCGAAGTCGACGGCGCGCGTGTTGATCCACGACTGCGCGAACAACCAGATCGCCGTCGTCACCATCAGGCTCATTCCCATCTGCCCCGCCACTCGCGGTCCCGCGGAAGCAAAAAGGATCGGGTTAAATATCTGGAATGTGAAGTACCCCGCCATCCAGCTCATCGCAAAGCGCCACTGAAACGGCCAGATCTCCGTACGCCAACGAATCTCGTCCCCACCTGCATCCTGCGCCGCCAGATTCGCAAAAAAATTGCGATGCCGGCGGAAGATCCAGATCGCACTGAAGAGCGCCATCGTTCCATTGAGGGCAACCGCCGAGTAAAGCGCGCCGCCGGCAAGCAGAGCGACCCACAGGAAAACGTTAGCCGTCATTCCCTGCAGCAACCGCATCAGTGCCATGTCCTGGAACTTACCCGACCCTTCCAGAATCGATGCAAGCGGAGCAATGATGACGTTCGCGGCCGTCGAAAGGACCAGGAGGACCCACGGTCCGGTCCATTTCACCTGGAGTTGAGGCTGATAGCGCGTAAAGAAAAACAGCCCCGCGGGCAGAACGACCGCCACCATGAGCACGCCCGCCCATCCGTACCAGCGCAGCGCGAGCCGGAACAGCGAGGCCAGCCGCTGCCGCGCTCGGTGATCGCCTTCGATGCGGCCGTCCACGAACCGGAGTACGGCTCGTTCGTGACTGGCGAACTGCACGATGATCAACGACAGACCGAGATCGAAAAACACCCACAACCCCAGCACGCTCCAGAAGGTGTAGTAAAAGCCTTGCTCGTCCTTGCTCAGAAAACGTCCGACGAAGATGAGCGAGACGGGACCGGCAAGCACCGACCAGGTCCGCCCCAGTACTGTGTAGATGAGAGCGCGGGTGATACCGAGGCGGTCCGAAAGCGCGGACACGAAGCGTGCAATACGGCGGTGCGCCTGCGGTTCGCTGGACACGAGGGATTGAAGTCTCCGATCGGATGGCGCCGGGAGGCGCGAAAGGCGGCGGATTGTATGCGCTGTCTGAAATGACGGTCAAGACGTCGGAGGAGTACTCAGCGCGGGCTCGGGGTCGCGCCCAACGGATGTCGCCAGGGCCAACGGGATGAGCGCAAGTCCGACGAACACCATCGCCCGAAGGCGGAAGAGAGTCCCGTAGTTTGTGATGATGTATCCGAGCGGCACGCCCGCCAGCACGGTGATCACAGCGAGAAGCCAAAGCAGCGGGCTCCGCCACGACAGGAGGCCATGCGACGCGACTGCAATCACCGCACAAAGGATGATGAAATCGAAGAGGATGGTGTCGATCTCCGTGAACCAGAACAGCCCCTGTCCGCCCCCGATGTGGAAGAGGCCCAGCTGTTCTCCGAGGCTTCGAGGGAGCACGACGGCCGCAACCCCGGTCACGAGGCGGCTCATGATCGTTTCGCGGATCGCCTCCGCGACCGCGGGCGGCTTCGCAGCCGTTTGTATGGGACTCGCGATCGTTCGTATTGCGGTCGATCCGATTGCCGCCGGTCGCACCGAAACCGTCGGTGCGTTCTTCACGGTCTTCACCGCAATGACGGGTGTCGTTGGAGATGGATTCGGTGCTGCCATCGCGTTCGCGGCTTCGTTCGACGGTTTCGGTCCCAGTTTTGCCGCCGGTGCGCTGGGCGTCGCCGCCATGGGCGGAGCCATCGGAACGGGAACAGGTGGAAGGCCGGCCACCTTTGCTGAGCCCTCGTTCGCGGCTGGCGCGGCCTCCGCCTTCACAAATCTCGCGCCAGGGCGAATCGAAGTACGGCCGCCAACCAGATCGAATCCTGCACGCGTGGTCTCCATATACGCGAGGATCGACGACGGCAGATGAGCGATCTCCGCGATCGCAGTTGACGGAGAAAGCGCGCGGTTGATCGCCGGCGGAACATAAGCGCCGCCTCCGAAAAGAAACACACGCGAAAGCAACACGAGCAAAACGGCGCTGGCGGAGAAGGCGATGGCTTTACGCCCGCGGAACATCGTCGCGACTAAAAACAGGAACATCGTCATCGCGGCAAGTAGCGCGAACGCGAAGTACCACCGCACCGCGGCGATCGCCAGAAGCGTCGACAGCATCGCGGTTCCGCTCCAGAGAGCTTCCCGCAATGGCGCCGCGGGTGTCGCCCATGTTCGCTGCCATGCGGCGCAAGCGGCGATGAAGGCGATCACGACGAATTGAAAGAAGGTGTCTTTGAGCGGCTGAAGGGACCACAAAAAGCAAGCCGGCGAAAGGCTGAGGGCACCGATGGCAATCGCGGGAGCCATCCGCGCCCGGGGCTCGTGTTCACTCCAGCGGACGATGACCGCCATGATCCCGAGGTAGAAGAAAAGATTCAGCAGCACCCCGACCGACGCCGCCGTACCGAGGAGAAAAATCGTGAGAGCGAGCGTTTTGACGTACCCGACTGATGCAGCGCTGGTCGGAAATTCGATGATGGAGCGCAAGCCCGCACGCGCCAGAAGAGCGGCCGTCGGAAAGTACTCCAGCGCGCCATCCCCAGCAAAGAACCAGAATCCATCGCCCATCTGCATGCCGCGCGCAATCGGCAGACGCAGGTACGAAATCCAGAAAAGAAGCTGTCCGGCTACGGCGCGCGCAAGAAGTCCGGTCGCGATAGTGACATTGACCCATCGACTGCTTGATTCCGTCGAACGCCACAACCGGAACAGGCCGAAGCCGGCCAACATAAGCGCCAGGAATTGGCTAAGGATAGAAATCATGGGAGCAGGAAATAGTATCTCAACCTATCAGCGGGCAGACCATACGCCGGGTTTACAGCGCACCAATCCTCACTCTTCAATAGCGTACTGAACGGTAGTGCTTAGCGCACCGGTTCCGAACACACCGCCACAACGAATTCGTAATCCCAATCCTCATCCATCGCACGCACTCCGTACCGCCCGCTCGACGGCATGATTGCAAGCGGGATCTTCACAAGCTGCCGGAGGATTGCGGCGCCGCGGCGCGAGATGATCTTCGCCAGCCATTCGAAACTCCGCGTCATCCGGACTGACTGCGGTTGCTGGGCCAGAAGTTCAACCTCTCCGAAAACAGTGCTCAATAATGATCGAAACTCCGACGGCGACCATTCGCGCAGATGCCACGGATTGAGAGGGCGATCGGAAAGCGCCGACAAGGGATTGCGGACGATGCGGTTCGGTGTGGAACAGATGAAGGTTCCGCCATCGCGGAGGACCCTTGCGGCCTCGGTCAAGAATGCTTCCGGGTTCGCGAAGTGCTCGATGACCTCAAGCGCAACGACCACATCGGCCAACCTGCCGCGCACCGGCAACCGCTCCGTATCCGCTGCCACGGGCTCAATACGTTCACCGCGCGCCAGGCGGACACTTGGCAGCGATCGATCGATTGCAATGAGCAGCCGCGGCTTACCCATCGCGATCGCCTTCGATCCCTTCCCTTCGCCGCTTCCGCAATCGAGAACGATTTTGTCGCGAACGAACGATCGGCAGAATGCATATCGCGCTTCGTGTTCGCGCACGACCCAGCGCGGCAGCAGCACCGAGTCCGTCACACGTTCGAAATGGCCGGCCATGAAGGCGGCTATGATCGCTCAAAGTCTCCGTCGGCTCAACGTGCCGTCACTGGAAGTATCCGGTGACGTCAATGATCACGGCAACGACACCGGTCGCGTTCTGCACCGAAAGATCCGGCGAACCACTCGCGACGCCGACGATCGCGCCGTTGGATAGCGCCCAGTCGTTCTGGCTGAAATTGATGGCCGCGGTGTTGGGCATGGCCTGACCGGCCGGCCAGACGGTGAGCCAGCTCGCAGTTGACGCAGCGGTGACGGCAATGTTGAGGCTGACCGCTTTTGCAGTCAGCGGAACTCCGCAGTTGCCTTTCACCACGAAGTCGCGCCGCGCGGTGCCGAGGCTCGGCCCGCCATTCACACTGTTCGCGTTCCGCGTATCGACGAGACGGCAAGGCGCTAACGAATAGAACTGATACGGACCCGACTGAGCCGATGCTGCCGTCGTTACGAGCGACATCAGAATGCCGAAGCCGATGCTGAGTTGAACCGAGCGGAAAACGTTTGATCGTATCTTCATTTGAAGTATCCGTACACGTCGATGACGAATGGAATTGAGCTCCCGGCGGAGTTGAAGTTGGCCACATTGATGCTGCCGTCACTCGCCATCGGGATAATGGCGATGTTGCTGCGGGTTTTGCCCGTTGAGTAGTTCAGCGTCGCCGCGTTCGGTGCCGCCGTGCCCGCCGGCCCCGGGAACAACGTCATCCATCCGTTGGTGCCCGGGCTCAAGGCGATCGCGACGATCACGACCGACGATGCACCGGCGGCGACGCCGCAATGGCCGGAGACAACCACATTGCGTGTGCTGTTCGCAGCCAGCGATGGTCCGCCATATGGTCCGGTCGCGCCGCGCGTATCGAGAAGCCGGCATTCCGTGACCAGATAAAACGACGCCGGCGATCCTCCTCCGGCAACCGCCACCGTGGCCACGTTGCTGTTCACCGAGCCGCAGGAGTTCGAAACGCGCACCCAATATTGCGTCGTGGTCGACGGCGAAACCGAGACGGAGGGACCGGTCGCGCCGCTGATCGGCGTCGTGGTCGTGCCCGACGGACCTACGTACCACTGATAGCTTAGCGGTGCGGTGCCGCTGGCGCCGACCGTCAGAATCCTGGATGCGCCGATGGTGATGGTGCTGTTTGCTGGCGCCGGCTGTTGCGTGATCGATGGCGGCGCGCACGTCGTCGGCGCACAGACGTTGCCGGGGTAAACCGCCTGAACAGCGTGCTGATCCCAGACCTGAAGCGTTGCGTTGAGGCCCGTGGAAATGAACGATTTCATGATCGCCTGGTTGGAACACTCCAGCGAAGCATCCGTCGTACAGGCCGCGTTGCTCGCCCGGTTCTGGTCGGAGTGCCGGAAGCCGAGCGTGTGTCCGACCTCGTGCGTAACGGCGCTATTGAAATCACCGTTATTGAAAAGCAGCGTGCAATTCGCCAGTCCGCGGTTCATCTCCACGTCGCCTTCAGCGGTCGTCGCGAACGCTTCACCATTGACCGAGTTCTGACCGGAGGCGCTCGTGACTCCGCCGATGCCGAGCGTTCCGCTGTAGCTGTTTCCAGAGCAGGTGAACGGCGGCACGCCCCACGCGCTCAGATCGCGCTCGAAGAGGACGGTGTTGCGCCCGTCGACACCATGAAGCCCTTGCGCGTGGCTACCGTCGTCTGTCCCGACATAGACGTAGTTCACATTCGAGCCGCAGTCGTTGTCCCAGGACGTGAACGCGGCCTGAATGGCAGTGACGCCTCCGCCTGGCGCGCCGGCCTCCTGAGTTGTTCCGCTGTACCAGGAGACGGCGGCGGGGAAGACCGCCCAGCGCGATCCCAGGTTGCCGCTGATGAGCATCGTGTAGGAGTTGGCGGTAAACGGCGCAACCTGCGGCACAGGAGTCAATCGACGGGTGGTGTTCGTCGGTTCCAGCCGCAGAGGCTCCGTTTCCGTGAAGTAGTTCGCTGGAACCATCCGTCCCACGGCCTCGGATCGAATGAACTCCACGAAGTGCTCCGCAATGCGTCTCCGCTCCTTGTAAGGCTGGAGATCGCCATCCCAGCCGGCGATTTCTCCTTCGTCGCGCACGAGGACTCTGCGGCCTGCGATATCGGTCCCGAATGTGAACTTGCCAAGAACCAGTTGTGTTACTGCCCAGCGGCTCGGACCGGTCCGCACGAGAAAGAGCAGCATCCGCTGGCCTTCCTCAAAACGCGGAACCCCCGCAATGACGGTGGCGCGCTGTCCGAATGTACCCCCCGGCTCGACGACGTTGATTGAACCGGCAGCATCTCCTTTGATCGATTCCTCAATCGACATGACCGTGACGGTCTCGATCCCGTTCTCGGATGTCCGCTGCGTATAGGACGAGAGCGCGCTGGCGACGACGATCGCGTCGGCGCTGCGAATCAATTCGCGATCGGACGGCACGACGAATGACGTCGCGAACGCCCCAGTGCCCGCCGCAGCAAAGAGGACCATGAAAAAGGCTCGCAGACGAGGAATCCGCACGGCGCCCTCGTTGCAGCGCGCATGCCACCGCTGCTAATAACTGTTCAAATGCTCACGTTGTGACTGAACCTTCTGGAGCCGGGGACACAAAAAGAAACGAAAAGGTGAGCGAAGTCACAACTGGATGTTGCTTTGCGGGAAGGGCGGCAGTACATTGCCGCAGTCAATCAAAAGTTGCTGTTCGGTCCACAAACATCCTTTCAGGAGGGGAAAGAATCGTGAGAAAACGATCTGTACTTATCGCAACACTGATATGCCTTATGTCCCTGTCAGCCTTCGCTCAGGCGACCCGCACGTGGGTCTCCGGCGTCGGCGATGACGCCAATCCGTGCAGCCGCACGGCGCCGTGCAAGACATTCGCAGGCGCGATTTCGAAGACCGCCGCCGGCGGAGTCATCGATGCACTTGATCCGGGTGGGTTCGGCGCCGTCACGATCACCAAAGCAATGACGCTCGAAGGCAACGGTACGCTCGCCAGCGTCCTGTCCAGCGGTGTTCAGGGCATCATCGTGAATATCACCAGCGGTACAAACCGCGACGTCGTCCTTCGCAACATCCTCATCGACGGCTCGGGTGTGACGCTCGGAACGAACGGTGTCAATTTCATCTCCGGTGATTCTCTGCTCGTGGAAGACTGCTACATCACGCGGTATTCGGGCTCGGGCATCCTCTTCCAGCCGAACAGCACCGCCAGGCTGGTTGTACGCCGCACCTCGATCAGTCACACCGGAATCGGCGTCAAGTCGACCGGAATCTCGGCCGGCTTTGCGAATACGAGCATCGACGATTCCAGTGTCAGCGAGAACACCGTCGGCATTCAGGGTGACGAGAAATCCAAGACGTCGATTCGGCACTCGTACGCCGACGGCAACACGACCGACGGGATCCTCGTCACGAGCTCGACCGGCGCATCGTTGGTTGTCGACTTCAGTACCGCCTCAAACAACGGTACCGGTATCCGGTCCAACGGCGGCAATTCCAGCGGCTTCGTGAACAACAGCTCGATCGTCGGAAACACCACCGGCGTATCGGAAACGGGTAGCGGCCAGCTGTGCAGCTACAGCACGAACCGGCTCGAGCTCAACAGCACTCCGGGCACGTTCAACTGCGTCGGTACAGCCCACTAAACCCTTCCACAATTTCGATCTTCCGAAGCCGCCCTGCGATCGCGGGGCGGCTTTTTTCGTCAGAGGATGGCGTCTGGCACGGAGGTTTCAAGCCGCGACCGGCGGAGACCTTCTCATGCGCCGCCTGATATCCACCGCTTTCCTCCTCGCTCTTTTCGCCACGCCTATGCTCGGCGATAATTCGCCGAAAGCATGTCCCTGTGTTCCGATCACGCATCTCTGGATCGTGAAGACATGCGCAGATTGGACGTGCGCTGCGACGGAAATCGCGGTGGCAAATGGAGACCCCCAGGTGATCGCGGTACCGGTCGGCATGAATGACGGACGCTGGCTTGTCGTCCGACGCTTTGCGGCAGGTGCGGCAATCGATTCCGGCGACACCTTCCGGATCGAACAGTTCGATGGGATGGCAGACGCCGTTCAGCGTTTTACTGCTCTCACGCCGGATCACAGGCCAATGCTGATGACCGCTCCCGATGGTCAGGTGCTCGTCATGGCACTCCGCCAGCCTGAGCCGAGGCGCAGAGCGGCAGCACACTGATTGAGTCGTGCCCACGACGTTCGAGCCAGGCCTGAAACATCAACACCGTCCAGAGATACTGCTGCCATTCGCCGCGGCCGCTGGCGTGCTGCGTCCACTTTTCCCGCGCCGCCTGCGCGTCGAAGAAGCCGTCTTCACGCAAACGCTTTTCGTTCAACAGCGACTCGGCCCAATCCCGCAGCGGACCGCGCAGCCAGTGATTGATCGGAAGCCCGAATCCCATCTTGGGGCGATCGATCAACGTCTGCGGAACGTACCGCGCCAGCAGTTTCTTGAGGATCCATTTGCCGCCTCCGTCGCGAAGCTTCATCGACAGCGGCAGCCGCCATGCGAATTCGATGAGCCGATGATCGAGCAGCGGCTCGCGCGCTTCGAGGCTGACAGCCATGCTGGCGCGGTCAACCTTCACCAGGATGTCGTCGGGCAGATACGAAACCTGGTCGAAGTACATCATCCGCTCGATGTAGTCGTCGATGCGTGGCCACGCCGCGCGGTCGGTGATCGCGATCGGCAGTTCGCGGGCGCCGGGCACGAGACCCGGCCACTGGGCAACCACTTCGCGGTAGAGCGCGTCGGGATCGCTCGTGGTCATCGCCGCCGCCAGTTTGTGGATGCGCTCTCCGGCCCGCTCGCGGCGCAGTGCGCGTGGGACGAAGCGGCTCTTCGGCGACAACAGCGCATTCCATCTCGCGATCGAGACAGCTCGCATGGCAGCGGCGGCCATCGGACGCGCGAAGCGCGGCAGCAACTCCGCTTTGTCCCACAGTTTGCGGCCGAGGAAGTAGCGGTGATAACCGCCGAAAAACTCGTCGCCGCCGTCGCCGGACAAACTCACCGTGACGTGCTGCCGCGCCAGTTTCGAAACGAGATACGTCGGAATCTGCGAGGAATCGGCGAACGGCTCGTCGTAGATGTCGGGCAGCAGAGGGATCACGTCGCGCGCATCGGACGGCGTGACGTACAGCTCCGTGTGTTCGGTACCGAGGTGCTTTGCCACGGCCGCAGCGTAGCGCGCTTCATCGTATTCGGCCTCGCGAAATCCGATGCTGAACGTCTTCACCGGACCGCTGCTCTGCACCTGCATCAGCGCCGTGACGAGCGACGAGTCGATACCGCCGGAAAGGAAAACGCCGAGCGGAACGTCGGCGATCATCCGCAGCCTTACCGCCTCCCTCGCCACCCGATCGAGCTCTTCGATTGCCTCGGCATCGCTCCCTGCATAACGGTTCGCGATACCGCTCTCGATGACGTCGCGCAACGACCAGTATTCGCGCTCGCTTCGGCGATGATCGGCGTCGAATGTGACGATCGTCCCCGGCCGCACTTTCCAGACGTCTTCGTAAATCGTGTACGGCACCGGCACGTAGGCGAAGCGCGTGTACAAGGCGAGAGCGTCGCGGCTGATCGCAGTCGGGCACTCTTCTGCGACCGTCATCGACTTCAGTTCGGAGCCGAACAGCACCGTACCGTTCGCGGCGGAGTAATAGAGCGGCTTGACGCCGATACGGTCGCGCACGAGGTGCAGGAGGTGCTCGCGGCCATCCCAAAGCGCGAACGCGAACATGCCCACGAAGCGCTTCACCGCGGCATCGAGACCCCACGCCTCGAAGGCGGCCAGGATGACTTCCGTATCGGAGTGCCCACGCCACGACGGAGCCAGCCCGCCGCGCTCAAGCTCTTCGCGGATCGCGAGGAAATTGTAGACCTCGCCGTTGAAGACCAGCGTGAAACGCCCGGAGGCGGACTGCATCGGCTGATGTCCCGCCGGCGACAGATCGATGATCGACAGGCGGCGGAATCCGAGAGCGACTCCGGCAGCGGAATCCGACCAGACGCCGGCATCATCAGGCCCGCGGTGCGCGAGGCGGTCGGTCATCCGCGCCGCGGTCGCGACCGCATCGACTCCCCGTTTTCTCCAGATGCCTGTAATCCCGCACATCGTCAGCGCCGCAACGACTCGTACCACGCGATCGTCCTGGCCATCCCCGCTTCCAATGACGTCGTTGCGCGGAATCCGAATTCGCGCTCGGCGCGTGAAACGTCGAGCATCCGCCGCTGCTGGCCGTTCGGCTTCGTCGCGTCCCATACGATTTCGCCGCGGAATCCGGTGCGCTCCGCGATCAACCGAGCCAGATCGCGGATGGCGATCTCTTCGCCGCGACCGAGGTTGACCGGCTCACTGCTGTCGTATTGCTCCGCGGCTGCGACGACGCCCGCCGCGGCGTCCTCGACGTAGAGAAACTCGCGCGTCGGCGAACCGTCGCCCCACAGCACAACCTGCTGCTCTCCCCGTTCGCGCGCTTCGATGAACTTGCGGATCATGGCCGGGATGACGTGGCTCGTCTCGAGGTCGAAGTTGTCGCGCGGGCCGTAGAGGTTCACCGGCAGGAGGAAGATGCCGTTGAAGCCGTACTCCTGCCGGTATGCCTGCAGTTGCACGAGCAACATTTTCTTCGCCAGTCCATACGGCGCATTCGTCTCCTCGGGGTACCCATTCCACAACTCCTCTTCGCGAAACGGAATCGGCGTGTGTTTCGGATACGCGCAGATGGTGCCGAGGCAGACGAACTTCTCGACGCCCGCGAGTCGCGACTCTTCGATGAGGTGCAATCCCATCACCGCGTTGTCGTAGAAAAAACGGCCGGGATGCGAACGATTCGCACCGATGCCACCGACCACCGCGGCGGCGTGGATGACGAGATTCGGACGATGCTCGCCGAGGTATGCGCGAACGGCGCCGGCATCGCGGAGGTCGAGCTCCGTCGCGCGCGGCGTGAAGAGGGCGGCCGGATTGCGTTGCTGCAACTCGGCGGCGATGAATCCTCCGAGGAAGCCGCCTCCTCCGGTGAGCAGGATTCGGCGATCGTTCCAGAAGGTGGCCATCGTCACTTCGCGCCGAGGCGCGCCTCGGTAGCCGCGAGTTCGAGATCGGCGTCAACCATCAGATCGACGAGCTCCGCAAATGCCGTGCGCGGCGACCAGCCGAGCTTCTCCTTCGCCTTCGTTGCGTCTCCAAGGAGCAGCTCGACCTCGGTGGGACGAAAGTAGCGCGGATCGATTTCGACGCGAACGTTCCCCGTCGCTTTGTCGATGCCGCGTTCGTCAACGCCGCTTCCTTCCCACACCAGTTCGACGCCGGTGCGAGCGAAGGCGCGGTCGCAGAGCTCGCGGACGGTGTGCGTCTCGCCGGTGGCGATCACGAAATCGTCCGGCTCATCGCATTGCAGCATCAGCCACATCGCCTCAACGTAGTCTTTCGCGTAACCCCAATCGCGGCGCGCGTCGAGGTTGCCGAGGTAGAGGCGATCCTGCAATCCGAGCTTGATGCGGCTGACCGCGCGCGTGACTTTGCGCGACACAAACGTTTCTCCGCGCCGCGGCGACTCGTGATTGAAGAGGATGCCGTTGACGGCGAAGAGGCCGTACGCCTCGCGATAATTCACGGTCATCCAATACGCGTACAACTTCGCCGCCCCGTACGGGCTGCGCGGATAGAACGGCGTCCGCTCGTTCTGCGGCGACTGATCCACCTTGCCGAACATCTCCGAAGATGAGGCTTGATAAATCCGCGGCCGGATCTGCAGCTCGCGGATCGCTTCGAGCAGCCGCGCGGCACCGAGGCCGGTCACCTCGCCGGTGTACTCGGGCGTGTCGAAGGAGACCTTGACGTGACTTTGCGCGCCGAGGTTGTAAATCTCGTCCGGGTTGACGATGCGCAGGATGCGGTTGAGCGACGAGCTGTCGTTCAGATCGCCGTAGTGAAGAATCAGCCGCAGCTCTTTCTCCTGCGGGTCCTGGTAGATCGCATCGATGCGGCCGGTGTTGAACGACGATGAACGCCGCACGATGCCGTGCACGACGTAGCCTTTCGCAATCAGCAACTCGGCGAGGTACGAACCATCCTGCCCGGTGATGCCCGTGACGAGCGCGGTGAGCGCGGTCTTCGGCATCTCAGGCCCGCACCACGTTGATGCCCGCATTTCGCGGAACGACGTTGCGCGTGTCGATGACCAGCTTCGCCGACGCATAGAGCTTCGCATCGGCGAATTGCGAGTGCGCGGTCGAGATGAGCACGGCGTCGTAGTTCGCGAATTCTTCCGGCGTACATGGGACGGAGCTGAGATGGATGTCGTGCTTGCGTCCGCGCCGTGCGACGGGAACGTACGGATCGCAGTACGAAACGATCGCGCCGCGCTGCTGCAGCAACTCGATCAATTCGAACGACGGCGACTCGCGATCGTCGTCGATGTCAGCTTTGTACGAGAGCCCGAGCACGAGCACCTTCGCGCCAACGATGCTCTTGCCGCTCTGGTTCACGGCCTCGGTGGTCCGATCGATGACGTAGCGAGGCATCGAGGTGTTGATCTCGCCGGCCAGCTCGATGAAACGCGCCCAGGTACCGTACTCCGCCGCCTTCCAGGTTAAATAGAAGGGATCGAGCGGAATGCAATGGCCTCCGAGTCCGGGGCCGGGATAGAACGGCATGAAACCGAACGGCTTGGTCTTGGCGGCGTCGATCACTTCCCAGACGTCGATGCCCATGCGATCGAAAACGACTTTCATCTCGTTGACGAGGGCGATGTTGACGGCGCGGAAGATGTTCTCGAGCAGCTTGGCGGACTCCGCCACTTCCGCGCTCGAAACGGTGACGACGCGATCGATGACGGACGCGTAAAGCGCCTGCGCCGCGGTGAGCGACGGCGCGTCGATGGCGCCGACGATCTTCGGAATCGTGCGCGTGTTGAAGTCCTCGTTGCCGGGATCTTCGCGCTCGGGCGAGAAGGCCAGGAAGTAGTCACGTCCGCAGACGACGCCTTTTTTCTCGAATCGCGTCAGCAGTTCTTCGCGGGTAGTGCCGGGATACGTGGTCGATTCGAGCACGATCAACTGCCCTGGACGGATGCGCTCCGCGATCGCTTCGGCAGTCATGCGGATGTACTTCAGATCGGGCTCGCGATGAACGCCGAGCGGCGTCGGGACACAGATGATGACCGCGTCGCATTCGGCGAGCCGTTCGAAGTTCGTGGTGGCGGTGACGCGGTCGGTGCTGAAGGCTTTGCTGATGCGATCGACGCCGATGTGTTTGATGTACGACTCGCCGCGGTTCAGCGCCGCGGTCTTGTTGACATCGACATCGAAACCGATGACCGGGAAGCCTTCCTCTTCGAACAGCAGCACGAGCGGAAGACCGACGTATCCGAGTCCGATCACGCCGACGACGGCGGTGCGCGCGCGAACGGCTTCCAGAAAGGTATCGAGCGTCTGGGTATCGACTGTTGAAGCGGTCAAGTCAGTGCACCTGAAAGTACTCTTTGTACCACGTTACAAATCGCGCAATCCCCTCGGCGATCGTGATCGACGGATGGAAACCGACTGCCTTCTCCAGCTCACTGACGTCGGCTCGCGTGGAGACGACGTCGCCGGACTGCATCGGCAGGAGATCGAGCGTCGCTTTCCGGCCGAGGGCCGCTTCGAGCGCGGCGATGTAGTCGAGGAGGAGCACCGGCCGGTTGTTGCCGATGTTGAAAACGCGGTACGGCGCATAGCTGCGCGCCGGATCGGGATCATCGCCGCTCCACGCGGGATCGGGCTCGGCGCGTTTGTCGAGCACGCGGACCACGCCTTCCACGATGTCGTCGATGAAGGTGAAGTCGCGGATCATCCGCCCCTCGTTGAACACCGGAATCGGCTCGCCGGCCAGGATGCCGCGCGTGAAACGGAAGAGGGCCATGTCCGGACGGCCCCACGGTCCGTACACCGTAAAGAAACGAAGTCCGGTGGAGGCGACGCCGAAGAGGTGCGCATACGTGTGCGCCATCAGCTCGTTCGCTTTTTTTGTCGCGGCGTAGAGCGAAACGGGATGATCGATGTTGTCGTGCTCGGAGAACGGCTGCTTGGTGTTCGCGCCGTAGACGGAGCTCGATGACGCGTAAACGAGATGCTCGACGCCGTGGTGGCGGCATCCCTCCAGGATGTTCAGGAACCCGGTGATGTTGCTCTCGGTGTACGCGTGCGGATTGGTGAGCGAGTAACGCACGCCGGCCTGCGCTGCCAGATGAACGACACGCCCGGGCTTGTGGCGCGCGAACAATTCCTCGATTGCGGCGCGGTCGGAGATGTCGGCGCGGACGAATTCGAAGCGCTCAAACTTGCCGAGAATGTCCAGCCGCGCATGCTTGAGCGCCGGATCGTAGTAGTCGTTGAGGTTGTCGATCCCGACGACGTCGTCGCCGCGCTCGAGCAGCCGCTTCGACACATGAAAGCCGATAAAGCCGGCCGCGCCCGTGACGAAAATCAAAGCGTGAACCCGGCCTTCCGCCCGTCGTCGAAGAACATCCTGACGGTGTCAAGCGAGTAGTCGGCGAGGTCTTTCCCGATCAGCGGCAACTTCTTGAGGATGTCGTTGGTGACGGTGATGATGTGGCAGCCGATGGCGTCGGCCTGGATGATGTTCAGCAGCTCGCGCGGGCTGGCCCAGATCAGTTCCGACTGCGGCGCGGCCTTCAGAATGTCGACGCACTCGGTCATGATCGGAACAGGATCGCGGCCGGTGTCGGCGATGCGTCCGGCGAAGACGGAGACGCACGACGGCGCACCGTCTTTCACCGCGTCGACGACGTTGCGCACCTGATCGATGGTCATGATCGCGGTGATGTTCAGCTTGACGCCTTCGTTTGCGAGCACGCGCACGAGATCGTACGCAGGCTCGCGGCGCGTGTTCGTCACCGGGATTTTTACGTAGACGTTGTCTCCCCACGTGGCGATCTCGCGCGCTTGTCGGTCCATCTCGTCGAACTCGTCGGAGAAGACTTCGAAGGAGATCGGACGATCGGGAATCACGCTGACGATGTCGCGGGCAAAGGCGCGATAGTCGGTCAGTCCGACTTTGTGCATCAGCGTCGGATTGGTGGTGAAGCCTTTGATGTACGGCTTGGCGTACATCTCCAGCATCCCGGCCTTTTCGGCGCCGTCGGCGAAAATTTTGACGTTGAGATCTTCCAGTCGGGTCATCACTGATTCTCGAGAATCCAATCCGCGGCGGCCGCCAGTGACGGTACACGCACGAACGATCCAACCGGCTGCTGTTCGGCGTAGCCGTGATCGACGAAAAGGCAGCGGCAGCCGGCGCGCTGACCTGCTTCGATGTCGCGCCAGCGGTCGCCGACCATGAACGAATTTTCCAGCTCCACGCCATGGCGCTGTGCGGCATCGAGCAACGCGCCCGGCTTCGGCTTGCGGCAGTCGCAGTCGTCGCCATCGTGATAGCAGGCGATGACTTCATCAACCGCCAGCTCCTCGGTGAGCCGCGCGTGCATCGCTTCGACTGCTTCTCTCGTCTGCGTCCCGCGTGCGACGTCGGGTTGATTCGTAACGACGATCAGGCGAAAGCCGGCGCCGCGGAGTTTGTGCAACGCGTTCGGAACTCCGGGCAGCACTTCGAGTTCGTCGAGCGTGTCGGGCGGATGCGGCTTCCCATCGCGCACAACGGCGCGATTGATGACACCGTCGCGATCGAGAAACACGGCTTTCATCACTTGGTCGATTCCCACTTCGTCTCGGATGCTTTCAACGCTGGATGCGATACCAGAAGGTGCCACACGACTGCCTGAAACGCTTCGGTGTGCGGCGTGACGTTCTGCGGATTGACGGTGGGGATGATGACGCAGGCGTCGGCGACCGTTGCCGTGAACCCTCCGTCGCGCCCGACGACGCCGCAGATTCTCGCGCCGACTTCTTTTCCGTATTCCAGCGCCGCAACAAGGTTCGGGCTAACGTTCTTCTCCCGATTTCCGCCGCCAACCGAAAAGATGAAAAGCATGTCGGACGGATTGAGCTGGCTGACCTTCAGCCATTCGATGAACACCGACGCCCACCCTTCGTCGTTCGTGCGCGCCGTGAGCTCGCTGACGTTGTCGGTCGGCGCATACGCTTCGATGCCGCAGATCTTGCGGAAGTCGTTGACGGCATGGGAGCAATTCGCCGCGCTGCCGCCGACGCCGAGAAGGAAAAGCCGTCCGCGGCGCTCGCGGAGTTCGGCGAGGAGGACGGCAGTCCGCTCGATAGCATCCACATCGAGTTTCTCGATGATCGCGGACGCTTCGCGGAGATGTTGTTGCGTGTAACTCATCAGCGCGGCGCATTGTACCCGTCCGGGAGTCGGGGGTCGGGCGTCGCAGGTCGCGGATCACATCTCCGACTCCCGACTCCCGATTACGACATCAACACCTTCGTCCCTTCAAAGTCGAACCGGAACCGCACTTCCTCCAACCCCGCCTCCGTCATCGCGCGCCGAAGCGACTTCCGATCTTCCGCGTAGAAGAGCAGGAACCCGCCGCCGCCGGCGCCGACCAGCTTTCCGCCGATCGCGCCGTTGCGCCGTCCGAGCTCGTACCACTCGTCGATCTTCGGATTGCTCATGCCGTGCGAGCGCCGCTTCTTGTGCTCCCAATGCTCGTGCATCAACTCGCCGAATTCGGCGCAGCGTCCCGCTTCCAGCGCGGTCTGACTGCGGTAGCCAAGGTCTTTGACGTAGTGGAGGTTCTCGATCATCTCGGCGTCGTCCGCTTCAGACCGCGCCTTCTGATCCCTTAGCAGACTTCCGGCGCTTCGCGAAAAGCCGGTGAAGAAAAGGAGGAGGTTGTCTTCGAGCTCGAACATCGTATCCATCGCCAGCGTCAGCGGCCGCGCGGCCACGGAGCCGTCGGGATGGAAATCGAAGCACGTCACGCCGCCGTACGCGGCGATGTACTGATCCTGTTTGCCGACCGGCTCGTGCAGGCGTTCGATCTCGATCTCGCACGCCAGCCGCGCCACTTCGCTCGAATGCAGCAGGCGGCGGCGATGCGCGTACAGCGCCTTGACCAAGGCCGTTGTGAAACTGCCTGACGATCCGAGTCCGGTCCCCGAGGGGATTTCCGCGAGCGTGGTGATCTCGATCTGCGGCGTGCGCAAGTTCATCATCCGCAGCGCTTCTCGAAGAATGGGATGGCGCACTTCATCGACGGTGTCGACGTTTTCGATGTCGGAGTACTTGAGCCGGATGCCTGCGCCGAACGGACGGTTGATGGTGACGTAGACGTAGCGATCGATGGCCGCGGCGATCAAAAATCCGCCGAATTTTTCGTAGTACGACGGCAGGTCGGTCCCGCCGCCGCCGAGGCTGATGCGTAGCGGGCTGCGCGTGATGATCATCGCCCGCGCTCCGCGGCAAACCATTCGAACGTCTGCTTCAACCCCTCGGACAACTGTTTGCGCTCCGGCAGTTTCGCGAGCGTGCGCAGCCGGCTGCCATCGAGAACGCTGCGGAGTTGCTCGCCGTCTTTCGCCGGCGCATGCATGGCTGGCGTGTTGGCGCCGGCGATCGACGCCAGCGAGTCATACAACTCGTTGATGGTCGTCTCGACACCCGTTCCGACGTTGTACTCCCCTTGCCATTCGGCGTCCGAGGCCGCGAGGTTTGCAGCCACGACGTCGTCGACGTAGACGAAATCGCGCGTCTGCTCGCCGCTGCCGTTGATCGTGGCCTGCTGTTTCTCGAGCAGCTTCGCCGCGAAGATCGCCACGACGCCCGCCTCGCCATGCGCGTTCTGCCGCGGGCCATAGACGTTGGCATACCGCAGCGCGACTGAAGACAGTCCTCGCACGACGCGGTAGTAATTGAGATACCGCTCGACCGAAAGCTTCGCGCAGCCGTACGGCGAGAGCGGATTCAGCGGATGCGTCTCCGTCTGCGGCACCTCCACAGGCTCGCCATAAATCGCGCCGCCGGTCGAGGCAAAGATGACGCGCTTCACCGCGGCATCGACTGCGGCTTCGAGGATTCGCAGCGTGCCGATCACGTTGACATCCGCATCGGCCGCAGGATCGGCAACCGACTTGCGAACATCCATCTGCGCGGCGTGATGGTTGATGACGTCCGGCTTCAGCGCGCGGATCAGATCGGCCGCGGCCGGGTCGCGAATATCGATCTCGTGCAACGCGGCGCGCGGATCGATGTTGCGCCGCTTGCCGGTCGAGAGGTTGTCGATGATCGTGACGAACCAACCGCGCGCGAGGTACGCGTCGGCGATGTTGGAGCCGATGAAGCCCGCGCCGCCGGTGACGACGACGTGCTTCGTCATGACGCCGTCGCCGCGCGCGCCGCGCGCTGGACCTGTTCGTCGAGAAGATCGAGCAGGTATTTGCCGTACGTGCTGCGCGCGAGGTGCGTGGCCAGATCGCGCAACTGCTGCGCATCGATCAACCCGAGGTGATACGCGACCTCCTCGGGGCACGCGATCTTCAGCCCCTGCCGCAACTCGATCGTCTCGACGTAGTTCGCGGCCTGCAGCAGCGACTCCTGCGTCCCCGTGTCGAACCACGCGAAGCCGCGCCCGAGCTGTTCGACGCGCAGTTCGCCGATCTGCAGATAGACGCGATTGAGGTCGGTGATCTCCAGCTCTCCGCGCGGCGACGGCTTGAGGTTCTCAGCAAAATCGCAGACGCGCTCATCGTAAAAATAGAGGCCGGTCACGGCGAAGTTGGAGCGCGGCTTCTCCGGCTTCTCTTCGATGCTGATGGCGCGTCCGCGCTCATCGAATTCGGCGACGCCGTAACGCTCCGGATCGGGAACGCGATACGCGAAGACGGTCGCACCGCTCTCGCCGGCCGCGGCGCGGCGCAGCGAATCCGGCAGGCCGTGTCCATAGAAGATGTTGTCGCCTAGGATTAGACAGCTCGGCTCGCCGGCCACAAAGTCGCGTCCGATCAGAAAGGCCTGCGCCAGTCCGCCCGGATCGGGTTGCGCCGCGTATTTGATCTTGATGCCCCACTGCGATCCGCTTCCCAGCAGTTTCTGAAAACTGGCCTGATCCTCGGGGGTGGTGATGATCAGAAACTCGGTGATGCCGGCCAGCATCAGTGTCGTCAACGGGTAATAAATCATCGGTTTGTCGTAAACCGGCAGCAGCTGCTTCGACATGGCCGACGTCATCGGATACAGCCGCGTGCCCGAGCCACCCGCGAGAATGATTCCCTTGTTCAAACGTCCTCCGTTTCGGCGGCATATGGTGTCACACGTTCGCGCGCTCCGCGGCGTGCGATCAGGCCGACGACAGCGCCGAAAAGGAACCCGCCGACGTGCGCCCACCACGCGATGCCGGCCACCTCCTGCGTCCGGTGCGCGGCCGCAATCGAGAGGAACCCGTTGAAGAACTGCATGCCGAACCAGATCGGCAGAAAGATGACGGCCCGCAACTCGATCATCGCCCAATAGACGACCAGCGGCAGCAGCGTGACGATGCGCGCCTTCGGCCGCAGCACCAGGAACGCGCCGAGGATTCCGGCGATGCTGCCCGAGGCGCCGATCGAAGGTACGGTGGAATGCGGAAAAAGCAGCGTGTGCGTGAGGCTGCCGATCGCGCCGCAGATGACGAAGAAGATCCCATATCGCGCGTGCCCGAGTGCATCCTCGACCGCGCCGCCGAACACCCAGAGGTAAATCATGTTGCCGATGAGATGCACGAATCCGCCGTGCAGAAAGAGCGACGTGACCAGCGTGACGCTGACTTCCAGCATCGAGTAGCCGTACGCGGCAGGATTCGTCAGCCGCGCGGGGATGAATCCGAAGAGGTTGATGATCGATTCCGTGCGGTCACCCATGACGATCTGCGTAAGAAACACGATCCCGTTCGCAATGACGAGCGCCCGATTGACGATCGGCGTCGTGCGCGGCGCGAGCGTGTGTCGGAGGGGGATCATTAGCTCTTAGCTGTTAGCTCTTCAGGGTGTTGGGTGTTGGAGTCGCACTGTCACGTCAGAGCTAAGAGCTAACAGCTAAGAGCTATCTCCCGCACCACCTCGGCCATCTGATCCTTCGTCAGCTCCGGAAAAATCGGGATGGCCAGCGTCGTCGCAGCGGCGGTATCGGAATGCGGGAAATGCTCGCTCGCCGACGGAACGTCCGTGAAGCACTCCTGCTGCGGCAGCGTCAGCGGGTAATAAACCTCGCATCCGATGCCGGCGCTCTTCAGATGATTGAGCACGCGGTCGCGCGCGGCACTGTCGACGAAGCGAACGATGTACTGATTGTAGATGTGCCGCCGCTTGGGCAACTCGCGCGGCAGCACGATGCGATCGCCGAGGTTGGCGTCGGCGAAAAGCTCCCCGTAGATCGCCGCATTACGCCGTCGTCCCTGGGACCAGCCATCGAGATGCGGCAGCTTGATGTGGAGAATCGCGGCCTGCAGCGCGTCGATCCGGAAGTTGCCGCCGACGTAGCGGTGATAGTACTTCGGCCGCATCCCGTGAACGCGGAAATCGATGAGCTTTTCGTATGTCGCTTCGTCCTCGCACGTCACCGCGCCCGCATCGCCGAACGCGCCGAGGTTCTTGGACGGGAAAAACGAAAACGCGCCGATCGTGCCGAGCACGCCCGCGCGACGCCCGTCGTACTCCGCGCCAACCGCCTGCGCGGCATCCTCGACGACTGCGAGA
Source organism: Thermoanaerobaculia bacterium (assembly GCA_035996815.1). Classification (GTDB taxonomy): domain Bacteria; phylum Acidobacteriota; class Thermoanaerobaculia; order Gp7-AA8; family Gp7-AA8; genus JADGNZ01. The sequence goes on along the minus strand of DASYJF010000100.1, from coordinate 18,469 downwards.
CTATGTTTCGTGGCGATGCGGTTGATCTCGTCCATCGCCGCGCACTGACCGTAGAGATGCACCGGCATGATCGCCTTCGTGTTCGAGGTGATGCGCGACTCGATCTGCTTCGCGTCGATGTTGTAGTCCGCCAGATCGATGTCGACAAACACCGGCGTCGCGCCGAGCCTGTCCACCACTCCGGCCGTAGCGAAAAATGAATACGCGGGGACGATGACTTCGTCGCCCGGTCCGACGCCGAGGACCATCAGCGCAATCAGCAGCGCGTCGGTGCCGGATGAAAGTCCGACCGCGTACTTGCTCTGGCAATACGCCGCGAAGTCGCGCTCGAACGCATCGACGCGCGGCCCGAGGATGAAGTACTGCGACTCATAAACCTCGTTCGTCACGCGAAGCACTTCCTCGCGAATCGTTGCGTACTGCTGTTTCAGATCGAGCAACGGGATAGACATGGCGGCGGAGTATATCGGTCTCCATCCGCGTAAATCTGCGTCATCTGCGGATAAACGTTCTCCCGACCACTCGCGTATCTACGCACCCGAACGCACACGATTGCGGCCGCACAGCGCGGCTGCGCGCGTGCGGGTTTCGTGTCTATTTAACGATCTCTATTCACATGCTGTGATCGCATAAAATTCTAGACGTTCTTTTTCGTGTCCGCGTATCACCGGCCAACACAACGAAGGAGAAACCTGAAATGAAAATCACACGCATTCTCGCCGCAACATTCGCCCTGCTTCTTACGCTCGCCGCCGGCGCCACCACCCTCGTCATCCCCGCTTCCGGCACCGGTCCGGGCGCGAACGACAGCCACTGGCAGACGGAGCTCACGCTGCACAATCTGAGCGCCAGCGCAGTGGCCGCCACGCTCACCTTCCACGACATCCTCGGCAGCGCCGACACGTCGAGCGTCACCGTCGCGCCGCGCGCGACCGTCGCCATCGCCGACGTCGTGGCCAGCCGCTTCGGCCGCACCGCCGCCACCGGCGCGATCGAAGTCACGTTCGACAGCGCCTTCGCGCACAAGCTGACCGTCAGCTCGCGCACGTTCAACAAGTCCGCGACCGGCGAGTTCGGACAGGACATCCCCGCGGTCGATCAGTCCACACTCCCCGACGCCGGCAGCACGATCGTCCTCAGCGGTCCGTCGTCCACCGCCGATTCGCGCTTCAACTTCGGAGTCTATGCCGACAGCGCGTCGACGATTCAGTGGGACCTCGTCCGCGCCGACGGCACCATCGCCGCGTCGAAAGAGATTTCCTACGCGGCCGGAACACAGGCGCAGTACAACCAGCCCGCGTTCGGCATCGCGGCGCTCTTCAACATCGCCTCGCAGGACAACGACACCGTCCAAGCCATGGTGACGAGCGGACGAGCCGTCGCGTACGGCAGCGTCGTCAACAACAGCTCCGGCGATCCGACCTACGTCCCCGGCCTCATCGCTCTCCCCGACACGCGCATCAACTTCCTCGGCGTTGCCTTCGGCGACAGCCACACCGTCAACGTCCCCGACGCGAACCACGACGGCGTCCTCGACCGATCACTCGACATCCCCACCGGCACCTGGCCCGTCTCGTTCCGCCTCGTCGTCAACTCGTCGACCCCCGCGACATTCGAGATCGTCAACGCCCCACCCCAGCTCCGCTTCTTCGACACCGAGGGCGGACTGACCTTCTGGCCCGACGCCGCTTCCTCCGGCACGACGCTGAACCTGAAAGTCCGCGTCACCGCGGACGGCGTGACGGAGATCATCACGATCCCGCTCACGCTTCACTAAGAACGCAACGTGCGTACAAAAAGGCCGGACGCAAGTCCGGCCTTGTTTTTCAGCTGCCGACTCTAATGCGTGTGGGTGAACGTGCAGCCGGCGCAACAAGGCAGATATGCATCATCATCGTCACGGCGCAATGCTGTCATCCCGGTCCAGCGAGTCGCTTCTCGCGCGCCAATCGTTCCAATGGATCGAAATTCACCGTCCGTGTAGCGATACCGCTGGCGCGTTACGCGGCAGTGCACGGTAAGGGGATCTTCCCAACGTTTCTTTTTCCCGATTCTGGACCGTTCAACCAGAAGCAACCCGTCTTCTCCGATGAAGATCTCTGATCGCGTCTCCGACAGGTAAGACCAACCGCTCCTGCCCCAGCCATCAGTCGACTGAATCGTGCCCGCTCTCCGCAAATGCTGACTGTCGATGCGCAGCAGAATGTCGCTCGAAGCCGAGAGCGCGCCGGAGCCGCTCAGGAGCGACCAAACTTGGACATCGACGAACTTCTCCCGTTTCCCTTCAGGCGGAAGGGTGCGATGGTCGCGCCCATCTCATAGAAGACGCCGTGAGCGTCGTCTTCATCCATGTCGAGCAAGAGCTTCGTAACGTCAGAGAGATTAAGAACCTTCCATGATAGTCCGGGAAGCTGCGACAGGAGAGCGACGAACACATGGTGCCTGAAGTCATATGCGCCAGGGTTCGGATCCTCAAGCGCGTAAACAACGAGCGACTGAGTTTTCGCTGTGCTGATTTCCGCGTATTCAACGCATGTCCACGCTTTCCCGGCAACGACCGAGCCACGGCTTTGGGCCAGCGCCGCCCGGCACGGTTCGCCGTGATTGCGATTCAGGAGCAGGGTTGCCGCGAGGATGGTGAGCACCTTAGTTATGATAGGCGCAAGTGCGTGCGTTTATGCGAACTCGATCAGTCGCATCATCGAGCCATGCTTTGGTCAATGGCTTCAGCAAAGGCGATGCTGTTGCCTTCAGGATCTTTGATCATGACCACCTTTGCCTTGTCACTGATCATTGGTTCCCCTGACTCGATGCCTTTGTTCTTGAGGTCCGCAATCTGTTCATCGATGCTGCTCACAGCGAGCGTGCACGACCCGGAACCCGGACGTTCCGCATTTTGATAAACCTGCAGCCATCCCCCGCGTTCAAACTTCCACTCCGCCACCTCGGCCATTGGTCTGGAATCGGCCAGCCTGCCAAATAGCGTTTCGTACCACTGAATTGCTGAACTGAGATCCTTGACCGCAACACTGGCAATAGCATTCTTGATCGACATGAATATCCTTTCATTTGGCCGTCGTGCGATTCCGCGACGAGCAGCGAACAAAAGCAGACGGGAAATGCAACCGACGCGTAGCAGGTCGCGCACCAAGTCTGATACACCGGACACATCACGCGAAACAGCACCGCGCTCGCGGTGCACCGGTTGCCGGCCCGTTCAGTAGTGATAGCGGGCCTGAAGGAACTCGACTCGATCCTTCGTCACGACGTAGACCAGCCGATGCTCCTGCGTAAGGCGCCTAGACCAGGCTCCGGCAGCCAGATACTTCAGCGGCTCCGGTTTCCCAATTCCCGTGAATGGATCGCGAAGGATCGCTTCGACGAGATCGAGAGCACGAAGTGCCACCTTCCGTTCGTTGGCAATCCAGAAGCGAAGGTCTTCCCGAAATTCAGGATGGAACACGGCGGCGCGCATGAACGACCTAATCGCGTTCGGGTTCGTCGAGCCCGAGCTCACGGCGGAGTTTCTCAAGAGGCTCGGGCTTCAGCTTCCGGCCTTTCGCTCTGGCGAGCGCTCGAAGAAGCCGCTCGGCGTTCTTTGGTGATCGCAAAAGGTGAGCGGTCTCGATGAGTCCGCGCAGCTCAGAGACGGCGATCAACGCCACGTCCCCGCCCTCGCGCCGATGGATGATGACCGGCTCGTTGGAGTCGACTGCTTCATCAAGAAGCGCCTTCAAGTTCGCCCTCGCCTGAGTGTAGGTAGTCTCCGTCATGGCGATACGTACAGGTAAGCTGTACATGGTATTCCAGCGCCGATCGTGACCTTGGCTGATGACGCCACGCCATTTTGCTCTACTTGTTGAACTGGATCGTCCTGACGATCGTCTCAAAGAGTTCGAAGTCCGCGGAATCGCTCGCGGGCGCACTGTAGCCCATGAGATAGAACTTGTCCTTCGCCGCAACGATCACACCTCTCATCTTCATCGCGTGCGAACCGCCTGTCTCCACTAACGTGTAGTGCGCAACCCACTCCGCTGCGGGACATCCGCCGACTGTAGTCTCATGAGGCGATGCCTCGTACTCACCCCGAAATGCTGCGACGGATGCGAAGGCGATTACACGTGCAAGCTCAATGGAAGACGCGTACCGCATCTCCGCAGGAACAGGATTCAGAAACACCTGAACACTGGCAGCGATGGAACCCGGCACGTCATGCTTCATTACAATCAGCGGACCCGGCCCGTCGGACTCCTCGGCGAGACAACGCTGCAACTTATTCTGCGGCTTGAGCTCCGGCTTGAGAGCCTTGGCTTCTGCCGCATCGAGCCTGCGCCACCCTTCAGGCAAAGCAATCGTGACTTCCCCGACGCTCGATCGCGCAGTTACGACGGCGAACAACAAGGCAGCGATCATGTGGTTCATCGATTGTCCGACGTTTCAGCGACGAAAAGCAAAGGCCTGACCCCACTTGTTTTCCAGTGAACCTTCGCTTGTAGCGATCGCCGCGGTGAGCGATCGTGTACGTCGTCGCGCTCGGCTGCCCGAGGCCAACCCAACGCGACTCGATGCGGATGGAGTCGATGACGGGAAAGGATGCGGCCAAGGCGACGGCGGCGATGCAGAGCATGCCGCAAGACTAGCAGCGTTCGCCGGACGCCCCACGCAAACACGGCACCGCAGGCAAGGGAACGAGATCAGTAGTGATAGCGGGCTTGAAGGAACTCGACTCGATCCTTTGTCACAACGTAGACCACCGACGCTCCTGCGTAAGGCGCCTCGACCAGGCTCCGGCCGCCAAATACTTCAGCGGCTCAGGCTTTCCAATTCCGGAGAACGGGTCGCGAAGGATGGCTTGACGAGATCAAGAGCACGAGCGACCACTTCCTGTTCGTCGGCAACTCAGAAGCCAAGGTCTTCGCGAAATTCAGGATGGAACACCGCCAGGCGCAAAGACGATCTAGTTCTCCTCGGGTTCGTCCAACGCGACCTCACGGCGAAGCTTTTCGAGAGGTTCTGGGTTCAGCTTCTGGCTCCGAGCTTTGGCCGGTGCACGAAGAAGCCGCTCGGCGTTCTTTGGTGATTTCAAGAGATGAGCGGTTTCGATGAGTCCACGCGGCTCAGCAACGGCGACCCCACGTCTTCAGAGTCCACCCAGCGAGTACTCAGGCGAGTTCATCAAGATCAGCGCGCGACGGAATGGCCATAGCAATAATTGCGCTGGCGACAGAGCCAATCAATAAGAAGATCAGCAACGGCCAAATCTTGTTCCACATCGGAGTACGGAACGCCAAGGTGTTCGCAACGGTAACGATGTAAACCATCAAGATGATCGTACCGATCATGAAGGCGAGAAGAGACACACCGAATCGCGCCACAAACGATCGAACGCGACGCGTATGTAGGTAGAACGCGATTGCGCTGAGCAATATCCCGTACGGCACGAAGATCGCTGGTCCGCGCCGGGTCAGGGCCGACGTCAAGATCAGCGCGCCGCCGCAGAGAACGCCCAAGGCCGTGGCAACTAGAAAAGGTCTGACAGAGCCTGATCGGTTCATTTAGCTACCGCCCGTAACTGCATCTACTGTTGCATTGGTAATTCCAGCCAGTCCCGCAGCCGTCGTCACTTCGGTAACACGTTACGCCGCCTATACCGCAGGAAGAGAAGCCCCAACACCAGTCCGAATCGGTAGAACAACTACAGTCGGAGGCAGCAGCGGTACTGGTTTTAGCCCGGGCCTAAGTCCCTGTGCGAGTGACAGCGACGAGGGCACCGCCACAACAGGTCCTATAGCGTCACCGGGGCCCAATTGCGCAAAGGCCTCAATAGCCAGGTCACGGGGAAACGCGGCCTTCGCCCTCTCATCGAACTCTCGCAGCGGCCCTTGGACGACATTCTCCCAATCAGGGCTGCCGCGATCGATCGAATACCGCGCCGGCGAAAACAGGAGGGTTGCCTCGGCAATCAGCGCCTTCTGCTGTGGCGAGAGCGAGTGTTCGGCTGAGAATTTCTCGAGATGAATCGTCCAGAGCGCCGCTTTCACGGCCGGAGTAAGGCCGTGAAACAGGACCTTTCGGTCAGGCACGGGCAGTGTCGCCATCACGCTGTAAAGCGCATTCATTCTTTCGCGCTCTGCCGTGCGCGGACTCTCCCCATCAGGCGTGGCAGCGTTGAGCGAGGTGACGATGAACATCACCAGAAGGCCGATAAGTGTTTTTCGCATCCACTCTCCATTCGAGGATAGCCATTGCAATCTTGACCAGGCTAGAGCTGAGATCCTTCGATGCATTTGGAATGCGATAAATTAAGCCCGCGTCTGCATCATGTCAATAGGTAAGTAAAAGTTACTGCATGAGCTTGACGTACGTACATCCGAGTCGCTTGCGAAAAGACCTTTCGGGTGTCGCAATGCTAAACGAACACAACCCTCCCAAACCGCCGCTTCCCCATCTTCAGCACGTACGACTTGCGGCTCGTTGCATCCAATGTCGCGCGAGGGTCGCTGACTTTCGCGTTGTCAACCAGCACCCCGCCTTGGGCGATGACGCGCTGCGCGTCTTTGTTCGACTCGGAGAGACCGGCGGCGACGATCACTTTCGACAGCAACTGTGGTTCGGACGACGCGGGGAGCGTGACCTCCTCCATTTCCGTTGGCGCCTGGCGTTCGCTGAAAACGCGGCGGAAGCCTTCCTCGGCAGCATCGGCGGCGGACGCATCGTGGAAGTCGCGAATGATCGACTTGGCCAGCTCGCGCTTGGCTTCCATCGGATGGAGGGAAGCTTTTTTTGAGGCGATCTCGGTCGGTGTCAGGTCGGTGCAGAGCGTGTAGTACTTCCACATCAGGTCGTCGGAGATCGACATCACTTTGCCGAAGATCGATTGGGGGTCTTCGTTGATGCCGATGTAGTTGCCGAGGGACTTGGACATTTTCTCGATGCCGTCGAGGCCTTCGAGGAGCGGCATTGTGATGACTACCTGCGGCTCCTGGCCGTACTCGCGCATCAGGTCGCGGCCGACGAGGAGGTTGAAGAGCTGGTCGGTGCCGCCCATCTCGACGTCGCACTTCAGCGCGACTGAGTCGTAGCCCTGCGCCAGTGGATAGAGCAGCTCGTGGATGGCGATGGGCTGATGGGCGTCGAAGCGTTTGCGGAAATCGTCGCGCTCGAGGATGCGCGCCAGCGTGTATTTCGCCGCCAGCCGGATCATCCCCTCGGAACCGAGCGCGCCGAGCCATTCGGAGTTGAAGCGGATCTCCGTCGTCACCGGATCGAGGATCTTGAAGACCTGTTGCTTGTACGTCTCCGCGTTCTGCAGGATCTCCTCGGTCGAAAGCGCCGGACGCGTGACCTTCTTGCCGGTCGGGTCGCCGATCATCCCGGTGAAATCGCCGATGAGGAAGATGACGCGGTGACCGAGTTGCTGAAAGTGCTTCATCTTCCGGATCACGACCGTGTGGCCGAGGTGAATGTCGGGCGCGGTAGGATCGAATCCGACCTTGATGGTCAGCGGCTTGCCGCGTTCGAGCTTCGATTTCAGGTCTTTGCGTTCGATGAAATCGACCGTCCCCTTGCCGAGGAAGTCGAGCTGTTCGTCGAGAGTCATGCGCTCATTGTAGTTTTGGCTACGGCTTTTCCAGACGACTGACGAGCATTTTCAACTCCGCCGCATTGAAAGCCGGCCGCGAGCAGCGATTGCTGCTGCAGACGAATGCCGCCGCCTTGCTCATCGCCGGATATTCGACCTTCGATCCCGGCAACGGTCCCTCGGCGCGATCGAGCCACTCGAGCTGCTTGTAGCTTTGTGGCAATCCGGCGGCCGCGGTGAAGAGAGCGCGCGCGTTCGCATCGCCTCTGGCTCCGACGACGGTTACATGCAGCGGCTCCTCGCGAAGCTCGAGATCGGCGAGGAGGACGTTGCCAGTCAGCGCCGGTGCCGCCACCTGCGGCGCGGTGAGATAGCGCATCGCGTTCCTGGCCATCGCTTCGTGTTTCGGATCGCCGTCGTAGTGGTGGAGGAGGTTGGCGAAGCGGGCCAGATCGCAGTTCTCGTCGCGCTGCCAGGTGGCGTGCGGAGCGGTGATGTAGCCGGGATTGGCCTGGAAGTTCTTCTCGATGAACGTTGCTGCCTCCTGCGCGCGGCGCAGCCAGATGCGCTCGCCGGTGGCAGCGTAGAGCGCGAGAAATGCCCGGCCCATGGAGAGCGTGTCGCCGAGGAAGGGGCCGGCGGCGTTGGAGGCGGGCTTGAGGCCGTGCTGGAAACCGCCGCCAGCGCGATGGAGATGAGCGACTACCCAATCCGCCGCGGTGCGAGCCTCGGCGAGCGGGCGTGGATCGCTTGTGGATGACGCGAGCGCGACCAGCGCTTCGATGGCCCAGCCGTTTTCGCGGGCGTAGATGTTCTTGTCGACGCGCGGGATCCCCTTCGCCCGGCGCTGGGCATCGTTGAGGGCGAAGTACTCGCCGGCGTGGCGGCCGTCGATCAGATCGGCATTCTGGCTGGTGTAGAACGCGCCGTCCGGCGAGCGGAGAAACGTCAAGAGAAAGCGTCGGATGGACTGAGCCATGGCCAGGTCGCGCGGGTCGTGCCACAACGCGTAGGCCTCCGAAGCCACGCGCAGATTGCCGGCTTGGGTCCACATGATCTTTTCGAAATGCGGTTCGTTCCAGACGCCGCCGGTCGAGTATTGATAGACGCCGCCCCATGCGGGATCGAGGAGGTTCCGTTCGCCGTCGAGGGTCTGCCGCGCCATCGCCGCCGCGGCCTTATCGCCGCGCCGCGCGAGGCAGAGCGCGTACTCGACACTCGGCGGATCGAGGTACTTATGCGAGAAACCCCAAGCGCCGTGTTTCGCGTCGTAGAGATCCTTGTGCGTTTTCTCCAACTGCGCGCGAAGTTTCGGAGTCAGCACCGCATCGCGGCTGAAAACGGGCGCGTCCTCCTTCACCACCGAGGGTCCCGGCGATGGATCGTCGATGATGGCCTGGAGCATCGACGCCATCGGCATCGGCGGGATGTAGCCGGAACGCTTCACGATCTCGCTGCCGTCGGCGGCGAAAACGATCGTGGCCGGCCAGCCATAGTCCTCATAGCGATTCGAAAGATCGGGCCGCGAATCCTGGTCCACGCGCACGGCGATGTAGCGTTTGTTCATCAGCGCGATCACGCGATTATCGCTGTACGTCATCTCGTCCATCACGTGGCACCAATGGCACCACACCGCCTCGAGGTCGAGCAGCACGAAGCGATGTTCGCGCTTGGCGCGGGCGAAGATGTCGTTCGACCACGGCTGCCACTGAATGGCCGGTTTGGCGGAAAGCGGAAGAGCGATGACCAAGAGCAGTAAGAAGCGCTTCATGCTCGAACTACGTTTTCGCCATCGCGACAGATTGGCGATCTGCCGCTAGGAATTTGACAGCGATCGATCCCGTCTCTAAACTCCGCGAACTCTGATGAACACCAACTTCGCTCACGCGCCGCACCACCAGCATCGCCATCACGCGATGTAGGGGTGCCGCACGCGCCCCGATCGGACAAGGGGCGCTCAGCGAACGTAGCCGACTGAAATCAACCTCTTCTCCGATCCGGGGAAGAGGTTTTTGACTTTATGGCCGCGAAACCGAGATATCCGACAGGCGTTCACCCGTTGTTGGCCGAGGAGACCGCGCGCCGGCGGCGCATCGAGGCGCGTTTCGTCGATGCCTTCGCTGCAGCCGGCTTCGAAGAGGTCGTGCTGCCGATCATCGATTATGTGGAGCCGTACGCGTCGCTCGTCGACAGCGCGGCGGCGAAGCAGAGTTATCGCTTCGTCGACCGCGAAGGCGATCTCGTGGCCATCCGCGCCGACTTCACACCGATGCTCGCGCGCGCACTGGCGCCATCGATCGTCGACGATGACCTGCCACTGCAGCTCTACTACCGAGGCGATGTGATTCGCGTGGAGGCGTCGCGGCTGGGCGCGAATCGGGAGCTGTTCCAGATCGGCGCGGAGATCGTCGGCGACGATTCGGTCGATGCGGACGTGGCGATGTTGCGGCTGGCATCCGGTCTCGTTCCCAATCCCTCCATCGTCTACAACGACGTTTCGATCGCCTCGGCACTCATCGCGCAGTCCGATGCGGTGCGCGAAGCGCTGGCGGCGAAACGGATGACCGCCGGCGTTCCGGCGGCGCTGCGGACGATCGTCGGAAAGCTGATCTCCGGCGATGCGACGATCGATGACGTCGTGCCGTTTGCTCCCGAGGCGGCGGCGCGGCTGTGCGCGATCGGCGATGCACTCGGCAGGGACGGCGTCTTCTCGCTGCACCTCGATGACATCGACGACGCCAGCTACTACACCGGCTTGCGATTCCGCGTCTACGCGAACGGCGCGAAAGTGGCGCAGGGTGGACGCTACGACACTCTCTACGAACGCTTCGGCCGCAAAGCCGCCGCGATCGGATTCACATTCACCATCGACGATCTGGATTGAACTATGCGCATTGCCATTCCCAAAGGACGTTTGCAGGAACCGGCGTTGGCCGTGTTCGCCGGAGCGGGTTACGACGTGCCTGATGACGCCGATCTGAAAACACGGCGGCTCGTGTTCGACCGCAACGGCATCGAGTGGATTTTCGTGAAGGACTGCGATGTGCCGGTCTACGTCGAGCACGGCGCCGCCGATGCAGGCATCGCCGGACTCGATCAGATTCTCGAGCACGAATGCACGGCGTATCAGCCGGTGGAGTTTCCGTTCGGGCGCTGCCGGATGATGCTGATCGCTGCACCGGGTGCGCCGCCGCTGACGAAAGTGGCGACGAAGTACCCGCGCATCACGCGACAGTTTCTTGACGGACGCGGTGTGCGTGCCGAGGTCGTACCGCTGGGCGGATCGGTGGAGCTGGCGGCGGTGCTGAAGCTGACGTCGCACGTCGTCGACCTCGTCGAGACCGGGGAGACGGTGCGCGTTCATCACCTGGAGTTGCAGGACGTGATCGCGGAGATCTCGCCGCGGCTGATCGTCGGGAAGACGTTCTACCGCACGGAGCCGAAAATCGTGCGCGACCTGATCGCGCGGGTGGAGGAGGCGGTGAATGTTGCGCGCTAAACGATCCACGACCGTCGATGCTTGCGTCGAAACCGCGGCATATTTCGCGAAGCTTTGGAGTGCGGTGGCGATCGAGCCACCGCTTTGGGAGGGCGGTGGAATTCACAAGTCGCGCAACCCGCATTCCCCCTCCCTCCCAAAGCGGCGGCTCGATCGCCACCGCACTCCAAAGCGCTTCGCGCGAAATCGGAGCCGGAGAACGTCATGCTGACCGATGAGATAAACGCTGCCCTGCGCGAGCTCGAAGCGCGGCGCGGGGCGTCGAATGAAAACGCCATGCGCGTGGCGAGCGAGATGATCGCCGGCGTGCGCGCGCGCGGCGACGCGTTCGTACGCGAGCAGATCGAACGGTTCGACGGCGTGACGATCGACGACATCCTCATCACACCGCGCGAGGTATCGATCGATCCGGAAATGCGCGACGCGATCGAGCTGGCCATCGAGCGAATCGATGCGTTTCATCGTCCGCAACTGCCGCAGTCGTATCGCTGGAACGCGATCGAGCATCGCGTCCGTCCGCTTCGCCGCGTCGGGATTTACGTTCCCGGTGGGCGCGCGGTGTATCTCTCGACGCTGATCATGTGCGCGGTGCCGGCGCGGATCGCCGGTGTGCGGGAGCTGGTGGTGATCACCACGCCGACCGCCGCGTCGCGCGATGAACTGCACTACGCCTGCTCGCGGCTCGGCATCACCGCGATCTATCAATGTGGCGGCGCGGCGGGCATCGCTGCGGCGGCGCTGGGGACGGAGTCGCTGCAACGCGTCGACAAGATCGTCGGGCCGGGCAATCAGTATGTGACCGCGGCCAAGGCGCAGCTCGTCGGGACCGTCGGAATCGACATGACCGCGGGACCGACGGAGCTGGTGGTGATCGCGGATGAATCGTCGAACGTTGCGTTCGTGCAGGCCGATCTCGATGCGCAGGCGGAGCATGGGCCTGACTCGGCGGTGATCTGCATTTCGATCGGATGTTCGCTCGACGTTCGCGCTTCCTTGAATTTCTCCGTGTCGTCCGTTGACGACGCCATCGCCATCACTGACCGCATTGCTCCCGAGCATGTTTCGATTCATGCACGCCGAGCCGCGGGGCTCGCGGAGAGGTTGGAGAATTGCGGGGCGATTTTCTGCGGGCCGTATTCGCCGGTTGCGGCGGGCGACTACGTGGCCGGAGCGAATCACGTTCTGCCGACCGGCGGGAGCGCGCGCTTCTTTTCGCCGCTGGGCGTCTACGATTTTGTGAAACGGTCGAACATCATCGAGCTCACTGCCGAGGAGTTGGCGGAGGTCAGCGAGGCGGGCGAACGGATCGCCGTGTTCGAAGGGCTGCCGAAACATGCGGCATCGATGGTTGTCAGGAGGACGTATGTCGCGTGATGTCGTGGCGGCGATGACCGCATACACGCTGGAGCTGCGCGAGGCGGAGATCAAGCTGAATCAGAACGAAGGTCCGGTCGATTTTCCGCGCGAATTGAAAGAGCAAGTACTTGCACGCATCGTCGAGCGCCACTGGAACATCTATCCCGATTTTGAATCGATGCACCTGCGCGGCGCGCTGGCGAAGCTTCATGGATACGAGACCGACAACGTGCTGGTCGGCAACGGTTCGAACGAACTTCTGGCCGCCGCGGTCCCGACCTTCGTCGGTCCCGGTACGCCGGTCGTTTATCCGAAGCCGAGTTTTGCGCTGTACGAAAAACTGATCGCGGTCGCCGGCGGAATTGCGCTGCCGATCCCTGTCGATCCGTCGACCGGCTTGCTTCCCCTCGACGCGATGCTGCGCGCGATCGAGCGCTGCGACAACGCCGTCGTCATCGTCTGCTCGCCGAACAATCCGACCGGCGGCGTGCTGCCCGATGGCGGCGTCGATGCGCTGCTGGCCACCGGCGCGACGGTGCTCTTCGACCGCGCGTATGGCGACTTCGCCGAGGATTCGATGCCGGCGCTGAACGATCGGCTGGTCACGTTCTCGACGTTTTCGAAAGCGTGGGGACTGGCCGCACTGCGCGTCGGGTGGCTCGCATCGACGGCATCGACGTGCCGCGAAATCCGTAAAGTGAAACTCCCTTACTCGCTCAACATCGTCAGCGAAGCGGTCGCCGCGACGGCGCTCGAACATCCCGAAATCCGTTCGCGCAACGTCGCCAACACGATCTCCGAACGTGCGCGCGTCTTCGAAGCGATGGAGCAAATCGAAGGTGTGACCCCGTTTCCGTCCCGCTCGAATTTCATCGCCTTCACCACGCGCCGCAATGCGAAGGACGTCTTCAACGAGGTCCATGCGCGCGGCATCCTGATCCGCGACATCAGCGCCGCCGTTCCGAACGCGCTGCGCGTTTCGATCGGGACGCCGGCCGACAACGATGCATTCCTGGAGGCACTCACGTCATGCGCGTAGCCACGATCACCCGCACCACGAAGGAGACGAACGTCGCCGTGACCGTGAACCTCGATGGCGACGGCACGCACTCGCGCATCGAAACGCCGGTCGGCTTTCTCTCGCACATGCTCGATGTGATCGCCCGCCACGGCCGCGTCGACCTCGATGTGGTCTCCACCGGCGACACGCACATCGACTATCACCACACCGTCGAAGACACCGCCCTCGTCCTCGGCGAAGCCTTCGCCCAGGCCCTCGGCGACAAGCGCGGCATCCGCCGTTTCGGCCACGCCTACGTGCCGCTCGACGAGGCGCTCGCGCGCGTCGTCGTCGATTTCGCCGGCCGCCCCTACCTCGTCTTCGAAGTTCCGATCGACCGCGAGATGCTCCTGATTCACAAAGATTTTCCGTTCGCGCTCGTGGAGGAGTTCTTCAAGTCGTTCGCGAACAAGTGCGCCTGCAACATCCACGTTGATCTGATACGCGGCCGCAACGGACACCATGCCGCGGAGTCGATTTTCAAAGCGTTCGCGATTGCGTTGCGCGAAGCGAAGGCTGTGGTGGGTTCTGACATCCCATCCACCAAGGGTGTGATTTGAACTCCCAAAACCTTTTTCACGCGGAGCCGCGGAGCACGCGGAGAAAAAAGACTCGACCTCCGCGATCTCCGCGTCTCCGCGTGAAAAAGGCTCTCGTCCCATGAAAACGACGCTCATCGACTCCCCCGTCGCCAACGTCGCCAACATCGCGCGCGCGTTGCGAACGGCCGGCGCGGAGCTGGAGGTCACGAGCGATCCGATTGCGATCGCGAACGCGGAAAAGCTCGTACTTCCCGGAGTCGGATCGTTCATCGCCGCAATGCACTGGCTGACGACGAACGGGATCGATGACGCCATCCGCGATGCCGTCAAACGCGGCACAACCCTCCTCGGCGTGTGCGTCGGACATCAACTTCTGTTCGACATTTCGCACGAGATGGGTAGCACGCGCGGCCTCGGTCTGGTGAACGGCGAGGTCCGGAAGTTCGACGGCATCCTCCCCGTCCCGCAGATCGGCTGGAACCGCGTCGCGGCGCGTGGTCCGTTGTTCGAAGGCGTCGAGGACGGCATCTTCTACTTCGTCAACTCGTACGCGGCCGTCAACGCGCCCGACGAAACCGCAAGCGCCGATTACGGCGGCCCCTTCACCGCCGCCGTACAGCGCGACCGCGTCTTCGGAGTTCAGTTTCATCCCGAAAAATCGTCCGCGGCGGGACTGCGCGTGCTGAGGAACTTCATCGCATGGACGTGATCCCGTCCCTCGACCTCCTCGGCGGCAATATCGTCCGCCTGCTGCGCGGCGACTTCGCCAACGTCACGACGTACGGCGATCCGGAGACCGTTCTCGATTCGCTCGACGTCCCGCGCGGTTCACGGCTGCACGTCGTCGATCTCGAGGCATCGCGTAGCGGATATCCGGTTGAGACGAACATCGTGCAACGACTGGCCACGCGCGGACTGCACATCCAGGCCGGCGGCGGGATTCGCTCACTCGACGACGCGCGGACGTGGATCGACGCCGGCGCGGAGAAGGTCGTCATCGGCACCGTCGCCGCAGATGCGCCCGAAGTTTTGCGAACGATCGTCGAGGACCTCGGCGAAGATCGTGTCATCGCGGCGATCGACGTTCGCGACGGCATCGTGCGCGTTGGCGGTTGGGAACGCGATGCGAAATCGTCGCTGGCCGAGGTACTGAGGCGGGTCGAAGAACTGGGGATTGGCGAGGCGCTCATCACGGACATCAGCAAAGACGGCGCGATGCGCGGCCCGTCGTTCGCGCTCTACCGCTCGCTGCGTACCAACCTGCGCATCATCGCCTCGGGTGGCGTGTCGGCGATCAGCGACGTCGTCTCGCTCGGCCGCATCGCGAATGTCAGCGGCTGCGTCATCGGACGCGCCTTGCTCGACGGGCGGATTCGGCTTGCCGAGGCAAGAGCGCGCGTTGCGACGACGAACGCGATTCCGGAGCGCGTAATCCCGTGCCTCGACGTCCGCGATGGGCGCGTCGTGAAAGGCGTGAACTTCGTCGACATCCGCGACGCCGGCGATCCGGTCGAATGCGCGATGATTTATGAACACGCTGGGGCGGATGAGTTGGTGATCCTCGACATCTCGGCGACGGATGCGAATCGCAACACCGCGCTGGAAACCGTTCGCCGTGTATCCGAATCGCTCTTCATCCCGCTCACGGTCGGCGGCGGCGTACGGACCATCGAAGACTTTCGCGCGCTCCTCCGGGCCGGCGCGGACCGCGTGGCCATCAACACCGCCGCGCTGCGGAATCCGCAACTCATCGCCGATTGCGCGCGCGAGTTCGGCGTGCAGGCGGTCGTCCTTTCCTGCGATGCGAAACGCACCGGCGATCATTTCGAAGCGATGGTGCGCAGCGGCAAGGAATCCTCCGGCGTCGACGCGGTCGAATGGTGCCGGCGCGCCGAGGAGTTGGGAACGGGCGAAATCCTCCTCACGTCGGTCGACCGCGACGGCACGAACAGCGGCTACGACATCGAACTGCTGCGCGCCGTCACCGGCGTCGTGAAAATCGGCGTCATCGCCTCCGGCGGCGCCGGCAGCGTCGAACATTTCCGCGACGCCATCGAATCCGGCGGCGCACGCGCCGTACTCGCCGCATCGCTCTTTCACGACCGCCGCCTCTCAATCGGCGACGTCAAACATTTTCTGGCAAACGAAGGGATACCGGTGAGGTGAAGCAGTGGGCAGTGGGCAGTGGTCAGTGGTCAGTGGTCAGTGGTCAGGAAAGACCATAACCACCACCCTGACCACTAGCCACTGGCCACTGGCCACTGGCCACTAGACGAGGACAAACGAATGCACGACGCGAACAAACTCACTCCCGCCATCATCCAGGACGCGCGAACGGGCGAGGTGCTCACCCTCGCGTACATGAATGACGAAGCGCTGGCGAAAACGCGCGAGACCGGCGAGACGTGGCTCTGGAGCCGCTCGCGCAACGAGCTGTGGCACAAAGGCGCGACGTCCGGAAACACGCAGCGCGTCGTCGCCATCAGCGAAGACTGCGACGCCGACGCGTTCGTGATCAGCGTCATCCCGAACGGCCCGGCATGCCACACCGGCGCGCGAACCTGTTTCACCGGAGTTCCGCCGCGCACGCTCGACGGACTGATGAACGTCCTCCGCGACCGCCGCGAAAGACGTCCCGAGGGCTCCTACACCGCGAAACTCTTCACCGAAGGCCGCGGACGAATCGCGAAAAAAATCGGCGAAGAAGCAACGGAAGTCGTCATCGCCGCATTGAGCGAATCGCGCGAACGATTGATCAGCGAAATCGCCGACCTCGTCTTCCACGTGAGCGTCCTCATGGCGGACGAAGGCATCGAATGGGCGGAGATAGAAGAGGAACTCGAGCGCCGTAAGTAGAAGGTGACGATGCAGCGTCCCAGCCCGACGTCAGGCGGTCGTCTCGGTCCGCGCCGTGTAATGATCTGAAGGATGCACGTTCCGCTCGCCGCGTTGGCGCTGTTCTCGATTCTGGCGTGCTGCTGTCACTCGATTGGAACGGAAAGAAACGCGCGCTGACGACGAAAGAGGTAACGCGCGTACGCATGTCGATCCGGAACGCCATCACATGACGAGATCGCCTATGAGCGTGCCGCGAATCACCCTGAGCTCGAGGCTACACACATGGGTAGGGAAATCCGGAGATTCGTCACTCCTACTCATAGGTCCAAAAAAAATATGCTCGCTCCGGTACTGAAGACAGTACGCGTTTTCGTGGCCTCTCCCGCAGACATGAAGCCGGAGCGCGACTGCGTTAAAAAAGTCGTTCTGCGGCTGAACGAGTCGTCCGCGCCGAAACTCGGATTTGCGCTGCAATTCGCCGACTGGAGCTCGCTGGCCAGGCCGGCCATGGCGCGTCCGGAGCAAGTCATCCTAGATCAGCTCCCGGTCGAGTCCTGGGACATATTCATCGGCCTTTTGTGGCTTCGATTCGGCTCCCCGACTGGCGGCACCGATCCGGCGACAGGAGCGCAATTCAGCTCTGGCACGCACGAAGAATTCAAGCTGGCGTATCAATCATGGCAGAGCACGAAAAGGCCGCACATCATGTTTTACCGCTGCGTGCGGCCGCCGACGGACATCGACGGCTTCGACACGGTGCAACTGGAGCAGGTCAGGGACTTTTTCAAGGGCTTTGCCCACGACAAAGATCATCCCGGGCTACATCAGATGTTCCGCGAGCCGGATGAACTCGAGTCACAGGTGAACACGCACCTGACGGACCTGCTGTTCGCGCTCGGCTCATGGGGAACCCCGCAGGTTGAGATTGCGCGGAAAGAGCCGGAGCTAGCGTTAGTGCCCGGGCAGGCCTACGAAGTTGTCGCCGTCTCCGTGGACATCGTCAAACACAGCGAGATGGTGCGGCGGGACAAGACGGAGGCAAATCACATTTTGAAATGGTTCGCCGAATGCGTCTTCGGCATCTTTGCACGACCCCAATGGGCAAAAATCAGCTGGACTCCTGATGGTGGCATGTTCATCACCGCGGGAGAGGGACGGCACGACCGCGCAGCGCTCGCTGGAATCCGGCTGCTGATGGAGATTACGATCCGCAACCTGGAGTCGAGCCGGCTCCCGCTCGCGATTCGAGTGGCGGCGGTTGATGGACAGCTCGCATGGAATGACAATCCGTCGCTCATCTCGTCCGAAACTCTGAATTTCGCGAAGCATCTCGAAGACGGAGGGACGGAAGCGGGCGAATTCTGCATCACCGATACTTTGCATCTCTCCGTCAGCGACTCGGTCAAAAGCGCTTTCTCCCACGCCCGAAGATTTCAGAACCGACGCATCCTTGCCTACAAATCGGCTTCCGCGACCGAGCCGCCTACCAACGACACCGTCGCCAAACTCGTGGCGCAAACGACACAGCTGTTGAACGATCTCGTGGCACGGCATTCGACACCTGTCTTGAACGAGTCGACACAAAACGCGAC
>DASYJF010000099.1:0-37062 GCA_035996815.1 Thermoanaerobaculia bacterium | reverse complement strand
TCAGTTAACATCCGCACCCTGAATGTCTGACCGACGCACCGTTTCCTTCACGGCTGCCGACCGCGATCGTCCGTCGGACGCGCCGCTGCGGCTGGCGGCGGACCATCTGGTCAAGGTCTACAAGCGCCGCAAAGTCGTGCGCGACGTCTCCGTCGAAATCAAACAGGGAGAGATCGTCGGGCTCCTCGGGCCGAACGGCGCGGGCAAGACCACCACGTTCTACATGATCGTCGGACTCGTTCGCCCCGACGATGGCCACGTCACCCTCGGCGACGACGACATCACGAACCTGCCGATGTATCTGCGCGCCCAGCGCGGGATCAGCTACCTGCCGCAGGAGGCCTCGGTCTTCCGCAAGCTCACGGTCGAAGAGAATCTGTTGGCGGTATTCGAGACGATGGATTTGCCGCTTGCCGAGCGGAAGCGGCGCACGCGCATGCTGCTCGAAGAATTCGGCATCACGCACATCGCGCGCAACCGGGCCTTTTCACTTTCGGGGGGAGAACGGCGGCGCGTGGAGATCGCAAGGAGCCTGGCAATCAACCCGGCATTCATCTTGCTAGATGAACCCTTTGCAGGAATCGATCCAATTGCGGTATTCGAAATTCAACGTATTGTGTCGCAGCTCCGCTCGCGCGGCATCGGAATCCTCATCACCGACCACAACGTACGCGAAACATTGAAGATCACGGATCGGGCCTACATCATCAAAGAGGGCGAGATTTTCCGGCAGGGGGCTCCTGAGACTCTTTCGGCAGATGCAGAGGTTCGAAGAATTTACCTGGGCGAATCCTTCAACCTTTACTGACCGGCGAGCGGCACGAGACGTAGTAACCTGCTGACCCAGACCAATGGCACTAGAACAAAAACTCCACCTCAAACTCTCCCAGAAACTGATCATGACGCCTTCGCTGCAGCAGGCGATCAAGCTGCTGCAGTTGTCGAAACTCGAGCTTCAGGAAGTGCTGAATCAGGAGCTGCTCGAAAACCCGCTCCTCGAGGAATCGGCCGAGGAAGCGAAGCAGGAAGAAGCGGAAGCGGAAGCGCAGGAAAAGACGCAGACCGAGGAAGAAGCGAAGGCCGCGGAGCCGGCGCCGGAGAAGGAGAAGGACTCCTTCGACGAGATCGACTACGACGCCTACTTCCAGGACTACATTGAGTACGGCTACAACCCGCGGATGGGGGAGGACCACGAAGAGTTCCCCATCGAGAACACGCTTACCCGTCCGCCGAACCTGACCGATCACCTGGCCTGGCAGCTCGGCATGAGCGACAGCTCGCCGGCGGTGAAAGAGATCGGTGCGTTCATCATCGGCAACATCGACGAAGACGGCTATCTGCGCGCGACGACCGACGAGATCGTGGCCGCCGGTTCGTACGATCCGGCCGACGTCGAGAAAGCGATCTCCGTCATCCAGTCGCTCGATCCGATCGGCGTCGGCGCGCGCGACTTGCGCGAATGCCTGCTGCTCCAGCTCGAGTTCCTGGAAGTTGACGACCCGATGGTCGAGTCGATCGTCCGCGACCACTGGGACATGTTCATGCAGCGCCATTTCGTCCAGATTGCCAAGGCGCTTGCGATCGACATGAAAACCCTCGAAGGAGTGGTCGAGGTCATCAAGCATCTCGACCCCAAGCCGGGCCGCAAATACTCGAACGAGCGCGCCATCTACGTCGAGCCCGACGTCTACATCCAGAAAGTCGGCGACGAATACATCATCGTCCTCAACGAAGACGGCATGCCCAAGCTGCGCATCAACGGCAGCTATCGCAACATGCTCAACTCGATGGACTCCAAGTCCGACGGCGAGACGGTCAACTACATCAAAGACAAAATCCGCTCCGCCGTGTGGCTCATCAAATCGCTCGATCAGCGCCAGCGCACCATCTACAAAGTGGCCGAGTCGATCGTCAAGCACCAGCGGGAGTTCCTGGAGAAGGGGATCGACTTCCTTCGCCCGCTCGTGCTGCGCGACGTGGCCGACGATATCCAGATGCACGAGTCGACCGTCTCGCGCGTCGTCTCGAATAAGTACATGCACACGCCGCGCGGCCTCTTCCTGATGAAGTACTTCTTCCACAGCGGCATCGACTCCGACACCGGCGAGGACATCTCCAGCCTCACCGTCAAAAAGAAGATTCAGGGATTCATCGACGGCGAGGATCCGCGCAAACCGCTGTCGGATTCCAAGATCATGAAGATCCTCAACGACGAGGGCATCAATATTGCCCGTCGTACCGTAGCGAAGTACCGCGATGAGCTGAACATCCCCTCATCGACGGACCGCAAGCAAATTTTCTAGAAAGAGGTTCCGAATGTCCGCAGTCACGCCCGAGATCGTTGGGCGCAGTTTCGAAGTCACGCCTGATATCCGCCAGCTCGTCGAGTCCAAACTCGGACGCGTCGAAGACCGGCTCTTCGACGACGTCATCAGCGTCCGCGTCATGCTCGAGGTGGAGAAGTACCGCAACATCTGCGAGATCCTCATCGTCGGCAAAGAACACGACGTGAAGGCCGTGCAGGAGTCGCAGACATCGATGGCCGACGCCATCAACTCCGCCGTCGATCACGTCAAGCGTCAGGCCCAGAAGAATCGCGAAAAAATCCGCGATCACCACCGCCATGGCGATATGCCGGCCGAGGACGAAGAGCGGCCTATCTGAAAGGTCAGAAGGCAGAAAGCGGAAAGCAGAAGTCCGTTCGCGAGCTCTTCTGCCTTCTGCCTTCTGTGACTTCTGCTTTTCTACTTCTGCCTTCTGCTTTCCGCCTTCTGCTTTACGATACGCGCCATGGCAACATCGATTACCGGGCGCCACTACGAGGTCACGGACGACATCCGCGGCCTGATCACGAAGAAGCTGGACAAGATCGTCGAGAAGCTCTTCGACGACGTCATCGACGTGCGCGTCGTGCTGCAGGTCGAGAAGTACCGCCACATCTGCGAGATCCTGATCACCGGCAAAGAGCACGACGTCAAGTCGGTGCAGCAGTCGGACGAGTCGATGCAGGACGCGATCAACTCCGCCCTCGATCACGTCAAGCGGCAGGCGCAGAAAAATCGCAGCACGATCCGCGATCACCACCGCAAAGACGGCAGCCGCAACAAGGAATCTGCCGGGTTGGTGACGCAGTGGTCGGTGCAGGTACTGGAACCGGGGAAACTGCGCAAGCCGGGTCCGAAACGTCTGCCGCGCATCATCAAGACGAACGATCTGCCCATCCTGCCGATGACCATCGAAGACGCCGCCGAGTCGCTCGATGGATCAAAGAACGAGTTCATCGTGTTTCGCGACCTCGACAACGACCGCATTTCCGTCATGTACAAACGCCGCGATAACAACCTCGGGCTGATCGCGCCCGAGATCTGATCAGGGAGAAATCCGCATGAAACGAATCGCTGCCGTCGTGATGAGTCTGTTGTGTGCGGTCGCGGCCCTCGCGGCTGTTTCGCGCAGCTACAAGGATTGGCCGAAGACGCCGATCGGCTATTACATGACGAACGACGAGAAGAAGCAGTGGTCCGCCCTCCAGAGCGATGCGGAAACAGAGCAGTTCATCAAAGACTTCATCGCGAAACGTGGCGGCGATGTCTTCACGCGCGAAGTGGCGCAGAACGCGGAAAAAGCCGACAAGTACCTGAGCATCGGCAAGACGCCCGGCTCCGAAACCGTCCGCGGAAAGATGATGATCCTCCTCGGACCGACCAGCGCGACGGCGGCCACGAAGAAGAAAAAGAGCGGTGACGTGCGCATGGCGCCGCCAACCTCGATGGGAGACCTCTCCGGCCCCTCCATGGAGGACATGCAGGCCGCGTCGAATGGTCCCGGCGGCGCGACGACATTCATCACCGAGTACACGTTTACCTATCCCGCCTCCGCGCTACCTCCCGCGTATGGAAAACCGCTGACGGTGAAAATCGAGGTCGACACCAGCCAGGAGCGCGATCGCATCTCGTCATTCGGCGCCGAGAAGGAGCTCGATAAACTCTACGACATGGTGGCCGAGGCCAAGCTCGCCGCGGCGAAGCCTGCGACGCCGTAACGCTGCATGAGCGAAAACGACGATTTCATCGAGACCACGGTCCGCTCACTGCTGGGCGGCGAGCTCGATGAACTGGCGCTGAAGATCGTCACCGGCGACGACGGCCTCGATCGCACCATCCTCCGTCCTCGGGTACAGAAGCCCGGCCTCGCCTTCGCCGGCTACTACGAGTACATCAAGCAGTGGCGCGTCCAGATCATCGGCGAATCGGAGACGAAGTATCTGCAGAGCCTTCCCGCGCGCCTCCGCGAGAAACGCGTTCGCGACGTCGCCGCGCTCGACGTCTCCTGCTTCATCGTCACCAAAGGCATCACGCCGCTCGAAGAGTTCAAGCACGAGTGCGAGAAACACTCGGTGCCGCTCTTCTCCACGCCTGCGATGTCGTCGACGTCGATCACGCGCACGACGTACTTCCTCGAAGAAACGATGGCGCCGAAGGTGACCATGCACTCCGGCCTGCTCGACGTCTACGGCATCGGCGTGCTCCTCCTCGGCGACAGCGGCATCGGCAAGAGCGAATGCGCGCTCGATCTCATCTACCGCGGCCACCGTCTCATCGCCGACGACATGGTGATCATCAAACGCCATCCGAACGACGTCCTCCTCGGCTACTCGAACGATCTGCTGCGCCACCACATGGAGCTGCGCGGCATCGGCATCATCGACATCAAGGATCTCTTCGGCGTGGCGTCAACGCGCGACGTGAAGCCGATCGATCTAGTCGTCCGACTCGAGAAGTGGGTGGAAGGAACCGAATACGACCGCCTCGGAATCACCGGCGAAACGTTCGAGATGCTCGGCGTTTCCAAACCGTACGTCCGTCTGCCAGTCGCCTCGGGACGCAACCTCGCGCTCCTCGTCGAAATCGCCGCGCGCAATCACCTGATGAAACTGCAAGGCTACGATTCCGCGCGCGCCTTCCTGCAACGAATCGACGCCCAGATCGCGAAGCAGGGGAGTGCCGGCGATTCTCTCCCGCATTCGAATCCGAACGAGATGGCCAGCTCCGAGCTGCGCAGCATGAACACGAAGATACGCTTCGCTCCGGACGTGCTGGATCGGACGCGGCGACAGAGGTAAAAGCTCCATCCTGCGGCGAAGCGCGCAGGATCTCCGGTGATAAGCGCGGCTGGTTACTAACTCGCGGTTCGCACCCCAAGACACCCGCGCGCGAAGGCGCGCTCGACAATCTAGCCCCGCGCTCTGCGCGGGGCTGGTTTGTTTGGCGCGCCTCCGCGCGCGGCCGGATTCGCGTCACGGTTGCCGTCACTAAGCAACGGTTCCTTTTCCGCCACCGGAGATTCTGAGTCTTCGCTCAGGATAAACTTCAACAACAAACATGCCGCGCCCCGAATACCTCGTCATCATCACCGGGCTCTCCGGCTCGGGGAAAAGCTACGTGCAGTCGACGCTGGAAGACGTCGGCTTCTACTGCTCGGACAATCTCCCCATCGCGCTGATCGAACCGTTTCTCGAGGAAGTAGGCGAGCATGAAAACGCGGATCGCGTCGGCATCGTCGTCGATGTGCGCACGCACGATTTCGCGAATATCTTCCCCACGTTCTACCGCGAGCGGATTCAGAAGCTCGTCCCTCACGTCGTGCTGATCTTCCTCGAAGCGAGCGACGAAGTGCTGGCGCGTCGTTACTCGGAGACGCGGCGTCCGCACCCGCTGGCGAAGGACCAGCCGCTGATCGATGCGATTGCGTCCGAGCGCGCGGCGCTGACCGAGGTCAAGTCGCTGGCGAACATGGTCCTCGATACATCGCAGTTCTCGGTGCACGAGTTGAAGGCCGAGGTCATGCGGCGGTTCGAATTGAAAGATGAGAAAGTGACGATGCTGGTCACGATCGTCACCTTCGGATTCAAATACGCGATGCCGTACAACGTCGATCTGCTATTCGACGTCCGCTTCCTGCCCAATCCGCACTTCGTCGAATCGTTGCGGCCGAAGACCGGACTCGACCCCGAGGTCGTCGCGTACCTGAAAGCGCAACCGGGGTACGACGTTTTCTACGGCAAGCTGCTCGACTTCGTGACCTACCTCTTGCCCGAGTACCAGAAAGAGATGAAGAGCTATCTCACGATCGGCATCGGCTGCACCGGCGGCAAACACCGCTCCGTTGCCATCGGACAACGGCTGGCCGATGATCTGGCTGCTAGCGGCTATGCCATCGAGATCGTTCACCGCGACTGCAAACGGTGATGTGGCCGTAACTGATGTGACGTCAGTCAGTTACGTGCAGGCGATGCATTGAGCATCGTTGAATGCGCATTCAGGTTTGCTTAATCCGTATTCAAGATCCCTTAATCCGCATTCAAGGATGCTTAATACGGATTGACCATCGCTTACTACGCATTCAACGTCGTTGAATACGGATTCAACGTCGCTTACTACGGATTCAACGTTGCTTACTCCGCATCCGGCAACGTTGAATACGCATTCACCGTTGTTCAATCCGCATTCAGGATCGTTGAATGCGCATTCACACTTTCTGAATGCGCATTCAGAAACCGTGAGTACGCGCTCGGGAATCGATGCTGGTTACGCGATGCGATCGGCGCGCATCGAATTTCCCACGGTTGAAAACCGTGGGCTACGGGTCTCACGACCGCTACGCCGCCGGGGATCTCGCGCGTCTGCGACAGTCGCTTGTTTGCTCGCAATCGCCTCCCCACCTATCATTCGCGCGCTGCAAGAGGAGAGTTGATTGATTGGTGCTTTGATCGTGACGCACGGGAACCTGGCGAATGAACTGCTCAACGCCGCCCGGAAAATTGAAGCGACGGATGTCGTCATCGAGGCGGTGCCGCTGGAGTGGACCGACAGCGTCGACGAGGCGCGCGAGAAAATTCGCGTCGCGCTGGACCGCGTCGGCACCGACGGCGGCGTCATCATCTTCACCGACATGTTCGGCGGGACGCCCAGCAACATCAGCCTCTCGTTTCTGGAAAAGGACCGTGTCGAGATCATCACCGGTGTCAACCTGCCGATGGTGGTGAAGTTCGCCACGCTGCAGCAGGACGGCAAGGACCTCACCGCGGTCGCGCACACGATCAGCGAAAAGGGTTCGAAAGCGATCCGCGTCGCCTCGGAGCTGCTCACCGCGGAACGGCGGGCGGCGTCGTGATCGAGCACGACATCGAGATCAAGAACAAGCTCGGCCTGCACGCCCGCGCCGCCGCGAAGCTCGTGCACTGCGCCGCGCGATTTCGTTCCGACATCAAGATCCGCAAGGGCGATGAAGAGGTCGACGGCAAGTCCATCCTCGGCATCCTCCTTCTCGCCGCCGGCCGCGGCACGATCATTACGATCAAAGCAAACGGCGAGGACGAAGCCGCAGCGGTCGAAGCGATCGAGAAGCTCATCGACGCGAAATTCGATGAAGTAGAATGACTTGCGGCTCGTTCGACGCCGCATTTCATGCTCACCGAAGGCACTGCCAGACTCGCTACCGCCTCCCGTAGCGCCATCCGCACGTACAAGGGGATCGGCGTTTCGCCCGGCATCGCTATCGGCCGCGCGGTCATCATCGAGCGGCGTGAGGCGGCCATTTATCGCGTTCCGATTCGTGATGACGAGGTGCCCTCGGAGGTCAATCGATTTCTCGAAGCGGTCGAGAAAACGAAGACGCAGCTTCAGGAGTTGAAACAGCGAGTCAAACGCTCGATGGGCGACGAATACGCGCAGATTTTCGAGGCGCACGCGATGATGGTCAGCGATCCGTCGTTCGCCGACAAAGTGATCCAGAAGATCGAGGCCGAGCAGGTCAACGCCGAGTGGGCCATGGCCGAGGTGCAGGAAGAGCTGCAGGCGCGGTTCCTCAGCTTCGATGACGTCTACTTGCGCGAGCGCGTCGCGGATGTGAAAGACGTCGCCGATCGCGTGCTGAAAAATCTCCAGGGCATCGCGCACCACGACGTCTCCGAAATTACGCACGACGTGATCATCCTCGCCGACGATCTGACGCCATCCGACACGATCCATTTCAATCGCCGCCCGATCGTCGGATTCGCGACCGAGGCGGGTGGGCGGACGTCGCACACATCGATCATCGCCAAATCGCTGTTCATGCCGGCCGTCATCGGAGTTCCGCGCCTCACCAAAGTCGTCGATAACGACGAGATGGTGATCCTCGACGGCTACGAGGGGACGGTTCTCGTCAATCCGACGCAGGCGATGATCGCGGAGTACCAGACGCGCGTCATTCGTCATGAAGAGGCCGAACGGAAGCTTCTCGAAAATCGCGACCTCGAAGCAGTCACGAAGGACGAGCGGCGCATCACGCTGCAGGCGAACATCGAGCTCGTCGAAGAGTTGAAGGACGCCATACGCTTCGGCGCCGAGGGCATCGGACTCTATCGCTCGGAGTTCCTCTACATTTCAAAGAGTCCGCTGCTGCCGAATGAAGAAGAGCATTTCCAGCTCTACAAAGCGCTGGCCGAGGCGACCGCGCCGCAGTGGTGCGTAATTCGAACGTTCGACCTCGGCGGCCGCAAGCTGGCCAAGGAAGTGATCGGCAGCAAGGAGAACAACCCAGTCCTCGGCCTGCGCGGTCTGCGGCTGTGCATGAAGCATCGCGACATGTTCCGCACGCAGTTGCGCGCGCTGCTCCGCGCCTCGGCGTTTGGCAAGATCAAAATCATGTTCCCCGTCGTCACCAGCGTGCAGGAGCTGCGGCAGGTAAAGACGCTCGTGCGCGAGCTGCGCGCGGAGTTGGATGCCGAGGGGATCGCGAACAATCCCGATGTCCCGATCGGAATCATGATCGAGGTGCCGTCCGCCGCGATCATCGCGGACATCCTGGCCACCGAATCCGACTTCTTCGCGATCGGAACGAACGATCTCATTCAATACTCGCTGGCCATCGATCGCTCGAACGAGAACGTCAGCTATCTCTACGAGCCGCTGCATCCGGCGTTGTTGCGTTTGCTCAAGATGGTGATCGACGCGGGACACAAAGCGAAGATCCCGGTGTCGCTCTGCGGCGAGATGGCTGCTGACCCGCTTTTCGCGATCGTCCTCCTCGGCCTCGGCCTGGAAGTTTTTTCGATGAATCCGTCGTCGATCCCGGTGATCAAGAACATCGTCCGATCCGTGCGCTACAAAGATTGCCGGCGCATCGCCGAAGTTGCGCTGACGAAAAAGACGGCGCAGGAGATCGAGGAGTTCGTCATCGAGAGCGTCGCGATGCGCTTCCCCGAGGGGCTGGTCAACAAGCCATCATGAACGAGGATCGTTTTGCGAACCTGCCGATCAAACGCGTTCCGAAGCCGTGGGGTTATGAGCTGATCTTCGCGAAGACGGAGCGCTACGTCGGCAAGATCCTGCACATCAATCGCGGCGAGAGCCTGAGCCTGCAGTACCACGAAATCAAGGAAGAGACGCTGTACGTTGTGGCCGGGGAGCTGAAGCTGACGATTGAAATCGACGGCGACCGCCGCGAGTTGCCGCTGCGCGCCGGCGAGGCCTTTCACATCGCGCCGCGCATGATTCATCGGATGGAAGCAATCGAAGATACGGACGTTGCCGAGGTCTCCACGCCGGAGCTCGACGACGTCGTCAGACTCGACGATCGATACGGACGCACTGGAACGAACGCACCATGAAATTCGCCATCGCCATTTTTCTAATCGCCACAGCCGGCTTCGCGGACGATTCGCCGCTGGTGAAGGCGGCCAAAGCGAACGGCGGTCCGAAGAAGTCGACGACGAAAGTCATCACGAATGCGGACGTGAAGAAGTCGTCCGGCAAGGTGACGACGGTTCCGGCCGCGGGAAAGTCGACGACATGGCCGGCTGCGCCGCCGATGTCGATCGCCGATCAGGACAAGCTCCTCCACGACCGCGCCGATGCGCAGAAACGCACCGATGCGGCGCAGGCAAAGGTGAAGGATCTCGACAAAGAGCTCGATCGGCTTGAGCAGGCGTACTACGCGGAGAGCGATCCGAACTATCGCGACAAAACGATCGCGGAGCGGTTCGAGCAGACGAAGAAACAACTCGACTCGGCGCGGAGGGAACTCGCCGAGGCGAGCGACGCATTGGAGAAATTGAAAACGCCGGTGCACACGACCAACCCCTCATGACCAAAACCTTTTTCATCGAAACCTGGGGCTGTCAGATGAACGATCTCGACAGCCAGCGGCTCTCCGGCAGCCTGAAGCTGCGCGGCTATCGGCGCGTCGAAACGGAAGGGGAGGCCGACCTCATCCTTCTCAATACCTGCTCGATCCGCGACAAGTCGGAGCAGAAAGTCTTTTCGCACCTCGGCCGCCTGCGCGAAATGAAACTCGAGCGCGAGCTGCAGATCGGCGTCTGCGGCTGCGTGGCGCAGCAGGAAGGGGAGGCCATCCTCCATCGCGCGCCGTGGGTCGATTTCGTGATGGGACCGGGCAACGTCGGCCATCTCGATCAGATCCTCTCCGGCGATCGCCGCGTCGCCATCGATTTTCCCGACGATCGCAACTATGACTACCTCGCCATCGACCGTCCCTCGGCCACCAAAGCGCAGGTGACGATCATCGAAGGCTGCAACAAGAACTGCACCTTCTGCATTGTGCCGACAACGCGCGGCCGCGAGGTGTCGCGTCCATTCGACGATGTGCTGCGCGAAGTGCGCGCCGCGGTCGAGTCAGGCCGCGTCGAGATCGAGCTGCTCGGACAGACGGTCAATGCGTATCGCTGTCCGATCACCAGGCGCGATTTCGGGTCTTTGTTATCCGCCGTCGCTGAAGTCGATCGCGTCGCAAGGCTGCGATTCATGACGTCGCATCCTGCCGAGGTGAATGACTCGATGATTGCGGCGATGCGCGAACACGAAAACATCTCGCGCTATCTCCACCTGCCGGTGCAGTCAGGATCATCGAAAATCCTGCGGCGGATGAAACGGCTCTACACGCGCGAGCATTACCTCGAAACGATTGCGCGCATCCGCGAAGCGATTCCTGAGATTCACTTCTCGACCGACGTCATCGTCGGCTTCCCCGGCGAGACCGATGACGATTTCGAACAGACGCTTTCGCTCATCGACGACGTCCGCTACGGATCGATGTTTGCGTTCAAGTACTCCCCGCGGCCGGGAACGCCCGCGTTGAAAATCGGTGCACCGGTCGACGATGCCATCGCATCCGAACGCCTCACGCGCGTTTTCGATCTGCACGAGCGGATCAAGCGCGAGCATCTGGAGTCGTATCGCGGCCGCATTCTGCCGGTGCTCGTCGAAGGTCCGAGCAAGCACGACGCGTCGATGCTGACCGGTCGGACCGACTACAACATCGTGGTCAATTTCAGCGCCACCGCGATGCTCGCGACCGAAGTGCTGCCCGGGAGTATGCTGGGCGTCCGCATCGATCAGGCGCAGCATCACACGCTGCGCGGGGAGGCAGTCGCATGAGTGAGCTTGTTCCGATGTCGATCAAAGGGTTGATGCTCGACCCCGTTTCCAATTCGCCCATCGTCGTTCTGAAGGATGAGGAGGAGAAGTTCTTCCTGCCGATCTGGGTGGGCATCTTCGAAGCCAACGCCATCGCGCTGCAACTCGAGAATGTGGAAACGCCGCGGCCGATGACCCACGACCTGCTCAAGAGCGCCATCTCCCAACTCGACGGCCGCGTGACGCGCATCGTCATCCACGACCTTCGCGACTCCACCTTCTTCGCGCAGATTCGGATGATGGTGAACCGCGCCGGCCTGGACACGATGCTCGAGCTCGACGCACGCCCCAGCGATGCGATCGCTTTGGCTCTCCGCACCGAAGCGCCGATCTATGTGGCGCAGTCGGTCCTCGATCAGGCGCAGACGATCACGCCTGACGCCGACGATCAGGAAGAGAAAACGAAGAAGTGGTTCGAGAATCTGGATACCGAGGATTTGGGCAAGTACAAGATGTGAGTGTGATGGGAGTGGGGAGTAGGGGGTGGGAAGTCGGAGAAAAACGACGACGCGGCTCCTGTTGATTTTTCTCCCACGCCCCACACCCCACACCCCACCCCCTTCATCTACAATCCGCCCCAGTCCAGATGATCATCACGGTCGCCAATCAAAAGGGCGGGGTCGGCAAGACCACCACCGCCATCAATCTCTCTGCTGCTGTCGCCAACAAGGGCAACAGGACGCTGCTGATCGACCTCGATCCGCAGGCGAACAGCACGATGAGCTACGTCGATCCGCGCAGCATTTCGCGGTCGATGTTCGATGTGCTGGTGAGCGAAGAGCTGGGATTCAACGACGTCATCGTTCCCACGCCGCTGCCGAATCTCTTTCTCGCACCGTCGAAAATCGCGCTCGCCAAACTTGAATCGAAACTGATCGGCGAGATGGACGGTCCGTTCCGTCTCAAAGACAAGATGAAGGATGCAGCCAACGAGTACGACTACATCTTCATCGACACGCCGCCGACCCTCGGCATGATCACCGTCAACGCGATGGTGGCGTCGACACACGTGCTGGTGCCGATTCAGTCGTCGTACTTTGCGCTCGAAGGAACGGACGATCTCCTCGAAACGATCGAGAAGATCAAAGCGCGCCCCAATCCGAACCTCCAACTCCTCGGCGTGGTCATCACGATGCACGACAAACGCACCACACTGGCGCGCGACATCCACGCGCAGATCGGCCAGGTCTTCGGCGAGCGTCTGTTCAACACCGTGATCACGAAATCGATCCGGCTCGAAGAGAGTCCGGCGTACAAGGAATCGATCTTCACTTTCGCACCGAAATCGAGCGGCGCGATGGAGTACTACTCGCTGAGCGAGGAAATCCTGTCCCGAGTCTGAGGAACCCCGATGAGCTTGAAACGAGGATTACCGGAGCGAGCCACGATGCGCCACGACGCGCATTTCGTGGAAGAGCTGACGCGCCGTTCCGGACGGCATATCGGGTCGATGATCCCGCTCGAATTCGTCGAGCCGAACTCCGAGCAGCCCCGCACGACGCTCGGCAACATCGAAGAGCTCGCGGCGTCGATCCGCGAAAAGGGCGTGCTGGAGCCGATTCTCGTCCGCGCGGTCGGGCCGAATCGCTACCAGATCATCTCCGGCGAACGCCGCTTCCGCGCCGCGTCGCTGGCTGGACTCGACGAAATCCCTGCGATCGAGCTCGACGTCGATGACAAAGAGCAACTCGAAATCGCGCTGATCGAAAACATCCAGCGCAAGGACCTGACCGCGTTCGAAGAGGCCGAGGGCTTCTACGTGCTGCAACAGAAATTCGGATATACGCACGAAAAGATCGCGCACGTCATCGGCAAGTCGCGCACGACGATCACGGAGACGCTGTCGATCAACGACATCCCGCAACACATCCGCGCGATGTGCCGCGAGGCCGGCATCGCCAACAAATCAATCCTCGTGCAGATCGCGCGCGCCGGCGACGAGGGGGCGATGGAGGATGTCGTCCGCCGCTACGCCGCCGGCGAGCTGACGCGCGACGAGGTCCGCAAGCAGACCGCGAAGCCGGAACCGAAAAAGGCCGGCCGTCCGAAGAACTTCACCTGGCAGGTGAAGGACAAAGCGCTCCCGTTCAGCGTCAATCTCAGTTTCCGTAAAGCGAATGTGGAGAAGAGCGAGATTGCTGCGGCGTTGCGCGAGCTTCTGCGGCGCATCGAGAGCGAGTGATCCGCAGATGACGCAGATGTACGCAGATTGACTTCCAGATCGAGTCTCTCTATTCTCCGCGGCCATGTCACGCCGCACCACGCGCCGAATGTTGATGCCCCGCCCGGGCGCGGACGCGTAGACTGACTGCCTCCTCGACCCGGGTCCCTCCTGAAGTTTTTCTCCCCGACATGTCAGCAGCGTGAGGTCCGCCGCATTCGTGCGGCAGGAGGGGAAACATGTACCGCTTCGACACACTCGCAATTCACGCCGGGCAGCCGAACGATGGCGCCACCGGCGCAGTCACCATACCGATCTACCAGACTTCCACCTTCGAACAGCTCGAGCCGGGAGTGCATCGCGGCTTCGGCTACGCGCGTACCGAGCATCCGACGCGGCGCGCGCTCGAGGAGTGCCTGGCCTCGCTCGAGGGCGCGCGATACGGGCTCGCGTTTGCCAGCGGCATGGCCGCGATTCACAACGTGCTGTCGCTGTTGCGTCACGGCGATCACGTCGTCTCCACGCAGGATTTGTATGGCGGCGCTTGGCGCATCTTCACCAAGTACTTCGCGAAGTTCGGCGTCGACTTTACCTTCGTAGATAGCAGCGACCTGACGGCGGTCGAGCAAGCGATCCGTGCCGAGACAAAGCTGCTCTGGCTGGAGACGCCATCGAATCCGCTGCTGAAGGTCACCGACATCGCCGCGTGCAGCGCTATCGCGCGGCGTGCCGGAATCCGTACCGTCGTCGACAACACCTTCGCTACGCCCGTGCTGCAGCAGCCGATCGCGCTCGGCGCGGACATCGTCGTCCACTCGACGACGAAGTACATCAACGGACACAGCGATGCGCTCGGCGGTGCGGTGATCACCGACGATGAGTCGATCTTCGCCGAGCTGAAGTTTTTCCAGAACGCGATCGGCGCCGTGCCGGGACCGCAGGATTGCTTTCTCATTCTGCGCGGACTCAAAACGCTGCCGCTGCGTATGGCCAGACATTGCGAGAACGCAAGGGGAGTGGTCGACTACCTCCGCTCGCACGAACTGATCGCGCGCGTTCACTATCCCGACTTCGGCGCGATGGTCTCGTTCGAGATCGACGCCTCCGTCGAAGACACGATCGACTTCACGAAGCGCTTGAGGTTATGGACGCTCGCCGAAAGCCTTGGCGGCGTGAAGAGCCTGTTCTGTCATCCGCCGACGATGACGCACGCGTCCGTCGAACCCGAGGTTCGGCGCAAGGTTGGGATCGCGGACGGATTGATCCGGCTTTCGGTGGGACTCGAAGATGTTCGCGATCTCATCGACGATCTCGATCAGGCATTCGAAGCGATTGCTCCGCGGAGGGCCGCATGCGCAGGATAAACATCGGACTCCTCGGATGCGGAAACGTCGGACGCGGCTTCGTCGATCTGCTCGCACGCGAACGCGAGCGCATTCGCGGCCGCGACGGCGTCGACATCGCCGTGCGCCGTATTCTGGTGCGGGACGCGGACAAACCGCGTCCCGGCATCAATCCGGCGCTCCTCAGCACCTCGGCCATCGACATCCTCGACGACGGCTGCGACATCATCGTGGAGCTCGTCGGCGGTGTGCACTCGGCCGGCGCGTTTGTAAGAAGAGCCCTGGCGAACCGGAAACACGTTGTCACCGCGAACAAGGCGCTCCTCGCGGATTCAGGCCGCGAGTTGTTCGCGTCCGCGGAGCGCAATCGCGTTCGCATCGGATTCGAAGCCAGCGTCTGCGGCGGGATTCCGATCGTTCGCGCTCTTCGGCACGGGCTGGCCGGTGACCGCATCGAATCGATCAGCGGAATCCTGAACGGAACTTGCAATTACATCCTGACGCGCATGGAGCAGGACGATCTCGAATTCGACGCCGCGCTGCGTCTCGCGCAAGAGCGCGGGTTCGCCGAGGCCGATCCGGCGCTGGATATCGGCGGCGATGATGCCGCGCAGAAGTTGCGAATTCTCGGCGAGCTGGCGTTCGGCCCGCGGCACGTGAACATGCGCGTGCATGGGATCAGCGACGTCACGCGCGATGAGGTGGAACAGGCTCGGGCCAGAAGGTGCGTCGTGCGGCATGTAGCGACCGCGCGTCGCGTGGCCGGCGGCGTTGAGATGCGGGTCGAACGCCGCGAGCTGCCGGAGTTTCATCCGCTCTCTGCCATCCGCGACGAGAACAACGCCGTAGTCATTCGCGGTCGAGCGGTCGGAGAATTGATGTTTCAAGGGAAAGGTGCGGGTTCGTTACCAACAGCAGCGGCAGTGCTGTCGGACGTGATCGAGATTGCCGCATGTTCTAGGATGACAACATGAAAAAGTCGGACGCGAGCGAAGACCAGCCTGCATCAGAGCTCATCTCGAAGCGAATCACCGAACTCGATGACT
This sequence comes from Thermoanaerobaculia bacterium, assembly GCA_035996815.1. Classification (GTDB taxonomy): domain Bacteria; phylum Acidobacteriota; class Thermoanaerobaculia; order Gp7-AA8; family Gp7-AA8; genus JADGNZ01. The sequence goes on along the minus strand of DASYJF010000099.1, from coordinate 21,035 downwards.
GGCGCGGGGAAACCCTGAGTCGAATGCGCAAGCTGATCAAGGAAGCAGACCCCGATGTTGTCGAGGAATGGAAGTGGAGGGGCACTCCTGTTTGGTCGCATGACGGCATCATCTGCACCGGCGAGTCCTACAAGAAGGTCGTGAAGCTTACGTTCGCCAAGGGCGCGTCGCTAAAGGATCCGGCCCATCTCTTCAATTCGAGCCTCGACGGAAACGTACGCCGCGCGATCGACATCCATGAAGGAGAAGAAGTGGAGAAGGCGGCGTTCAAGGCGCTCGTTCGCGAAGCGGTGGCGCTCAACGGTGCCGGCAGGAAGCCGTCGAAGAAAGCGAAGTCCTGAGAGAACTATCCACACGATTTAACATAATACTTGTTACCAGACTCTGTGGAAACCTTTCTCCGGCCACCGAATCTCCAATTCAGTCAGACGATTACAATCCGCGACGCCGATGAAGATCCTCACTCGCTACATCTTCAAAGAGATGCTCGGGCCCACGGCCCTCGGCTTCGCCTTCTACACCTTCATCATCCTGATGAAGAACCTCTTCGACTTCGCCGGCATGATCATCAAGCGCTCGCTGCCGGCGGCCACCGTCGGACGGCTGCTCTTCCTGTCGCTGCCGCACATCGTGGTTCTGACCGTGCCGATGTCGCTGCTGTTCGGAATCCTGATCGCCATCGGCCGGCTTTCGTCCGACTCCGAGATCATCGCCATGCGCGCCCTCGGCATCTCCACGCGCACGATTTACCGGCCGGTCTTCCTCTTCAGCTTCCTGGTGTTCCTGATCAATCTCTATCTGATGAATTTCGTCCTGCCAAAGGGCAACGCCGAATTCGCAACGCTGCGGTCGGAGATCTTTACCTCGCAGATTGAAAAGGAGCTCAAGCCGCGCGTTTTCTACGACGAGTACGAAAACCTCACCATCTACGTGAACGATGTCGATCCGAAGACGCTGCAATGGAAAGGCGTGTTCGTGGCTGACAGCCGCACCGCCGACGAGACGCGCACCGGCACGAGCAGCGGACCGGTCACGATCGCGCAGCAGGTCCAGGGTGCGAAAGCCGACGCCGCGCAACCGGCGCAAATCCTGCCGCAGCGGTCGAGCAACAAGATCATCGTCGCCGAAAGCGGCAACCTTTCGATTCTTCAGCCGCACAACCAGGTCTGGCTGAATCTGAAAACCGGCCAAACCCACCTTTGGGATCCGAAAAAGCCAGACCGCTACGACCTCAACAGCAACGCCACGCAGCGAATGCGGCTGCCGGACAAGTACTCCGACGCGAACGGCGGCTATCAGCGTTCACTGCGCGAGATGAGCTTCCGCGAGCTGATGGAACAGGCTCGCTGGTCGCAGTACTCGCACGACATCGACGCGCGCGAAACGTACTGGGCGGCGAAGGTCGAGATGAACAAGATGTTCGCGATCCCGTTCGCGTGCATCGTCTTCGGCATTCTCGGGCTGCCGCTCGGCATCACCAATCGGCGCGGCGGCAAAAGCTCAGGATTCTCTTTAAGTATCGCGATCATCCTTATCTACTACGTGATGATCAACAACGGCGAGCATTTGGCCGACACCGGCAAGATCGGCGCGGCCGTGGCGATGTGGACGCCGAACGTGGTCCTGCTCGCGCTCGGCATTTACCTGCTGATCCGCGCCAACCGCGACACCGGCGCACAGCGTTCCGAGGGCGGCATCGTGAAGCGCATCGTGCAGGCGTTCAAGGCGCGGAAACGCGCCGGCGCAGCCGCCAACCCCGACGAAGGATCGAGCATCCTCAGCCGGTTCGACATCACGTTTCCGAACACGCTCGACCGTTACATCATCCGCGAGTTCCTCAAGATTCTGACTCTGGTGCTGGTGTCGACGGCGGCGCTCTTCATCATCGTCGACTACACCGACATCAGCGGCGACATCCGGACGAACCACATCCCGCTGCACATCGTCGGCGCGTACTACCGGTTCACGATTTTCCAGATCCTCAACTACACGTTGCCGATTTCGGTGCTGGTCTCGACGCTCGTCACGTTCGGCATCTTTTCGAAGAACAACGAGGTCACGGCGTTCAAATCGGGCGGGATGTCGCTCTACCGCGCGGCGCTGCCGATCGTCGGCATCGCGCTGGCCATCAGTTTCCTGGCGTATCTGCAGCTCGACTACATCCTGCCGTACTCGAATCAGCGCGTCGAAGAGCTGCGCAATCGCATCAAGGCCAAACGCACCGCGACGCGCGTCGTACCGACGCCGCACCAGCAGAAGCTGTGGTTTCTCGGCAAAGGACGCTACATCATCAACTTCCTCGCCTACGACCGCGACGAGAAGGAGTTGTCGCAGGTGCAGGTGTTCGAATTCGATCCGGCGAAGTTCCGCCTGACGCGACGCATTTACGCGGAGCACGCGCGATGGGACGGCGTGGGCTGGGCCTTCTCGAACGGCTGGATGCGTTCGTTCGGCGACGACGGCAGCTCGACGTTTGCGCCGATCACTCGTCCGCTGCGGTTCTACTACAGCGAGCGTCCCGAGGATTTCGCGACCGAGGCCAGGGCTCCGGATCAGATGACCTTCGCGCAGTTGCGGCGCTACATCGAGACGATCCGGAAATCCGGCTACGCGGCTGAAGAGCTGTCCGTGAAGCTCTACACGAAAACGTCGTGGCCGTTCATCAGCACGGTGATGGCGCTGATCGCGCTCCCCTTCGCGTTTCGCATCGGCAAACGCGGCGCCCTTTACGGCGTCGGCATCGGCCTGCTCCTCGGCATCGTCTACTGGATGATCTTCGCGGTCTTCACGAAGTTCGGCGAGGTGGGCAACCTGCCGGCGATGCTGTCGGCGTGGAGCGCGAACATCCTCTTCGCAATCGTGGCGGTGTATTTGTTTCTGAACGTGGAAACGTGAGAGGCAGTGGATTAGTAGATTAGTGATTAGTGGATCAGTAGATCAGGGGGGCAGCAGATCAGAGGTTCAGACGTGCCTTTCCTGATCTACTAATCTACTAGTCCACTAATCTACTGATCCACTGCTAGAACCACTCGCTGCGTCCGCGAGTGCTCGCTTCGAGGTGCGGCGTCGCGACGACGCTGGTGAGCACGAACGCTGAGGTTTGCAGGAGGCCGTCCGCGGCGCCGACGGAGATGGTGTTGCGGCCGCGTTCGACGACGAGTGAGACGTTGCAGGTCGATGCCAGGCAATCGGCGTGCTTCACTTCGGACAGCTCGCCGCGCGAATTCGCGACCGCGATCGCCAGACGCATCGGCGGCAGCGAGTCGGGAAGTTTGATCGCAAGCGCGACGGTGCACTTGCCGCCCTCGCACGCGACGTCTCCGGCGCGGACTTCGAAATCGAAGTCGCTCGGTGCTTCCATCGCCAGCAGCGAAGCGAGGACGCGCGAGTCAAAGTCGGAAACGTTGCGGCGGACACGCGAGGTGTGGACGCGCAGTTTGCCGGGTGTTGGACCGTGCTCGATGGTTACCGGGGCGGTCGGCGCCGGCACAGACGAGGAGCGATCGGCGCTCATTGGAGCCGCGAGGCTACTGACCAGGATCATTGCCGGAACGAGTCCCCGGAGTCGCATCCCTTGTCCTCCACTGTGTCGAAAACAGTGGATAGAGTAAGTCGGGACGGTGAGTTTGTCGAGCGGGGGGGGTACGGTGTGGGGGAGTGGGGTGTGGGAGAAGTGGCGAACTGAGGCTTGTCTACCACCCCCCACACCCTACCCCCCACTCCGGAAAAACTAGATCGCGTTCACGATTTCCTCGCTCAAGCCCTTCCACTTGCGGAGATACGCCCGGCGGTCCGTGTTGTATTTTTCGACGAGCTGCTGGTACTCCTCGCCTCTCCCCTGCCGCTCATACATCTTCTTCGGCTGCAGGTAGTCGGCGTCGTCGATGCCGGGGACTTCGGTCGCCACGAGGTAGCCAAAGTCAGGGTCCTTCTCCCACTTGATCGTCCCCTCTGCGATCGACTTGACGACCGCGGACGAGTGCTGAATCTTCACTTTCTTTGAGCGCTCGTCTTTGTCGTCGCCGCCGATGCGGCCTGTGTTCATGAGGTAGACGTCCATCGGGCTCTGCTTCATCAGCTCCAGCATGCGATTGCCCTGAAACGCGTGAAGCAACGGAAAGAATGGATTCGTCCCCGGCACGCGTAGCGACTTGCCCGCCTCGGCGGCGCCGCCCGCGCTCGTGCCCTTCGTTTCGCCGAGCATGAAGTACGCGGCGGCCAGCGGACCTTCCAGCTTCGCCACGGCAGGGATGATGTTCTCGTTGCGATTGAGGATGAGGAGGAAGTCGACGTTGTTGACTTCGCGCGCATCGAACGCACCAGCGACATCGTCCATGCGGATGACCGCGCGGCCGTTCGGCGTGTACGACGTATCGAAGTAATCGATCTTGCCGCCGTCGTCCTGCGAAACGTTTTCGAGATAGGCATGCGGCGACGCGCAGGCGTCGAAGATGGTCGGCTCATCCTTCGGATTCAGGCCGAAGGTCTTGGCGAAGCAGCCGTTCTCGGTCGCGTAGACCTTGCCGCCGGGCATCAGCGCGCAGAAGTCGTCCTGCACCGGCTGCGAGTTGTTCTGCTTGGTGAAGGTGGTGGTCGTTTTGCCCGTGCCCGACAGCCCGACGATGAGACCGACCTTGTTCTCGCCGTCGACCGGGATGACCTTGCAGCCGGCGTGAAGCGCCAGGCCGCCGCGTTCGTAGACGATCTTGTTCCACATCCGCAGCCCGCCCTTTTTCGACTCTCCGAAGTAGTCGGAGTTGAAGACGCGCGTGATGAAGTTTTCGAGATCGACCGCGATCAGCCGCTCGTCCGGATATCCCTCTGCTTTTAAGTTTGGGGTATAGATGACCGTGACGGTGGGCTCGAAGTTCTCCAGTTCCGCGGACGTGGCCGGATAGTAGAGATGCTGCTGCATCCCGGCAATGTTCGCGTTCGCCTTCTCGATGATCAGTCGCGCGGCCACGCGAAACTGCGGATCGTTGCCGATGAAACCATCGACGACCAGCATGTCGCGGGTGCGGACGTAATCGTTCTGCAGTTTGGCCATCCGCTCGAACTCGGCCCGGCTGATGGTCTGATCCGAGTGCTGCTCCGGCGTGTCGGTGGCAACGTAGGTGGATCCTTTGGAACGCGACACCACCTTCGTGGCCACGTTCACATTTCCGAACTCCGTCTTGCGGCAGTTCGGCATCTCCTCCGTGAAGCGGCGGAGCTGTTCCGGAGTCGGGTTCCACACTACCGACTTCGGCTCGACGGGAAGCGTCAGGGTTTCGGTCATGAGTTCGTCCTTTTAGACGGATCAGATTGTGTGAGCTTGGTTCGACGCAAGGATTACGCCGGAACGCCGCGAAGGCGCCGGATTTTACACGAAACCATAGAATGCGCCGTACCGCAGGAGGCCGTATGTATCTCGTCCGCGACATCTTTCAGTGCAAACCGGGCAAGGCCGGCGAGCTGGCCGCGAAGTTCAAGAAGACCTTCCCGTCGATGGAGACCGAGGATCGCTTCCGCAACTGCCGCGTGATGGTGGACGCGGTCGCGAACTACTGGACGGTCGTCCTCGAATGCGAGTTCGAGTCGCTCGCCGACTTCGAGCACCACATGGCCGAGTACGGCCGCCGCGACGATGTCCGCGAGGCCATGGCGGGATACATGGACCTCGTCGAAGGCGGGCGGCGCGAGATTTTCCGGATCGTGTGATGGCGTAGCGCCAGCGGCCCGCTGGCGGTCCAACCGACGAGCCGTCGGCGCTACGTCGCTGCGCTTACGATACGCTCTGCTTCATGAAGATTGCGGTCATCGGCGCCGGCGGCGTAGGCGGCTACTTCGGCGGCAAACTGGCGAACCGCGGTGCCGATGTCACCTTCATCGTCCGCGGCGCCACGCTCGAAGCGATGCGTAGGAATGGTCTGCGCGTCGACAGCATCAAAGGTGACTTCGTCATCGAGCATCCGAACGCCACCGACGATCCTGCCTCGGTTGGCAATGTCGACGCGATCTTCGTCACCGTCAAGACGTGGCAGATCGCGGAAGCCGCGGAGCAGATCAAGCCGATGCTCGGCGACGACACCATGGTCATTCCGCTCGAGAACGGGATCGATGCGCCTGACCAACTCGCGGCAATTCTCGGATCGCAGCACGTTCTCGGCGGCTTGTGCGGCATCGTCAGTTTCATCGCCGCGCCGGGTCACATCCGCCATGTCGGTGCTGATCCATTCGTCATGTTCGGTGAGCTCGACAACCGCCGCACGCCGCGTGTCGAAGCGTTGCGCGATGAATGTCTTCGCGCCGGCGTGCAAGCCGACATCCCCTCGGACATTCATCACGCGCTCTGGTCGAAGTTCGTCTTCATCGCACCGATGAGCGGCATCGGTGCGGCGACGCGCGTCCCGATCGGCGTCTGGCGCGCGATGCCGGAGCCGCGCGCGATCGCGGTCCAGGCGATGTGTGAAATCGTCGATGTCGCTCGTGCCCGCGGCGTCGACCTCGGCGGCGATTCTGCAATCGACCGCACGCTAGCGCGCTTCGACGCCCTGCCACCCGAGTCCACCTCGTCGCTGCAGCGCGACATCATCGACGGCAAGCCATCCGAGCTTGATGCGCAACTCGGCGCCGTCGTCCGTCTGGGACGTGAGACCAACATCCCGACGCCGATCTGCGAAACGCTGCTCGCGCTTCTGCTGCCGCAGGAACGGAAAGCGCGCGGCGAACTACCGTAGCCGTACGAACGCGATCGCAGCGATCGCCAGCGCCAGCACGATCAGCGCTCGCCGATCGATCGCGGGAAGTGGCGGGAACACGTTGATCGTCTGCGTGAGCACCAGCGTAGCCGAGAGCTCGCTCGTCAGCGTCAGCTTCACGACGTAGGTGCCCGGAGCCGTAAATGTGTGGAACACATTGATCCCGCTGCCGATCGTCGTGTCGCCGAAATCCCAGAGGTAAGTGTGTCCCTCGCAGCCGAACGAATAGCCATTCGGGATCGCCGAGAAGACCATCGTTTCGTTGGGCGTACACGCCAACGAGTTGTTCGTCGAGCAATTCGAGTCAAAGCCGAAGTAGCTGATGCTTGTGTTCGACGGCGACGGTTGCGTGCACGCGCTGATGGCGTACGAACGGGCGGCGGTGAGCGAAAGAAGGAAAGCGAGAGTTAGCGCCTTCATCGCCGCGGATTGTACGATCCAACCCGCCGTACTACCATGCCCGGCAATGCCGAAACCGCGGAAGTCCGCCGCGATCCGTGACGCAAACATCCATCCCGCGATCGCCGAGGCGCGGCGCGTGCTGGAGGTGGAATCGGCGGCCATCCTCGGGCTCATCGACCATCTCGATCACACCTTCGTCGACGTCGTCGAACTGATCAACTCCTCGTCCGGCCGCGTGATCACGATGGGCCTCGGAAAGTCCGGCATCATCTGCAAGAAGGTCAGCGCGACGCTGGCATCGACCGGCACGCCGTCATTTTTTCTGCATCCGGCTGAGGCCATTCACGGCGACCTCGGCATGATCGTTCGCGGCGATATCGTGCTCGCGATCTCCAACTCCGGCGAGACCGAGGAGTTGCTGCGGCTCCTGCCGAGCATCAAACGGATCGGTGCGGAGATCGTAGCCATCACCGGCAATCCGCAGTCATCGCTGGCGAAAGGCGCGGATTTTCATCTGTCGGCTGCGATCTCAAAAGAAGCGTGTCCGCTCGGCCTCGCTCCGACCGCGTCGACAACGGCGACGCTCGCCCTCGGCGACGCGCTTGCGATGGCGCTGCTCGTGCGCAAGGGATTCAAAGAGGAGGATTTCGCCTTCCTCCATCCCGGCGGAAAGCTCGGCAAACGCTTTCTGCGCGTCTGCGATCTGATGCACTCCGGCGCGCAGACTCCGATCGTGCCGTTGACCACCGCAATGCACGACGTCATCTACGAGATGTCGGCGAAAGGCTTTGGCATCACCGCCGTTGTCGACGATCAAGGCATCCTGGCAGGCGCGATTTCCGATGGTGATCTTCGTCGCCTGCTGCAGGCCGACGCCGAAATTCTGCAAAAGACCGCGGCCGATTGCATGAAGCCGAACCCCGTCACGATCGACGGAAACGAGCTCGCCTCGGCGGCGCTGGAGCGGATGGAGCAGCGCAAGATCACTTCGATCTTCATCGCCGGCGCGTCCGGCCGCGTCGAAGGTATCATTCACCTCCACGACCTTTGGGGCCTGGAACTCTTCTGATGGATTCGACGACAACAGTGGTGCTGCGTTATCGCGACGGCCGCACCGAACGGGCAACGCTCATCGAGACCGACGTCGATCGGCAGATCGTACGTGTTTCTCGCGACGACGGTGCGAAGGACGAGGTTCCGTTCTCCACTCTCAAGGCGCTCTTCTTTCCGCGTAATGAACGAGAGGAATCGCTGGAGCCGCCGGCGGGAAGCACAATCGCGGTGGAGTTTGCGGATGGCGAAGTCATCCGCGGCGTGGCGCACTACAACCCCGAGCGCAACGGCTTCTTTCTCTTCCCGAAAGACCGGAGCAAAAACGAGCGCATCTTTGTTGTCAACTCGGCGATCGTTTCGATCGAAGTCGAAAAGCTCTAACTGGCGCGCGTTTCGCCGCCCACTCACATCATGAAAATCACATCGCTCGTTCTCTCTCTCATGCTCGTTGGCTCGATTGCCAACGCCGCCGAACTCGATCGCGCCGCCGCCGCGTTGGCCGGAACCGAGGCGCAGTTCACGCAGCGGTTTACGCCGAAGGGATTCAAGAACAGCCAGATCGACAGCGGCAGCGTCATCTTCGGAACGCTTCCGATGATGCGTTGGACGTACGCGAAGCCGGAGCAGAAGATCTTCGTCTTCGACGGCAGCCGGTCATGGTTCTATCTCCCCGCCGAGAAACAGGTCACGGTCACGACGCTCGACGAGACGCATCGCCGCGAGCTCCCGTTTCTGCTGATCGGCGATCCGGCCGCGCGCGACCGCAACTTCGTCGTACGCGAGAGCACGAGCGGCAGCAACATCATCGCCATGCTCCAGCCTCGCGGCGCATCCGCAATGATTCGCAACGTCACGATCACGATCGCGGCGGCAACGCATGCAATTCAACGCGTCGCCTACTCGGATCGCGACGGCAACGAAACCACCTTCGACTTTTCCGGCATCACGCGGCGGGCCGTCACCCCCGATCTTTTCCGCTTCACGACGCCGGCCGGCGTCGAAGTCATACAACAATAGGGGGTGGGGAGTAGGGTGTGGGGTGTGGGAGAAGAAGCCCGGCCAGCGCGCTCAGACCCGGCGTTTGGTCTTGACTTTTCTCCCACTCCCCCCCCTACTCCCGACACCCAGGAGAAAACATGGCTCAGGAATTCTCATTCGACATCGTCTCGAAAACCGAGATGCAGGAAGTCACGAACGCGATCCAGCAGGCACAGAAGGAACTCGCGCAGCGGTTCGATTTCAAAGGGAGCAAGAGCTCGATCGAATTGACCGCCGAGGAGATCGTGCTCGTCAGCGACGATGAAGGAAAGCTGCGCAGTGTGAAGGACATCCTCGAGACGAAGCTCGTCAAGCGCGGCGTGTCATTGAAAGCCGTCGACTACGCCACGCTCGAACAGGCTGCCGGCGGAACGGTGCGGCAGAAGGCCAAAATCGTTCAGGGCATCGAAATCGAGAAAGCGAAAGCGATCGTCAAGGCCATCAAAGAGGCGAAGCTGAAAGTGCAGGCGTCGATTCAGAGCGATCAGGTTCGCGTGACCGGCCGCGCCAAAGACGACCTGCAGAAAGCGATGGCCGTCGTGAAGGGACACGACTACGGAATCCCGCTGCAGTTCACGAACTACCGCGGTTGAGGCTTTCCCCATCATTCGATTATTCTGTTCGCCGTGACGTCTCCCTCGCCCAGCAGCGCGCCTACCGAACAGCTCTCGCGCGCCGAGCGCCTCCTCGATCTGGTCGCGCCCAAGCTGCAGCTCGTTGAGACGGAGCTGGCTCGCAATTTCGAGTCGGACATCAAGACCATCAAGGACGTCGGCGACCACATTCTCGCAGGCGGCGGTAAGCGCCTCCGCCCTGCCCTGCTGCTCCTCGTCGCGCAGATGCTTCACTACGAAGGACATCGCGACGTCACCTACGGCGCGGTGGTCGAGTTCATTCACAACGCCACGCTGGTCCACGACGACATCATCGATGAGGCCGAAGTTCGCCGCGGCAGGACGTCGATCAACTATCGCTGGGGCAACAACCTCACCGTCCTCGTCGGCGACTACATCTTCATGCACTCGATGAAGATGGCGCTGGCCGAGGGCAATCTCGATGTGCTGCGGCTGCTGTCGACGACGACCATCAAGATGATCGAGGGCGAGATCCTGGCGCTGGAACAGAACGGACGCGCCGATCTCTCCGTCGACGACTACTTCAGTATCGTCGAGCGCAAGACGGCGTTGCTCTTCGGCGCCTGTTGCCGGATTCCGGCCTATTTGATGGATCAGCCGGCCGCAATCGGTCAGTCGCTGTTCGACTATGGCGTGAACCTCGGCATCTGCTTCCAACTCATCGACGACATCCTCGACTTCACCTCCAGCACCGAAGTCCTCGGCAAGCCGGCGCTGTCGGATCTCAAGGAAGGCAAGCTGACGCTGCCGCTGATCCTGGCGATGCCGCGCGCGACGCCTGCCGAACGCGAGAAGATCGCGCTCATCGCCGCGGTGAAGTCGTTCGACGGAATCGATCCCGCCGAAATGCTCGCGCTGGTGCGCAAGTACGAGACGCTCGACGAAACGCGCGCCATCGCCCGCGACTACGCCAACCGCGCCCGCGCCGCGCTCGAGCCGTTCGGCGATTCACCGGCGAAAGAAGCTCTGGAGTTGGCGCTCGACTTCGTTTTAGAACGAGACCGCTGACTCGATTGCCAGGTGCCGCGTGCCGGCGCCGCCGCCTCAACGCTTTGCATCGCAAAGTACTTACAACGCAACAGGGAGACGTTTCACGCGAAGAAGCGGAGAACGCGAAGAGGTTGTCTCCGCCTCTCCGGGTGCTCCGCGCGTGAACCGTCTCCCTTTCGCGTTTACGACAGCAGTTCCATGATCTCGGCCATGGCCGCGCGGGCGCGCAGGTGGATCGCTTCACTTCCCTTGTCGCCGGTGATGCGCAGCACCTTGTTGTACTGCTCGACGGCGCGCGCGTAGTCCTGCAGGCAACGGTGGTAGATCTCGCCCTTGCACAACTTGGCCTCGGCGTTGAGCGGATCGAGCTCGAGGATTTTGTTGAGGAAGATCAGCGCGGCGTCGTACTTCTGCCCCTCGAGCGCCATGCGGTATCGCAACCGGTAGAGCGTGATCAGCTCATTATTTTTCGGTGCGATCCAGGCTCCCGGCAGGTAGTTGCGGATCGTGGAGAGGAGCCGGTTGTTGCTGTGGGCATCCGAGCGTTTGATCTCCAGCCGTTGTCGCATCACTCACACCCTCCCACTACGGTTGTCACTCGAATCGACTCATCTTAGGTTCGTTGCGCGCGATCGTCAAGATGTTGACTGGTGGGGAGTGGGGAGTTGGGAGTGGGGTGTGGGAGGAATCAACGAGCGACATGATTCGTCGCCCGATGTTTTCTTCCACTCCCTACTCCCCACTCCCCACACCCTTCGACTACCATCTCAAACGATGCGAACGGCGATCTATCCCGGCTCCTTCGATCCGCTGACAAACGGACATCTCGACATCATTCGCCGTGGCACGCGACTCTTCGACCGCTTCCTCGTTGCGGTGCTGGAGAACGAAGGGAAGGCTCCCCTCTTCACGGTCAGCGAGCGGAAAGAGCTGATCGCACGCTGCACCTCGGACATGCCGAACGTCGAGGTGCATTCGTTCTCCGGACTGCTCGTCGACTTCATGCGCCGCGTCGACGCGAACGTGGTCGTGCGCGGAATCCGCGCCGTGTCCGACTACGAATACGAGCTGCAGATGGCGCTGATGAATCGCGAACTGCATCCGCAGATCGAGACGATCTTCATGTTGCCCGCGGTCGAGTACACCTACGTCTCCTCGCGCCTCGTCAAAGAAGTCTTCCGCCTCGGCGGCGACGTCGGTCGACTCGTTCCGCCGACGGTGCTCGAGTCGCTCAAGGCGCGGCTGCCAGTGACGGTGGGGTAACGGAACGCTGGCGTCCTCGCCGGCTGGCGAGACGCCAGCGCTCCGGACTTGTTTACTCGCTGCGCGGGTCGAGTGCGTCGCGAAATCTGTCGCCGATGATGTTGAAGGCGGCCACGGTCAGGAAAATCGCGACGCCGGGAAAGACGACCAGCCACCACGCATAGTCGATGAACTGCTTTGCTGTGGCCAAGATGCTGCCCCACGTCGCGGTCGGAAGCGGTACGCCGAGGCCGAGGAAGGAGAGGGCGGACTCCGTGAGAATGGCGTAGGCGACGCCGAAACTGGCTGACACCAACACCGGCGCGAGCGCGTTCGGCAGGAGGTGGCGGAAGATGATGCGCGAGTCCTTCGCGCCGCTGGCTCGCGCTGCATAGGCGAACTCCATCTCGCGGATGCGCAGGAACTCGCCGCGAACGTAGCGCGCTTCGCTGGTCCACGTCGTCAGGCCGAGGGCGATCATGATCGTCCAGATCGACGGGCCAAAGAAGGCCACGATCGCAAGCGCGAGAAAAAGCAGCGGGAAGCAGAGCACGACTTCGATGAGACGCGAGACCAGCCAGTCGGCGACGCCGCCGTAGTAGCCGGCGATCGCGCCGAAAAAGCAGCCAACGATGAGCGCCATGATCGTCGCGAGCAGTCCGACGGTCAGCGACACGCGCGCGCCGTGAATCATTCGCGCGAGCACATCGCGCCCGAGCTCGTCGGTGCCGAAACGGTGCTGTGCGTCGGGCGGATGCAGACGGTGGGCTACGTCCACGTCGTTTGGTCCGAACGGTATCGGCGTCGACTTCGAGCCGGCGATGAACGGCGCTGCCATCGCCAGTGCGCTGACGAAGCCGACGTAGATCAGCGCGATCACGGCGAGCTTGCTGCGCCGGAAGCGGCGCCACGTCAACGCCCACATGCCGCCGCGAACGTCGCTCACCTCGCCTCCAACCGGATGCGCGGATCGGCGGCGATGTAGAGAAGATCGGCCAGCAGGCTCGCCATCAGCGTGGCGACAGCTGTGGCGACGGAGAGCCCGAGCACCGTCGGATAGTCGCGCGTGAGGATGGCTTCGAAGTACAGCCGCCCGATGCCATCCCACTGAAAAATCTGCTCGACGATGACGCTGCCCGAAATCAGATACGGAAGCGTGATGCCGAGGAGCGTGATGAGCGGAATGAGCGCGTTGCGAAAGCCGTGACGCCAGAGAACGGCGCTGTTCGTCGCTCCTTTCGCCCTTGCCGTGGTGATGTAGTCCTGCCGGATCACCTCGGTCAGCGCCGATTTGGAGAAGCGCGCGAAGATCGCGAGTTGCGCGTACGCGAGCGTGATCACCGGCAGGATCAAGTGCCTGGCGCGGTCGGCGAGTTTCATCATCCCGCCGAGGTCGAGATATTCGTCCGAGGTCATGCCGAAGAGCGGGAGGACGTTGAGACGGACGGCGAAGAGCTGCATCAGCAGCAACGCCACCCAGAAACTCGGCAGCGAATAGAGAAGAAAAAAGGTGACCGCGGACGCGCGTTCGATCGGCCGGCCCGACTGCGCCGCGCTCCATAGTCCGATGGGCACACCGATCGCGGCAGCGACGAGGAACGCAATCACATTCAGAATGAGCGTATTCGGCAGCCGCTCCGCAATTCGCTGCGTAACCGGGCGGTGATCGATGAACGATGTGCCAAAGTCGAAGGTGAGGATGCCGCGCAGCCACCAGCCGTACTGTTGCAGGACCGGTTCGTCGAGATGGTGCGCGTGGCGGATCTCGGCGAGCACCGCGTGCGAAAGCGAACTTGGGCCATGGCTGCCGGCGTAGAACGTGATCGGATCGCCGGGCACGCTGTGAACGAGGAGGAAGATCGCGATGGTGATTCCGAAGAACGTCAGGACGCCATACAGCAGCCGGCGAACGACGTAGGTGAGCATGACAGGAGTGTACAAGAGAGGGTGTGGGGAGTCGGGTGTAGGGGGTCGTAGAGCCGTGCGGTTGCGAAGGTTTTTCTCCGACTCCCCACCCCCGACTCCCTACTCCCCCGCGCAATCACTTCTTCTGCTGCGCCGCCGGGATCCACCAATCGAGCTCGCCTGGATACCAGAGGTAAAGGCCCCACCCCTTGCTCTCCTTCACGTTGCGGAGCCGTTTCGAAACCGCCCACTTGAGCGAGACCTGGATGGTCCAGGTGTAGGGCTGGTCGTCGGCGAGGAGCGCGTGAAGCTGACGGTAGATGGCAACGCGTTTCGTGTGATTGAGCTCGCGGCGGCCCTGATCGATGAGCGCATCGGCGGCCGGATTCTTGTAGAAGATTGTGTTCTGCCCGTTCGGCGGGATCTGCGATGAGTGAAAGAGCGCCCGCGGGTCGGGATCGGGATCGAGATCCCATGAGAGAAAGCAGGTCTGAAAGTTGCCGGACATGAAGCGCTCGAAGAACGCACCGCCATCGAGCGTGCTGATCTTCAGGTCGACGCCGATGTTCTTCAATTCCGACTGGAAGAGCTGCGCGAACGCGCCCGAGGGTGCGTTGCCGCCGACGACGATCATGTCCAGTGTGAAGGGCTTCTTGTTCTTGTCGAGAATGCCGTCGCCATCGGTATCCGTCCACCCCAGCGTGTTGAGGACTCGTTTCGTTTCGGCCGGGTCGTACTGGATCACGGGCACTTCGGGGTTGAACGACCACTGGTCCGGGGTGAACGGTCCGTTCATGGCGCGGGCGGTGCCGTGGTAGAGGTTCGTGATGATCGACTGGAGATCGACGCACCCCGCCAGCGCGCGGCGAACGCGCTTGTCCGCGAGGATCGGATCATGCTCGTTCCAGCCGATGAAGTTGTAGTTGAGCGTGTAGAACCGCCGAAAGTCGATGATCTTCTGTAATTCAGGACGGCGGCTTTCGTTCATCCAGACATCGGAAGTGATGATCGTTTCGTCGATGTCGCCGCGCTTGACGGCCTGCCACGCGGTGTTGTCGTCGGTGATGACTTTGAAAAGGACGTTCTGGAAGTGCGGCTTCACTCCCCAGAAATCAGCGCGGCGCTCGAGCAGAATTTCTTTGCCGGGCACGCGCCTCACGAGCTTGAACGGTCCGGAGCTGACAGCAGTGGAGGTGTACGCGGTCTTGAAGTCGCCCTGCGAATAGACGTGCTGCGGTACGGGGTGGACCAGGGCGAAGAAGGTGAGCTGCGGCGCGAGAACGTCTTTGAACGCGATGACGACCGTGCTGTGCGCATCGTCGGCGCGCGTCCTGGCCGGATCCATCAATTCGAACATCCCCGCGAACTGCGCCGCTTCGGACTTCGGATCGACGATCTTGCCCATGGTGAAGACGACATCACTCGCGAGAACCGGCGTTCCGTCCGAAAAAGTCGCCTTCGGGTTGAGATGGAACGTGTACTCCTTCCCGTCCGCCGAAATCTCGTACTTGTCCGTCAGCGAGCCGGCCGTGGTGGGGAAGAGGTTCGCGTCGAGCTGGAGGAGCGGCGTGAAGAGGTACGAGGTGACGTAGTGATCGTATTTGGTGTCGATGAGGAGAGGATTGAGCGTCTTGACGTCGCCCTCGAGCCTTCGGATGACCGTGCCGCCGTCGACGGGCGTGGTGTCATCAGCAATCGGAGCCAGCGGCTGAACCGGCCGCTCCTTCGAGCAGGCACCAAGAAGCAGCAGGCTGAGAGCGAAGGCGACTCGGATACGGTTCACGCCGCCAAGTATAAGTGGTCAGTGGCAGACGTAGTGGCCAGTGGCTAGTGGCCAGTGGTCAGAATGACTGTGGCCGGAGGCCAGAAGACCTAATCTGACCACTGGCCACTGACCACTAACAACTGGCCACTCACGGCAGCGTGATCGATTCCGTGGCCACGTTGTAAAACCCATCCACCGCGCGCACGATCACGAATTTTCCCGCCACCGCGCTGCGCTTGATCCGATACGTTTCGCTCGGCGAGTCGCTGATGCCGTCGATCGGTGTGATGCGGATCCACTTCTGGGCGTCGGCGGAGTACTCGACTTTGCCGATCGGCGAGAGTTTGTCGGTGACACGAATGACCACGTCGTCGCTCTCGGCCGCAAATGCGATCACAGGCGGCGTGTTGTCGACGCGGAAGTCGATCCCTTCCTTCGAGTCGCTCAGCGGCGTGTCGGGATTGTCCTGCGCGTCGCTCACGGCCAGACGCAATTCGTACGTGCCATCGGGCAGCTGCGAAGTGTCGAAGTTCATCGACGTCTCTTCCACGTTGTCGCGCAGGCGCAGCCACGATTCGCTTCCCTTGCGGCGGAATGACAGGGTGTAGCGCAGAGAGTCGCTGTTGTCGTCGTGCGCGCGCCAGGTCACGGTGCGGAAGCCTTTGCGATACACCTTCTTGCCGGGCTCGTTCTTGTCGCGCGGCGTGTCGAGGCTGGTGAAGATGCCGTATTCGTCGGGATTGGTCGCCTCGACCACCTGCGGCGACTGCGGATAGCTGCCGGTGATGTAGACGACGGCCGGATCCTGCACGGTGACGTTGTCGATGACCGGAGCGACGTTGCGGTTGATGAAGGCGACCGTCACGGCGTCCACGACCACATTCGCGGCCGGCTTGGGCGCCGTCATCTTCCACTGGATGTAACGGCCGGGAGGCGCGCTGATGGAACCGTCGGTCGCGCTCGACGCGGCGCTCCACGGGCTCCAGGTCGCGTCGGGCGTGCGCGTGTTGCCGGAACGGAAGGCGATGGCGAGATGGCCGTCGCCGGCGTTCTCTCCTTCGATGCGATAGTTGCCGAAGCGGGAGAATCGCTCCACATCCTTCGCGGCGGAGCGGAACTCCGCTTTCGCCGATGGCGTGGATTCGAGGCGGTAGACGCCGCCGCTGTTCGTCGTAGTGACCAGCGTCTCGTTGCCGCTGCGCGAGATCGAGACAACCTGCTTTTCGGGGACGCTGCCGAGGAGGGAAACCTCGCCGTCCTTCATCTCGTAGATGCGGCCTTGCGGCCCGGTAGAGAGAAGGATCGATCCGTTCGAACCGCCGCTGATGCCGTAGGCCATTTCGTGCTCGAACTTGCGGACCACTTCCACGAAGCCGTCGGGATTGATGCGATAGATCTCGCCGCTGCCTCCGCCGGCCGTCGCGCCCGAGGTGCTGCTGTCCTCGAACGAGACGCTGACTTCGACGCTGCCCGCATCCTCTTTTTTCTGTTCGGCTGCGGGGGCTGCCGTAGTCGACGCGGCGGCTGATTGCGCAGCCGGTTTCGGCGTCGTCTTCACCGGCGCGGTCGATGGCAGAACGTTGCTCGCCGCCGCGGCCCAGCCGACGCCGTTCGCGTCGACGTAGATCGCCGAGATCTCCGACAACGGCGAGTCGTACAGCGCGTGCGCGGCGCCGTCGGGGCGGATTTCGTAGATGCGTCCCTTCGCCGAGCCGCCGGCGAGGATCGTTCCGTCTTTCTTGATGCCGAGGGAACGGAGGTGCGTTTCAGGGGAATCGAAGAGGACCTTCCCCTCCCCTTTCGGCGTCACGCGAAAGAGCTTCCCGTCGACGCCGGTGGCGACGGCGAGGTCGCCGTTCGGCAGGAATTCGAGCGCCCAGATGTAGGCCTGTTTCGGATCGTAGAAGAGGGTGGCCTTGCCGTCGTTCGGATCGATGCGGTAGACCTTGCCGTTCGGCGAGGTGCCGGCGTAGAGCGCGCCGTCGTGAAAGGCCACGGCGTAAATCTCCGGCTCCGCCGCCGTGTAGATCGCTTTCAGATCGGTGCCGCGGAGACGGTAGACCTTCCCGTCGTTCCCGGTGCCGAAGAAGTGATCGCCGTTCGGCGCGGCCACCTGCGCCAGGACGAAGGGATCGGTGAAGCTGCCAACCTTTTTCAGCGACGGCCCGGGCCGCAATTCGCCGCGCGAGGTGACGGCGAAGCCATCGATGTCGCCGGCCAGGAAGTCTTCGGTGTTGCGGACGCGCCAGAACTGCGGCGAGACGGCAAATGCATTCGATGCTGCAAACAGCGTAACTACGAGCGCGAAGCTTCGGCGCATGGAAGTTCCTTTCGAAGCGGGAGTGCGAGTGGTCAGGGGCCAGTGGCCGGAAGAAGTGGTCAGTGGCCAGTGGTCAGTGATCAGAGAAAAAAGCGACAGTAGTTTCATTCTTTGAGGCCTGGCCACTGGCCACTTTTTCCCGGCCACTGACCACTTTCTTCTGACCACTAGATCGCCGGCTTCACATCGAGATCGATCTTCACGACGCCGTCGACGATGTAGCCGAGCGGATGCGCGAGATGTTGCGAAGCATGGTAGCGGACCGGCGCCTGCGATCCGTTGGACGTGTCGCTGCTGACGATGGCGCGCATCGTCGGAGGAAGATTGGGGAGATAGACGCCCGCGGTGACGGCGCCGTCGGTCGGTTCGTAAAGGCCGAGTGTCAGTTCTGTGGAAGGACGTAAGCGCCGCAGGACCGCGATGACCTGATCGAGACTGCGCGGATCGGGCGGGACGAGCATGAAGTCGACCTGATTCAAAACGGAGCCGCTGCCGACCAGCAGGTAGGCAGTGCCGGCTGCCTGGTCGTCGGGAATGGTCACGTCGAATGTGTCGGTGAAGGCGTCGCCGCGAAACGGCTTGAGCACCGCGCGGACTTTGACGACGTCGCCGGCGTGGACGCGTCCCTTCGACGGCATCTCCAGCGACGCTTCCACGATCTTGGCGATCTTGAGGTCATCGGTATGGCGGAAGTGGATCTTGACCGACTCGATATCGGCGGGACGAAACTCGTTCGACATGACGTAGCCGGCCACGACGGCGATGTACGACGGAATGGCCTGCCGCGCCTGCGCACCGGCCCACCCTTCATGAAGCACGATCGGCTCGCTGAATCCTTTGAGCTTGATCTCAGACTCGAGTAGCACCGTCCGCTCGCCGGCAGCGCGCTGCGCGCCAGCAACGACCGTGTCGGCGGCCATGGCCAGGATCAGCGGCGTGAGCTGCGAGTGGCGAAGCACATCGACGTGATACTTCTGCGCCGGTCCGCTCCCTTCCACTTCGAGGTCGACCGGAATCATGTCGGCCGTTTCGCCCATCATCCCCATGATGCCGACCGCGCGGTCCTGCCGGAACGCGCCGACGACGGCGCCGGTGTTGGAAAACTTGAAGGAGCTGGCCAGACTCGGCAGCACGCCGACGATCTCCGACTTGGCCATCGGGAACGCCACCTCGCCCATATCGAGAAACGGATGGCCGAAGGCGTAGACGCGATCGCCGTCGACATACGTGACGGTGCCGGTGGCCGCGACGTTGAAGTCGCCACGCAGCAGGACGGCACCGATGGCGTCGCCAGCCGCGAACTGTTTCGATGCGTTTGTAGTCGAGCTGACCGTATTCGAGCTGGCAGAGGTCGACGATGCGCCGCTCGGAACGGGCATGAAGCCGAGCGGGTCGAGGTACTTGCCGAAACGGCCGAGCGTGTCCGGCGCGAAGCTCGACATGGACAAGGGAACGGCAATCGGCCGCGCGCCGGCGATGGCGGACGCAGGCGTCGCGCCGGTCATGCTGGACATCATCAATTCGAATTTTTCGCTCGTCTTGTGCTCGACGATCGCCTTAAGAAACTCGCCGCCGGTCATTCGCGGCGTGGCAGCGACGAAGCCGCCGGCCGGCTTCACGTCCACCTGCGCGATCTTGAGCATCTCGTCGATCGGTGTAATGCCAGCGATCGCTTCCTTCGCGAACTGCCACGAGTACGCCAGCGCGCCGATGACCTTGCCGTCGATGTAAATCGGCGATCCGCTCATCCCTGCAATGACGCCGGCGCGATCGACAACCGGACCGGACACTTTGGCCAGAATCAAATCCTGACCGGGCCCGATGTTCTGCAAAACGCCGGTGATCTCGACGTCGAAGCGCTCCAGCCTGGTGCCGTCGAAAACGGTTTCACCGTACCCATGCATGCCCTTCCGGACCTGCGAAAACGGCATGGTGTTGGCCGGGGCGGCAGACGCAGCCGCGGAGACGATGGTGGCGAGAGCGACGGAGATGGCAAGAAGGGTTCGCGGCACGGGCGCTCTAACAGTACGGTGGAAGGACGCTATTTCGCGGAAGGTGGCGGCCCGGTTACGCATCGGAAATCCAGCAGGGGGAACCGGTTTCACGCGGAGACGCGGGGATCGCGGAGATTTTTCTCCGCGTGCTCCGCGGCTCCGCGTGACAAGGGTCTTCCGGATTCTTGCCGCTGCTCGCATTCGACCGCCGCTACGTCTCGGGCGCCGCCGGCCTGGAGTTGGAACACGCCGGCTGATGGCCGGAGCCAGCGTTCAAATAGTCTGCTGCCGCAGACGAGCATCCGATTGCGGAAATCTTTCCGCGCTGGAAGTCGGTCCCCAGCGAAGCAGCTGCGCGCGATTGCTGCAGCGCGCTGCGCAATTCAGAACTGCGTCTCGACTTCGATGATTTTCGAGGTGTCGGCGACGTCTGAACGGACAGTCGTCCGCGGACGGTTGTCCGGTGGTGAGATGATTTTCGTCAGAATGCACGTTGCCCGCACGAATCGTGACGACCCGCAGCATTTGATGCTTGCTCGGTCCTCGCGATCGTTACCGTCCCCCTTCCTCCCAAAGCGGTGGCTCGGTCGCCACCGCACTCCAAAGCTTCGCGAAATGTGCCGCGAGTTGCGCAAGCATCAAACGTCGCGATGACTCAGCATGAGATCCCGTCGATCTGATCGCAGCGGATTCGTTTCACGGTACAAGTATGTCCGACTGAGATGCGCTTCAGAAGCGTTCGCGCAGCGGATCACCACCCCGCACCGGCGCCCATTCATCGACGATCTTGGGTCGAAGTAGCTCTTCCGGCTAGGGAACCTCTGCACAAGTCGGCTCGATGCTGTGGAAAACGTGGTTTGACCCGATACTACGTTCATGGCGAAACAACAGACGTTCGCGGGGCTGGCGTGGAAGAACAAGGGAAAGAAAACGCGGCGTGAGCAGTTCCTG
>DASYJF010000098.1:0-7985 GCA_035996815.1 Thermoanaerobaculia bacterium | reverse complement strand
TCGCCATAGCGCAGCATGTCGCGAATCACGTCGGGCGTCAGTTGGATCGACGCCGCCTTGAGTGCGCCGGCGAACGGCTCCGCCGACTCCAGTGCAACCGCCAGCTCGACGAAGAACGCGTCCGGTAACGCCAGGTGACCGCGAAGACGCGACTGCGCGTCCAGCGGGCTGGGGGGAAGGACGAATCCATCGATCGTGCTCTGCATCGCCCGCAGGCTCTCGGTGAGCTGGCGGGCTGCCTCGGCATGGGAAACGGGGACTTCTGCTTCTGTTGCTGACATTCAAATCACCTCCTTTCTTTTCATTTTTGCCTCCGCACCCGTGCACGAGTGTTTCAGCGTCTGCGACATATATGTACGCATGAGACAAATATAGGTCACGTAGATATAGTTGTCAAGTGGCAGGTTCAGTGCTACATTAATAAGGCATGCTTCTGCACGAGGAGTTGCGCGCCGCCCGCGAGGCGGCAGGGTTCACGCAGAGTGAGCTCGCCAAGCAGGCGGGGATCCCGCGGAATCAGGTCGTACGGGCGGAGAAGGGCGAGAACATCACGCTCGACACGCTGCGAAAGATCGCCGCATTCCTCCCTCTCGAGAACCTCACGCTGCTGGAGAAGCTGAAACTCGATTTCGACTACATCCCGCAGCCGGAGAAGCTGTACCTCGGCGCGCTGACGAACGTGAGCCAGGCGCTGGAGGCGCTTCGCTCCGCGATCGGCGTGGCCATGGCCGCCCGCCTCGCTCTGGCCACCGCGCGCCGCGCCGACCCCAACCCGACATCCGAGGGAATGAACAAAGTCGACGACCTGCTGCTGCTGAAGACCATCGGGCGCAGCATCGAGGACGTTGCCGCCAAGTTGAAAGAGATCGCCTGAGGGTCTGGACCCTGGAAAGCCAGGCTGTGACCCCACAAACCTAGCCTGTGACCCTACAAACCTAGCCTGTGACCCTACAAACCTGGCCTGTGACCCTACAAACCTAGCCTGTGACCCTGGAAATCTAGGCTGTGACCCTGGAAAGTCAGGGTTCGACCCTGGAAAGTCAGGGTTCGACAGGCTGCAACGACGGCAGATAGAAAAGAGGTATCAGCGTGAAATCGGCCGCCGACACTTCAACAGTCGGCGGCCTTTTTTGCGCCGTCGGAGTGCGGTGTCTACTCGATCGCGCGAACGCCCAATCGCTTCTTGATCACCAACGGGATGGCGATCAGCGCGAGGAGGAGGGCGCAGACGATGACCAGGCGGCGGAGGGCGTCTCCTTGCGTCATCGTGCCATTGACAAGGGAGTCGGCGCAGTAGGTGAAGACGATGTGCGAGGGGACGACGCCGATCAGCGTGGCCCAGAAGTAGTCGCGGAAGCGCACGCGGGCGATGCCGGCGGCGTAATTCCAGACCGCGAACGGCGGACCCGGGATCAGCCGGACGATGAGCATGCTCGTGAAGCCGGCCGATTCGACCTGGCGGCGGACGGCGCGGCCGGCGCTGCCGAATTTGTCGAGGAGTCCTTCGCCGAGGAAGCCGCCGACGAAGTAGGAGGCGATCGCGCCGAGCATGCCGCCGGTGATGGCGTAGACGGCGCCCAGTTTCCATCCCCAGATCACGCCGGCGGCGATGACGAAAACGCTGGCGGGGATGGCGAAGACGCAGCCGGCGGCGTAGAGCACGATGAGCACGATCGGGCCATACCAGAGTCCGCGCAGCCAGGAGATGAGATCGCGTAGATGTTCTTTGGTGAGGTACGTGCGCGCCGGCGAAAAGTAGAGCGCGGCGACGCCGGCGGCGAGAAGCGCGAGGACGGCGAGCTTGATCGCGTTGCGGCGGTTCATCGAGGACTGACCGCCACGACGGATCCGGCGTGAGTCGCCGCCAGGCCATTCATCTTCAGGACGGCGTCGAGCGCCGCCTTGCACGGGACGTCGCGGAAGAGGAACGTGCCGCTTCCGGTGACGCCGGGATCGATGACGAAGTTGCGGATGCCGCACTGCTTCTGAATCGATTTCAGGACGGCGTGAACGTCGGCGTCTTTGACGTCGAGCGTGACGCCGCGCGGCTTCGCGGGCGCGGCAAAGGCGACCGAGCAGAGCAGCAGCACTGATGTCGCGAGAAGGACCGGTCTCACGCGTCGGCACAACGAGGGCGTCGTCGTCAGGCATTCCGCGCGATGAAAATGTCGACGGAGCGCAACCTGGAAACGCACTCGGTGAAGCAGCTTGTGTGCGCGCGCGGCGAAGCCGCCGAATCGGAGCGCTGGCGTCCCGCCGGCTGGCCTGGCTGCGTCTCGCTGCCAGCCGCGCGATGGGCGAAGATGTCGCTTAAAAAAGCGGCGTTCGCTTACCGGCTTGCGTTATCAGGCGAATGTTGCGAAGACGCCCGGCTGGCAGCGAGACGCAGCCAAGCCAGCCGGCGGGGACGCCAGCGTTCCGTCCGCTGCGCTCGTTGCGCGGTCACGGCGCGGAGGTCAGCGTCTCCGTTGCGCGTAGCGCAGTGGTGAGCGACGGCGCGTCGGGACCTTTCGGATGCGTGACGCCGGAGAGCGTCGTGGTGGTGACGCGGCTCCAGCGGGCGGGAATGTCGACGGTGACTTCGATGGTCGACGTCACCGCGGCGTCGGCGGGAACGTCGAAGACCAGCGCGCCGATGCGGTCGACACTGCGGACGAACGACACCTCGATGACGGCGACGCGATGGCCGTTGCGCGGCTCGAGCGCGCGGAGCGTGGCGCGGCCGGGAATGGTCTTCACGGCGTGGCCGAGGGAGTCGTAGCAGTCGGCGAGCTGCGCAGCGGGAACGTTCCACGATGCGCCGACGGCGAGCGGGAAATTCGCGATACAGAGGTTGTTGGCCTCGACGCGGAGCGAGCGCTGCACGAGCTCCGTGAGGCCGTCCTTCTCGTCTTCGAGCAGAGGCTTTCCGTCGCCCGAGGTGATGTCGATGTTCCTGCCTTTGACGCTAAAAAGGAGCGTGCGGCCGTTCATGGCGGTGAACTCGCTGCCGTTTTCGTCGCCGTGCAACACGCGGCCGTAGACGCGTTTGGATTTCGTCGCCGCGGCATCTTTCGAGAGCGTCGTATCGACGTACTCCTCGCGATCCATCTGCGAGATTCGCTTGGTGGACAACTCCTTCCCGTCGACGGCGCGGACGACGCTGGTGCCGCTGACTTCGAGCTCCGCCGATCCGTGGATGGTGGTTCCGGCGGGAGGGTTGATGGCGGGATTGATGCGGACGGTTTCGACCGCGAGGGCAGTGAATGCGGCGGCAGACAGCACCGCCGCTACCGTAAATCGGCGAGGTTTCACGCGAGGCTCTCGACGATCATCGCAATCCCTTGTCCGCCGCCGATGCAGGCGGAGGCGAGACCGTACTTTTTCCCACGACGGCGCAGTTCGTAGAGCAGCGTGATCACCAGACGCGTCCCCGACGCGGCGAGCGGATGGCCTAGGGCGATCGCGCCGCCGTTGACGTTGAGTTTTTCCATGTCGATGCCGAGCTCTTTCGACACCGCCAGGATCTGGCCGGCGAAGGCTTCGTTGACTTCGATCAGGTCGATGTCATTGAGCGACATGCCCGCTTTTTTCAGAGCGATCTTCGTCGATGGAACGGGACCGATGCCCATGATGTCGGGATCGCAGCCGGCGATGCCCCACGAGACGATGCGGCCGAGCGGCTTCTTGTTCTTCGCGTTGTCGGCATGCGTAATGACGACCATCGCCGCGCCGTCGACGATGCCGCTGGCGTTGCCGGCGGTGACGAAGCCGTCCTTCGCGAATGCGGGTTTGAGTTTGGCCAGCCCTTCCATCGTGGTCTCGGGACGCGGGTGATCGTCGGCGGTGATGGTCTCCCCTTTTCGTCCGACCGGAACGGCCACGATCTCATCGTTCAGTCTTCCCGCGCTGATCGCTTCGGCCGCGCACTTCTGGCTGCGCATCGCAAACTTGTCCTGCTCTTCGCGGGAGATGTCGTACTTGCGCGCGAGGTTGTCCGAGGTCTGGGCCATGTACAAGCCGCTGTAGCTGTCGAGGAGCGCGACCATGAGAGAGTCTTCGAGCGCGCCCTGGCCGAGTTTCAATCCCTTGCGCGCGCCGCGAATCACGTGCGGCGCCTGCGACATGTTCTCCATGCCGCCGGCGAGGACGGTGGTCGCTTCGTCGAGGTGAATCTGTTCGGCGGCGCTGATGATCGACTGGATGCCGGAGCCGCAGAGACGATTGAGCGTGAGCGCGGGAACTTCCTTCGGAATGCCGGCTTTCAAACCGACGTGACGCGCGCCGTAGATGGCGTCGCCCGAGGTCTGCAACGCGTTGCCAACGATGACGTGGTTGATTTCTTCAGGCGCCACGCCGCTGCGCGAGAGCGCTTCCTTCGCGGCGAAAACGGCGAGATCGATGGCGGTGATGTCGCTGAACGAGCCGTTGTATTCGGCCATCGGCGTGCGCGCGCCGTCGAGGATGACGATGTCTTTCATGGGTTTTCCTTTGGGATGCTCGATCTGCGTTGACGTAGTGGATTAGTGGATTAGTGGATTAGTAGATCAGTAGATTAGGACAAACCAATCAACGATGGTCGCACCCCGTGGTCTACCCACGACTCCCCTAATCCACTAATCCACTAATCACTAATCACTAATCACTAATCACTAATCACTAATCTACTAATCCACTGCTTTCTCAAAACGTTTTCGGCAACTTCATGCCGAGGTTCTTCACGAGGAAGGCCATCTCGTCGGTGGTTTCCTCGATGACCTTCGCGGTCGGCTTGCCGCCGCCGTGACCGGCTCTCGTCTCGATGCGGATCAGGACCGGCGCGGGGCCGGCCTGTGCTTCCTGAATCGCGGCGGCGAATTTGAAACTGTGGCCCGGCACGACGCGGTCGTCGGTGTCGGCGGTGGTGATGAACGTGGCTGGGTACTTCGTTCCCGCCTTGATGTTGTGGTACGGCGAGTAGGCGTAGAGCGCCTTGAACTCGTCGGCATTCGCGGACGAGCCGTAGTCGTCGACCCAGTAGCGGCCGGCGGTGAATTGATTGAAGCGGAGCATGTCCATGACGCCGACCGCGGGAAGCGTAGCGCCGAAGAGATCGGGACGCTGCGTTTCCACGGCGCCGATGAGCAGGCCGCCGTTGCTGGCGCCTTGAACCGCGAGGCGCGCCGGTTTCGTGTAGCCGTTCTTCGTCAGGTATTCGGCGGCGGCGATGAAGTCGTCGAAGACGTTCTGTTTGTGCAGCTTCGTCCCGGCGTCGTGCCACGCCTCGCCGTACTCTCCGCCGCCGCGCAGGTTCGCGACCGCGTAGATGCCGCCCATGTTCATCCAGGTCAGGCGCGAGATGGAAAACGAAGGCGTCAACGAGATGTCGAATCCGCCGTACGCGTAAAGAAGCGTCGGATTGTTTCCGTCGAGCTTGAGGCCTTTCCTGTACGAGATGAACATCGGCACTTTGGTGCCGTCCTTCGACGTGTAGAAGACCTGCTTGACCTCGTAGTCGGCCGGATTCATCGCCACTTTGGCGCGGAAGACGAGCTGCTTTTCGCCCGTGGCGAGGCCGTAGCGGTAGACGCTCGGCGGCGTGGCGTAGCTGGAGAATGAGTAGAAGGTTTCGGTGTCATCCGAACGTCCGCCGAAACCGCTTGCGCTGCCGATTCCGTCCAGCTCAACGGTGCGAACGAGTTTGCCGGACGTGTCGAATAGACGGATTTCGCTGTGCGCGTCGCGCAGGTAGTTGGCGACGAAACGGTGGCCGGTGTAGTCGACGCTTTGCAACGTGGCGTCGCTCTCCGGCACGATCTCTTTCCAGTTCTCGCGCGCCGGATTGCGCAGATCGATGGCGATGAGGCGGCCCTTCTGCGCGTTCAGATCGGTGCGGAAGTAGAGGACCGGACCGTCGTTGCCGACGAACGTGTAGTCGTTCTCGATCTTGTCGACGAGCGCGACCGGCATCGCATACGAATCCTGCAGATCGCGGACGTGAACCTGGTTCCGGTTCGCCGTCCCCTGCGTCGTCGTGATGATCAGATAACGGCCGTCTTCGGAAACATCCGCGCCGTGGTTCCATTCGGGCTGCGACGAATCGTAGTAGACGACCGCGTCATCCGACTGAGGCGTGCCGAGGCGGTGGTAGTAGACCTTTTGATTGCGGTTCAGGCTCTGGAACGACTTCTCGGCGTCGACGGCCGGAAAGCGCGAGTAGAAGAAGCCTTTGTCATCGTTGGTCCAGGAGATGCCGGAGAACTTGACCCATTTCAACTCGTCGGAAAGCTTGTTGCCGTTCGCGACTTCAACGACGCGGATGGTCTGCCAGTCGGAGCCCGCTTCGGCGACCGCGTACGCGGCGTACTTCGCGTCGTCGCTGACGGCGACGGCGCCCAGCGCGACGGTGCCGTCTTTCGACCAGCCGTTCGGGTCGAGCAGGACGCGTGGCGTGTCGCCCCATTTGTCGACCGTGTAGACGACGGACTGATTCTGCAGGCCGTTGTTCTTCGAGAAGAAGTAATGGCCGCCGCGCTTGTAGGGCGTCGAATACTTTTCGTAGTTCCAGAGCGTTGTGAGCTGTTTGCGGATCGGCTCGCGCTCGGGAATCGTGCCGAGGTAGTCGAAGGTGATCTTGTTCTCGGCGGCGACCCAGTCGGCCACATCCTTCGAGGTGCGGACGTCGGTCTCGAGCCAGCGATACGGATCGGCGACTTTGGTGCCGTGGTAGTCGTCGACCTGATCCACTTTCTTCGTTTTCGGATACTCGATCGGCGCGCCAACAGCGGCGGCGGTGATGAGGAGCGCGGTCATGACGGCCGCGAACGTGCGGAGATGCATTGGTTACTCCTTCGGAGAAGTAGATTAGTGGATTAGTAGATTAGTCGATCAGAGGTGTCCCGCGAGCCGCGAGCCGCGAGCCGCGAGCCGCGATCCTAGCTTACCCCTCCGCAAATTGATCAGCGGTGTGCCTCGAAGAGCGATCCTGATCTACTAATCCACTAGTCTACTGATCTACGAATCCACTACCTCCCGCGTAACAGCAAGGCAATCCCCGCAAGTTCCACGATCACGATCCAGACGCTCCCTTCGATGCCGAAGTAGCCGCCGGTGAGCCAGGGCGAGCCGCGGCCGACGGTGCGCAGGACGCTCTCGCTCGATTCGTAGCCGCTGACGTTGTATCCGAGGACCGGGCCGGAGAGCAGGTTCCATGCGAGGTGGATGCCGATCGGAAACCACAGCCGCTCGTAGCGCGCGTACGCGAGCGCGAGGAGGATGCCGGCGAAGAAGAGGTTCGCCATGGCCAGCAGCGAGAAGGCGTTGTTGCCGGCGTGCAGCGCGGCGAAGACGATCGATGAGAAGAGGATCGCAGCGACGCGATGCGACTTCCAGATTTTCTGAAACGGATAGCCGCGGAAGAGCAGCTCTTCGTGAAAGACGGCCGGCAGATAGACTGCGATCAGCTCGATCCACGGAAAGCCGTTGCCGGCCACGTGACGCAACCGTGTCGTGAGCAGGACCAGACCATCCGCCGCGCCGATGAGGAGGATCGCGAATCCACATCCGAGGAGGAGCTCGCGGGTTGCGAATCGCGGAGGGACGAAGATGCCGAGGTCCCATGCGCCGTGCTCGAAGATGGCGATCGTTGCGAATGTCGCCGCCACGACGCTGACCAGCGCTACCCACTGGTTGAAAAACGCGCCGGCGGCTTCCGATGCGAAACGAACCACGAAGAACGTGGCCAGATAAAGCGCCACGAAGAGGCTGAGCGCGGCGACGATCTGGGCTAACCGGCCGGGCTGTTCCATCGTGCGACGTCCTCCCTAAACAAGCGCGAGCAGAAACGATTTGGCATCCTGAAAGTTCAAGAAAATTTGGCGCGTGTTTCGTGCGAAGCACTTTGGAGTGCGGTGGCGACCGAGCCACCGCGTTGGGAGGGCGGCGGACTCGTGACGACTCCCAGCGTGTAATGCTTGCTCAGTCATCGCGAGCAGCCCTCCCCCTCCCTCCCAAAGCGGTGGCTCGGT
>DASYJF010000097.1:0-126843 GCA_035996815.1 Thermoanaerobaculia bacterium | reverse complement strand
CAGGAACTGCTCACGCCGCGTTTTCTTTCCCTTGTTCTTCCACGCCAGCCCCGCGAACGTCTGTTGTTTCGCCATGAACGTAGTATCGGGTCAAACCACGTTTTCCACAGCATCGAGCCGACTTGTGCAGAGGTTCCCTAGAGACTTCGTCAGTGTTTTCACGATCGAGGCAAACTCGGCGCTAGACCAGGCAATAGCACCAAGTTCTGGTGGATTAATGTACTCCATGTCATAGACAAACAAATACCCGCGTGGCGAGAGGCGCAACACTACGTCTACCAGCAGTTTAGCAAGAACCGACGGACGAACCTCGTGTGCCGTATTCGTAAAAGTAACGAAGTCAAAAACAACGGCGGCATCAGCAAGGAGGGAAAAACTTTCAAGGTCGCCGATCTTCGTCTTTATCGCAGCGAACCCCAAACCCGAGGCGGTCTTCTCAGTCTCGCGCAAGTATCTCGGATCTGCGTCATAAGCGTTGTAGATGATTTTGGCACGTGCTACGGGCGTCAAGTTCTCTTCTAGTGCGAGCATGATCTGTCCGCGACCACATGCGAGATCCAGCCATTCAACTTTGGTGAGGCTTGGATCCGATACGATGAGCTGGAGAAGGGTCAACGCCGACTGATGCTGTGCCAAGATTCGTTTCGTGTCTTTCACGGCAGATGAGTCGGCGATCGGCACGGTTCAAGTTTACTACAGAGTTCTAGCCAGGTGCGACCACCTGTTCTCTCGCTAGACGTTCAAGTTCATCGAGGTGTGCGATGACAGTATGGCAAACTTCCAGCCAGTCCTCCGGAGAAACGCATGGTTGAGCCAAATGCGAGTAAACCTGTTCGACGATGAACCGCATTAGCTGGCGCAGTCGAGAAGAAGTGTCACCGCCTGAGACGTCACGCAGCGCCTCGGCAGCCGCTCCGACCTGACGCATCCGCTGGACAGTTTCGAAACGCGCAGATTCGCTGTTCGCCCTTTCAAACAGTACGATGTCGCCTTGGGTCAGGAGTTCCTCCACGGTCTGCTTGAAGGTTCTGAAGATTGACGGGATGCGAGTTTTCGCCTCCGCTGCGAAGGTGCGCTGCTCGTCCATGCGCTGTTCGACGCTTGCGAGGATTTCCTCTGCACGCGAAACGAACTCGGCTAGGTCGTGAGAAGCCACATGTTCACCATGACGGTGATGTGGCTGGGAAGCGAGCGTGATGGGAAACTGCCCTGCAAATGCTTGCGGCAAGCCGATTCGTAGCATGAAGAGGTCGGCGGCGATCTCGAGTACTTCCTCGAAGCTTGTGCCTGGCGGCGGTGAGGGACGGCCATCCTCTCCGATTAGGAATTCGCTCACCGGCTTGTTTACGATCGCAAATCGTCTTACCACAGCTTGCAGCTTGGACTGGAGTGCGAAGTCTCTGGCATTCGCTTGCAGATCTTCAAGATTCGTCAAAGCGACGTTCGTGTTTCTCGCAACTCGGACGGCGCCAGATTGAAAACCTTTCTCCGAGAGCAAGAAAGCACGATCGGCGCCCACATCCTGCGTGATTGACTGCAGCGCCAACACCTTTTCCTTCGGGATCGATGACTTCCAACACTTGCACTCGATGATCCAGCGCGTTACTACGCCAGCGTGCGTGAACTCAACGAGCACATCGATTTTGTGTTTCCCGCGGGCGCCTTCCAGTACGGCTTCAACGGAGGCAGTGAAGCCCAATGACCGAAAGAACTCTGCCGTTTCATCCTGATAGGACTGCCAAGCCTTGACCATACCCCTATTATCTTTCGCCTAACTTCTACTTATTAGATATCTCGACGTTTCCGGTGCCGAACACTGAAGTAACGGCCGCTTGGGCAGTCCGGAGTTCGGGAGGATAGTTTTTACGCGGAGTGCACGGAGAGTCGGGAGAAAACCTCCTCCTCGTCTCCGCGTGAAAAGCCCTAAGGCTCGCCGCGAGTCAGATGCGTCCTCTGGTCTTCCGCGCTTCAATCACCGCCTGCACCACATCGGATGGGCCGTCCTTGATGACGCCTTTCCATCGGAAGAACGCCGGCCGTTTGGTAATGGTGACGTGGCCGCTGTTAATCTCCCAGTGGAGCTGGTCACCGGGATGGAGGTCGAGTGCGTCGCGGATTTCTTTCGGAACCGTTGTTCGACCCTTGGTGATGATGGTTGAAGTCGGCATGGTTCGTTCCCCATGCAAAAGGGTACCTCGGCCTGACTCGATCTAACTCGGTTATTGCCCTGCTGCTTCTGCCTGCTCCTTCCATCGTTCCTCGTTCACGCCGAACATGAGGAGCCAGAAGATTTGTGCAGCCGCGCCGAGGAGGCCGATCGCGGCGATGTAGGGGAAGAGATCGTATCCGAGGGTTGGGGAGAGGAAGGTCAGACAGCCGAGGCCTGCGAGGAGTCCAAACCAGCCGAGGATTCGAGGGAGGAACGTCGAGCGGAGGATGAGGTAGCCCTTCAGGATTGTCGAAAATCCGAAGAAGGCGAGGGCGATACCGGCGCCGTGGTCGTTCACTTTCAGGAACAGCAGTGCCAGTGCCTGCAACTGTTCGCGATTGAATGCGGTCAGGTAGTGCGAGCCGCCGAGGACGAACAGCGGCGCGATGAAGAAAAGGCGGCTGACGGTCTTGATGGTGCATCCGACCAGGCTTATATACGCCGCGAGCAACGAGATGCTTCGGTTGACCGGCTTTAGCAACTCATAGAAGAGGGCGGTGAGCGCAACCTGGCAGGCCATCTCGATGAGGTAAACCGTGAAGCCGGACTCGAACAAGCTCCTGTGCATCAGGATGTTCGTTGCGGTCGCGGCGGCGTTGCCGTCAACAATAAGCCTGCCGCTTACGAAGCCTTGGGCGAATAGTCCGGTGAGGATGGTCAGGAGATAAAGCACGCCGGCAATTCTGGCTTTGCGGCGCGGTGAAGTTTCTGCAGTCGTGTTCATCATTTCCATCGATCTCCGGCGTTCTTGAGGTAGTTGTTCACAACATAGGGCCATGGAATGACGAGCGGAAAGATGATTCCCACCAGACAGTCCGTCACTGTCCCGGCCGTATTCGCATCCATTTGGTTTGTGCGCCATAGCGGGAGTGCGATTGCGATCAGCCAGATCGATTTCCAGGTAAGCTCGAAGAAGAGCAGCGGTAGCATTCGGAGTGGATAGCGGATCCCAAGAACCGCCAGCAGCGATACCGCAGCAAGTAGACTACATCCCACTCCGCGCCATAGAGTCCACGACGCCGGGTGACGGATGATTGCGGGCCAGATGTCCAATCCGAGACCGACTACGAGGAGCAGGTAGGTGGCTCGTAGCAGATACAGTCGGAGCAGCGATACCTCGGTCATTGCAAGACGCCTCTCATCGGAATTCATCGCGAGTAAGTATCGAGGCGGGGTTCTTCATCAGAGGCGTGTTTGCGACGGACGGCGGTTTTTCAACCTTGGAATGCGGCGTAGCCTGATGAACGGCGGCGCGGGGCGTGCGCTTTGGGGGTTTCCTCGTGGATAACGGGCGCGAGGGAACGTACGATGACGGGCATGTCGGAGTCTGCCGTTCCAGAGATTCGGCCCGCGTTCTTCACGAAGGGCTGGCGGAGGCTGGCTGTCGCCCTCGCGTTGTCGCTGGCCGTCGCGCTGTTGCTCCGATCGCAGTGGACGCCGGGCGCGGTGCCGCTGCTGATTCGCACCATTGCACTCGGTCTGATCGCGGTGCTTGTGTTCGGATTTTTCGAACGCTACCCGAAGCGGCTTCCGCGTGGATTGGCGCGATGGGTGTTGCAGGTGGTCGGCGTCGGCGTGGCCATGCCGATCACCACCATCACCATCTATCTCCTCTCGACCAAAACCGGCGCGCCGCCGTTCTGGCTCGACAAGGATCGGATGGACGGTTTCATGATGCTGACCTTCCTCAGCATCCTGCTCGCGCCGTGGACAGCGCTGGCCTCGCTGCTGCGGCAGAAAGAGGCGTTCGCGCGGCATCAGGCGCTGGCGTTCGACCTCGAGCGCAGTGAGCTGGAGCGCCAGGCGCTCGATGCACGTCTGCATCTGCTCCAGGCGCAGGTCGCGCCGCATTTCCTTTTCAATACGCTCGCGAACGTGCAAGCCCTCGTCGACGCCGGATCCCCTCATGCCTCGGCCGTCTTGCGAAGTCTCACCGCCTATTTGCGCGCCGCCGTTCCTCAACTCAATCAGCCGGCGGCGACCCTCGGTCGCGAGTTGCAACTCGTCGAGGCATATCTCGAACTGATGCACATGCGAATCCCCGATCGGCTTCAATACGCGCTGCATGTCGATGAACCGGCGCTCGCGCTTCGCTGTCCGCCGATGACGCTTCTGACGCTCGTCGAAAATGCCGTCCGCCATGGCATCGACCCCAGCGAAGAGGGAGGTCGCATCGACGTCCATGTGCAACTGCGCGGCGGCCGTTGCGTGATTCGCGTCATCGACACCGGCGTGGGATTGAATGGGACAAACCGGGGACTCGGAACAGGCCTCGAATCGCTGCGTGAACGTCTGCAACTCGTCTTCGATGGCGATGCGCGGCTTCGCGTCGCGGCGCACGAGCCCCGAGGCGTTTGTGCGGAGCTGGAGATCCCGGCAACGTGATGCGTCCGACCGCGTTGATCGCCGATGACGAGCCGCTGCTGCGTGAAGCGCTGCGGCGGCAGCTTGCGCACGCCTGGCCCGAGCTCGATGTGATCGCCGAGGCGCGCAACGGACGCGAGGCCATCGCGCTGTTCGATTCAAAGCGCCCCGACATCTGTTTTCTCGACGTGCACATGCCGGGACTCTCCGGCGTCGATACGGCGAACCACATCGGCCGCCGCGCGCACCTGGTATTCGTCACGGCGTTCGACCACTACGCGGTGCAGGCCTTTGCGCAAGGGGCGCTGGACTACCTTCTGAAACCCGTCGAACAGGAACGTCTCGCGGAGACAGTTGCGCGCCTCAAGGAGCGCCTCGATGCCGCGCGTCCCGCCGTGAATACGGATGCGCTTCTACAACAACTCACAGAGCAACTGGCCAAGCTGCAGCCGACGTCCCCTCTGCGCTGGATTCGCGCGCAGTCCGGCCAGACGCTACGCCTGATTCCCGTCGATGCCATCGACTACCTGCGCTCGGACGCGAAGTACACGCTCGTTGCCTGGCGCGACGAAGCCGGCCATCCCGCCGAGGCGACGGTTCGTATTCCGCTGAAAGAACTGCTCGCCCAGCTCGATTCCCACCACTTCGCGCAGGTCCATCGATCGGTCGTGGTCAACCTCCGCGCTATCGACCACGTCCGCCGCCACGACAATGAGACGGCGGAGATCCACCTGAAGGGTCGCAAGGAAGTGCTGCCGGTTAGCCGCAGCTATGTGCATGTGTTCCGGCAGATGTGATCACGCGGAGACGCGGAGTTGAGAGTTGTAATTACCCCTCACCCCCAATTGACTCCGTTATTCGAGAATCGGCACATTCGTGAATCGGACAACATCGTGGTCAT
The DNA here is from genome assembly GCA_035996815.1 of Thermoanaerobaculia bacterium. GTDB lineage: Bacteria > Acidobacteriota > Thermoanaerobaculia > Gp7-AA8 > Gp7-AA8 > JADGNZ01. The sequence goes on along the minus strand of DASYJF010000097.1, from coordinate 121,369 downwards.
TCGAATAGTTTCGCCGTGTTCGATCGTCCAGATGAAACTCTATGAGTGACGCGTTCACCGCGACACTGGGCACACCGACATAAACGATCTCGATTCGATACTTGATCTCAGGCGACATTTTGAAGGAGCTCGGATACGATACTTCTTTACCTCCGATCGAGCAGCGTAAAGCTCGATGCGCTTTACCATCGGAATCAACGAGGGTGGCCATATTCACGCCGTTGATGTTGTCACATACGAGAGTGGCCTCACCATCTGTGCTGGCGTCATTAGTCGCGGATGCAGCGCACGTTACATTCGTTCCACCGTCAATGATATTAAAGCCGTCTCTTTTGCAGTATTCAATCCGTACGGTGTACTGAGTTGGCAATTTCACGGAGTATTTGCTGGGAACCGTTATGGTGCGCGTGGAAGACGTGGTCGGGAGAGAATCCTCTGCTGTGCGACGGGCCGCTCCTGACTGAGGTACGTGCGCGCCGTCGGATCGTTCGTGCTTCTGAGGAAGGACGCCGGGAACGACTAGCCAGGCCGCGATCGCACATAGAAGCGTGGCGATCAGAGTTGCACAGCCAATCTTCTCATTCAGAGACATGAAGAAAACATATCACAATTAAGTGGGGTTGAATCACGGCTAGTCCGAGAGGGATTCTTGCCGGCGCCGCGGCAAGAGCGTGGTTCTCTTGATTTGGCTCAGTCAAACTGCTTACGCGCGGCTTATTCTGAGAATTTGTCAGAAACTACGGGCTTGGAATTACGAGCAGAGGTGAAACTCTGATCTATGTGAACGCGGACTGAGCATAGATATACCCCTTACGAAACTCTTTTAAATAGAACGCTGCCGCGGGCTAGAATTATCGCGCATACTATCTGTAGATGACGACGTGGCATTGACGCTCTCTGCGAATATTCTTACCGGAACGCCGCCGGCGGCGGTTCGCCATGCGGCTCACCATGCCTCCGCGCGAGCTCGATCTTCAAGCTCTCTTCGCCGCGGGACATGGCCCAGCGGTGGTTAGCGCCGAAGATTGGTTTGAGGATCGGGGAGAGGAGTTTCAATAACGGTTTTTCGGCGCGGATGTGCCAATCGTAGGTGATGTCGACGTCATCGCCATCCTGGGCCAGCGTCCATTCGCCGCGGCCGGCGAAGTCGCCGAAGGCTTCGATGATGAAGCCGTCCGGTTTTGTTTCGAGTACGCGAAAACTCCAGCGGAGCGTGTAGGGGAGCCAGCCTTTTGTGTAGAGCTCGACGATGTCGCCGCGCGTTTTCACGTCGATGTAGACCGACGGCCACCAGCGCGGCAGGTCCTCGGCGTCGCTGAGGATGTCGATGACCTCGGCGACGGTGCCGGGGACCCGCCAGTGGGTGATGAAGTGGTAGTCGTTGAACACGATGCGAGTTTATCGCGCGACGCGATCGCCTACCCCCCCCCTCGGAACTGTTATTGCGTGGCTTGATCGCTAATGCTGCGCGGGCTGACCGGAGATGCTGACAGCTTTCCTTCGCTGCGCTCAGAGCCGTCAGCATTGACTGCTGAAAGGCCAGGAAGCGCGACCCAGATCAGCAGCGCGACGGCGATGACAATCTCGACGACGCCGTTCGCCGTCAGATCGGGACGATGATTTTGCAGCAGTTCGGCTCCATTGCCAAGCAACAACGCGACGGCGATCGTGAGCGGGTAGGCGAGGAGGTTCGTGCCGAGGACGTAGCGGATGAGGATGAACGCCAGCGCGGCGATGACGGCGGCTGAGGCGAGCATCAGCGGCGTTTCCTTCAGATTCGCGGATGCGTCAATCGCGGCGAGGAAGAGCGCGATCGTGGCGATCGTCGCGGGGAGCCAGGGACGGGCGCTGAATCCGCGCAGGGCGAGCATGAAGAGGCCGAAGACCACGCAGCCCATGAGCGTGCGGATGATCGTCGATGCGATGCCGAGGAGGGCGGGGAGCGGGATGGCTACGAACTCGGGGGCGTTGAGTCCGTGTACCGAGGTGAGCATCGGGAAGCGGAGCGCGAGGGCTTGTTCGGCGACGCGGAAAAGGACGGCGATGCTGATCGCGGTCAATGCGGCGATTGCTGCCGAGCGCCCGAGGCGCGCTCGCGAGTCGCGGCGAGCGAGGTGGAAGGCCTCGGGGTACGCCGCGGCGAGGGCGGCCACCGCCAGGAAAATCGCGCCGAGGTGCAGGCCGACGTTGCGGATGATGTTGATGGACTGATTGGTGATGAAGGTCTGCCAGGTGATCGACGTGTTGTATTCGAAGAGCGTCAGCTCCCAGCGCATGGCGATGCTGATCAGCGGAATGATCGCCAGTGCGAAGGTCCAGCGCAGCGCGCGCTGCCACGGGAAGCGCTGGCGGCGCAGGGCGATGACGAAGCCGGCCACGACGAGCGAGAAGATGGTCAGGACGCCGACAACGCGCAGGAGGGTGAAGACGATGTTGAGCAGGGTGGTCGGCTCGCGGTAGACGCTGTCCGGCACCTTCACCGTCGTCGTGAATTGCGTGACCTCGGCGCCCGCAACGCGCACGCTGATGCGGCGCCAGGCGTCGGCGGCGAGCGGCGCGCGCTCCTGGAAGTGGAAGAGCCAGTCGCGCCGGTTCGGCTGCTGGAAGTTGAGCGCCTCTTTGAGATCGAACGAGTGAACATCGACGCCGTAGCGCGCGAATGCAGCCTGCGCGATTGCGAGCGCCTGCCGCTGCTCGAGGCGCGGTCCGGCGCGGCGTTCGTCCTGATACTTGTGATAGCCGTCGACCCGGGCAGTTCGGGGATCGACTTCGATGAAGTACTCGTCCTTCACCTGCGGGGCGAAGTCACGCACCATCCAGGTCGCGGTCGGGATCTTCGTTCGCATCACGGCGAGCAGCGACTGCATCGATATCCCATGGCGCAGGAGGTAGTCGGTGGCGATGTTGTCGAAGTCGCCGGGACCGCCGCCTTCTTCGCGCGTCGCGGCGCGATCCCAGGAGCGGAAGCCTTCGACGGGCGTGGCGATGGTGCGCATCGCGGCCGCGGGCGGCGGTCCCACGGTGGCGGCGATGCGCTTGGCGTCTTCTTTGGTGATTCGGTAGTCGACGGCGTCGTCAATCGACGGGAGGTTCAACGAAATCGCGCCGATCGCGAGTGCGACGAGAACGACGCACGCGAGCAGCTTGCCGCGTGTGACCGGCATTCGCGGGAAAGTCCAGGCGGGCCGTTCGGGCTCGGGCGCGCGTTCTGGAACAGGCTTGATCGGGATCGTGTCGTTAGAAAGGTCGTCATCCGGCACGAAGCCTTTGTTTCGAATGTAGAGCGCGATCGAGACGAGCATCGGAATCGCGAAGACGAGGCTTGCCAATCCGCCGGACACGATGTAGTAATTGTTGCCGGAGCGCAGCAACAGCATGGCGGTGTAGAGCGCGTCGACGGTGTAGTGCCAGATCAGCAGCGGCACGATCCCGAAGCGCATCATCAGGAATCCGATCAGCACGCCCGCGCAGCCGACTTCGACGCCGCGGATGTAGAAGGGCTGGTTGGGATATGTGGCGTGGCCGAATCCCCAGATGAAGCCCGCGGCGATGATGGCGGCCCAGCGCGAGCGCAGCACTTTCTCGAAGAACGGAATCGAGAACGCGCGCGACATGAACTCTTCGCTGAGCGCGGGAAAGAAGCCTGCGAACGACACGGCGATCCACGGGAACGCGGTGTTGAGCATGTCGTCGTACGGCACCTCGGCCGGCGCCCACGCGCCGAATTTGTCGGCGATCAGATAGAACGCGACCTGGTAGCCGAGGAAGAAGGCCACGAGCGTGTAGCCGACGATGAAGGCGAGAAAGACGCGCTTCGACGTAAGGGCGCGGCGATTCCAGATGCGCGCGACGGAGAGTTTGTTCGGGAGTCGTTCGCGGAAGAGGACTTCGCCGGCGCCGACGACCACCACGAGCATCATCGCCACGCCAACTCCCTGCACCAGCGATCCGAATCCGAATCGCGCGAGGAACGCGGGATAGGACTCGGTCGTGTTGTAACCGGCCAGCGCGCTCGGGAAGGAGTTGAGGCTCGTGCCGGTGACCAGAATGACGGCCGCGATTCCGATGCCGAGGAGAAGGCGGAGTTGCAGATCGTTGCGGAGCAGGCGGATCACGAAGATCGCCACGACGCAGACCATCGTGATGATAAGAAAGACGGTGTCGACGTTGCCCGCGAGATTGTTCTTCGAGCGCAGTTCGCGATACGAACGCTGCCAATCCTCGGGGACTTTGATCCGCCGCGAGAAGCTGCTGACGCGATCGCCGTCGATGGTGACGATGGTGCGGTACGGCGCGCCGGCGGGATGAACGCTCTGCGAGTCCCACGTGAAGATGCGCTGCATCCGTTTCGGTAACCGGCGTTCGCTCTGCGCGACGAGTTTGAGATCGTTGAAGGCGTTGATGTTGCCGAGGAATCGCTCCGCGATGCCGCGCGCAACATTCACGTCCGGCGAATTGATGGCGCGATCCTCGGGGATGTGATCGCTGAAGCCGATCACCTCACCAGTCGGCGCGATGTCGACACGGAACTCTTCCTCCTGCAGCGGACGGAACCAGCGGTGCGACCATGCCCAAAGGCGAACGTCGTGCTTGAGGATTTCGTTCGTTTTCTTCAGGCCGAGGGAACGTTCGAGGAAGATGCGCGGCTCGTCGTCGGAGTCGAAGGTAGCGCTGTGCTTCATCCCGCGCGTGTCGATGAGTTGTTCGGCGAGCACGCCGTCGGCCAGTTTCTCCGATGAACCGCGGTCGTAGCGGAACTCGATCGAGGCCTCGGGAAATGCGGCGCCGAACCAGTTGACGACGACGAAGATGGAGACGGCGGCGACCGCGATGCACGCGGCGATGAGGAGCCAGTCGGCGCGCGTGAGTTTTTCGCGGTTCATTCGGTGGTTGTACGGCGCAGAAGCCGCGAGGTTGGGTAGTGTAGCGTGGCAGTCGCAGGTTTGTAGCGGCCGCCTCCGTCGCCGCGGAAATCACGCCGCGCGCGCAACCCCGCGCAGAGCGCGGGGCTGCATTGTGAAGCGCGCCTCCGCGCGCGAACGCACCGAAGTGCCGCGAGTTGCGAAGTTGGCGTAAGCCTCCCAGCCGCACAGACAAGAGTGTCTGCCACATTTAAGGCCACTACTTTAGCTGCGGGAGACGGTTGGCTCTCGCGATCTTGTCGGGTCCGCGCGAAGGCGCGGTAAACAATCCAGCCCCGCGCTTTGCGCGGGGTCTCGCGCGTCGCGTGAATTCGCGGCCGCGGAGGCGGCCGCAACAAGTGATCCGCTACGCCCACTCCTGCAGCGCCTTCTCCATCCGCTTGATGCCTTCCGCGGCTTCGTCCATCGACAGGTTCAGGGGTGGACGGAATCGCGCGGAGCGGCTGCCGGAGGAGAGGACCATGACGTCGTTGGCCATGAACGATTTGAGTGCTGCGTCGCGGACTTCGCCGCTCGGCAGATCGAAGGCGGCCATGAGTCCGCGTCCGCGCACGTTCGAGACGAGGTTCAAAAACTCCTCGGCGAAACGCTGCAGTTCGCCGACAAAGTACGCACCGACCTTCGCGGCGTTGTCGACCAGCCCTTCTTCGTCGATCACTTCGAAGTAGCGCTGCGAGCGGACCATGTCGGTCAGATTGCCGCCCCAGGTCGAGTTGATGCGCGAACTGACATTGAAGACGTTGTCGTCGATGTCGAAGATGCGGTCGCCGGCGGCAAAGCCGCAGACCTGCGTCTTTTTGCCGAAGCAGAACAGGTCGGGCTCGACGCCGTGGTGCTGAAACGCCCACATCTTGCCAGTCAGGCCGACGCCGGATTGCACTTCGTCGAAGATGAGCAGCATGTCGTTTTCGTCGCAGAGCTGGCGAACGGCGCGGAAGAACTCGGGGCGGAAATGGTTGTCGCCGCCTTCGCCCTGGATCGGTTCCATGATGAACGCGGCGATGTCGTCTGTGCGGTCGGCGAGAAATTGTTTCGCTTGCGCGATTGCTGCTTCTTCGCGCTGTTCGACATCCTCATCGACAGGGAACTTCAGCTTCGGATTTTCGATGCGCGGCCAGTCGAACTTCGGGAAGTACTGCGTCTTCTTCGGATCGGTATTCGTCAGCGAGAGCGTGTAGCCGGTGCGGCCGTGAAAGGCCTCGCGCAGATGCATGATCTGCGTGCCGCGCTCGCCGACTCCTTTGCGCATGTTCTTGCGGACTTTCCAGTCCATGGCCGTCTTCAACGCGTTCTCGATGCCGAGGGCGCCGCCTTCGATGAAAAACATGTGCTTGTTGAGGGAGGGAGGGACGGCGATCCGCGAAAAGGTTTCGACGAACTCGGCCATGTAGGTCGTGTAGATGTCGGAGTTGGCGGGCTTGTTGATGGCAGCGGTAGCGATGCGATCGCGGAACTCGGGATTGTCGAGGCGCGGATGGTTGTAGCCGATCGGGATTGAGGCAAAGTTGGTGAAGAAATCGAGCACCGCGCGGCCACGGCGGGCGTCGAAAAGCCAGGAACCTTTCGAGCGATTGAGGTCCATGACGACGTCGTAACCGTCGGCGAGCATGTGCCGGGAGAGGACGTTGTGGACGTCGCTGGGTTGGATGTGGACGCGCCGGTCCGTGATGGCGGTAATGGACATGTGTTGACTCCTGTCGGGCGCTGAATCATATCAGCGGGGTGTCGGGGGTCGGGGGTCGGGGGCCGGAGTGGATTAGTAGATTAGTGGATCAGTGGATTAGTAGATTCGTCGATCAGGTTGAGAGCGAACCGAACCGCGGATCACTAATCGACTAATCGACTGATCGACTAATCTACGAATCCACTGATCTACTAATCCACTGGAGATTCAAATGAAAGACATCGTCATTCTCGGCGGCGCACGCACGCCGATCGGATCGTTTCAGGGAACACTTTCTTCGATGGCGGCGCCGAAGTTGGGATCGATCGCCATCCGCTGCGCGCTCGAAAATTCAGGCGTATCGGCGGACCAGATCGAGCAGGTGATCATGGGCAACGTGCTGCAGGCAGGCGTCGGTCAGGCGCCGGCGCGGCAAGCCGGAATCGGCGCGGGCATCCCGGTCGGCGCGGGCGCTGTGACCATCAACAAGGTCTGCGGCTCGGGGCTGAAGGCGGTGATGTACGCGGCCAACGACATTCGCTGCGATGAATACGACGTCGCCGTCGCCGGCGGCATGGAGTCGATGTCGAACGCGCCGTATGCGTTGCCGCAGGCGCGCAGCGGCTATCGCATGGGCAACGGCAAGATGATCGACATCATGATCCACGACGGCTTGTGGGATCCGTACGGCGACAAGCACATGGGCAGTTGCGCGGAGCTTTGCGCGGCGAAGTACTCGTTCACGCGCGAGGCGCAGGACGACTTTTCGCGCGAGTCGTACCGCCGCGCGCAGGACGCGGTGCGCAGCGGCAAGTTTAGAAAAGAGATTGCCGTCGTCGATGTGCCTTCGAAAAAGGGATCGTCGTCGGTCGTCGACGATGAGGAGCCGTTCGCGGCGCCGCTCGACAAGATGGGATCGCTGAAGCCGGCGTTCCAGAAAGAGGGCGGCACGGTGACGGCGGCGAACGCATCGAAGATCAACGACGGCGCGGCGGCGCTGATCGTGTCATCGGCAGAGTGGGCAGAGAAAAACGGCCGCACGCCGATGGCGCGCATCATCGCCCAAGCCACCTCGGCGCAAGAGCCGGAATGGTTCACGACCGCTCCTGCGAAGGCGATTGCGATCGCGTTGAAACGCGCCGGAATGACCGTCGACGACGTCGACCTCTTCGAAATCAACGAAGCCTTTGCGGTCGTGGCCATGGCAGCGATGAAGGACGCGAACATCCCGCACGAGAAGATGAACGTCTATGGCGGTGCCGTCGCCCTCGGCCATCCGATCGGCGCCAGCGGCGCCCGCATTCTGGTCACGCTGATGCACGCGCTGGAGTCGCAGAACAAAAAGCGCGGCATGGCCGCGATCTGCATCGGCGGCGGCGAGGCGGCGGCGATGATCATCGAGCGGGTGTGACGGGTTACCGCCCGTTGCCGTGCCAGTAATCGAGATCGAAGTTGAGGCCGAAGTAGGTCTGGATGCTGTCGGAGCCATGACCTACGTCGAAGTTTCCGGTCAGCTCGATGAAGGGGCGGATGCGTGAGCCGGCGCCGATGACGTTCTTGAATCCGGGGATGTAGTGCGGATCGACGGTGAGGTAGCCGTCCACGATCAGGCGCCGATTGCGGTTGCGTTGGAAGAGATCGTCTTTGCCGATGCCTGCTTCCAGAAAGCTCTGCTGAAAGATCCCGTTGACGGCGATCGCGCCGACGCCGAGGTGGTGCATGTCGACAGCGTCCGTACCGCTGCCAGTGACGCTCAGGAAGCCTAGCTGCAGGTCGACGAAAATGCGCGCCGGACTCTCGGTCCCCGACTGCAGCAGCGCCGTTTCGTAGCGCGCGCCGACGAAGGCCTCGAGGCTGCTGGCGCCGCGCAGGATGGCGATGAACTGATCGGGCGCGCCTTTCAGGACCGTGTCCGTCGTCGTCGACCCGATGTTGTTGGAGCAGACCGAGAGCTGGACGGTGTTCGGGTTCTTGCAATCGACGTCCGTGCTGCGAACGCCGTAGACGGTCTGGCCGTAAACCCAGAACTGCTTCTTCGAGCTCTTGTCGCCAATCAGCCTGTACTGGAAATCGACGCCCGCGATGGCGCGCAGTAAGTTGCTGTTGGCGGCCTGTGGATTGAGATACTTCAGCGTCGTGTCGCCGGCGAAGTTGTCGACCGCTTCGCCGAGGTAAACGCTGGCGATGAGCGAGTCGCGTTGATCGCCGCAGGCCCGATTCGTTCCCGGCTGCGTGCAGTCGGGTGTCACGTCGGCCGTGGTCTGTACGTATGACTGCGGCACGGGAGTTGGAGCCGGATTTGTCGTCTGGCCGAAGCCGCCGACACTTGCGAGGAACAGCATCACAATCACTGCCACGATTCGAGCACGCATTCACTTACCCCTCTTCTGCCAAGATGGAACGGACGCCCGATTCTCCTACGCGCTGGCCGAAAGAGGAAGCGCGCAGTTGCACTACGTCATCGCGTTGGCAAGGCTGGCCAGGTCGTCGAATTTGTACTTTGGCGTGCCGCCGGGCAGTTCGATCTGCCGCTGGCGATTGATCCAGGCGTTGTCGATGCCGAGGGCGTTGGTGGGGACGACGTCGTGGAAATTGCTCTCGGCCGCGTGCAGCCACGACGCCGATCCGATGAGCTCACGCGCCGTCTGAAAATGCGCATGGCCCGGTTTGTACGAGCGCACCTGTTGTGCGGTGACGATGACGTCGAAGCGGACGGTGAAGTGTTCGCGCGTGGCGGCGAGAAGATCGTCGTCGATGTTCGAGAGGATGCCGAGGCGACTGACCGCGGCGAGCCGCTCCAGCGCCGCGTTGGTGTCGGGGAATGGTTGCCACGACGGCAGGCTGTCGGCGAGGAAATGAGCGCGTTCGGGCACGAGCGGCCATCCGACGATCGCAGCAACACGGACGGCGGTGTCGCGAAGGATGTCGTGATACGGACGATAGGCCTGCGCTTGCACGCGGTGCTCGGTGTCGGCGTACGCGCGTAGGACGGGCTCGCGCGTCAGCGTCACGCCATCCGCCGCCGCGGCGGCGATGAACGCGTTCGCGATGCCGGACTCCCAATCGATGAGCGTTCCGTAGCAGTCAAACGTGATGACGTCGTAGCGAGGCACGGCCGCGCATTATGAGTGATCCGGCTCACAAGGCCGTCTCTGCCCGTGCTATACCTTTCGCGCTCACCCCGCATGTACGAAGCCGCCGCCAGAAGTCTGCGCACCGCTGAACGTTTCCTTATCGCGCCCGCGCTGAACGGGCGCTTCGCGTCGTTGCCGGTGCTTGTCTCCGACATCTCGGTGAAGGGCGCGCGCTTTCGTCACGCAACTCCGGTGGAGATGGGACAGAAGTCGCTGCTCCAGGTGGCGATCGAAGGTTTGCCGCCGACGAATTTCGAAGCGGTGGTGGTCTGGACAAAGCCCGATCCGGTCGTCGCTGGACGATTCATGACTGGCGTTCGCACCTACGTCGAGCCGAATGTCATCGACGGCGTCCTCGGGCATCTGCAGGGGATGAAGCGGACCACGCGGATCGAGGAGTTGCGCGCCACCGAACGTTTCGACGTTTCGCCGGCGCTCACCGGCGCTTGGAACGGCGAGCGCGCGCTGATCGAAAACCTCTCCGCCCGCGGAGCGCGGATCGAGACTTCGCGTGCGCTTGCGTTGTCATCAACCGGCACGCTGACGTTTGCCGTTGCGGAGCTCAGCGTCTCGGTCGCGGCGGCCGTGGCCTGGTCGTCGATGAAGTCTGTGAATCCGTCGATGTATCGCAACGGCTTGATCATCGACGAGAAGCCGGAACTGCTCCGCCTCGCAATCGGCCATCTCTGCGAAGCGGGCGTGGCGATCCTCGATACCCACTCGCTCGCCCTGAAACTGAAAGTGATTCGCGCCCGCGCGCGCCAACTCGCGTCGCACGCGAACGAAATGTCCGGCGTCCCGACCGAGCAGTACCTGTTGATCCAATGCGTCCGCGAGGAACTGCGCCTCAATCCCGACGAGGCCATGCATTGGTACCGCCGCGCGCGCCTCACGATCGCCGACCCCGCCACCCGCACCGCCGCCCCGGCGATTGCCGACCACCCCGACGCGCTGGCGGTGTGGGAGTACTTGGATCGTTCGATCGATCCGTCGATTATTGGGCGGACGTTCAAGTTGCCCTAGTCGACGCCTAGGACGGGGAAGTCGTACGAACGCGCCGCCGCAGCGAGCGACTTATCGTGTGTGACGAACATGACTTCTTCGTTGATTCGCTCGCGCCATGCGATGGCGGTGACGAGGTGAATCGCGTCGAGCGTTTTCAGTGGAAGGCCGAACTGGCCACCAGCACGTTCGAGGACATCGTCTCCAGCGTTCAGAAGTTCGATCGTACTCATCACTTCATGCAGGGCGGCATACGTTCGGGGAACCTCCGCTCGCTTGATCTCGCCGGTCATCTTCATCCGGTCAATCGTCCGAAGGCATTCGAGCTGAAGGAGTACGCTCGACGACGCGTTAGTCAATGTCCTCCAACCGGGCAGTGCGTCATCCGCCTTGGCAATAATGCGCAAAAGAACCGACGAGTCTACGTACTGCTTCAACGCGAGTCTCGGTCTTCTCTAAGCACTGCAACGATGTCGACGTCTGACTCGATCGGTGGCGGCGGAACGAAGTCAGCCATCGAACCACGCGCATGTCTGTAGATCATGTCCTCAGGAGTGTTGGTTACCCGTCGTGCGGTCGGCGAAATCTCGGCGACAAAGTTGTCGCCATCGATCAGCCGCAACGTCATGCCGCGGCGCACCTCTTCGATGTGATGTGCGAAGTGCTCCTGCATTTCCTGCACACTGATGTCCTTCGTCATGACTTCAGCATCCCTCGGCTTTCCGCCTCTGTCAACGCGGCGACGTTCCGTTGCATGCCGGCCAGCTTGGCGCGTTTGATCGCGGACTTGCGAAACAGCGCGGAGAAGTCGGCCTGCTCGTAGCGAAGGAGCTCCGTGATCGGCGTGGCGCGGTACTCGTCGCGCGGCGCGAACGCCGGGTGCATTGCCGCCGGTTCCTTGTTCCAGGGGCAGACTTCCTGGCAGATGTCGCAGCCGAAGGCGTTCGATGCCAGCGGGATATTCGGCAGCTCGCCGCGATGCTCGATCGTCGCGTAGCTGATGCAGTGTTCGGAGGCGATGGTGCGATTGGGCAGGATCGCGTTCGTCGGACAGGCGTCGAGGCAGCGCGTGCAGGTGCCGCAGCGATCGGCGACCGCATCCGGGAGGATGTCGTTTTCGAGTGACGTGAGCAGCGTGCCGATGAACGTGTACGAGCCGATGTGCTCGTTGATCAGCATTGCGTTCTTCGCGATCCAGCCGAGTCCTGCCTGCGTCGCCAGCGCGCGGTCGGAGAGTGGACCGGTATCGACATAGCGCCACGTCTTTCCGTGCGGCGCCACCTCGGCTTCGATCTTCCGGAGAATACGGTCGAGAACATCGTGATAGTCGTCGCCGAGCGCGTAGCGGGCGATGTGATTCGAGAGCGCGCCCTCGGGCGCATGGGGCCGCGTCGACGAGTACGGAACGAGAATCACGATGGCTGACTTCGCCCACGGAAAACGCGCGGACGGATCGCGGCGAATGCTCGCCGTCTTTGCGAGGTACTGCATCGTGGCGTGGTGACCGCCATCGAGCCATTCGTCGAAGATCGCTGCGTGAGCATCATCGACATCGCTCGCGCCAACGCGCACAACTCCCTCGGCGCGCGCGACGCGCTCGACGTTCGGCCAGACCTCGGATAAGCGGGTGATCATTCGTTTCGGCTGCCGCGCTTCAACACGAACGTTGCGACCTCGGGACGGCATAGGATGCGCAAGGGCGGTATCGCTCCGATGCCGCGGCTGACGTAGAGCAACACCGCTCCAATGCGCTGAAATCCGGCCGCGTACTCGCCTTCGTGCCGCGACGGAACGACGACCGATCCGAAGAACGGAAAGCGAATCTGCCCGCCGTGCGTGTGCCCGCAGAGCAGGAGATCGATGCGCTGTCCACGGATGATGTCGACGATGTCGGGATGATGGCTGATGGCGATGCACGGCTTGGCGGGATCGAGTCCTGCGAACGCGCGCGCCACGTCAGGCGTGCCGCGATAAATCTCATCGATGCCGGCCAGCGGCAGCCGCGCCGAGCCGCGTGCGAGCATCACTGCATCGTTCGTGATTAAGCGAACTCCGTGCGCGCGCAGAATTCCGGTGATCGCATCCGCGCCTGCCCAGTAATCGTGATTCCCGAGGATTGCGAAAAGACCGTCGGGCGCGGCGAGACCGTCGAGGAGAATTTCGGGCAGCAGCTTGATGTGCCGTGTGAACGAGACGAAGTCGCCGCCGAAGAGGATCACATCCGGCGCGAATCGCTGCACCTGCCTGACGACCTCGCGGTAAAAGCCGCGGCGCATGAACGACGCAACATGCGTGTCGGTGAGAAAGGCGATGCGGTAGCCGTCGAACGCGGGCGGCAGGTCATCGATGATGATCTCGTGTCGCGTGACTTCGATGTCGTACACGTCATTGTGTGCGCCGAGCCGCCGTAACCACGCAAACGGAACGTGCGCTCTGCGCAGCGGGATCACCTCGGACGGCTGGTCGGGAATCCCGACGAGTGGAGCAGACGGCAGGTAGTTCACGCGAACGCGATCGAGAATCCAGTAACTGCCCACGGCCGCGGCGATGATCAGCCACACCGCGCCGACTTTCGCAAGCGCAAGCGACCAGGCGATTTCCTCCATCCGCTGCGGCGCGAATCGCTCAACGACTCGTGCGGAAAGCAACCAGTCGATCCATTGATTGAGAGGCCAGATCAGCGCCGTCAGAGCGATCAACACGGGCGGCGTCGCAAACATGAGCCACTTCCATTCGCTATGTTCCTGGCGATGGCTGCCGAAGACGAAGCGGTTCAGCACGAAGAGGAAGATGCGCGCGTCGCCGAGGAGCGCGAGGAGGATGAAAGCGAAGAAGACGAGGTGGAGGAGCACGACTACAGCCGTTCCAGAATCGCGCCGATCCAATCCTCCGGCACTTTGATCGTCCCGAGCGTCTCCGTTTTCTTCACGGTGCCGTGATCGTCCGAGCCGCCGGTGAGCATCTTGCCGCGGAAGCGCGCCATGTTGCTGTAGGTCTCGCGCCATTCCGCGTTGACGTCGGGATGCAGAACTTCGATGCCGTCGATTCCCGCGTCGAGCAGTTGCGGAACGATGCGTTCGTGATCGGGATAAAGCGTCGGATGCGCGATCGATGTCAGTCCGCCTGTTGCGCGCATCAACGCCACCGCTTCGTCGATCGCGAAACGATCCTTCTCCACGTATCCCGGCTTGCCCGGACGCAGCAGTTTGTCGAACGCCTCGGACACCGACGCGACGTAGCCCGCCTCCACCAGCGCGCGCGCCACATGTGGACGTCCTACCGCGCCGCCGGCGGCGAGTTGTTCAACGCGCTCGGAGCTGATGTTGTAGTTCAGCGCGCGAAGCTGTTCGACGATGCGCCGTCCGCGCGTCTGCCGCGCATCGCGAAACTTTCGGAGCTTTGCCTCGATGCGTTCGTCATGCGCATCGAACGCGTACGCAAGGATGTGGATGTCGACGCCTTCGTACGCGCACGAAAGCTCCGTCGCCGGAATCAGCGTGACGCCTTTCGAATCGGCGTACGTCTTGATCTCAAAGTACGCAGCGAGGTTGTCGTGATCGCTGATGGCGACGATCTCGATGCCGTTCGCGAGCGCGACGTCGATTACCTCCGCCGGCGAACGGGTGCCGTCGGAGTGATAGGTGTGCGTGTGCAGGTCGGCGTAGCGCAAGCACGAAGCGTATCTCAAGCTACGCGGCTTCAGATGTCACGGGACGTCGCCTATTTCGTGCGAAGCACTTTGGGTGCGGTGGCAAGGCCGCCGCTTTGGGAGGGTGGTGGATCGTGGTGATGCGCAGCTTGCGATGCTTGCTTCGTTCGCGAGGATGCGCGTTTCCCCCTTCCTCCCAAAGCGGTGGCTCGGTCCCCACCGCACTCCAAAGCTTCGCGAAATGTGCCGCGGATCGCGCAAGCATCAAGGGTCATGATGACGTCGGACGAGTGAACTAGACCGTCGGTTGCTCGGGCACGACCAGGTTCACGATCACTTCATCGCAGCGCGCGCAGAGGCCGCCGTCTTCGAGGACCTCCTCGCGGTACTGCCAACAACGTCCGCACTTTTTACCGCGCGCGGGCGACATGGTGATGCCGATTGGTCCGACGCCTTCGATGTCGATCGCTTCGGTTGTCGCGGCGGCAACGAAGTCGACGTGCGACACGATGAACACCTTCGCCAGATCGATATCGAGCGAACCGGAAAGCGCCTCGCGTGCGACGCCGTGAAGCTGGACATCCGCTTCGAGCGATTGTCCGATCGTTCCCGCGGCGCGCGCGGTCTCCAGCACCTTCGATACCGCCTCGCGGACGCGGAAGATTCGCTCCCACGCGGCGTTGTCGATCGCCGGCGCGGTGATCGTTGGAAAGTCGGTCAGATGCACCGACTGCTCCTTCGTCCCGGGCATCGCCTCGTAGATCTCCTCGGACGTGAAGCTGAGAATCGGCGCGAGGTAGCTGACCAGGCCGCGCAGGATTTCGTACATCGCCGTCTGCGCGGAGCGTCGAGTCGCCGATGCGGGAGCGTCGCAATACAACGTGTCCTTCGACATATCGAGGTAGAGCGACGACAGCACCACGGTGCAGAGATCGAGAATGCGATGGTAGACGACGTGGAAGTCGTACTCTTCGTACGCGCGCCGGCAACGCTCGAACACTTCCGCGGCGCGCGACAGCACCCATTTGTCGACATCCTGCAGCTGCTCATGGGAAACGGCATCCGTTTCGGGCTCAAAGCCGGTGAGGTTCGACAACAGATACCGCGCCGTGTTGCGGAGCTTTTTGTATGACTCCGCGCTGCGGCTCATGATCTGCGGGCCGATCGACATGTCGTTCTGGTAATCGATCATCGCCACCCACAGGCGAATGACGTCGGCGCCGTGCTGCTTAAGCACGTCCTGCGGCGAGAGCGCGTTGCCGGCCGACTTCGACATCTTGTCGCCCTGTTCGTTGATGAGGAATCCGCACGTGATGACCTCGCGATATGGCGCGCCGCCTTCGATGCCAGTGCCGACGAGCAGCGATGATTGGAACCAGCCGCGATGCTGGTCGTGTCCTTCGATGTAAACGTCGCTCGGCCACGTCAGCTCGGGACGTTCCTTCAGTACAGCGACGTGCGAGCAGCCGGAGTCGAACCAGACATCAAGGATGTCCAGCTCTTTGCGGAACGCGGTGGCGCTGCACTTCGCGCAGGCATAGCCGCTCGGCAAAAAGTCGGTCGATGGCCGGTCGTACCAGGAGTCGGCGCCTTCAGTCAGGAAGATTTCCTTCACCTTCTCGAAGAGTTCCGGCGACGTGACCGGTTCGCCGCACGATTCGCAATAAAGAACGGTGATCGGAACGCCCCACGTGCGCTGGCGCGAGATGCACCAGTCGGGGCGGTTCTCGACCATGCCGGCCATACGGTCCTCGCCCCAGGCCGGAAACCACTTCACCTTGTGGACTTCTTCGAGCGCGCGGCCGCGCAGATCGTGATCGTCCATCGAGATGAACCACTGTTCCGTGGCGCGGAAGATCACCGGACGCTTGCAGCGCCAGCAGTGCGGATACGAATGGGTGATCGTCTCCGTGTACAGCAACGCTCCGCGCTCGCGTAGTAGCTCGATGATCTGCGGATTCGCTTTGAACACATGCAGTCCGGTCCACAGCGGAACGTCCTGCGTAAATTCGCCACGATGATTGACCGGCGTGTAGGTTTCGAGGCCGTAGCGCTGGCCGGTGTAGAAGTCGTCGGCGCCGTGTCCGGGCGCCGTGTGTACCAGGCCCGTGCCCGCTTCGAGCGTGACGTATTCACCGAGAACGAAGATGCCTTCGCGCGGAAGGAAGGCGTGGCGGTAGCGAAGATGCTCGAACGCCGAGCCCTTGAAAACTTTGACGCCGCGGTAGTCAGTCCATCCGAACTTCGGAGCGACGGTTTTCACTAACTCCGAGGCGATGATGAAGTTCTCGCCGTCGTACTCGACGACGTCGTAGTCGAAGTCTGGCTTCAGCGCGATCGCCAGGTTCGCCGGCAGCGTCCACGGCGTCGTCGTCCAGATGACGGCGTAGCACGGCTTCTCGATCGGCAGGTCGAGACTCTGCACCGATTCGTCGGTCAAGCGGAATCGCACGTACACCGACGGCGACGTGTGATCCGCGTACTCGACCTCCGCCTCGGCCAGCGCGGATTGATCGTACGTACACCAGTGCACCGGCTTGAGTCCTTTGTAGACCATGCCGGTGCGGAAGAAGCGGCCGAGCGCGTAGGCGATGTCGGATTCGTACTGATACGACATCGTCATGTATGGATGGAACCAGTCGCCGAGGACGCCGAGGCGGATGAAGTCCTGGCGTTGGATCGAGACGAACTTGTCGGCGAACTCGCGGCAGGCGCGGCGAAAATCGGCCGGCGACATTTCCTTCCGCTTCGAGCTGCCGATTTCCTTGTCGACCGCATGCTCGATCGGCAGACCGTGGCAGTCCCACCCCGGCACGTACGGCGAGTCGAAGCCCATCATCGTTTTCGACTTCACGACGATGTCTTTGAGGATTTTGTTGAGCGCATGGCCCATGTGAATGTGGCCGTTCGCGTACGGAGGGCCGTCGTGCAGAACCGACTTCGGCCGCCCTTCCGACTTTTCGCGAATGAGTTTGTAGAGATCGATGAGGCGCCATTGCTCGAGCCGCTTCGGCTCGTTGACGGGTAGGTTGGCCTTCATCGAGAAGGAGGTCTGCGGAAGGTTCAGCGTTTTTTTGTAATCACTGCTTTCGGCCATGGTGGGCGGCGAAACTAACAGCCGGGTCCCATCATTTCAAGCCGGACGGCGCTACTGGATCTTCGCGAGCTCGCCATCGAGATGCGCGAGCGCTGCCTGCAGCGACGCGCGGCGGCGTTCGTTGGCGCCTTCCATCTCGTGCAGGATGCGCCGCCGCGACAACTCCAGCCCTTCGCGTTTCTGACGCCTCTCGATTTCATCCACATCCGGACGCCTTCGGTTGGCCCGCGCCGCTGCGCGATCATCTTCGGCATCCTGCCGATTCGACTCAACTGCCTTGCTTTCGAATCCTCTTGCCATAGAAAAAATCGGCGTGCACGTCGCGCGCCTGCGAACTACATCCCGCCGGCGCTCACCGCGCGTGGTGCCGTAATACGCAGCCGTTCGCCGGGATGGAGTGTGTGTTCGATTTCGAGCTCATTCAGTTCGAGGAGTACGTCCACGGTCAGGTTGTGGCTCTTCGCGATCGAGTAGTACGTGTCGCCTTTTCTCACGGCGTAGTAGGCGTCGCTGTGCGCGAGGAGTGCTCCCAGCTCGCGGGCGCGGACAGGGAGGTAAACCGCGTCGCCTTCGCCGATGGCGTCGGGTGAGCGGAGATTGTTCATCGCGGTCAGGGTTTCGATATCGGTGCCGAGGGCGCGGGCGATGCGCTTGAGCGACTCGCCTTCGCGCAGCGTGTAGGAGCAGACGGCGATGTTCGCATCCTCATTCTTTAATGTGGCGGCGCGCGCGGCGACCGTTTCCGCCGACTTTGGGGGAACGTGCACCGTGACCTTGCCCGGCGGCACGATCCCTTGGCGGAGCGCGGGATTGAGATCGCGCAGCAGTGCTTCGTCGACGTGGGCGATCGAGGCGAGGTAACGGAGGGAAAGCGGACCTTCGATTTCGACGGCGCTGCGATCGAAGTCGATCGGCGTGCCGAGGCGGAAACCGTAGGTCGACGGATCGCTGGCGATCGTGAGTGTGGCGAAAAACGTCGGGACGTAGCCGCGCGTTTCTTTCGGGACGGCTTCGTTTTCGAGCAAATCCCAGAAGGTGACGGAACCGGAGGATTGCATCGCGCGTCGGATGCGGCCTGGGCCGGCGTTGTATGCGGCGAGGGCCAGCGGCCAGTCGTTGAATTGTTTGTAGAGGTCCTTGAGGTACGCGGCGGCGGCGCGCGTGGAGCGTTCGGGATCGGCGCGCTCGTCGACCCACCAGTCGACGCGCAGGCCGTAGTCGCGCGCGGTCTCGGGCATGAACTGCCAGATGCCGTGCGCGCCGGCGCGCGAGGTGACCGACGGCACGTACGCGCTCTCGATTACCGGCAAATACGCGAGACCGTGCGGCAACTTGTAATCGTCGAGCGCTTTGTCGATCAGCTTTTTGTACTTGCCGGAGCGGAGCAGCGATTCCTGAATGCTCGGCTTCAAGTCTGTCGTGAAGTACTGCAGCGCGCCGCGGATGGTCGGATGATCGGGAATCGGAATCGACGCCGCGGCTTCGACGTCGACCGTCGGCGCGGCGACCGGTTTTCCTTCGCGCGCCACAATCTCGCCATACGCCGCTTCGAGCGCCTTCCGATACTCCTCGGCCTGCAATTTCGCGGCGGACGGCGGCTGCAACGCGGGTGCGGTGGCGAGTTTCGGCGCGGGGGTGGAGGACGCGCAGGCGACGGCGTAAATCGCGATCAGGAGAACGACCGCTCGCTCTCGATTCATCACCTCACCCTCCCCACCCTTAAATGTCTTCGAATTTCAGATTGACCGAAAGCGACTGGATGTCGCTCGTCTCGCCGAGGTCGATCGATTGTTCCTGAGTCTGCACGACCCCGCTGTCATTTTCAAAGGATACCGTAAGGCGCAACTGCTTCGACTTCGGCAGCGTCCCCGGCGCCATCGGAAGCGTGACCGTGCGATGCATGTCGCGCTTCGGTTTCGGCGGATGGCGAAGCGCATCGAGCGGCGAGATTTCTTTCTTCGCCGGCTGTTTCGGCGAGGATTGCGTGGCGCGTTTCCGGAGCGATTCGAGCTCCGCCATGATGTCCACCGACGACCGCACCTTGACGTGTTTGACCTCGGGCGCAGCTTTGGCTTGCTTCTCGGTCTGCCCGAAATCGATCTCCGGCTCGGGTGTCGGGGTGTCGGGTGTCGTGTGTCGGGTGTCGGAGTGGAGGTGAGTACTCGCACCCTCGGGTCTCGCAACCTCTGCTCCGACCTCCGACTCCCGACCCCCGACCCCCGCAACCTTCGGAGGCTGGGGCGGCGGAGCGGGCTCTGGCTCCGGAGCGATGAAGGCCTCGGCGGCAATCTCTTCGACCGGCTCCGGTTCCGGCGGCGGGTTGTACGCGGCGATCGGCGCGGTGGCAGCGGGCGACGCCGGCATCGCGGGGACTGGCCCCGTATCTTCGCGGACGCGGAACGCCATATCGGGCGCGGGCCGGCGCGGCGTGGCCTTCACCGGCTCCTCGCCGGTCATGCGGCGGCGCAGCGTCCGCAGCGTCAGTTTCGAGATCACTTTCAGCGTCTCGAAGACGCCGTCGCCGCGCGACGCTACCGCTTCGACGAAATCGTATTTGCGCTCCGGATCGATGACATCGACGACGTCATCGGCCGGCGCGATGTTGGGGAGGTCGCGTTTGTTGAGCTGCAGAACCAGCGGGATTTCATCGATCGATAGTCCGATCTCGGCGAGGTTCTCCCGCAGGTTCTTGAAGCTCTCCAGATTGGCGTCGAGCATCGCTTTCTGCGAGTCGGCCACGAAGACGATGCCGTCCACGCCCTTCAGAACGAGCTTGCGCGTGGTGTTGTAGAAAACCTGTCCGGGGATCGTGTAGAGCTGCAGGCGGGTCTTGAATCCGCCGATCACGCCCACGTCGATGGGGAGCAGATCGAAGAAGAGGGTGCGGTCGGTTTCCGTCTCCAGGCTGACCATTTCGCCGCGGCTCTGCGGCGAGGTCTTGGCGTAGATGTGGTGCAGATTGGTCGTCTTTCCACAGAGGCCCGGACCGTAATAAACGATCTTCGCGGCCATCTGCATCGTCGCGTAATTAAAGAAAACCATTCCGCCCGCGCTCCGATCGAAAGGGGGTCGATGGTAGCACCCGCTACTTTGCAGCCGCAACAATGCGCGCGGCCAGAAGTCTGTAGACCTCTTCAAGTTCCGGCGAATCACGCAATGCATCGCGATGCTGTTGCATGACGGTTTCGTCGCCGCGCGATGCCGGGCCGGTGAAACGTTGTGCGTCCGTGTGCGCGGCCCAGTTGTCGATGGCGGACCGCGCCAGTGCCGCGATGTCTTCGCGAGCGCCGTCGATCCCGATCAACTCTTCGGCGATGTCGAGCAGTGCGGCGATGTAGTTCGATCCGAATACGGCACCGGCGTGGTACCGGATCTTTGCGTCGGGCGAAATCTCCGCGAAACGGGCGCCGGATTTACTCGCAATCTGCTGCGCGACGTCGCGGTGCGCACCTTCGAAGACGAGCAGCGTGTCCTCGAGATCGGACGGTTCGCCGACCGGCGGCAGCGATTTCAGAGGATGCAGCGAGAATCCGCCGCGAAGCGCGGGGAGCGCGCCACTGGGGTGGACGATGATGGCTTTCGTATCGGGGATGCTCGCCGCAACTTCTTCGATGGCGCGATCGCTGACGGCGACGAGAATTAAGTCGCTTTCCGACGCCAGGTCCTCGAGGGACGCGCCGCGTGTGGCGATACCGGTAAGGGGCCAGCCGATCCGCTTCCAAGTATTCGCGAACGCCCATGACGCCCGGCCGCTGCCGATGATTCCGAGTTTCATGAGTCGAGTCTATTTCGAAAGGGAGACGGTTCACGCGGAGGCGCGGAGGACGCGGAGTAAACTGCTGACGAATGCGCTGCACTCTGTTGCTCCTCATCCTCGCCATCGCGACGAGCGCTAACGCAAGACCTCCATCAACGTGCGGCGGCACGGACGACTACTCCAAAGCGCTTTGCGCGTATCAGCGGCGCGCGTTCACGGAAGCCGAGGCGGGGTTTCGGGGGATCGTGGAGAAGAATGAGGTTGATCCGTTGACCATCCGGGCCATCTATTTTCTGGCGCGGACGGACATGAAGCGCGGGCGGTTCGACGAAGCAGGCCCGTTGTTCGTAAGAATCTACGCGATGGATCCGGCGTTCTATGCGAGCTGGAACTGCGACTTCCTGCTCGGTGAATGCAGGAGAGCGATGGGACAGGATTAGTGGCGCAACAATCGACCTTCGAGCTTCGCCGCAAGCTCCTCCAGCTGGAGGCGCTGTACGACGTCGGCCGCGCGCTGAATACGCTGCGGCCGGAAGGGGAGTTGATCGAAGAGCTCATGCATCGCGCCATCGCTGTGCTCGATGCCACGGTCGGCTTCGTCTTCTCGCTCGATGAAAAGCTCAACGTCCAGCAGATCTTCACGTTCGGAGTGGAGATCCCGACGCCGGCCAACGCGATTCTGAACGAGCCTCCCATCAAACAGGTGCTGGCCTCCCGCGAGCCGATGTCCGTCACCGTCTCCAAGTTCCTCGGAGGCGCCGGCAGCGACCTGCTGCTCGCCCCGATGATCTCCGGCGAAACGATCATCGGCATCATCGGCGTCGGCGGAAAAGAAGAGCGCGGTGCGAAGAGCGGCAGCTTCGTCGAGGACGACCTCCGATTTCTGGCCTCGCTCGCCGCGATCGGGGGCGCGGCCATCGACAACGCCCGCAACTTTCACAAGCTGTCGGTCCTCCGCGAAACGCTCGAGGACGAGAACCGCAACCTAAAACAGAAGATGCTGCGCGACTACAGCGACCGCCTCATGATCGGCGACTCGCCCAAGATGCAGCGCGTCATCGACCTCGTCGCGCGCGTGGCCGACTCGCAGGCCAGCGTCCTCATTCGCGGCGAATCGGGCACCGGCAAAGAGATGGTAGCGCGGCTGATTCATGGCAACTCGCCGCGCAAAGACGGACCGTTCGTCGCCATCAACTGCGCGGCGTTGCCCGAGACGCTGCTCGAGTCCGAGCTGTTCGGCATCGAGCGCGGCGTCGCCACCGGCGTCGATGCACGTCCCGGCAAGTTCGAGCTGGCCAAGGGCGGTACCATCTTCCTCGATGAGATCGGCGACATCCCGCTGACGCTCCAGGCCAAGCTCCTGCGCGTGTTGCAGGAGCGCGAGGTAGAGAAGCTCGGCGGACGGCGCCGCATCCCTATCGACGTCCGCATACTCGCGGCCACGCATCGCGATCTCGAGCAGATGATCGAGAAGACCGAATTCCGGCAGGACCTCTACTACCGTCTGAAAGTGGTCGAGATCGTTCTGCCGCCGTTGCGCGACCGCAAAGAAGACATCCCGAAGCTCGTTCGCTTCTTCCTCGACAAATACGGCAAGCGCGAAGGGCTGCACGATGTGCGCATCACGCAGGAAGCGCTGCAGAAACTGATGCGCTACCCGTTCCCAGGCAACGTCCGCGAGCTGGAAAACCTGATCGAAGGATCGCTGGCGCTGACGACCGATCCCGTCATTGATCCAGGCGATCTCGCGCTTCCCGAATCGGCCTCCGGAGCTGGCGGCGTGGAGATGCTGACGGACTTTCCGTCGCTCAATGAACTGGAGCGCCGGTACGTCGTCCGCGTCCTTTCGCATACCAAAGGCAACATCTCCAAAGCCGCCAAGATCCTCGGCGTCGACCGCAAGACCCTCTATCGGATGCGCGAGTCGCTGTCCCAATTAGCCCCAACTGTGGAGTCTTGGGACGTTCACTAGTAACTATCATCGAAAGAGCAACTTAGAACTGCGTAAACATTTGAAACCTCATTACTGTAGCGATTTGCCCCACTTGCACACTTCGTCACATTGGGCCAATTTCTCGTGTAAACTTCGCAGCATCAGAGGCTTAGAGAGAGTGCAGCCAAAAAGCCAGCCGTGGCAGTCGCGTTGCTCTGAGTGGGTCCCGACAACTGAGGGGGGACACCATGAAAAGCATCGCTCAAACCCGCACCAACGCCGTTTCCGCCCAGTACGCGCTTCCCGTGCTGCTGGCCGTCAACACCTTCGCCCTGCTCGCCATCGAGCAGCTCGGCGGCATCCCCGAGTGGATCAAGTCTGCGGTGGCGTTGCTTCTCGGCTTTTAATCGCGTCATTCAGGACACTTCCGACATGACGACGACCGCCGAGCGGCAGATGGAGCTCACGCTCCCGATGGTCGCGGATATCGAGATCGCAGCCGCCCGCGCGGCCGGCAATCTTGCCCGCGAGCTCGGCATGAGCTCCGAGAAGATCGATGAGATGACTCATGCGATCATCGAAGCCTGCATCAACGCTCGCGAGCATTCTGGTTGCGTCGACAACCGCATCTATCTAAGATTCGTCGGTACTTCCCAGGGCGACGGCAGCCGGATCGATGTCTGGGTCACCGATCACGGACGGGGATTCGATCCTGCCGAGGCTCGGTCGAGACGGCCGGCTCCCGGGGTTTCTCACAAACGCGGCCGCGGACTGCAACTGATCGAAGCGCACATGGACGAGGTAAGCATCTCGACGTCGTCCGGCGGCGGAACCACCATCCATATGGTCAAATACGAGAAGAAAGAATCATGACTGAGGAATTGAAAGTCGCGGTCGACCGCAAGGACAACGGTGCGGTGCTCTACACCAAGGGCTACATCAACAATGTAGGCGGCGAAGAGATCGCCGTTCGTGCCTACGAATTGATGGACGCCGGCGTGCGCACTCTGCTGCTGAATCTTCGCGATACGAAAATCGTCAACTCCATCGGCATCAGCATCCTCATCGAGATCATCGAAAAGATGATCGACAAAGGCGGCAAGATCGCCTTCTGCTGCCTCACGCCCGTCATCCACAAAACCTTCCAGATCATGGGCCTGGCCAACTACGCGACCATCTTCGACAACGAAGAGAACGCGATGAAGGAGCTGGGACTGTAAGCCGTTACCGGCGATCGCGCGTCGCTGCTATCCTCCACCTTCCGTATGTCCCCCCTCGTTCACCAGTTCGCGGAGTTTCTGCAGGACCTGCAGCAACTCGAGCGGGCCGCGCTCTCGTCGCATGGATCGCTGATCCTCGACGCATTCACCAAACACACACCGTACGACGTCGGCGCCGTCTATCTGCGCGATGCGCGCGGGCCGGAGCTACGGCTCGCCGCGAAGTCGCAAGTGTGCGTCGCGCCGGAAATACTCGACGGCGATTCGTTCGATTCCGCGGCGCTCGATCCGAAGCCGCGCCACATCATTCCGATGCGCACCACGCGCGATCACCTCGGCCTCATCGCTCTCTCCGGCGACGCCGCCTCGGACGAAGATCTCCAGATGCTGCACGCCGCCGGAACGTTTGCGGCGTCGCTGCTGAACACGCACCGCCTCGCGGCAGAAATGCGCGAAGGCGACTTCCAGCTCAAGTACCGGCTGTGGGAGCTGGAATCGTTGTACGACATCGGCCTCTCCATCGCCGGCACGCTGAACATCGACGCTCTCGCGGACGAGATCCTCTTCCGGATGATTTCGCTCATCAACGCGCGCCGCGCCGCGCTGTTTTTACGCGATGGCGACAAGTTCCGCGTCTATCGCTCGTTCGGCGATACCCGCTCCGATTTTCTCGATGACGAGATCACCGACCGCGTCGTCGCCGCCGGCGAGGCGCTCACGTTCGAAGATGCCTCTGAATGCATCTTCCCCGGCTGCATTGCCACCGTCGCCGTTCCGATCAAAGGCAACAACGAAGTGATCGGCGTGCTCGCGGCCGGCGATCGCGAAACGCGCGAAGGCGACGTTGGCGCGTTCGAAGCGAACGAACTGCGCTTGCTCTCGCTCTTCGCGAACCAGGTCGCCATCGCCCTCGAGAACGCACGGCTGCACAAGGAAGCGCTGGAAAAGCAGGCCATGCAGCGCGAGCTCGACCTCGCCGCGACGATTCAGAGCGACATTCTTCCGAAGTCGATTCCGGTCATCGAAGGCCTCGAACTGGCCGCGCTTTCGCGTCCTGCCAAACAGGTTGGAGGCGACTATCACGCCTTCTTCCAGCGCGACGGAACGCTGACGACGGTTGTCGCGGACGTCGCAGGCAAGTCGATGCCGGCCGCGCTGCTCGTCTCCGCCTTTCATGCCGCCATCCAGCTTCTTTTCGCCGAGGGCCGCGAGCTCGGCGACATCGCCACGGAGCTGAATCGCCACATTCACAGCTGGTCGGCCGAGAACAAGTTCATCACCATGATCGTCGTCACGATCGATCCCGAGGCGGAGACGATCCAGTTCGTCAACGCCGGCCACAATCCCTGCTACGTCATCACAGGCGACCACATCGAGCAGCTTCGTTCCCACGGACTCCCGATCGGCATCCTCGGCGCGTCGAAGTACATGACGCAGACGCGCCCGTTCCCCGCCGGATCGACGGTCGTCCTCTACAGCGACGGCATCTGCGAAGCCGAAAATGCCGCCGGCGACGAATGGGGCAACGAGGTTTTCGAACAGCTCCTGGCGCAACACTCGAACTCCTCGGCGAGCGAAGTCCGCGACGCGATCGCCGAGGCCGTGGACGCCTTCGTCGCCAACGCCCCGCAGAAAGACGACGAGACGTTGGTCATCGCGCGAACGGCGTCATAGCGAACGGGGAACGGTTCACGCGGAGGTGCGGAGAAAAGCCTCGCTCCGCCTCTCCGTGTGCTCCGCGTGAACCGTTCCCCGTTCGTTATCTACTGTCCCTCGAACTTCGGCGCTCTCTTTTCGAAGTAGGCCGCCATTCCTTCCCCCGCATCGCGCGAAAGAAACGCGCGCACCTGGTGCTCGCTTTCTAACTCAATTTGCGCGGACAACGATTTCGTACGCGAAGCGGACAACGCGCGCTTGATGTCCGCGATTGCCTGCGGTGGACCTTGCGCGATCGCGCGCGCGAGAGCCGTCGTCTGTTCCGGTAAGTCAGTTAGCGGGACCACGCGATCGACCATCCCGATCGCGAGCGCTTCGGCGGCATCGACCATTCGTCCCGTCGTCAACAGCTCGAATGCGCGGCTTGGGCCGACGAGGCGCGGCAGAAACCACGTGCCGCCCCAGTCGGGATGGATGCCGATCTTCACGAACGTCTCGCCGAGCTTTGCGGTGTCCGAGGCGATGCGATAGTCGCAGGCGAGTGCGAGGTTGCATCCGGCGCCGGCGGCGATGCCATTGACCGAGGCGATGACAGGCTTCGGCATGTCGGCGATCTGCGTGACGACGTCGCCGCCGGCGTTGAGGAGTTTTCGGAAGGCATCGACATCGCCGTTCTTCTGCAGGCCGGACATGTACTCGACGTCGCCGCCCGCGCAGAACGCGCGTCCCGCGCCGGTGATGATGACGACGCGGCAGTCTTGATCGTCCGCGGCGGCGCGGAGTGCGGCGAGCAGATCCTCGCGCATCGTGCCGGCGAAGGCGTTTAGCTTTTCGGGACGGTTGAGGGTGATGGTGGTGATGTAGTCGTTTTTCTCGCTGCTGATCATCTCTTTTCAACTCTATCCTGACGTCGGGCTTTGCCCTCCGCAGGATAGAGTTGCAAAGAACACATGCAACGCATCCTACGCTGGCTCCTCTACGCCACCATCCCCGTCGCCATCGCGCTGCATTTCATTCACGGACATCTCGTCGCCGAGTTTGTTTTTGCGTGTGCGGCGGTGCTTCCGCTGGCGGCTTGGATTGGCCTCAGCACCGAGCAGCTCGCGCATCGGATGGGATCGACGTACGGCGCGCTGTTCAACGCCACGTTCGGAAACTTTGCGGAGATGGTCATCGCCATTTTCGCCATCCGCGCCGGATTGCCGGGCGTCGTGCGGGCGTCGTTCACCGGATCGATCGTCGGCAACCTGCTCTTCGTGGCGGGACTGTCGATGCTCGCCGGCGGATGGAAACATCGCACGCTGAAGTTCAACGCGCTGGCTGCCGAGTCGCAAGCCGGGCAGCTCATTCTCGCCGTCGCATCGTTCCTCGTTCCCGCGCTCTTCTTCCGATCCGCGGCCTCGGCGCATCAGCCGCAGTTGATTCATCAGGTCTCCATCGGAACCGCGATCATCCTGATCATCGTCTACATCCTCGGATTGTTTTTCGCGTTCAAGACGCACAAGGAGCAACTCACCGCTGTCATCGAACCGCCTGAGATGGCCGACGAGGACATGTGGAGTCTGAAGCGGGCGATCGGGCTGCTCGTGGTCGCGAGTGCGCTGATGAGTGTGGTGGCCGAGGGGCTGGTGGCGGCGGTGGGAGAGGCGGGTAAGGCGTGGGGGATGAATGAAGTCTTCCTCGGCTTCGTCGTTCTGGCCATCGTCGGCAACGCCGCCGAGCATTCGACGGCCGTCATGCTGGCGATGCGCAATCAGATGGACACCGCGCTCAATATCTCCATGCAGTCGAGCGTGCAGATCGCACTCTTCGTCTGTCCCCTGCTGGTGTTCCTGTCGTATCCGCTCGGCCACCCGCTCGATCTGCTCTTCACGCCCTTCGAAATGCTCGCGGTCGGATTGGGCGTGGCGATCTTTTCGTATCTCGTGATGGACGGCGAGACCAACTGGTACGAAGGAATTCAACTTCTCGCGGTCTACGCGGTCATCGCCGTGGCGTTGTATTTCCTGCCCGCCGCCGCGCCCGCGCATCACTGATCCGCAATACGCGCTTGATTCGCGGCGTTTTCCTCGCTATGTCGGCGGCAACTCAAAAATCTGCGCTCGGCGAGATCCTCGCCGCAAGGACGGCCGAGGGCGCGCCGGAGCTGTACGACAAGCTCGAGAACAAGGCGGTGCGCTGCTACTCGTGCGGCCATCGCTGCAAAATCCTCAACGGACTGAACGGCATCTGCAAAGTCCGCTACAACGAAGACGGCGTGTTGCGCGTCCCGCGCGGATACGCCGCGGCGATCCAGGTCGATCCGATTGAAAAGAAGCCGTTCTTCCACGCCTATCCCGGCGCGCTGGCGCTTTCGTTCGGCATGCTCGGCTGCGATTACCACTGCGGCTACTGCCAGAACTGGGTCACGTCGCAGGCGCTCCGCGATCCGGTCGCCGGCGCGGCACCGGTCGACGTCGAACCGGCCGAGCTTGTCGCACTCGCAAAACGTCACGGTGCGAAAGTCATCACCTCGACCTACAACGAACCGCTCATCACCTCGGAATGGGCTGTCGAGATTTTCAAGGAGGCGAAGCGCGAAGGTCTGGTCTGCTCCTACGTCTCGAACGGAAACGGAACGGAGCAGGTGCTCGACTACATAGCGCCGTACGTCGATCTCTACAAAGTCGATCTCAAAGGCTTTTCCGACGCCCACTACCGCGACCTCGGCGGCACGCTGCAGCCGGTGCTCGATACGATCAAGGGTCTCAAGCAGCGCGGCATCTGGGTGGAGATCGTCACGCTCATCGTTCCCGGCTTCAACGATTCCGATGACGAGCTGACGAAAATCGCCGAGTTCCTCGCTAGCGTCGATCCCGACATTCCGTGGCACATCACCGCGTTCCATCAGGACTACAAGATGACCGCGAACGCGAATACCTCGGCCACCCAACTCCTGCGCGCGTACGAAATCGGCCGCCGCGCGGGACTGCGTTACATCTACCCCGGCAATATCCCGGGCGCCGTCGGCGATCTGGAGAGCACGCATTGCCCGTCGTGCGATGCGATCGTCATCGGCCGCACCGGTTTTCGCGTCACTTCGTATCGATTGAGTGACGGCCACTGTCCCGATTGCGGCACTACTATCCCGGGCGTTTGGGATGGCAGCGCCGCGGTCGGCCGCAACGGCGTCCCGCGTCCCGTCTGGCTCGCATGAAAGGAATCGTGAGAATGAAACGAATTGCAGTTGCACTCTGCGCGGCGCTGATCGCGTCCGCACTCATCGCCGCCAAGCTGCCTACTGTTCCGCCGCCGCCTCCCGACAAAGGTCCCAACAACGGTTGGTACATCACCACGTCGAAGCAGCACGATCATCTGCTGCTGCTGAAAGTTCGCGCCGAAGTGCCGCCCGACGTGCAGCCGGCGAAGTATCCGAATGCGGTCGAAATGCATTGGAAGTACGTGCCCGACTCCAAAGGGATGCCCGCTGAGAAAGTGGTTACGCAGATCGCGAAGTTCGAAGCGACTCTCGATCCGCTCCAGGGCGACCACCTTGGCTATCTGATGATGATTGTGACCGGCAGCGGCGAGCGGACCTGGCTCTGGTACGCCGCTGATCCGAAAGCGTTCGCGAAGGAGCTCAATCAGCTCATCCCCGGCCATCCGTTTCCGATCACGCTCAACGCCGCCGCGAAAGAGCCGGATTGGAAGACGTACCGCGCCATGCGCGAAAAGATGCACTGACATCGCTTTTGTTAGAGTGCGCCCCGATGAACGAAGCCTTTACCGAAGTCCTGAACGCGGCCGAACTTCCGATCGGCCGCATCAGGGCCGTGAAGGTCGACGACCACAGCATCGCCATCTCTCACACAGCGCGCGGATTCTTCGCCACCGATAACAGCTGTCCGCACCGCGGCGGTCCGCTCGCCGAGGGTGATCTGATCGGCGACGAGATCGTCTGTCCGTGGCACCTTTGGGGATTCGACGTCCGCACCGGCCTTTGTCCCGGCAACACCGAATACACGATCGCTACACACGAGGTGAAGGTGGACGGCGACCGGATCCTCGTCAAGCTCGCGCCGGTGCGCGAAACGTCGGGCGTACTGTGAATCCGAAACCTCTCCGCCACGTCGATCTCTTTTCGAGCGCCGGCAAGCTCGAAGCGCTCTACCGCGATCTCCAGGATCCCGCCGCGGTGGCCGTGGTTTGCCATCCGCATCCGCTCGGCGGTGGCACGTTGCACAACAAAGTCGTCTTCCGTGCAGCGCGCGGACTCGAGGCCGCGAACGTGGCCACGCTCCGCTTCAACTTCCGCGGCACCGGCAACAGTGCCGGCCATCACGAGAATGGCGAGGGCGAGCAGGGCGACGTTGTGGCAGCGATTGACTGGTTGATCAAGAAGCATCCCGGCAAGAAGGTGTTCGTCGGCGGCTTCTCGTTCGGCGCGTGGGTGGCATCGCGCGTAGGTTGTGAGATTGCCGCGGTCGACGCGCTCTTCCTGATCGGAACGCCCGTGAACAAGTACGACTTCGGCTACCTCCGTTCCTGTGAGAAGCCGATGCTGATCCTCCACGGCACGCAGGACGAACACGGCGACGTGCAGAAACTCGAAATCCTCGGCCAGCAGATTCGCAACGCGGAGACGATGATCATCACCGGCGCCGATCACTTCTTCACCCGTCAACTCGATTCGGTCGAGGAGACGATGCGTATTTGGGCGACAGGCATCATCGAAGGGTAAAAAAAGGGACACGGTTCACGCGGGGATCGCGGAGAGGCGGAGAAAAGCAAATCTCCGCGTACTCCGTCTCTCCGCGACCTCCGCGTGAAACCGTCCCCTTAGCCAACGCACGTGCGCAGAAATCGCAGTCCAAGGATCGTCCGCGTTCCGTGCCAGGTGAAGAGGTGGCCGGGGAACGGACCGATGACCCGCGGTCCGCGGATCTCGGCGGCGTCATCGGACGTGAACTCGTACGGCTCGTCGGGCAGAAAGATGATGTCGGGGCGAAGCGCCAGCACCTCTTCAAGATCGATCGATGGGTACCGTTCACGCTCGCCGAGCACGTTCGTGCCGCCGATTGATTCGACGAGATTCGAGACATACGTGTCGCCGCCGCACCACATCCACGGCTTCTTCCAGATCGGCACGGCGAATGTGAATGTGGCCACGGTGCCGCATTCATTCGCAAGCGCATCGGTCAGCTCGCACGCCCGTTCATCGCGGCGATGAATCGCGCCGAGCGTCGTGATGAGTGCTGCCACGCCATCGACAGTCTTCGGCTCGGTCACGAACACCGGCGCGAACTCTTCGATCGCTCTCGCGTGACGCTCGACGTTTTCCTCGAGATTCATGTAGACGAGATCGGGCGACAACGCGCGAATCTCGTCGATGCGCGGATTCTTCGTCCCGCCAACCCGCGGTCGATCGATCCCCTCGGGGAAGATGCAAAAGTCGGTGATACCCACGACCGCGTCACCCGCGCCGAGGTCGAACAGCGTCTCCGTCAGTGACGGCACGAGCGACACGACGCGCGACGGCGGCGTGGCGAAATCGAAGTTGCGTCCGAGGAGGTCTTTCACCGGAGCGTGATCGTCGCCTTCCGGCTGTCGCGTCCAAACGTCTCGCCGAAAAAATCGCCCGGCGTCCAGGAAGGACGCGACGGCGCATCCGCGATTGCGCGAACCAGCCGCAGGTTCGTCTCCGCGTATCTTGCGCCCGAGACAAAATCAAACGACTGGGAAAGATCATCCTTCGGCGAGTGATAGATCGTGCGCAGCCAGTCGCGCGTCAGTTTCGCGCCGTCAATCGAGGGATCGGTGCTCTTGTTGCCCGGCTTGAGATGAATTGCCGGGATGCCCGCCTTGACGAACGAATACTGATCGCTGCGAATGAACCGCACCTCTTCGGGATACGGATCCGGACTGACGGCGAAGCCCGCCGCGCGCGCAGCGGCGGCGGCCATCGCACCGATCGAGGAATGCTCGCCGCCGAGCGGCACCACGTCCGCGACCGGATAGATCATCAGGAACATGTCCATGTTCACATCCGCAACGAGCTGCCGTTTCGGCACCGGCGGGAAGTGAACGAAGTACGCCGAACCTTGCTCGCCCTTCTCCTCGCCCGTGAGCGCGACGAAGAGGACGGAGCGTTTCGGCGGCGGATCGGTCGCGAGGCTGCGTGCGATTTCGATCAGGCAGGCGATGCCGGAGCCGTTGTCGTACGCGCCGTTGTACAAACCGTCGCCGACGTTCGCCGGCGGTTGGTTGCCGAGGTGATCGAGGTGCGCGGAGACGACGACGTACTCGTCGCGGAGTTTCGCGTCGCTGCCCGGCAGAACGCCGATGATGTTTTCGCTCCGCATTTGCGCGAAACGAGTCACCGTCTTGATCGAAGCGGTCGCGGTGAGCGGAAACGAATGCGCGACGCCGTTCTCCGCGTCGGCGAGAACGCGATCGAGTGGAAGCAGCGCGCCGCTGAAGAGGGCCGCCGCGGCCCCGCCGCTCAACGATACCGATCCACGCAGCGCCTCGACCGTGTCTACCGGATTGCCGCTCGCATCGAGATACGTCATCGGCACGATGCTGCTCTGCCGCGCGCGCTTCTCGAACGGATTGCGCGCGTCGTCGGTGGTCGTTGTGATCGTCACCATCCCGACCGCTCCATGCGCGGCGGCGTTGTGCCGCTTCACGTCACCCGACGAGTAATACGCACGCTGGTCGGACGGAAACGATTTCGGCGCACCGCTCACGACAACCACGATCTTTCCGCGGGCGTCGATGCCGGCATAGTCGTCGCGATGCAGCTCCGGCGCGGTAACGCCAAATCCGGCCACGACCAGCGGCGCGTCGACAGCAACGTTCTCGCGCGCGAAGTCGGGACGCATCAGGAAGTCTTTGCGGATGACGAGCGGCTTACCGTTGATCGCGAGCGACGACTGCGCTTCATCGAGCGTGGCCGCGCGCAACGCGAAATGCTGGAACCAGTCGGCGCGCAGCGGCTGCAATCCGATCGACTGGAACTGCGCGCGAACGTACTCCGCCGCGACCTCGAATCCGCGCATTCCGGTCTCGCGCCCTTCGAGCGCATCGCTGGCGAGGAAGTGAATGTGCGATGCGATGCCGGCGGGAGTCGGTCGTCGGGTATCGTGAGTCGGAGTAACGCCACTCGCCTTTTCGACACCCGACACCCGACCCCCAACTCCCAAAAATGCAACCGCGATGATGCACAGAAGGGCAAGCGTTGGTCGAGACATGGGCGCCAAGTTTAGCGGTATCCTTCGCCCGCCTTGCCCGCCCCTTCCGCGCTGCTCCGTTGGTGGCTCCTCATCGTCGTCATCGCCCTCTCCATTCACCTCGGCGGATTTCCATTGCTCGATCCCGACGAAGGGCGCAACGCCGAGGTCGGGCGCGAGATGGCGGCGACGAACGATTACGTGATGCCGCGCCTCGACGGCCTACCGTACCTGGACAAGCCGATCGTCTATTTCGCCGCCGAGGCCGCGGCGATGGAAGTCCTCGGACCGACGGAGGTTGCTGCTCGGCTGCCGGCATTCCTCTTCACGATCGCGAGCGCGGCGTTTCTGTTTTGGTTCGCAAAACGCGTGTGGGGAAGCGACGAAGCGTTCATCGCCGCGATCGTTTTTCTGGCAACGCCGTTAGCCGTCGCGTTCTCGCGCACCGTGATTTTCGACGCGGCGCTGGCGCTGTTCATTACGATGGCCACGGCGTTTTTCTATTTCGCTTGCGAGGAGGGCGCGCGCAAATGGTCCGCGCTCGCATGGCTCTCGATCGGCCTTGGCGTGATCACGAAAGGACCGGTCGCGATCGCATTGCCGATGCTCGTGGCCATTCCGTACGCGATCTGGCGCAAACGCTTTCGCGCGCTCTGGTCGTGGGGCGGACTGGCGTTGTTCGTAGTTGCCGTTGCACCGTGGGTCTGGGCGGTATCGCGCGTCATCCCCGATTTTCTGCACTACGTCGTCGTCACCGAAACCGCGCAGCGGCTGGCCACAAAGGCGCTCAAGCGCACAGGCCCGCCGTGGTACTTCATCCCGTACATTCTCGGCGGCGCGTTGCCGTGGTCGATCGTGCTCCTCGGCAGCCCGCGCGCGATCGATCGCCGCGACCGTTCGACGATCTACATGTTGTTGTGGATTGCAATCCCATTCCTCTTCTTCTCGATCTCGCAGTCGAAGAGGCCGCAATACATCCTGCCGATGATGGCTCCCGTGGCATTGCTCGTCGCGCGCGTTTGGCACAACGCGCGCGTTGGTTCACGCGTCGCGGCCGTCGTGCTGCTGGTCTTTGGGCTGGCGCTCGTCATCGCGCCGCAGTTCCTACATCTGCGCGCCGAATACGGCGATGCCGCGCGTCTCTCCGCGATGGCGATCGGCATCATCTTCATCCTCGGCGGCGCGTTGGCGTTCGTCCGGAATCGCGACGTCGTGCTCATCGCGCTGACGATTCCCATCATCGCCATCCCGCTCGCCGCGAATCCGATGATGCGCGCCATCGGTGCGCGCCGTTCCGAGGCAGCGTTGATGGAACAGATCCGTCCGATGGTCACGTCGCAAACGCAGATCGTCGGCATCGAAGCCTTCACCGGCTCGATGACCTTCTACCTTCAGCGGCCAATCGTCGTCGTCACACCTGACGCAGAGGAGTTCACGAGCAACTACCTGATCCGCCACTACGCCAACTTCGCCGGCGGTACCTCGATCAAACCGATGCCGTGGCTCGATACCACCTTCGCCGACGCCGCCACGCCGCGCATCTTCATCGTCCGGACGAATGACGCCGCGCATCGCACGCAGCTCGAGGCGCGTCGCTTACGCGTCGTCGCGAGCGACGCGCGCTACGCCGCGTACGCGCGCTGAACCGATCGCGAACCCTTCGGTAATTCCGAATGGTTGGTCCGACGGGGTGCGGTAAAGAACATGCTCGATTGCGGGGCCTCGGAAGTCATGGCGTCGAGGCGAAAGTCTCTCACGACGTCAATGGCCGAGTCGCGTTTTGCTCACGTCAGCAAGAGCTCCAGGTCCTCCAACTCCAGCCGGCGTAGAACGCTGTTGTCTTCGGAGATGATCGATTCGGCCAGCTCCTTCTTCTTCGCCTGGAGCTCGAGAATCTTTTCTTCGACCGTGTCGCGGGCGATGAGGCGGTAGGCGACGACCGGCTTTTGGCGGCCGATGCGGTGGGCGCGGTCGATTGCTTGCGCTTCGACGGCGGGGTTCCACCAGGGGTCGAGCAGGAAGATGTAGTCGGCGTTGGTGAGGTTCAGGCCGAGGCCGCCCGCTTTGAGGCTGATGAGGAAAAGGGGCGGGCCGGAGGAATCCTGAAACTGCTCGACCAGCGTCTGGCGATTCGTCGTCTTGCCGTCGAGGTAGAGATAGGGGATTTTCTCGCGATCGAGGACGCCGCGCACGATCGCGAGAAACGATGTGAACTGCGAGAAGACCAGCGCGCGGTGGCCGGAGTCGAGCACGTCGCGCAGCTCGTCCATCAACAGCTCGACTTTCGCGGATGGCGCGTCGGTGTTGCCGTCGATGAGCGCCGGATCACACGCGGCCTGGCGCAGGCGCAACAGCGCTTCGAGGATGTGCATGCGCGCTTTGTCGATGCCGCCTTTCTTGATGCGGCCGAGGAGCGCCGCGCGGTAGTGATCGCGCAACTCCTCGTACTGCTTTTTCTGCGTCCCTTCCAGCTCGCAGTAGAGCGTCTGTTCGATGCGTTCCGGCAGTTCCGGCGCGACCTGCTCCTTCGTGCGGCGAAGAAGCAGCGGGCGGAGGCCGCGCGCGAGTGCGTCGCGGCGTTCGGGCGGCGTGTTCTTCGCGGCGAACGTCCGTGAGAACGCGCGCGACGATCCGAGGAGGCCGGGATTGAGAAACTCGAAGAGGCTCCAGAGCTCACCGAGGTGGTTTTCGATCGGTGTGCCGCTGAGCGCGAGGCGATGGCGTCCGCGCAGAAGGCGGCTCGCTTTCGCCACCTGGCTGGTCGCGTTCTTGATCGCCTGCGACTCGTCGAGGATCACGTACTCGAACTCGGTCTCGGCCAGCTTGACGATATCGAGGCGCATCGTCGCGTACGTCGTCAGGACCACGTCGGCATTGGTGAAATCGTTCTTGCCGCGTTCCGTTCCGTGATGCTCCATCACCCGCAATTGCGGCGCGAAACGTTTGGCTTCGGCCGCCCAATTGAAGAGCAGCGACCGCGGCGCGACGACGAGCGACGGACCGCGATTTCCGCTCGCACGAAGTTCTTCGAGCATCGCCAGCGCCTGCACCGTTTTACCGAGGCCCATGTCGTCCGCGAGGCAGCCGCCGAGTCCGGTCGTGCGCAGAAAATCGAGCCAGCCGAGGCCCGCGCGTTGGTATGGACGCAGCTCCGTCATCAGCGTGGCGGGCTCCTGCCGCGGTTCCGGCGACGCGTCCGCCACGCGCTGCCGCAGTTCGGCGAAGGCCGTGTCGACCGTGCGCGTGTTCGATTTCAGCAGCGCGTCGATGAGCAGCGCTTGCGATGGACGGAATCGCACGCCGCTGCCTTCGCGCTTGCCGAGCTCCAGCGCCGGCGCGAGCGATTCCATCCACGACGACGGCATGATGCCGAACGATCCGTCCGACAGCCGCAGCAGCGAGCGATTGCCCTCCGCCGCCGCGAGCAGCTCCGGCAGATCGACCTCCATGTCGTCGAAGCTGGCGCTGACGTTGAGGTCGAACCAGTCGATGCCGCTGGAGATCTCGACGTCGAAATCATCGGCCACGCGCACCTGCGCGGAGTCGAGCTCGATCGTCCACCCTTCGGCGCTCAGCTTCCGCACGATGTCTTCGACCTGCGACTGCCGCACGCGGTAGCCGTCCCAGGTCGAGATCACGCCGAGGCTGCTGAGCCGTCCGCGAAATCCGTCTTCGATGGCCCGGTTGCGGCGGATCAGTTTTCGTCCGAGCGTGGTCTGCATCTCCTCGGAACGGCTGGAGACGCGCCATTCGTCGTACACGAAATCGAGTTGCGCGCTCAGCTCCGAGGTCCACGATTGATTGGCGAGCGACAGCATCGGCCGCGGACGGATGTCGACGATCGTCCACCCGAGCTCCTCGGGCAGTTCGATGTTCGCGATCGGCGCGCGGAGCAGCGCCTGGCGGAACTTGTCGGCATCGGCGTGTGGGACTTCGATCGACGGATTGGCGCGCACTGCTTCGAGCCACGATCCGCGTCCGCCGTCGTCGAAGCGGCTGGCCCGTCTGCCGGCGATGACGATTCCCGGCATGGTGTGCTCGACGTCATCCAGCGCCAAGGTTTCGCCCTCGCGCTCGATCGTCGCCACGATTCGGTACTTCGACGCCGCGGCGTCGTTGACGATCGCGACGCGCAGGGAAAACGGCGGGCCGTCGTCCCATTCGATCGTCTCGAACTGATCGGTGTCGAGAACGCCGAGCTTCCCCGCGCGCGCGAGGCGCTCGACCCACCACGTCACCATCGTGGGAGGGACGGTGACCATCCGCTCGGTGTTGTACGACCATGAATTCGGATTCAGGAGCGCGAGCGATTCGCGGTCAAACGCGGGAAGCTTCGCCAGCTCGTCGAAACGGATCGACAGCGGTTTCCACTTTCCCCATTCGCCATTTTTCTTGTGACTGCGCCCGAGAATCTCGAGCGTGAGCGCCTGCGCGCGGCGCGATCCCACGATGACGTACGCGATCTCCTCGGGGACGCTGCGCGATCCGCTCTCGCGCGCGGGTGGCGGGGGCGGTGGAAGCGCATTCAGGAAACTTTGCCACGCCGGAGGCGGCTCGCGATGATGCGGAACGGCGCGCGGATAGGTGACGGGAGGATCGTCGTCGTCGAAATCGACCTCGTCGAGGAACTCGCCCTCCGCGTCGTTGTCGCCGAGGAACATCGGCCGCTCGGGCAGCATCTTGCGCGCGCTGGCGGCGCGGATGACGGCCCAGATGTGCTTGCACTCCTCGAGGTTCTCGTGGAACCAGGGACACTCGCACTCGGCGGTGAGGTAGTCGCCCTCGATCATCAGCTCGACCGAGTAGACGCGGCTGCCCTGCACGTCGGCGCGAATCAGATGAGGACTGAGCCGCTCGATGCGCCGCACGCGGCCCTGCTCGTAGTACGCATCGCCACGCGAGAGCGTGCGCGGCGCGACAAACCGGCGAAGCGCATTTTCAGCGAGCATCTTGGGGCAAACGGCAGGGGAGAGGTGGGGATTCCGTTCACGCGGAGTTCGCGGGGAGGCGGAGAGCGCGGAGGATGTCGGCTAAGCCGGCGTAAGAACCGTAGCCCACGCTTTCAAGCGTGGGAACCGCGATGCGTCCCGATTTGTGAGCCCGCCTTGGCGGGCGAGAGAAAGGTTTTTTGCTTTCCAGCGTGCCATCAACGGAGGAAGATCGCGCCGCCGACGGTCGCCATCACGGTAGTTCGATGTTGCGATTGGCCCACGCCGGCAGTCAGGCGATATCCGCCGAGGCGTTGCGTTGCCTGCAGAATCGTGCCGGTCGTGTGGAGCGATCCGGAACGGAACGCGCTGACTCGCAGGCCGAGGTCGAGCGAGCGGGTGACGGAGAAGTCGGCTCCGGCGTTTCCGTTGATGCCGCGATCCACGCGGAACTCGGCGTAGCGCCGGCCGTAGACAGCGGTCGATCCGAGGAGGTCCCAGGAGCCGCCGATCAGGAACGCGCTCACGGTGTCGAGACTGCTCCCTCGGTATGCAGCGAGCGATTGGCGAAGATGGATTCGGCCAAGCGATCGGCCCGCGTTTTCAGTGATCATCGCGCGTGTCCAGGTGCGATTGCCGTGGTACGCCTCGCCGGTTGCGGCGACGTCGATCCCGTCGATGCGGTTCGTGAAGGGATCCTCGGCGGTAATGAACCGGATGCGCTGCGTGACGGTGAAACCGGCATACGGAGAACGCCACGCATCGCGAAGTGCGACGGGAGCGTCATTTCCGATGATCTCCTTGCCGATGACGACACCCGGCTCGATGAAAGCGTGCTCGCTCTCGCGGAAACGGAGCGCGGCGCGGGCGGTGAGCGCGGCGTCGTCGAACTCCAGATCGCGTCTGCGAACGCCGTCGCGATAAATGCGCTTGCTGCTGTGCGCGTCGTACGGCGTGCCGGTCACTTCGAAAATGAGGCGGCGGTCGTGGTCGAGCAGAAGTTCGCGTCCGAGGGAGAGCGACCAGCCGTTGATTCCCGCGCGCCATAGCGAACCGTCGGCGGCGACGGAACGAAGTTCGATCGACGGAGCGGCCAAGCCTGACTCATACAACACCGCGGCGGTGAGCACCTTCAGGTCGTCGGCGCGCGCGCTTGTCACGGCGGCGAGAAGACAGACCACCGCGATCGCTCGACTACAGGTCATAGCGCGCCAGCTCCGCGGCGATGCGGCGGCCTTGATAACGCGCCATCGTCATGATCGACAGCATCGGATTCGCGCCGCATGACGTGGGGAACGACGATGAATCGCAGATCACCAGATTGCGAATCGCGCGCGATTCGCCGCGCGAGTTTGTCGTCGTCCGGCGCTCGTCCTCGCCCATCTTCGTAGTCGCCTGCGCGTGCGCCGAGGTGAGCGTGGTGCGGTGCGGTTCGAAGCGAAGATCGGAGCAATACGCCGCCTCGGCGGCGGTAGTGAAGCGAGGGCGCGGCAACGGTCCGACGCGTTCGCTCGACGGCAGCAGCACGCTGCGCGCGCCGGCCGCGAACATCACCTCCATAGCGCGCTGCGCGGCAAAGCGCAGCCGGACGCGATCTCCGTCGCTCAACTGGTAATGAATGCGCGGCTTGCCGTCGGCCTCGTTCCACTCGACGCGATTGTTGTCGTCGACTTCGTCCAGCAGCATCGCCCCGAATCCGATCAGGCGCGGCAGCTCGCGAAGGACATCGAAGTGCTCCGGCCCAATTCCGGGGATGACCACCGAGCCGTACACCGGCTGGCCGAAGAGCGTTTCGAAGTAGATGCGGTGCGAGCTCGCGTACGCATCGCTGTAGACCGTGCCCGGGATGCCGCGATAGTTCGATATCGCGTGGTCCATGATGCCGATGACCGGCAGGCTCGGATGCGTGACGAGTCCGCGTCCGATGCGCCGGTGCGGATCGGGATGATGCGAACGCTGCAGCAGCGCCGGCGTAGCCACCGCTCCGGCGGCGACGATGATGAGCTTCGCTTCGATCTCGATGCGGCCGACCGGAACGCTGTTCGGGTGCGAGCCAACGCGCGTACGTCGCACGCGCCCGTTCACGGCCACGGCCGACATCGCGCCGTTCTTTTTCTCGAACACGATGCGCTCGACGTCGCAGTGATGAATCAGTTGCACACCGTGCGCGATCGCATCTTCCATGTAGGTCACCAGCGTTCCCTGCTTCGCGCCGTAGGAGCAGCCTTCGCCGCAGAAACCGGAGCGCACGCATCCGCGCATGTTCAGCTCGAAGTGCTTGGAGGGGATGCCGAGGGCCGTGCAGCCGCGTTCGAGAGCACGATTGTTGTCGTTGATCTCGTCGTCTTCGGCGCGATGGACGTTGATGCGCGTGCGGACTTCTTGCAGCGCGGAAGGGATGTTCAGACCCGTAACGCCGTAGTCATTCGCATGCTCGTCGAAGGAGAAGCCCGTCAGTCCGACATCGCGCCGCCATCCATCCCAAACCGATTCGATCGGATTGAAACAGAGCGCGTAGTTGACGGTCGTTCCGCCGCCGACGCATTCACCGCCGCGCACGGCCATCGCCCCATCCGCAGTCGTGCGCCGCCCATCCTCGGCATACAGCACGCGCATGTCCCACTCGCGCTGATCGAACGACTCGCCGCCAAACCAGCCGCCCTTTTCGACGACGATGATCTTCTTCTTGGTCTGCTCGGCGAGCGTCGCGGCGAGCACGCCGCCGGCCGCGCCGGATCCGATGATGAGCACGTCGCACGCGAGGCGGGTCATGATCCGATGGCCGTCCGCGGGATCAGCGGTCCGGCGTAGCCGATGCTCGGCCAGGTGGCATCCATCGACCAGGTCGTGATCATGACCAGGTTTCGCAGCGATCCGAAGAACTCCCGTTTGACGATCGACGCGCTGTCGCGCCACAACTCGAGGTACGTGCGTTGTGCCGCGGTCGATAAATCGCGGAAGCGGGCGTCCGGTTTGACGTTCGTCGCGAACGCGGTAAATGCAGCGTTGTCGGTTGCCGTGATTTCGGCACCGATGCGTGCACTGTCGCCGCCGCGCGCGGCAAGATCGCGAACGGTGATCTCTTCCTGCAACAACGGGCCGGACATCAGCGGAAACAGACTGATCTCATCGAAGAACGCGATCGTGCGCTGCAATCCGGCGAAACGAATCTCGTTCTCGATCGGAAACAGTTTCAGGAGCCGCTGCTCGACATCATCGAGCGTGATCGGCGGAAAGCCCGGCGCGTCAAACGGCAGGACGGCTGCGATGACTCCTCGCAGAACGGGCCGGTACGCGTTCCACGATGGATCGACGATGAAGGCCTCGGCGACACGCGCGCGCCCCGCCACCGCGTTGGAACAGCGCACCAGCGTGGCCAGCAGAAATGGTGCGGACTGCAGAACGGCGCGCCGGCTGACCTGGGGCAAGTGCGGCGATCATACGTGGGTATCCGAGCTGATGCGCGGCGAATGCGATTGGTTTTCGTTACGTCACCAATGCAAAGTTTTTGTCGGCGAAGGGGGAACGGGTTCACGCGGAGGCGCGGAGGAGCGGAGGGGGACGCCAGGCGTCGAACTCGGCGGGCAGGAGGCGCAGGATTTCTTCGGCGCGCATTCCGTAGAGGTCGTAGTTGAAGTCGAGCTGCTGGATGACGGCGATCAGGCGGCGAAGATTGCCGGGACGGCTCGTCGTCGTGGCGCCGCGGCGCGCGCGATTGCGTTTTGCATCCCAATAGAGCAGGTCGATGGCTTCGATCAGTCCGCGGTTGGTGATGAGATCGCGGCGGAAGCCGAGGTCGTAGATGAATGCGCCGTGCTGATGGACGGGCGGATGCAGCAGCAGCCGCGCGTTGCGGCCGTGCATCGTGTAGAGCTTGTAAGGACCGGCGAGTAAATGCCGGCCGCGATGCCACCCCTCGGTCGACGGAATGTAGTGATAGTCCTCGCGCGGACGGCGTTTTCCCTCGGCGTCGATGGGCGAGACCTGATCGAAGTAGAAGAGGGCCAGCCAGCTCCAGAGCCCGACGTCGTCGGACGCCGCGGGGACATCGGAGAGGACGCCGGCAAGATACTCGGCTGCTTCGAACTTGCTCGCGAACCTGCGCGGCGCGATCTCCGTCGCGCGCGGCAAACGCTGCGAATAGTCGTCGATGTAGAGGATGGCCGGACTGTCGCGAAACTCCTCGCCGTCGCGGATGCGCTGCAGGAATCCGCGGAACTCCTCGATTCCTTTCGCGTTGAGACGGCGGAGTTTCGTCATCAGCCTTCGCTCCGCGCCGCGCGCCATCGGGTGATCGGTTGCTGCTGACTGCAGAATGCCTCGACCACGTCGTCGATCCACATCGGCGCATCGTCAGCGTCGTTTGGCAGCGGACTGCTGAACCGCGCCGCCCACCGAAGCCAGTAGTTCCACCATTCATCGCCCTCCGCGTGCG
Source organism: Thermoanaerobaculia bacterium (assembly GCA_035996815.1). Classification (GTDB taxonomy): domain Bacteria; phylum Acidobacteriota; class Thermoanaerobaculia; order Gp7-AA8; family Gp7-AA8; genus JADGNZ01. The sequence goes on along the minus strand of DASYJF010000097.1, from coordinate 78,762 downwards.
CGGCGTGCGATTCGACGAGCAGGATCTGCGTCAGTACCTGGCGCACGGCGGCCGGATAAACGAGCGCGAAAAAGGCGGCGTCGCTCTTCGCGACGTCCTTGACGTTGTCAATGCGGTTGTTCAGCTCCAGCACCGGACCGTTCGGTTCGAACGCGATGCGCCAGGCCTGCTCGCCGAGGGAGTCGCTGAAGCTGACGGGCAGCAGCGGCATGCGGCCGGCGATCTCCGGCTTCTCCTCCGACACGACGATGTCTTCGGCGACAGCGAGGACGCGATGTTCATCGTTGTCGACGAGCTTCACGCGGAAGCGCACCAGACTCGTGCTGTCGATGTCGGTCAACCGCCGATCGTCGGGCGGCGCGAAGTGCTCGACCGATCCGCAGTCGAAGCGCATGAACGATGTCCGGTAGTACGCCTCGACGAAAACGCGCGTGGAAGGAGGGACGGCCACGCCGTCGAATGACAGTCGCGGATCGAACACGAGCATGCCGTCTGCGTCGCGCCGCAGCGTCACGCGGACGTTCGACCGCGGCATGCGCGTGCGTTCAGTGAAGTTCAGTTTCCGCAGCATCGTCCGCGTCGATCAGGCGGACGACGAGGTCGCGCCGCGAATCGAATCCTTTCATCGATAGCTGGAACTTCGACTCCGAAGGGAGGAGCTCGAATGAATTGACCGAGGTCGGACGCAGACGTACGCCCTCGGCGGCGACTGTGATCGTGTCCGACATCAGATCGAAATCGAAGGGGCTGTGCTTGCGAAATGGATTGCCGGCACGAACGCGATAGGCGATCTCGCCATGAAGACAACGGCCGATCATCTTCGGACTCGACGCCTTGATCGTGAAGCCGCCGGCGATCCGCGCGATGGTGATGCCGATCGAGCCGCCGGCCGCGACTTTTGTTGCTGCCGCCTCGGCGTTTTCGCCTGCGGCCGCTCGGATGGGGATGCGTGCGTGTTCGGTTTCCTGCGGCGGCTCGTCGTCAATCTCGATCGAAAAGATGTCGGCGAGAAAGTCGCGAACGCGGCCCTCGGGCGGACGGGCCAGAAGCGACGCAAGAAATGACGCGCTGTTCTTGACGAAGCGCAGCGTCCACGCGCCGTGATCGTAGAATGTGCGGATTCTGTCGGCGCGCTCGGACCAGTCGGCATGCGCGGGATTCTCTGCATCGCCGAGGAACGTGGAGAGTGCCTGATCGTCGATGACGATGAGCGCGCGCACGGTCTTATCGGAATTCGCGCGAACGTCGGGAATGGTGATGCCGCGCCGGATGAAGTGATGCTCGCCGCGCCGCAGGTTGTCGTCGTGCTCGAGGAAAACGTCGAACCAGGAACTTGCGGCGCGGACACGTTTGCGCTTGACGAGGAGCGGTACGCGAAACGCGAGCCGTTCGCCGGCGGCGAATCGGGCGCGCAACTCGGCAAGCTGCAGTTGATCGAGAACGCTGTCCTCCCACTTCGGCGCACTCGCGCCGCGCTCCGGCAGGACAATGCGCGTCGCATCGCTTTGCGCCAGCGACCAACGCGTCAGCGCGCAAAGCCGGGCGGTGTTCGCATCGGTTTCGGCGATCGTGTCGATCGTCTCCGCATCGATCCGCTGCGAGCGCGCGTCATCCACGATTTCCACGACCAGATCGCCGCGCAGAATCGGATGAAAGTACTGCCGGACCACCGAGGCCGTGAGGCGCTCGACGGAGAGTTCGTCGTCGCGGTAGTACGGCACGACGATGGAGAGGCCCGGCTCGATGCGATGAACGCCGAAGTCGTCGGCGAAGCGGTTCAGCAGGATCGGTTCCTCGATCGGCAGCGGCAGCCCGTCAGGCGTTTCGAATCGCGCGAAGAAGCCGTAGGGATAGATGCGCTCGCCGTCGAGCACGTGCGTCTTCAGGACCGACTGGCCGAGGAGCAGCGCGCGATTGTCGTCCGCACGGCGGGTGATGCCGAAGACCGTGCGAATGCGCGACGCCACCGTGAAGACGGCCTTGCCGAGTCCCCACCGCCCGCGATCGACGTCGCCTTTGCTGGAACGGCCGACGTTGCGCCAGAAGTAGAAGAAATCGTTCTTCTTCTCGTCGCCGGAAGGATCGAGCTCGGGATCGGAGTGGGGATCGCCGGTAAGTCCGCGCGTTCCGAAGTCTTCGATGAGCAGGTAGGGAACGTTTTCGTCCTCGCGCGGCAGAATGGTGTGAATCGTTTTCGCCGCCGCCTGAAGGTGCGCCTCCAGTCCGTCGAAGTACTCCCGCACGCCCTCGGCAGGAAGCGCGTGCGCGCCGGCCGCGAAGCGGAACCGCACGCGCACGGGCGAACGGCTGCGGGGAAGGCGCGCGTCGAGCGAGTTCTGAATGGCCTCGCGCACGAGCGCGTCGGCGAGGTCCTGCGCCTTGAAGAACTCGTCGTGAACCGGATCGACCTGCACTTCGCCGAGGTCCATCGACCGGAAGTGCCAGGGAGGAAATCGGGACATGCGGGATGGGAGAGATTAATGGATTGAGGTGCGCGTCGCCAATGTGGGTTGGTACTTAGTTGTTCGCGCAGCGTCGGGCCCGGAGCGCTGGCGTCTCGCCGGCTGGCTCGGCGGCGTCCCCGCCGCCGAACGGGAGGCTTGCGCCGGTGCCGTGCTACCAGCGAATGTCGAGGGTTTGGCGGTTCGGCGGCGAGACGCCGCCGTGCCAGCCGGCGAGGACGCCAGCGTTCCATTGCACAACACTTGTGTGCGTCCCCTCACTTCGTGATCCCCAACTTCTCCTCCAGCTCGTCCCTTCGTCCGCGGCTGAGGCTCAGCTCCGTGCCATTTTTCAGGCGGACGCCGTAGTCGCCGCCGGGGTGGCGGAGGAGGGTGTCGATGCGGTCGAGGCGGACGATGGCGGAGCGGTGGATGCGGAAGAAGATGGCGGGATCGAGGCGATCGTCCAGCGTCTGCATTCTTTCCCGGATGGCAAAGACACGCTCGCCGACGTGCAGCTCGGCATACGGACCGTCGGCGGTGATGTAGTCGACCTTGTCGACCGGCACGACGCGCACCTGGCCGCGTTGCTCGACAGAGATCCGCTCGAGGTAATCGTGCTTCGGTGCCGGAGTTTCCGCCGGAGGCTCGTGCAGAAGTGAGAGCAGGCGCTGCGTCACTTCCTGCACCTCTTCCAGCTCGATCATCTTGCGTGCGCGGCGGAAGGCTTGGGCGAAGCGATCATCGTCGAACGGCTTGACCAGGTAGTCGACGGCGGCGCGGTCGAAGGCGTTGAGCGCGAACTTGTCGAACGCGGTGACGAAGATCGTGGCCGGCATTTTCTCCGCGCCGATGTCGTCGACGACTTCCAGTCCGGTGCGCCCGGGCATTTGTACATCGAGAAAAACGAGATCGGGGTGCAGCGTGCGGATCGACTCGATCGCCTCGAGTCCTGTTGACGCCGTTCCGACGATGACGACATTCGTCTCATGCTCCAGCAGGTCGGCGATGCGATCGCGCGCCAGCGCTTCGTCGTCGGCGATGAGGACGCGGATCGATTCTTTAGACATGCATTGCTCGCGTTCGAAGATCGGCCGCCGTGTGATACGGAACGCGCAACGTGGCCAGCACGCCGCCGGTTGGAGAAGTGAGCGTCAGCGACGCGGGGTCGCCGTAGAGTTGATCGAGACGCGCTTTCGTGTTGCTCAATCCAACTCCTTCGCCGGTCGACTCTAACCCCGGACCGTTGTCCTGCACGGTCACGACGAGGTCGTCGCCGTCGACCTTCGCATCGATCGCAACCTCGCCGCGGCCGGATGCGCGGCTCGCTCCGTGCTCCAGCGCGTTCTCCACGATCGGCTGCAGGATGAGGTTCGGGACGAGCGCGTCCAGCGCGCGATCGCCGGCGTTCACGGTCACCGTCAGCCGGCCCTGAAAACGGATCTCCATGATCTCGATGTAGCGGCGCAGAAACTCCAGCTCATCGCGAAGCGGAACCTCATCCGCGCCGCGCGCCTCGATCGTGTGCCGCAGCAGCTCGCTGAGGCGCGCGATCATCTTTCGCACGCCGGAAGGATCGCGCTCCACGAGCGCCGAAACGGCGTGCAGCGTGTTGAAGAGAAAGTGCGGATTCAGCTGCATCCGCAGCGCGTCGAGCCGTGCCGCGGCAAGCTGCGCCTGCAACTCCGAGGCGCGCGCTTCGAGCGCAACCGCCTCGCGTTGGCGCGTCAGATCGCGCATGTAGAAGTTGCGCGCGTAGCCGGCGATGAGCACCGCCAGATAGACGATCAGTTGATTGACGAATCGCAGCCGGAGGATGGCATTCGCCGGCGAGAACACGCGCGGACGCCGCGAAGGGACGCCGGCCAGGACGCCGATTCGCGCGAGATCCATGATCAGGTCGACGCCGATCGCGATCGCGATACCGATCAGCAGCAGTGCGACCACCCGGCCCCATCGCGAGCGTTCGATCGGGAAGCGTTGCGTTAACAGAAAGACGATCGGCGTGATCACTGCCCAGATCCACGACTCGATGTACTCCAGCGCAATCGGCCCGGCCGGTGAGCTGAGCTGGAATCCGAATCCGCGCGGATCGAGCGCGCGGTTCACCGCCGACAACGTGGCGATGAACGTCCAGAACGCAAAGATCAACAGCAGCTCGCGGCTGCCGATGCGCGCGTACGCCTGTTTTTGAGTCGTATTCACGGCTGTGCTCGATGCAAGTTTGAGCCCGCCTGCATGCGCTCACGTTGCGATTCATGACACGGGCGTGCAGTTCGTGTTCACGCGGAAAGAGACGACGCGCGTGGATTGTCTCATCGCACGTCCGCCAGCAATCAAGCGGCGGCAAAGCCAAAGGAAAACCCCATGAATAAAAAGACGATTTCAGCAGTGGCAGTTCTCGCGCTCGGCGCAACGATGGCCTTCGCCGGTATGCACGACGGCAAAGAAGGGAAGGGCGGTTGGGAGGGTCATCGCGGCGGCTTCAGCGAGATGTACGCGCAGAAGCTGAACCTCACCGATGCCCAGAAGACGCAGATCGCGGACCTCGACAAGAACTTCCGCGAGACCAACAAGGCGCTCTTCGAAGCGTCGCATCAGACCCGCGAGCAGTTCAAGGCCGCGAAGACCGCGAATGACACAGCGAAGCTCGACGCGCTCCGTCCAACGATGGATTCGCAACACGCGCAGATGAAGCAGCTTCGCGACGCGCAGGACGCCAAGATCAAGATGATCCTGACGCCCGCACAGCGCGCGCAGTTCGACACGCTGAAGGCCGAGCGCGAAGCGCATCGGTCTCAGTACAAGCAGCAGCAGTAATCTCTCTCCACTGCTGCGCGGTACCCGGCTCCCCGTTCGAAAGGACGGGGAGTTTTTTTGTGGCACAGACGTGGCACAGACGCTCTTGTCTGTGTGTCTTGGCGAACCGCTGATGGTGAGTGCTTCGCGCGCCGCCCATTCATTTCATGACACCGCTGTGCATCTCGTGCCTCTCACGTGCAACTCGTTGAAAACGCGAAAGATGCGCCGGTAGGAGTCCGTTACCATGAATATCATGAGACAGAAAAAATCGTTCATCGCAATCGGACTCGTTTTGATCCTCTCGATCATCGGCGTGCTCGTTCATCGCCTGGCCTTCGCGAAGGAGACGACCGCGTATCGCTTCGCAACGATCGAGCGCGGCAATCTGCAATCGACCGTTTCCGCGACCGGTACGCTGAACGCCGTCACCACCGTCAGCGTCGGCACGCAGGTCTCCGGGCAGGTCTCGGAACTGCTGGCCGACTTCAACGACCACGTGAAGAAAGGCCAGCTCCTGGCGCGCATCGATCCGACGCTGGCGCTGCAAGCCGTGACCGATGCGCAGGCAAATCTCGAAAAGTCGCAGGCCCAGGCGCTGCTGGCCTCGCGCGACTACGCCCGCAACCGCGAGCTGACCAATGACGGCCTGGTGGCCCGCAGCGCGTACGAGGTGTCGCAGTCCGGCGCCACGGTCGCGGACGCCGGTGTGAAGTCGGCGCGCGTCGCACTCGACCGTGCGCGGCAGAATTTGTCGTACACAAACATCTATGCGCCGATCGACGGCGTCGTCGTCGAGCGCAACGTGCAGCAGGGGCAGACCGTCGCGGCCAGCCTCTCCGCGCCGCAGCTCTTCCTCATCGCCAACGACCTCTCGCAGATGCAGATCCTCGCGCAGGTCGGGGAGAGCGACATCGCCCAGATCAAAGAAGCGCAGCCGGTATCGTTCACCGTTCAGGCGCTGACCGGCCAGACGTTCAAAGGAACCGTCAAGCAGGTTCGTTTGCAGTCCACGACCACCGACAACGTCGTCAACTACACGGTCGTCGTGTCTGTGCCGAACGCGGATGGCAAGCTCCTTCCCGGCATGACCGCGCGCGTGCAGTTCCTGACCAAGGAGGCTGACAACGTGCTGAAAGTCTCGAACGCAGCTCTTCGATTCAAACCGACCGATGCCGAGCTCGCAGCGCTGAAGGCCGAACGGCCGGCGACGGCAACATCGACGACGTCAACAACGTCCACCGCGACATCCACGGCGCGCGCTGGCCGCAACGGCGGAACCCGCACCGGCAGCAGCAACTTCGGCACGCTCTACTACCTCGACGCCAACGGCAAGCTGGCAGTGGCGCGCGTGAAGACCGGACTCAATGACGGCAGCACCACCGAGGTCACCGGCAAGACCATCAAGGAAGGGATGAAGGTCATCGCGGGAACAACCGGTCCGGCCACTGCGGCGACCGCAAGCGCGAAGACCAGCACTGCACCCGCCGCCAGCCCGTTCCAGGGTGGACAGCAGGGCGGCGCGCAGCGCGGCGGCGGCGGAAGGGGAGGCTTCTAATGAACGTCATCGAAACCACCCAACTCGTCAAGACCTACGTCACCGGCAGCACCGAAGTCCACGCACTCAAAGGAATCGATCTGGCCGTTGAGAAAGGTGAATTCATCGCCATCATGGGCACCTCCGGTTCGGGCAAGTCGACGCTGATGAATCTTCTCGGATGCCTCGACACGCCCACCTCGGGCTCGTACCTGATCGACGGCGTTCGCGTCGACGGCATGGACCGCAACGCCCTCGCGGCGCTGCGCAACGAAAAGATCGGCTTCGTCTTTCAAGGCTTCAATCTTCTGCCGCGCACCAGCGCATTGGAGAACGTCGAGCTTCCGATGCTGTACGACCGCAGCGGCAGGAAGCGCGACACGCAGGCTCTGGCCACTGCCGCGTTGCAGCGCGTCGGACTCGCCGAACGGGTCGATCACCAGCCGAGTGAGCTCTCCGGCGGGCAGCAGCAGCGCGTGGCCATCGCCCGCGCGCTCGTCACCGAACCGGCCATCATCCTCGCGGATGAACCGACCGGGAACCTCGACACGCAGACGTCGATCGAAGTCATGGCGCTGTTCCAGGAGCTCAATGAACAGGGCATCACCATCGTCCTCGTGACGCACGAGCCGTCCATCGCCGTCTACGCGAAACGGATCGTGGAAGTCCGCGATGGCCTCATCCGCCGCGACGAGCCGGTGAAATCGCGCCGCTCCGCCGCCTACGACCTCGAGCATCTCGAGGAGAGGGAGGTCGCATGAAATCCAAGACACTCGTGAAGCTGGCCACGCAGAGCATCCTCAAAAACAAGATGCGCGCCGCGCTGACCATGCTCGGCATCATCATCGGTGTGGCCGCGGTCGTGGTCATGGTGGCCGTTGGCTACGGCGCCCGCACGCGCATCCGCGCCCAGATCAACAACCTCGGCACGAACATGATCGTGATCACCCCCGGCGCCGCGCAGGCTGCCGGCGTGAGCCAGGGCGCGCAGGCCTTTCCGAATCTGAGCTTGAAGGACGTCGACAAGATCCGCGCCGAAGCGCAGACCGTCAATGCGGTCACGCCTGTCATCGTCAGCCGTACCGCCGTCATCGGTCCCTCCGGAAACTGGCGGACGCAGATCAACGGCGTCGATACCGACTTTCAAACGATCCGCGACTGGCAGACGTCCTCCGGCGATTTCTTCACCGCCGACGACGTCCGTTCCCTCCACAAAGTCGTGCTCCTCGGCAACACGGTTGCGCAGAATCTTTTCCCCGGACAGGACCCCGTCGGCTCTGAAATCCAGATCCGCAACTCGGTCTACAAAGTCGCCGGCGTCCTCGCGGCGAAAGGTCAAACTGCCAGCGGCAGCGACTCCGACGACGTCGTCCTGATGCCTTACACCACCGCCTCGGCCACGCTCTCCGGCCGCGCCTTCATCCCGCAGATCCTGGCCAGCACCGCGAACGAACAGGACATCCCAGCGGCGCAGGAAGAGATCCGCACGCTCCTCCGCGAGTCGCACAAAGTGACCGACGGCAACGACGACTTCACCGTGAAGAATCAGGCCGACCTCGCCTCGGCAGCCGAAAGCTCGACGCAGGTAATGACGCTGCTCCTCGCCGCGATCGCCTCGATCTCGCTCCTCGTCGGCGGCATCGGCATCATGAACATCATGCTCGTCTCCGTGACGGAGCGGACGCGCGAGATCGGCATCCGCATGGCCATCGGAGCCCGCGGCTCCGACGTCCTCACGCAGTTCCTCGTCGAGAGCATCGTCATGGGCATCCTCGGCGGCGTCGTCGGCCTGCTGATCGGCTACGCCGGCGCCAAAATCCTCGGCCACTTCACCGGCTGGGAGACCGTGATCTCCCCCATCATCATGATCATCGCCGTCGGCTTCTCCGGCGCGGTGGGCGTCTTCTTCGGCTACTACCCGGCGAGGAAAGCGGCCGCGCTGAACCCGATCCAGGCGCTTCGTTACGAGTGATGTGAAACGAGTGCCGGCGTGTCAACCGCCGGCGCTCTCATCTCAGAGTTTGTGAGGCAGTGCAACGCCCCTTTCGTGCGAAGCACTTTGGAGTGCGGTGGCGGCCGAGCCACCGCTTTGGGAGGGCGGTGGAATCGTGACGACACGACGCATGTGATGCTTGCTACGTCCTGCGCGAGGTCACCGTGCCCCCTCCCTCTCAAAGCGGTGGCTCGCCGCCACCGCACTCCAAAGCTTCGCGAAATGTGCCGCGAATCGTCCAAGCATCAAAGGTGCGATGACGCTCACATCTCTGCACACCCTGTCAGCTCGACTTGCGCAAGGATTTCGGAAGGCTTCGGAGGCGCGACCCGGCTTCGTAGAGGTCGGCGGCACTCTCCGCATTCAGCCAGAACTCAGCGCTCGTTCTGAGCATCGCGCCCAGCTTCAGCGCTAATTCTGCCGTTATCGATGAAGCCCGTTGACAATCCGATTGATCACCGTCACGTCACAGCCGATGTGATCGGCGAGCTGCTGCTGCGTCATCCCCAGCGGCTCGAGAAACTCCGTGCGTAGGATCTCTCCGGGTGTCGTCGGCGTTCTCTTCTTCATAGGATCGCCCCCGAATTTACTTCTTCGTGAGATTGACTGAAACGGTATCAGGCACGCGGTTATAGATCGCTCCGTCCGCGCCGTCGACGATCCATCCGATGATGCCGCCGATCGCGAGATTGCCCCACGTCCATCCCGAGATCGACTTCGCGAAGGCAACCTTCGCGTCCTCGTAACCGTCTTTCGAAACGGCGAGCGTGCATGGCTCCGCATTTCGCTTCAGGTTCACGGTGACGGGAGTTTGGCCGGCATCCTTTGTCCCACCGCCGCAATCGACGGAGACATTCGCGCCGGACGGGCTCGAGTTGACCGGCACCTGCTGATAGCGGCCGTGTGCCACGGACGCGCAGCGCGAGGCGAGACAGACGACTGAAACTACCAGGAACAATCTCTTCATGCATTTCCCCTCTCTCGTTCAGGACCTTCTCCGTCGATGACGCGTCCGCGCGTTCTGGACCCATTCCATCGCGGGCGGACGATCGTCGGGGAGGAGGCGATCTCTCAGACACGGCTTCCTCTGCTTTGTGGCGGAGATGATTCACATCCTCGTCAACGCCTGCTCCACTGCCGTTCGCAGACTCGCGATCTCGTCGCGCAGTGCGGCGATCTCGGTGTTGGTGGCCTGTCCCTCGGGGATGAGGAACCATGCTGCCAGCGCCGCGGAGAACGTCCCGAACAGACCAACGCCGGCAAGCATCACCAATATGGCGACGGCACGGCCTTCGGTGGTGACGGGATAGCGGTCGCCGTAACCTACAGTCGTAATCGTGGCCAGGGACCACCAGATCGCATCCTCGGCCGTGTGGATGTTCGAGTCCGGCTGCACTTCGAAATGGAGGACGGCCGTGCTGGCGAAGATGACCAGCATCAACGCGAGCAGAGCCGCCGCAGCGACGGTTGACTGCGTCCGTTTTCTCAGAATCGCTTCGCCGAGTAGGCGCGTGGCGCGAAGGCCGCGAAGCACGCGCGAGATCCGCGCAATTCGCGCCAGCCGTCCCCACCGCGCGACGTGCAGCGTCGGAATCGACGAGATGACGTCGAGCCAGCCCCACGTGACCAGATATCGTCCACGCTTCGGCGCCCGCCAGACGGAAACCACGAAGTCGATACCGAACGCCACGCAGATTGCGAAGTCCGCATAGTCGAGCACCAACTCGATCTGCGGATCATGCCGAAACGCGTTCTGCACCACGATCCCGACCAGTGCCAGCACGCACAACGCCAGCATGAACAGGTGATAGACGGGCGCAATGTGAAAGTGATGCTTCTCCGTCGACACGTTGAGCCTAACGACACCTTCCGCGCGGAAACGTGTCTGAAGCGGAGATGAAATTCGGTATCCGGACGCCCTCTCTTCGCAAGCGCATCGCCGCCCGCACCTCTCTGAAGCGATACGTCCGCCACTCCCTCGGCTTCAAGGCGCCGCGCGGGTGGGGGTGGCTGACGAATCCGCGGCGCGCTGCGTACAACCGCGTCTACAACCGTACGACGGTGGGTTGCGCGTTGATGGCCGTCGCGGTGACGGCAGGTCTGGCCGTACTGGCGTCAGCGGTCTGGCTGATTTGATCAGCCGTACGCGGGCGGACAGGCTGCGCGACGGCGTCGCTGCGTCGATCGGTTACATCGAAGCGTTCGCTGATTACAGCGGTGCGTTCGCTGATTACAGCACTGCGTTCGCTGATTACAGTGGTGCGTTCGCCGATTGCAGCACTGCGTCCGCTGATTACAGTCGTGCGTTCGCCGATTGCAGCACTGCGTCCGCCGATTACAGCGGTGCGTCCGCCGATTACAGCGATGCCAACTGTTCCCGCATCCTGGTCCCAATCTGCCGGAGCGAAGAGTCGCCGTCGGGAAAATCCATAATTACGGGGGTTCCTAGCTGTGGCTGATGTTTCACAAAAATCGCGGTGATTTCCGCAGGTAAAAGGCTTACCTTTGCTGGCAGGTAACGACGATGATGCGTACAGCCAGCAGGACCACCGCTACTACGATCGCGAATGATTCGCGGCGGTCCGGCGTGTCTTCGCGCGACACGGCCAGCCGGCGGATGCCGTGGCGCCGTTCCCTGGGCCGTACGCGGAGGGCCATCGACGCTTCGTCGCGGCTGCTCGATGCCTCCAGCCGCGTGATCGATGTTGCGGAGCGGTCGGCGGCCGCCTGTCCCATTCGCGCAAACCGCCGGTTTCAGCGCGCTTCGTGTTTGCTCGTCGACGCCAGCAAGCAGCTGCAGCGCGCCGTTCACGGTCTGCGCGATACGGCCGATCATGCGGCGCGCGCGCCGGAAGACGCCGCCGAGGCTCCGGGCCGCCTGATCGATGCCACGGCGCGATGGCTGGATAGTGCCGCGCGAATCGGTGCGCTTTCCGGCAGGCTCGGCGAGGCCTCGGGGCGGCTCGTCGACTCCGTCAAGGCCGGGGACGTTTACATCGCCCCTTATGAGCTCGTCGGCGATCCGTCGCCGTCAATCGTTTTCCTGAAACCCTTGCGGATTTGTGGGAGCCGTAATCACGCCGTTTCGATTCGGAGACCCCGGCCGCACCAGAATCGATTCACCGAGGCCATAAGACGAGTCGTTCGAGGCCGCGCTCCTCCGTTCACGTCAACCTGCCCGCTCTGAACAGTGCAGTTGATGAGAAAGAAAAAGGAGGACTTAAATGTCTTTTGAGAATGAAGTTCCCGTTACACCCGTGACTACGTCGTACACCACCAGCGCGCAGGCGCGCGTCGAGGAGATTCGCGCCATGCGCGAGCTGATTCCCAAGTTCGTCATACCGGCATCCAATGCGGCGAGCCGGCGCCTCAACTCCGCCGCGTCAGTTCCCCAGCAGTTCGTCGAACTGGCGGCTGTGGCAGTGAAGAACAGCGAAGTGCTCGTCCGCCCAGGCGGCGTCGATCCGGTAGAAACCCGCGATCTGATGAGTTACGCCGAAGCGTACTCCCCTGTGGCGGACGAGCTGGAAGCGCTGGCGCACTTCATCCGTCACAGCGTGAAAGCGGCGCGGAACAAGGCGGGGAGCAATGCCCTCGCGACCTATGCCCTGGCGCAGCTTCTTGCCAAACGCCCTGAGACGGCCGACCTCGCGCCGCATGTCGTCGACATGCGCAACGCGCTCAACAAACGGTTCGGCCCTGCCGGCAAAGGCAAGGTGCGTCCGGCGCCGCCTCCAGTGACGACGTAGCAGCACCGTTGCAGTAAGCCCCGCGCGGGCGCGTCCGAAGGCGCGCCCGCGCATTTGTCTTAAGGAATCCGCTGCTGATTTCTAAGCTCTCTCGAGCCTTTGGCGTGCGTGAAGAAATGTTCCTCCGGTTTCGTGCGAAGCACTTTGGAGTGCGGTGGCTCGCTCGCCACCGCACTCCAAAGCTTCGCGAAATGTGCCGCGAGTCGCGCAAGCATGAGAAATGTTACCTCGCTGCTTTTGTGTGCGGCGCGAGCGACTCGAATGTCGTCTTGGTGATGGACCACTTCGTCGGCACCGCCACGCCGATCGCGCGGGTGGGTTGGAGGAGGAGTTGTTCGAGCGGCGTGAGCGCCTCGGGGGCGCGGACGCCGTCCCATTCGAGAATCGAGGGATTGGGAAGCGGCTCTTCGGTGGTGAGGAGAAAGTAGGTGTCGACTCCGTACGGTGAAGTCGCGGAGAAGGCGCTCGCATCGCCGAGGGGGATCTCGGTCTCAGTTGGCTGGAAGCGGTTCTCGACGGAACCGGCGCTCGGGGGCGGGAAGAGGAGCGTGCTTCGTCCGTTGCTGTCGACGACGAAAACGTAGAGGTAGCGCTTCGGTATGTGCGCTGGCAACGGTTGGGAAAGGGCACGCAGGACGGGCTCGTACTTTTCGCCTCCGATGATGGCACCGCCGTCGGTGACGAGCATGCCGTCGCGTGCGCGACGTGCGGCGAGTTGATAGGGAAAGCGATCGGACGGCGGCGATTCGAGGAGCTGCCATCCATGAATCCTGCGAAGCGTGAGCAGCGCGGCGTGCAGCGTGGGAGCCGTATCTCGCAGGCGGCTGTTGTTCTTTCGCTCCGCGGTCCAGGCTGTTCGCAACGGCAAACCGGTCTTGCGGCGGTCGGATTTTTTCACCGAGGGGCGCAGCCAGGCGTAGGAGAGATGGTGTCCGGTGTAGCGGCCCGCGAGGACGTAATCCGCCTCCTCCGGTGTCGCCGCTTGTTCAACGCCCTCGGCGGCGATGCGATCGACGAGTGCGCCGGGTGCGGGGAACTGCACGAAGAGGGTTGATCCCGGCGACAAACGAGCAACGGCTGCAATCGCCGCTGCGTTTTGTCCGAGGTGTTCAATGTTGCCTGCAGTCAGCAGCTGCCACTCGCTGCCGTTCCAGCGCAACAGATGCGACGGCGTCACGTCGATCGGGTCGGTGATCCATCGCACGCCGTGTTGCGCGGCCTCGGAGGAGAGCGAGTGCGCCATCGCGGCAATGTCTTTCATCACGTGCGGCGATCGTGGCGTCCAGATGCGAAGCGGACGCACCGGCGCGGCGGCCCAGGCAGTCACTTCGAGAAGCGCTCCGGTTTGTGGAGCCGGGCCTGACTCCAATCGCGCTTCGCATTCAGACACACCTCGGAGTGCGGTGACCGTCAGGCGAGCAGCGGATGAGCGCAGGCCGGTTCCAACGGATATCCCATTCGCCCATCCGCCTTCGATGATGATCGTGCCGTCGCTGCGAACATTCCGGACGGCGACGACGATGCGATCGTCACGACGGTCGGTGCGCGCGCCGAGGAACGGCGCCATGCGCGTGTCGGCTGTGCCGGCGATCGTCGGCTGCTGGTAGGGCGTCTCGGCGCGCATCCGCGCCTGGGCGCGAAGAAATGTTTCCACGGCCGGCTCGCCGCTGGCGGAGTCGCGCATCGATCGCATCCACGCCCACGAAAACGCTCCGTGAAACTTCCCCTCTGCATCGCGTGTCTCCCACGCCGCGTCAACGTCCTGCGTCGCTGCGAGCACGAGCGCGCCTCGGGATTCGGGGCGCGGCACGGTGACGCCGTCCGCCACGTCGCGCAGGTCAGCCTTGACGCCGCGCGGACGCGCCCCGCTGCCGAGGCCGCGCGCGCCGGAGCTGCTGTGGCAGTTGTCGAGGATGACTGTGAGCCGGGCGCCGCGATCGAGAATGCGGTTGAAGAGCATGCGCAGTTCTTTGTCGCGGATGTCAGGCGCGCCGGCGCGAGAGTCGGCGGGGACGAGCGATTCATCCAGCTTGTCGCGCTCGTCGGACAACGAATTGCGCACCTGCGATCCGTGGCCGGCGTAGTAAAAGAGGATGACGTCATCCTTGGCCGCCTCGTTCACGAGCCGCTCGACATTGCCGAGGATCGCGTCGCGCGTCGCGGCCTGATCGGTGAGTGTGACGATGTCGTTCCGGTCAAACCCGTAGAGCGCGACGAGCATGTCGCGCATCGTGCTGACGTCATTGACTGCGCCCCCGAGGTTCGGCCAGTCGCGGCCCGGCGCGGGAGCGGTTTGCGGATGCGCGGCCAGCGTAGTGGCGGTGTAGTCGTTGATACCGACGAGGAGAGCGCGGCGATGCAGCGCGGCGTCGAGGTGCAGGCCGGCGGCAAGCATCGCGCAGGTGGCGAGCAGCCTCGCGCAAATCTTCATTGGCGGAAATGACACGTTTTGATCCGAATTGTGTCTACCTCATCAGAGAGGGACCACATCATGAGACAACTATTCTGCGTTCTTGTGGCGTTGCTTTGCGCAAGTGCCGGCGCTGGAGTGGGGCGGTGGAACGATGTGAAGCAGGCGAAGACGATCGACATGAAGAAATCGGCGGCGCTCTTCGTCGGCGTCCGCGATTTTCCGTGGGATAAGACGCTGGCGAGCGTTCCGTACGCGGTGGACGATGCGATCGACCTCGCGTACGAATTCACAATGGAACAGAAGCCGGCGCTCGTCGATGCGAAGCGAGTCGTTCTCGCGCTGTCGGGAAAGCCGCAGAAGGTTGAATCGCAGGAGAAACTGAGAAAGCTGCTCGCGGCGGGGGCGACACCGCATAACGCGACGACCGAAGACATTCTTGACATACTGGAATCGGAATCGCGATCGGTGCCGTCGAACGGAATCCTCATCGTGGCGTTCGCGACGCATGGCGTGAGCGACGAGGGGACGCAGTATCTGCTGACGGCCAGCTCGACGCTCGACCATTACCACCGGACCGCGCTGACCGACGCCGAGATTCGCGAGACAATTTCGCGCAACGGCGTGGCGCGGTCGCTCATCTTCATCGACGCCTGCCGCGAACGGCTCCTGAAGGACCGGCGCAGCGGCGACCTCGATCGGCGATCGGTTGCGGCATTCGTGCGGGGATTCAGCAAGATCACCGGCCAGGTCGTTTTCTCCGCCGCGCCGGGAGGCGGTTACGCGTACGACGACGAGGAGCGTCACAACGGCGTGTTTACGGCCACGGTCATCGAAGGTCTGCGTTGCGGTGCGCGCGCGAATGCGTCGGGATTCATTACCGTCGACACGCTCCATTCATATGTGGAGTCGCACGTGCTGGCGTGGCTTCAGGCTCACAAGAATCGCGACGCGAAGACGGCGACGCAATGGACCTCGGAGGGAAATTCGAAAGAGCTGCCGTTGTCGATCTGCGTCAGTCGCAACGCGGCAGCGTCGCGGCATCCTGCGCGGTGACATCGCCGTAGGCCCATATACGCCCGGACGAGTCTTTGTAAGCGACGCCGCGGAAGGAGCGGTCGCGATAGAAACGCTGCACGCCGCCGTCGACGACGCCGTATGCACCCGCGCCGTAGTGCATCGCCTCGACCATCGAGTCCTCCATGACCATGTCCGTCTCGACGAGCAGGACGTCGCAGTCGCGTCCGCGCGCGCTGGCGCGTACATTCCAGCGGACGAAGCGCGAATGCGCGTAGCGGTCGGTGAAGACGTGCGCGGCAGCGACATGCTTTCCGGGCGAATGCGGACGCGATTCGCACATCGCGGCCAGCAGGGCGAAGATCATCAAGCGTCGGATCGTCATGCATCCTCCTCGATCGAAAGAAACGGCCCGCCGCGTCATCGCGGCGAGCCGTTCGTCTGAATCACGGATGGAGTGGAGGGCAGAGAACTTCTTCGTAGACGGTACGGCCGATGTTCAGCCGGATGGCGTTGAGCAGGTCGGACCAGAGCGCTGTCTGCGAGTGGATGTCGTTCCATGCGACTTCCGCGTACTCATCGGCGCCGGGTGCGGCGCCCGCTTTCGGGACGAGGCGTGCTGATTGCGCCGGCGGCGTCTGCGCGACTTCGTAGTACATCTCGAAGTGCTTGCCGGGATCGGGGGTGCCGGTGAATTGCGACGATGGCGGAACGAACGCCGGAAGATTGAGGACCGCGACTTCGACGTTGCCGTTCTCGTCGGGCGACAACGTCATCGAGCGCCCGGTGCTTTCGTCGAACTTGTCTTCGACGATCTCCACGTTGTCGCCGGAGATCTCGATCTCCGCGCCGACCCAGGAGGCGATGGCCTGCGAGTAGGGCGACACGCTGCCAGTCCCGTCGAGCCGCTCGAAATGCACCGGTGTGACGTTGCTGCCCATGCGCGCCACGCGGTACGTGAAGACCTTGCCGCTGCGGAGGTGCAGGCGCGCGGCAACGAGTCCCGGAGGAGGCGAGTCGAGGAGGTCGGTATTGAATGCATAGCCGGACGGCGCGATCTGCTGCATGTCGGCCACCCATCCGAAATCCTCGCGCTCGGCGGACGTGGTGGGGATGATGCCGGTACGGACGTTCTGCACGACGTTCAGCGCCGGCAGGTCGGGATCGTTTGGATTTCCTTTCTGGATGGAGAGCTCGGAATTCGCCAACTCCCATGCGCCGCCGCCGGCGACAGCCGCTTCCAGCGAATCGAGCGCATCGCCCTCGGACTGGTCGGCGTAGATGAATTGTGCGATGTCGGCGTCGCGTTTCGGGCACTGGCCGCTGCAATCGCCGGCCCGCGCAATCAACAGCGGTTTGTGATGGGGAAGCGCGGTTGAGTCTGAGGATTGATAATCGTGGTGGACGTTGAGGAGGAGGACGGTCACTTCTTTGCCGTCCTGGCTGGGGACGAAGGCCATGAGGCCCGTAAAGAACAATTTGAGGATGAAGCTGTTCATGGTGGTTTCTCCTTGCGTTGCGGCGCGGGTGCGAATGGTGAGGAGCTATGGCCGATCACCTGAAACGGGGCCCACGCGAATACCGGTCTGAGACCGGGGTTGTTGTTTGTTTTCGTAAGAAGGCCGATTTGTGCGAGTTGCAGCGCAACCGCCGCGTCATTGCCTTCTCGATAGTGACGATGAAATGACACGAGGAGCTCCTCCGCTGTGGCGTCTTCGACGTTCCACAGTGTGCCGATGACCGCCGGAACGCCGGCTCCGATGAGAGGACGCACGAACGGCGCGACGCCTTCCGCGCCGATGGGAAGACCGCCGGCGCTGCTGCATGTGGAGAGCACGACCAGCCGCGTGTGCTCGAGCGAAAGCCGCGTGACGAGCGCCTGCGCGTCCAGCGGGCCGGGCTCGTTTGGCGCCGGTGCGAACAGGATGTAGGAGCGCGACGGCGACTGCGCATTCACGATGCTGTGCGCGGCGACGTGAATGATGGCGCTTGTCCGCGCCTGCTCGAGAAAGCGCGGAATCGTGGCGTCGCGATCGAGCAGCATTTGCGCGCGCGGCCCATAGAGCGCGGAAATCTTCTCGCACTCGCTGCGCGCGTGGGGAAGCGGCAGCAATCCCTGAGCAAAGGGAAAGTCTCCATTGAAAGCAGGATCGCCGACCAGTAGTACCGAAGGCGTCGTTGTTGATTGCAGTGCCCGATCGCGTGCCAGCGACACGAGATACAAATTCGCGCTGCCGGCGATCTCGATCGGGACATCCTGGATGAGGTAGCGCTTCGTGTTCGGATCGCGCAGTGCAGCAAACGGCAAACCGTGCATCGGGCCATCGGGAACAATCACCAGCCGTTGCGGCTCTACGGTCATCGCCGCCAGCGGCTTCGCCATGAGAGCGTCGTAAAGCGCATACAGCTTGGTTTCGAAATCCGTTTGATTGCGCGCGGCCGCGGCGTGTTGCAGTTCCGAGGCGTGACGCTCGATGACGGCCTTTCCGGCCGGCAGATGGACGACGGAGAAGCGCTCCCGCGAGACGAGCCAGACGATTGTCTGCTCCGGCAGCACGGAGTACTCGATGATTTGCGTGCCGGGAGGCAACGTTTGCCGGATTTCAGCGAGATTCTTCGTCTTGCCGTCGAAGTCCTTCGGAACGACTTCCGAAACGAGGTAGAGCGGCTCGAAGGCGCGTGCTTTCTCGGCATAATCGAACGCCTCCGCGTTGCGGTCGCTATCCGCCAGTTGTCGGATCAGCGTTTGATACGCGTCTCCGAACCGCGAAAAGTACGAGCTCCACATCCCTTCGGCGTCTCCGCGTTTACGGTGCTCGAGCATGTAGATCTGCTCCGCCTGCAGCTCAGCGAGCGCCGCGCGCAGGTCGTTTTCCGCGGCGTCAGCACGGCCGGCCCGCCGTTGGGCGTCGGCCCGTTGCGCGAGCAGCGACGCGCGATATGTCCGCGACTCCGGGCTGGCCTGCTGCAGCGCAGAGGTAAATGCGGCGACGGCACCGGTGGGATTGATTCGGAGGAACGCTTGCCCCTGAACCTCCTGAATGCGCGCCAGAAAAATACGCCGTTCGTCCACGGAAACGGTTTTCTCTCCGAAGCGCACGGCGTCGCGCAGATCGGCGGCTGCCAGGTTCGTCAGGTCGAGTTGTAGCTCGATCTTCGCGCGCGACCGCAGGACCGGTGAAAGCTGCGAGATGAGTCCCTTGATCGTGTTTACTTGATCCGGAGGTGTGTTGAGAATTGCTCGCTGGATCAGCCGGACAGCCGTGTCCTGATAGAGCAACGCAATCGGCACATGCCCGAGCGCTGCCGCGGTCTCTGCGAGTTCACCATAAAGGGGATGACGGGCGCGCGGCTCGTCCAGATGTGGCGCCGTCTGCAACGTCAGCATTGCTTCGCGCCATGATGGTTCATTCAGGCCGGCCTGCCGAAATACACCGATGCGCCGCATGTGCGTATCAGAGACCCCCTCGGCGTCCCCGTCATGCTCGTATTCCGCAAGCGCCCACTGTGAGTCAGTGAGCGATTCGACATAGCGGCCGAGATACACGAGGAAATGGGCTCGGGTTGCGCGGATGCGTGCGAGCAGATGCCGGTACCCATGCGCCCGGGCTTTGCGATCGATCGGTTCGATCAATGCTGTCGCTCGCGCGTACCCATCCGGTTTTTCAATCGAGACGGTCACCGCCAAGCCGAGGCGCGCGAGCAGGCTAAGCGGGCTTCCGCCGCGTTCGAGCAGCTGCGCAGCCTTCTCGTATCTCGCCTGTTTTTCAGTCGCGATTTCGTGAACTCCACTGCGCGCTTCGGTAAGCGCCGAATGTGCCTCTTGGAGCTCCTTTGGGGCACGCTCCATCGCTTCGACGACATCGATAGGAAAGCGATCGTTTGTAATGCGCGTCAATTCCGAAGCGAGCAATTTTGCTTCGGTGAGGTGGTCAGGCCTTAGGAGATCCTCTTCGAGATATTTTTCAGCGGACGATGGGAAGGGAGCAATGAGCCTCGCCACCGAGGCTCGGTCGTGCGCGCGAAGAGCAAGTGCGAGTTGGGTTCGATTTTTCGCCCATTGTTCCGTTGGATCGAAGTTCCGGAGCCGGTCGCGATGCTCGCGCGCCTCGGCTGTTCGCGTTGATTCCCCGATCTTCAGAAATTGATTCCAGGAATCAATCGCGTCATCCGTGAGGCCGATGCTTTCCTCGATCATTGCGCGATTGAATCGCGCGACCGCGGATTGCGGCAAGGCAGCGACTGCATGCTGCGCGGCATCCAATGCGTTCAAGAGATCGGACGGTCGGTCCTCACGCTGCGCGCGCAGCGCGTAGCCGGCCGCAAGATCGCTCAAGGCTGCTGGATCGGTGCGGGAGAAGCGTTCCAGCGCGGCGACGGCGGCATCAATACAGATTGGTTGCGACCGCAGCATTCCCGCTGCCTCGGCGGGACTGGAGATCACATCGTCGCATTCCGGCGGAATCGCGGACGGCTGCCAAGGCGAGGCCGCCGGCTTCAGATCGGCGGAGCGAAGCCACACATTCATGCTTTCCGTGTCTCTTCTGCATGTGGCTGCGCAAAGTGCGAACGCGATGATCAGGAGTCGTTTCAAGGCTCTCATAAGATACGCGGTTCGCGGAGACAAGAACGACCAATGACGAACGATGACCGCTTCCAGGCTCTTTACCGGAAGTTCTACAAGCGGATGGTCCGCTTTTACGTTCTGACCTTCCGCGTGTCCGAGGAAGATGCCGAGGAGTTGACGCAGGATGCGTTTTTCCGGTTTCTGGAAGCGATGGACGAATATCGTGGCGATGCGGAATGGGCCTACCTCGAGACGATTGCCCGCAACGTCGCATACAACAGGATCCGATCGCAGAAGACGGCCAAGCGCGGCGCGGAAACGGTCGACATCCACGACCGGAACGCCATCGCCGAACCGGCGGCACCTTCGGGGCCGGACTACGCGCAACGCGAGGAGGCGGCGCTGCGCAGTAAGCAGCTTCGCGACGCGATTGCTGCACTTCCGACGGGCAGCCGCGAATGCATGCAGTTGTGGCTCAACGAATTCACATATGACGAGATCGCGAAGTTTCTGAGGATCACTGTAGATGCGGTCAAGTCGCGATTGCGCGATGCGAAAAAGATCCTTCGCGCACGGCTGGGAGATACGAACGCGCTCCCGGAGGATGAAGAATGACTACGAAATCAGAGTTGTCCAATGCCAATCGAAATCTGCTGGAGGAAGATCGGGGCGAACCGCCGACTGCCGAGGAAGCGCTGGCCTACATGCGCGGCGAACTGACGCCGGACGAAGAGGCGCGGGTCCGCCAGCGGCTCCTTGCGTATCCGGAGCTCGTGCGGACGCTGACGGCGCCATTCCCGGAGCCCGCGGAATCGGATCATCCCGATCACCTCTCCGAACACGAATTTGCGCGGCACTGGAGCGCGCTGCAGAAACGCCGGCGGCAGCCGCAGCGCGGTCTGCGGTTCTGGCGCGCATTCGGTAGTGTCGCCGCCGCGCTGGCCGTAGTCTTTGGCGCGCTGCTCTGGCGCGCGCAGACCGAGCTGAAGAAGCCGCAAGCGGTGTGGGAGCAACAGGAACTTTACTCGGAGGGCCGGCGCGGAGTGGAGGGAGAACCGGCCAAGCTTTCGGCGGATGGTGAGTCATACCTCCTCGTGCCGATGTTGGGCGCCGACGTGACGGCGGACAACCTTCGCGCGGAGATCAGTGACGTGGCGGCGAATTCGTCGCGGACGGTCTGGAGCAGCCGGCTTATCCATCGGACTTCGAGCGGCTCATTCGTGATCCTTGTTCCGCGCGATTCCCTGAGCCCCGGCACGTACAGGCTCGTGATTTATGGCGTCACGGGTGAGCGCCAGGAGTCATTGAATTCGTTCACCTTTCGCGTGCTCGCGCGGTAACCCTGCCGAAAGTCACGGTCGCTTCATCGTCCTTTGTGCACATCCGCGGGGCCAGGGCGGCAGCTACATTGGCAGCATGGACACGCAGACATTTCCTTCGAGCTGGCGCAGCGTCATCATCTTCACGGCGGTGCTCGCCGTCATCGCCATCGCGGCGAGCTCCGCGACGCATGCCGCCGAGGTCAACCGGATGCGCGTCTACGTTTCGGCGATGGCGGCGGAGTGGGGCGCGATTTACTACATCTGGCATGTATGCCGATCGCGCGGGTCATCGATTCAGGTTCTGATCGGCGGGACGTGGTCGACTCGCGCAGTTGCGATCGACGTTCTGATCGCTGCTGCATTCTGGATCGTCGTCCGGCTCGTTCTCCTCGGCGTTCATTCGCTTTTGAACGACACGGCGGCGAACGTCACCAACCAGCTTCTCCCCCGGACGACGATCGAGTCGATCGTCTGGATCTTCGTCTCCATCACCGCCGGCATCTGCGAGGAGTTGATGTTCCGCGGATTTCTGCAGCGTCAGATCCTGACGCTGACTGGCAGCGCGATCCTCGCCATCGTCGCGCAGGCGATCATTTTCGGCGCGACGCACGCGTATCAGGGCTGGCGATCCGTCGTCGCCATCATCGTCTACGGACTTCTCGCCGGAATCCTCGCGCACTGGCGCCGCAATCTCCGCCCCGGCGTCGTCGCGCACGCCTGGCAGGACATCGCCGGGGGTCTGCTGCGGCTGTGACGGATTCGGACACGCCCTTTGCACACCGTCCCGCCATGATCAGGAAACTGAAATCGGGCGAATACCGGCTGTACTCGCGGAAGAAGAATCCCGCTACCGGAAAGCGCCGCAACCTCGGCACGTTCAAGACGCGCAAAGCGGCGCAGGCGCATGAGCGGGCCGTCCAGTTCTTCAAGCGCCAGTAGCTAGGAGATGCCATGCCGGAGAAGGAAACGTTGGAGCGAGCCAAAGAGGACAAGCGCGAAGGGAAGGCGCCGTCGACGCAGGCGGGCGAGTTCGTGCGCGAAGAGATCGACCACATTCGCGAAGGGAAGCATGGCGCGCGGTCGACGAAGCAGGCCATCGCCATCGGGCTCTCGAAGGCGCGGCGTGCCGGCGTGGATCTGAAGCCGCCGGCGAAGGGAAAGGCCAGCGCGAAGACGCGGCATAGCGCGGCGCTGGCGTTGAAGGAAGGGAAAGAGAAGCGCAAGCCGTCCGCGAAGCGCTCGCGCACGGCCGAGACCGCGCTGAAACACGAAGGGCGGTCCGCGGCGTCGAAAACAGCGCTGTCTCGCCAGGCGCGAACCGCGACGAAAAAGCGCAGCGCATCCTCGCGATCCGCCGCTGCGAAAAAGGCAGCGCGAACGCGGGCTCGCGAGAAAAAGTAACTCTCCTTCTCCGCGTGAAAAAATTGGCTCGCTCACTGCACGGCAGCGCCCGGAGGATTCATGACCCTTCCACCTTGCTACACGCCGCCCGACGATGACGATCAACCTGCCGATCCATCGCGGCGCTCGTTTGTCCTTGGATCGGCCGCTGCTGCTGCGGCGATCGTCGTCAGTCCCATTCTTGGTGCTGCTCCCGAGGGAACGGAGAAGCCGAAGCCCGATCCGAATGCCATTCCGGTCGCGCTCACCGTCAACGGCACGCGTCACGAGTTGCGGCTCGATCCGCGAACCACGCTGCTCGATGCCTTGCGCGAGCATCTCGACCTGACCGGCACGAAGAAAGGTTGCGATCAGGGCGCATGCGGCGCATGCACGGTGCTGATCGACGGCCGCCGCTACAACTCCTGCCTCACGCTCGCAGTGATGCACTCCGGCCAGAAGATCACCACAATCGAAGGTCTGGCCGCGGACGGACGGCTGCATCCGGTGCAGGCCGCGTTTATCCGCAACGACGGATTCCAGTGCGGCTACTGCACGCCCGGCCAGATCTGCTCGGCCGTCGCGCTGCTGAAGGAAGGGCACGCCGGCAGCGACGACGAAATCCGAGAATGGATGAGCGGCAACATCTGCCGCTGCGGCGCCTACGGCGGCATCGTCGAAGCGGTGAAAGAAGCGGCGAAGAACGGAGGCGCGAATGCACCCGTTTGAATACGCGCGCGTCACCGATATTTCCCACGCGCTGACCTCGGGCGCGAAAGAGCAGACGAAGTTCGTCGCAGGCGGCACGAACTTGATCGACCTGATGAAGTGCGAAGTCGAGCGTCCCGCACGCCTCGTCGACATCAACGCGCTGCCTCTCGCGACGATCGAAGCGGTGAAAGGCGGCATCCGCATCGGCGCGCTTGCGCGGATGAGCGACGTCGCCGCGAACGCGCTCGTTCTCCAACACGCTCCGGCCATTTCGCAGGCGCTGCTGGCCAGCGCGTCGCCGCAGTTGCGCAACGCCGCGTCGATCGGCGGCAACTTGATGCAACGAACGCGCTGTCCGTACTTCCGCGAGCTGACATGGACGCCGTGCAACAAGCGCAATCCCGGCAGCGGCTGCTCGGCCCTCGAGGGCGACAACCGCATGCACGCGATTCTCGGTACATCTGATCACTGCATCGCCACGCATCCGTCCGATTTCGCGGTGGCCGTGGCCGCGCTCGATGGCGTCATCGCGTTGCACGGCCCGTCCGGCGAACGCCACGTCGCAGCGGTGGATTTTCATTTGCTTCCCGGCAGCACGCCGCAGATCGAGCATGATTTGAAGCATGGCGAGTTGATCACCTCGGTCTTCATCCCCGACGCGCCGCACACGCGCCGTTCGTCGTATCTGAAAGTCCGCGACCGCGCCTCGTACGAATTCGCGCTGTCGTCCGCCGCGGTCGGCCTCGAAGTCGCCGGCGGTGTCATTCGCTCCGCGCGCATCGCCCTCGGCGGCATCGGAACGAAGCCGTGGCGCGCGCATGCAGCCGAGGCCGCATTGACCGGGCAGCAACCCTTGGTCGATATTTTTCGCCGCGCGGCCGACGCCGAGATGAGCAAGGCGCACGGATACAGTCACAACGATTTCAAGATCGAGCTTGCGAAGCGGACACTCGTCCGCGCGCTGACCGATCTCGCGGGAGGTGCGGCGTGAGTCTTCCAATGATCGGCAAGCCGCGCGATCGCGTCGATGCGCGCGTGAAGGTCACCGGCGCGGCGCGCTACGCGGCCGAGAACAATGCGAAGGGGCTCGTTCACGCAGTCGTCGTGTCGTCGACGATTCCTTCCGGCCGCATCAAATCGATCGACGACGCAGCGGCGAAGAAATCGCCCGGCGTGCTCGCGGTGATCACCTATCTCAACGTGCCGCGGCTGAATCCGCCTCCGGCGCAACCGGCAGGCAACCAGCAATCCGGCGGTCCGCCTCCGGACTCCGGCAATTACGCAGAGCCGCATCTCCTGCCGTTTGCTGACGCCACCATTCACTACGTCGGACAGCAGATCGCTGTCGTCGTCGCGGAAACGCTCGAGCAAGCGACGCATGCGGCGAGCCTTGTGCGCGTTACCTACGACGAAACGCCGTCGAAGACTGACCTTCTCGAACATCGCGCCGAGGCCTCGGACAAAGGATCGCAGCAAGCGCCGCCGATTCATGTTGGCGACGCCGACACTGCGTTCGCCTCGGCTCCGACAAAGATCGATCAGACGTATCGAACGCCGTACCAGCACCACAATCCGATGGAGGCGCATTCTCTCGTCGCCTCGTGGGAAGGGAACCGGCTCACGCTGCACGATTCCACGCAGAACATCTTCGCGGTGCGCACGACGATGGCGAAAGCGTTCGGCATTCCGAAGGAGAACATCGAAGTCTTGTCGCCGTTCGTCGGCGGCGCATTCGGCAGCAAAGGATCGACGTGGCCGCACGTCTTCGCGGCGGCGTTCGCGACGTACCAGGTCAAACGGCCGGTGAAGTTGTGGCTGCCGCGCAAGCAACTCTTCTTCACGAACGGCCATCGTCCCGCCACCGAGCAACGCGTGGCCCTCGGCGCGAGCGCGGACGGCAAACTCGTTTCGATCATTCACGAAGGCATCTGCCAGGGGAACAAGGTTTCCGATTACAACGAGCGCTTCACCCGGCCGACGCGGACGATCTACGCCTGCCCGAACATTCGCGCCGCGAACAAAGTTGTCGAGCTGAATGTCGCCAGCGGCACGTACATGCGTGCGCCTGGCGAGAACGTCGGCATGTTCGCGCTCGAGTCGGCGATGGACGAGCTGGCCGAGGCGCTGAAGATGGATCCGATCGCGCTGCGGCTGGCGAATTATGCGGAGGACGATCCAGTCGAGCACAAACCGTGGTCGAGCAAATCGCTACGGCAGTGTTACCAGCAGGGCGCGGAACGGATCGGCTGGTCGCGTCGAAATGCTGTGCCGCGTTCGACGCGCGACGGCCGCTGGCTCATCGGAATGGGCATGGCCAGCGCCACCTATCCCGCGCATCGCGCGCCCGCCTCGGCGCGCGCGCGCATCGACGCGTCGGGCAACGTGGTCGTGTCATGCGGCACGCACGAGATGGGCATGGGCACGGCCACGGTGATGCAGCAGGTGGCCGCGGAAACGCTCGGCGTGCCGTTCGAAACCGTTCGTTTCGAATACGGCGACACGAAGCTGCCGCAGGCGCCGATCTCCGCCGGATCGCTGACCGCGGCGACGGTCGGAACAGCTGTTTATCAGGTCGCGAACGAGTTGAAACGCAAGCTGGTGGAACTCAACGATGGACACGAACTGGCTGCCGGCGACACGTATGGCGCATTACTCCATCGCCACTATCTGACGACGGTCGAGGCGCAGATCGACGCGAAACCGGATCCCGAGGAGGCGAAGTATGCGTCGCATTCGTTCGGCGCGCAGTTCGCCGAGGTCGCGGTCGATGCGGACCTCGGCATCGTTCGCTTGCGGCGGCTCGTCGGCGCATTCGCCGGCGGACGCATTCTCAACGCCAAGACCGCGCGCAGCCAGTTTTACGGCGGCATCATTCAGGGCATCGGCTGCGCATTGCTGGAACAAACGCGCCTCGACGCACACGTCGGATCATTCACCAACGTGAACCTCGGCGAGTACCTCCTGCCGGTCCACGCGGACATCCCGCCGATCGACGTCATCCTGGTCGAGGAGGACGACCCGCACGTGAATCCGATCGGCGTGAAGGGGATCGGCGAGATCGGAATCATCGGCGTCGCGCCGGCGATCGCAAACGCCGTCTACAACGCGACGGGGAAGCGCGTGCGCGATTTGCCGATCACGATCGATAAACTTCTTTAACCACAGAGGCACTGAGGACACAGAGAACATCTCTGTACTACTAATCCATAGATTCTTCTCCTGACGCGAAGATTTAAGCGCCTGCGCGTCGCTCGCCGTCGGAACGCTGGCGTCCCCGCCGGCTGGCTCGGCTGCGTCCCCGCTGCCGAAGGGGAGGCTCGCGCCGGTGTTGCGCTTATTAGCATTCGAGGGTTTATCCGGTCGGCAGCGAGACGCAGCCGGGCCAGCCGGCGAGGACGCCAGCGTTCCTTTTGGTTGCGGCTACGCCGCGCTGTGATCTTTGTGTCTTTGTGGTGATTAGCCTTTTAGCTTGCGGAGATCGTCGGCAGTGTCGATGTCGACCGCAGCATCTTCGAACGTCACGACGCGCGTGACGTCGCGATGCGCTTCGATGACGACGCGCGCGCCGCGGTCGCCGCGCAAGGCGAGGAGCTCGGAGGCAAACTCAGGCGCGAAGACGGCCGGGACTCCGGCGATGTTCGCGTAGCCGGTGGCGACGATTGGGGCGTCGATCGCGATCAACTCGCGCAGATGCCGAGCCGTGATCAGCGGCTGGTCGCAGAGCATGATCAACAGCCGCGAGTTTCCCGCCAAGCGAACTCCGGCCCGGATCGACGATGCAATCCCTTCCGCCGCATCGGGATTGAGTTGCGGCGTGACGACGATGACGTCATCCGCCACGTCGCGCGCCAATCGCTCCGCGCGCTGCAGGAGCGTTTCACGTTCGAAGACGATGTCCTGCTTCGGCGTGCCGAGGCGCGTGGAAAAACCGGCGGCGAGAATGATGGCGACGACCATCACAGCGTTCGGTTCATGTCCCAGTCGGTTTGGAGGTCTGTGCCGAGGATGAACGGGTGCGAGCCGCATTGGACGAAGCCGCACTTGCGGTAGAAGGCGATCGCGCGGAGGTTGTGCTCCCAGACGCCGAGTGAGATCCGCGGGCCGAGTTTGCGAGCCTGCGCGTAAACGGCATCCATCAACATCTGCGCGAGGCCGCGGCCGTGATGCGGCTGATCGACGTAGAAGCGGGCGATCTCGACGTCGCCATGCGGCGCGCCGGTCGTGTGCTTGATCTGCGTGTAGGCGATGGCTTCGCCGTTCTCTTCGCCGAGAAGCGTGATCACGCCATCGGTCTCAAGCTCGCGCCGCTGCTGCGCCTCTCCGAACGCGACGCTCGTGTACGAATCCATATCCGCGGCGGTGTTGTGCGGCGCGAATGTATCGACGAACGTTTTGAGCGAGATCGCGGCGAGTTTCGCGGCATCGTCGGGCGTGGCGACGCGAATGATCATCAGACGGCCTTGAACTTGCCGTACTCCGGCTTGAGGTTCAGCCCAGAATTCGCAGCGATGCGTGCGATTGCGACCAGGCCCGATTCGAGTGCGCCTTCCATGAAACCGAACCAGCCGGGCGACGTGTGCTCACCGGCGACGGCGATGCGGCCGGCGATGAGATCGGTGTACGACTTCTGCGTCGTCGTCACCTCGCCGCGCGCGGGACACGAGTAGCCCATTCCGATCCGCTTCGGCCAATTCTCGAATTCGGCGTGCGTCGGGTTGTAGTGCGGCAGAAGCGCGGTGAGGCGCGGCGCGAAATACGCCGCGCCGCCGCCCGCATCGATCGCGTTCTGCGCCGGCCGGCCGCCTGCGAAAACGCTGACGTCGAACGGCGCGGTGTCCATCTGGTTGTCCGTTCCCTCCCACATCATGCCGAGCGTGTCGGACATGCCGCTCGGCGCCACGCCCTCGGGAATCCAGAAGCGGCGTTCGACCGCGGAGAGATACTTCACGGCCGGACCGTGGGCGATGGCGCGATACGGAAACGGCTTGCCGTCGATCGTGATCTTCTCCATCGCCACGCTCGGCACGGCCACGACCACGTAATCGTATGGACCATCCTTCGCGCCACCTTCGAGGTCGATGAAAATGCGGTCGCCGGTGCGGATGTTCATGGCGCGGCCCGGGTTGATATCGAGACCGGCGGCGAGCCGCTGCGCCAGCGCCTGATTGCCGGCCGAGCAGCGGAAGACTTCCGTCTCCTCAAAAAACTGCGAGCCCCCGCCGGCCGAGAGCTGCGCCAGTGCGCCGAGCCAACTCTGCTCCGCCGCCGGAATGCAGTTGTCGAGCTCGAACTCGAGCAGGATGGCCTTGCGCGCCAGCTCGCTGGTGCCGTCCGGGATCTTCGACGCCACCGATTGCGCATCGAGCGCCGCGGCGCCGTCGGTCGTCCACGGCATCCAGGCGTTGGTGACGATCTTCGACTCCTCCGCCCACAGTTGGAGGACTTCGTCCATCTCGTCGTGAAGCGCTTCCTGTTCGGACGGCGAGAGATGACGTCCATCGAGAATGAGCGGCATCTCCAGCCCCGCCGCCGCGTAGTTCTCCTCGGTCGAAACCGTACTCAATGCGAATCCGAACTGATGCGCGAGCGCAATCCAGAGCGGATGATTTGTTCCGATCAACTCCGCGCCCGCTTCGAGAATGCGTCCCGGAACGAGTGTGTGCGTCGACGAAACGCGGCCGCCGACTACGCGCGGCTCGATGAGCGCGACCGCGAATCCGGCGCGCGCCGCGAACCAGGCCGCGCTGACGCCGGCGAATCCCGCACCGAGGATTGCGACGCGCGGAGCGGCGGACGCGATCCGCCGCGGCGCGCCGACCAGGCCAACCGGCATCGCGCTGCGCAGCCGCTCGTAGTGTGTAGCCGCACGTTGCCGCCGTTCGTCGCCGCCGATGCGGCGTCCAAACCGGCGATGCAGTTTCGCGAAAAGTGAGCGGCCCATGAACGACCTCCTGATGTGGATGTGCGGTTGAAGTTACCGCAGAACGGGCCGCCGCGGAATCCTCGTGCGCCCGAAGCGCGCACGGGGATCATTCGCGTCAGGAGACTGTGTCTTTGAACGATTCGAACGTACGGCGCGCTCTCGTCGAGAGTCTGCCGCCGGCAGCCGCGTTGGTCCGCTCGATGATGTCGACGGCATCGAACGTATCGCGATCGCGCTCCGACACCACCGTCACCTCGGCACGATTAATCGGCCACGCCGCGACGCCCGACTTCGTACGCTGCACGTTCATCCACGCATCGTGATCGCCGAGGACGAAGTAACGCTTCCCCTGTTCGAGCGCGAGCTCCGCGCAACGCCGCATCAGGAACTGCTCCGCGTGACGGCGGCTCGTAAGACTGTTTCCCTCGACGAGCACGCGCCACGTATCCGGAGCGAGCTGCGTTTCACTGAATCCGCCGGTGATGCTTTGGTCGCTGGGCCGGTACTGCGTTGCACAACCAGCGGCAAGAATGCAGATGACGAAGACGACTGAAAATCTGCGCATGATTGAATCCTCCGGCCGGGCACAAGAGCAGATCGTGCGCCGCGTTTGTGCGAAGGGGTAGTCACAGTTTCTTGCGTTGCGAAGCGAATGGCGGACGAACGAGTTGCGTGATTGCGCAGATTGTTATTTAGATGCGCACCGTCGATTGTGTCATCGTTGTAGTGACTCCCGCAAAGGACAGCAGTGGAGCCTGAGTCGTACGATCGTTCAACGGATCTCGAACCGGCTGACCATCATTTTCGACGCCGGCGTCGTCATCAACCCCACCGAGGCGCCGGAGGGCACGAGCAGTTCTCCGCGTCCTCCGAGTGAACGGGTCCCTCTCGACTGACACCTTTCGAGGACAACGCCGATACCATCGATGATGAAGCCCGATACCATCGATGATGAAGCCCGATACCATCGATGATGAAGCCCGATACCATCGATGATGAAGCCCGATACCATCGATGATGAAGCCCGACACCATCGATGATGAACCCCGACACCATCGATGATGAACCCCGACACCATCGATGATGAAGCCCGATACCATCGATGATGAACCCCGATACCATCGATGATTGCCCGCGACACCATCGATGGCGATGCTCGATATCGCGATTTGTTAACAACCGGTGATCTGGAGCAGCGGAGGGTTGATGAATTTGTGAGCGCGCCTTGGCGCGAGAGAAAGCTTTCTTTCGCCCGCTCAGGCGGGCTCACGATCGCGCGGCCACGACGGACCCACGTCTGAAAGACGTGGGCTACGGTTCTTACGCCTGCTTCGCGGACGGACGAGCGCGAGTGTTTACGGCTGTTGCGCTAGCCGCAACGCGCGTTCGATCACCGCATCCGATAGCCACATACCTGCGGCGCGAAGATCCGTAATGATCTGTCGCAGATCATCGACTTCACCGCTTCGTAAGGCCGCGACCGCGACGCCGAGCGTTCCCATGACATTCAGCCCAAGCGCAAGTGCGCATCGTCGCGCGAGAAGGTCATCAATTACTGGCCGCGATCGTGGAGTCGCAAGGGCAACTGCGATGACAGCGGACTCTCCAGGTCCCAGATCCCACTCGAGAATCGACGACGGCACGTCAATCGGCGCAGCCCGTTCGATCCACGTTGATTCGTTAAGGGAACTCGCGGCACGATCATCGTGCTGCGTCGCAGTCACCTCATCCACAACTGCTTGCGGAACGATGATGCGCAATGCACCGCTCGCACGAAGAAGATCGAGGCGCCCGGCGTTGCCGAGGAAAATTAATGGTGAGGCGTTGACGATCAGCGCGTCACTCATTGCGCAGTTCTCGCGCGAGATCCTCCTCGTCGACGACGAAAACGTCGACGCGACGGCGCGCGAGCTCCGCGAGAAACTCCGCGCGGCTCATGCCTGCCGTTTCCGCGGCGCGTTCCATTGAAATCGCGCTCTGTTGATACCAATGGATCGCTGCGGCGATCCGCATTTCGCGCGGCACTTCGTGCGGCGCTTTGCGAAGCGCGGCGAAGAGACTGTCGGGAAGCGTGATCTCGACGCTGGTCATGCGGACAATGATAGTCCGCTTACTTTCGCATCCACGCCGGTCCGAGCTTCGCGATCGTTGCGAATACGGGGCACGACTCGTCGTGTGCATCCGGCAGGTGGCCGCAGCTCAGGAGGAAGGAGCTGGTGATCTCGCCTCCGGTGAAGACGAACGTCTTCTTGAACAGGCGCACCCATTCGTCTTTGCTTCGCGGGTGATGCGTGTCGAGCCAGGCGGCGAATCCACCGTGAGATTTTC
Organism: Thermoanaerobaculia bacterium; assembly: GCA_035996815.1. GTDB lineage: Bacteria > Acidobacteriota > Thermoanaerobaculia > Gp7-AA8 > Gp7-AA8 > JADGNZ01. The sequence continues at coordinate 46,585 of DASYJF010000097.1, read as the reverse complement.
GGAGTTGGATGATGCGGCGCGCGTTCTCGATCGCGGCGTTGATCTTGAGTCGGTTGCGAATGATGCCGGCGTCATTGAGCAGGCGTTCGCGGCGTTTGTCCGTGAAACGCGACACGCGATCGATGTCGAAATCGGCGAACGCGGCGCGGAAGTTGTCGCGCTTTTTCAGAATCGTCAGCCACGACAGGCCGGCTTGATTGATCTCCAGCACGAGGCGCTCGAAGAGTGCGTTGTCGTCGGCGATCGGGAAGCCGTATTCGTGATCGTGATATGGCCCGTGAAACGGATGGCCGGGCGCGATGTCGCAGTAGCTCATCCCACTCTCCGCTCTTCCACCGTCGTCGAGAACGACTGATCATCGACGTCGAGGTAGAGCTGGCGTTCGGTGATGGTGATTGAGAGTGAGGCCCGTCGCGGCAGGATTTCGGCGACGCGTTCGATGAAGCCGCGGCCGAAGGTGTAGATGCGAATCTCGCCGCCGCCGTGGATCTTTTTTCCGGCGAGCTGATTGAGCACCATGACCGGATCGCGATGCGAATAGATGGCGGCGCGGCCGGCCAGTTTGCTGCCGCGATGCAAACGATCGGCATCCGGCGCGCCGACTTCGATCCACGCGGTGATGCGTCCAGTCAGATCGCGCACCAGCACCGCAGGCTCATCGCCCGACGCAACGCCCTCGGTCAGCGCGATTCCTTCGGTGTATTCGAGGCAGTACGCGAGCACGCGCGTCAGCATGTACTCGGCCGTTTCGGACGGCTGCCGCGCAACGTGCAGCTCGAACGTCTCGTAGACGCCGCGGTCGACGTCCGAGAGTTGGACCGTGAAGCGATGCATCGTCGCCGTGAGCGCCACTACTTCGAATCGTCCTCGTAATCCATGTGCAGCTTGTGCATCACGCGATGGATGAATGGCGCCAGGAGCAGGCCGAGGACTCCGATGAAGACCAGGCCGGAGAAGAGAGCGTAGAGCGAGGCGAAGACCTTTGCGGCGTTGGTTTGCAGCGGGTCGACCGGACCCATTCCGCCGAGGATCATCGACGCGTTCAGGAGGGAATCGACCCACTTCAGGCCGCCGAGGATGTGATAGCCGACGACGCCGGCACCCAACGCGATCGCGATCGCCAGGATCGCGTAGCCGAAGTGTCCGATCACACGCCGCGCGAATTCGATGCGCGTCAGGAGGGGCTGACTCCGGTGTTCGTACATGGAGCCGGAATTAGAACATGCCCACGGATTGGGTTTTGCACTCAAATGACGTGGGGAGCTCGCCTTTAATCACAACGGCCGAGCCATTGTGAGCGGCAACACGTCCAACCGCCGGAAGTAGACCGACATTGTGACGCGTTGTATCTACAAATAACGATGCTTCGACGTCTTGCAACGGCAGTTCTCCGCGCGGCCGCGCTCGCTGTGGCTCTGCCGGTGGCTGCTCAGACCGTCTTCGTATTCGACACCTTCACAGTCGGCTCGAACACGATGTTGGAATCGCACGCGCCGAACACCGGCGGCGCGTGGACACGGCAGACCGGCGGCAGCGGCATCATTCTCAACGCCGCGGCCGACAACGCGCGCAACGTCGCGGCTGGTGACTGGAACGTCTACAGCAACGCGACCATCGCTCCCGCCGCCGAGGTCGTCGTGGGCACCACGGTGACGTTCACAAATGCGAATACGAACAACTTCATCGACATCTTCGGCCGCGCCTCCGTCAGTCTCTTGCAGGCCTATTCGGTCCGGCTGGTCGCGGCCGGGGCGAATAACCTCACACTGAGTCGATGGAGCGGCGGCGTTGCGACCACGATCGCGACGGCCACGGTCGCTGTCACGGCGGGTACGCCGATCGATATCGCGCTGTCGCTGAAGAATGCCGCCAAGTCGGTGACGATCAACGGCGTAACGGTCGTCTCCAGTGCGGACAACACCGTCGTCGCGGCAGGCATCGTCGCGCTCGCCATGCAGAGCAACGTGGCCGCGCAGACGATTGCCGATACGTTCTTCGCATCGACATTCTCACCGACAGCGGTCAGTCGTCTCGATGCCGTCGCCACGCGTGATGCCGGACGCACGCTCATCGAGTGGTCGACCGCGCGCGAGGTGCAGAACCTCGGCTTCCGCATTGCGCGCGACGACGGCGACGGCCGCCGCCGTGTGCCGGCGTCGCGTGGTCTCATCGCCGGCGCGGCCTTCATGGTCGCGGGTGCTTCGCTGCCGGCAGGCAACAGCTACCGCTGGATTGACTCCGATCCTCGCGCGAAAACCGCGAAGGCGTGGTGGATCGAAGACGTCGATCTTCACGGCCACGGCGTCTGGCACGGTCCGTTCGCGCCGCGCAGCGGAAGCATCGATCCGCGACTGAATCTCTCGCAAACGTTTAGCGATCCGGGTCAGCACAACGGCGTGGCCGTTCGTACGCGGCTACGGCCGGTGATGCTGGAGGCCGCGAACGTCGATCGCCGCCGCGCGATCGTTCCCTTCGCCGACGCGATGAAAAAACAGAAGGAGCTTGCCGCGCAGGATGCGATCAAGATCGGCGTTGCCTCGGACGGTCTGTACCGCGTCACGCGCACCGAGCTTGGTCTTGCAGCGGACGTCGAATTGCAATCGCTCCATCTCTTCGCCGACGGTCTGGAAGTCCCTCTCTCCATCGACGGCGACGCGATCCTCTTCTACGGTCGCGCCCTCGATACCGCATCGACCGCGACGCGCATCTACTGGCTCGCGGCCGCGAACGGCACGAGCCTGCGCATGAACTCCGCGTCGCTCGTGACAGCGCCGGTGAGCACGCGCACGAGTTTCCTGGCCACGGGCGAACGCAGCGAAAAGGTCTACTTCGTGACGTTCGCCGCCGACGCTACGCCGGACAATTTCGTCGGTCCTCTGGTATCGACCGACGCGACGAAACCGACCACGCAGACGCTGCAAATTCGCCATCTCGATCCAGGCGCGTCAGGAGCCAGGGTCACGGTCGACCTGCAGGGATCGAGCGACATCGGATCTGAGGGCGAACATCACGTGGTCGTATCGCTCAACGGTCAGCGTATCGGCGAGATGACCTTCGCCGCGTTGTCGCGCGCCTCGGCCACCTTCGACGTCGCCACGTCGTTGCTCGCCGAGGGCGACAACATCGTCTCGTTCGCAGCGTTGAATGGCGACGCGGATGCGAGCGTCGTCGTCTCGGTCGCCATCACCTATCCGCACACGCTGATTGCCGATGACGATCGGTTGCTCGCGGTAGTGGACGGCGGCGCGCAGACTTCGATCTCGGGGTTTGATACCAGCGACATTCAGATCGTCGACATCACCGACGAGCGAACGCCGGTCCGCATCGTGCCGCTGCATGCGGAGAACGGGCAGGTCACATTCATCGCACCGCCTGACGGTCCGCGAACGATTCTGGCGATCGCGTCGTCGAAGCTCGCGCCACCGGTATCCATTCTTCGCAACGAGCCGTCGTCGCTTTCCACCGCGGCGGGCGCCGACGTCGTGATCATCAGCCATCCCTCGTTCATCGCCGCGCTCGATCCGCTCGTGAAATTGCGGCAGTCGCAAGGGCTCAGCGTCATCGTCGCGAACATCGACGACGTTTACGACGAATTCAATTACGGCGCGAAGGACCCGCAGGCGATTCGCTCATTTCTCCTCAACGCGAAGCGCTGGCAAACGCCGCCGCGCTACGTCCTTCTCGTTGGCGACGCCAGCTTCGACGAACGTGTCTACCTCGGACTCGGTGATTTCGATTTCCTTCCGACGAAGCTGTTGATGTCCGATCTGCTGCTCACGGCCTCGGACACCTGGTTCACCGATTTCGATGACGATGGCGCGCCCGACATCCCGATCGGCCGCCTTTCCGCGCGCGTCGCGGACGATGTGAATGCTGAGGTTGCGAAGATCGTCGCGTATGAAACGAATCCGCAGCCGGGGTCGCGGAAGGTCGTGCTGGTCAGCGATGCCGATGCGGCTCTCGACTTTCACGCGAACAGTGTCGCGCTCGAAGAGAGCATTCCGTCCGGTTTCGATGTTGTCGACATCAACGTCGCGGCGAGCGGCGGTGCCTCCGCGCGGCAGCAGCTCTTGAGCACTTTCGATGACGCGCTGCTCGTCAACTACATCGGCCACGGCTCCGTCGAGATCTGGAGCAACATCGCCTTCTTCGGGCGCGCCGACGTCGGCAGTCTTCCGGCGGGTGGTCGCGCGCCGATTGTCCTGGCCATGACCTGCCTGAACGGATACTTCCACGATCTCTACACCGACAGTCTTGCGGAGACCCTGCAACGCGCGCCGAACGGCGCGGTCGCAGTGTGGGCGTCGTCGGCGCTGACCAGCCCCGAGGCGCAGCTCCCGGCCGACGAAGCGTTGCTCTATGCGCTTCTCGCCGGCGGCGACATCCGCCTCGGCGACGCCGTCGCCGCCGCGCAGCGCGGGTCCTTCACGCCCGACGTCCGCCGCACGTTCATCCTCTTCGGCGATCCGGCAATGAAGGTCCGTACGCAGTAGTTGCGCTCGTGACGTTCGATGCAATTGGGGCTCGCGAAATGTGCCTGGGTTTTCGCGCTACAACTGCCCCTCGAGCAAGGGCAGAACCAGCCGCGCTGCCCACGCGCGCAGGCGCCATGCGCGCGGCGCTTTCGGACGCCGTTCGCGCGCGCCGACCGTCCACGCTTGATTGATGTGTTGATCGATCGACGCCAGGAGTTGCCTCGCCAGCGTTTCATCCTCGGCCACGCACATCACCTCGGTGTTCAGATTCGCGGAGCGCGGATCGATGTTGTACGAGCCGACCAGCATGGTCTTTCCGTCGATCACCAGCGTCTTCGCGTGCAGCGTGTCGGGCCCGCGGTACTCGCGCAGGTCGATGCCGTCGCGAATCATGCGCCGCCGGTATTTGACGTAGCCGGCGAACGGAAGCGCTCCGTCGCAGGAGCGGAGCGAGTTCGTGACGATGCGCACGCGAACGCCTTCGTGCAGCTTTTTCTCGAGCAGCGTGAGCATCGATCCCGAGGGGACGAGGTACGGCGACTCGATCACGATTTCGCTCTTTGCGGTCGCGATGACGTCCGCCAGTTGATCGGCCACGCGCGAGCCAGGCTGGCCTGCGAGCGGATCGTGGAGGAAGCGCACCGCCTCGGCGTTCTTCTGGCCTTCCGACCAGTTGCGGCCCGTGTTCAGTGCGATGAATCCGTCGAGTGCTTTGCCGGCCGCGGCTTGGTCCAGCAGCCGCGACGCCTTCGCTTTGTCGGACGCCGATACGCGAACACGCAGATCGCTGACGTCGCTGCTTCCCCACAAGTCTTCGAAACGCTTCTGCGCTTGTGTTGCCGAGGGACCATCCACGTAGACATCGCGATCGACGAAGTTGCGTTTGCGAAGCCCGAAATACTCCTCGGCGAGATTGCGTCCGCCGGCGATGTAACGCTCGCCGTCGACGACGACAACCTTTTCGTGCATTCGGTGAAAGAGCCAGGTCGGATGGCGGAACGTCAGTGCGTGATAGACGCGCACTTCGACGCCTTCATCGCGCAAATGAGCAAGGACGGCCCGCGGGATGTGCTGAAAATTCGCGTCGACGATCAGGCGCACGTTGCCGACGCCGCGCCGTTTGGCGTCGCGCAGCAACGCCAGCGCGGTGATGGTGATGCGGTCGTTGTGCGCGAGAAAGTAGACCGCCGCGATCTCCTTCTGCGCCTGCTGGATGATGTCGACGCGCGCCTGCGCCGCGTCGCGGTCATCGTCGAGAACGCGAAAAACATCGGCGTGCGCCGCCGTGGCGAGAGTGACTGCGAGAAGAAGCGCGGCAGGTCGCACGACCTGCGTCTGTGCATGAGGTGAACCACCCTGGGAACGCGGGCGTCCCGCCCCCTTTTGCATCCGCGCGAAACTGCGGGCGAGACGCCTGCGCTCCCAGCCGCAATACGCGCGACGGTTATTTGTTATCATCCGCGTCCAATCCAAGACCGGGAACCTTTCAATGAAGCGACTGATCCTATCGATCGCCGTAACCCTCGCGTTCGCTGTGCCGATGCGCGCGGCGGACTCATCCGACGCTGTGATCGCCTCGCTCGTCACGCAGGCTCCCGGGCTGCGGCCCGATGTCCTCAAGCTCGCGCTCGCCGCGGCGACGCGTGCCGAGGATAGTGGACTGATTCCGAAACGAAACCTGCTGACGGTCATCGATTACTCGCTGCCTTCGTCGCAGCCGCGGCTGTTCATTTTCGACCTCGCAAAACACAAGCTCCTCTTCCGCGAACTGGTCGCGCACGGCAAATCGAGCGGCGGCAACATCGCCAACTTCTTCTCCAACAGCCCCGGCAGTCTCGCGACCAGCCTCGGCCTTTTCGTCACCGCGGACACGTACAACGGCGGCAACGGCTACTCGCTGCGCCTGCGCGGGCTGGAAGAGGGTGTGAACGATATGGCGTGGGACCGCGCCATCGTCCTGCACGGCGCGTCGTATGTCAGCAATGAGGCCGTCAAAGTCCTCGGACGCCTCGGCCGCAGTTGGGGATGTCCGGCCGTGCGTGCGGAGATTTCGCAGCAGATCATCGACACGATCCGCGGCGGCAGTCCGGTCTTCGCCTACTACCCCGATCAGCGCTGGCTTTCGACCTCGGCGTTTCTCAAGCAGGTCAAGCAGGCGACGGGCGTCCTCGCGAACGCGCTGCACTAATCACACGCCGAACTTCCCCGCCTGATAGTCGCGAATCGCCTGCACGATTTCTTCGCGCGTGTTCATCACGAACGGACCATGCGCCACGACCGGCTCGCCGTATGGTTTTGCGTGACCGAAGAGGATGAACGCGTCGGTCACCGCTTCGACCTCGATCTCATCGCCGTCATCGTTCCAATCGACGAGATGAAACGCCTCTCCAATCGCCAGCTTCCCTCGGACGATGTAGAAGAAGACGTTCCGTCCGCGCGGCGCCGGCAGCACGATGCGGCTTCCCCCCGTCAGCGCGACGGTCATCATGTGTACGTCCGTCAGCGATTCGATCGGACCGCGATGTCCATTCCAATCACCGGAGATCAGGTTGACAGTGACGCCGCCGTTCTCGAATGAGGCGATCCCGTCCTTGTGCAATCCGACATAGCGCGGCTCCGTGAACTTCAAACGCGAAGGCAGATTGATCCAGAGCTGCAGGATCTCCAGCGGCCCGCCGCGTTCGAGAAACTCCGGCGGCGAAACCTCCTCGTGCTCCAGCCCGCGTCCGGCCGTCATCCACTGCACGCCGCCCGTTTCGATGACGCTGGCATGGCCGCCGGTATCGCGATGCGTCAGCGACCCTTCGACGATGAACGTCACCGTCTCGAACCCGCGATGCGGATGCGGTCCAAACGGCAGCCCGCGATTCCGCGGCGGATACACCTGCGGCCCGTGATGATTGAGAAACAGGAACGGATCGATCTGGTCGATGTCATCGTTCGGCAACGGCCGCGCCGTATGCAGCTCGCCGATGTCATCGCGAAGCGCGGGGTATTGCTTGCGGATGGTGCGTAGGGTCATTGAAGAAACTACGCCGCGCTTTGAAGGTGACGGATCTCTTCGATCATCTCCGGCATGCTGGGGGCGCCGTTGCGCGGCTGGAAGCCGTGCGCCACCGCATTTCGGAACTCCAGAAGTCGGAGAAGCTTCTCGTAAGTTTCCCGTTCCAGTCGCCCGAGTGAATAAAGCTGTTTGAGAACTCGTGCAGAGCTTTGACGTTCAATCTCCGGCGCCGCGCTCTGAGCCCGGCGGCGTAAAACAGTTTCGAGAGCAGACCATGCGATTAGCCCGGCCGCCTCAACATGCCCCTCGTTTGAAAGAGTCTCGGCATTCTCCAGCATGCGAGTGACCTTCTGATCGTCAGCCAATTGCTCTTGCACGGGCACATCGGGCGCGACGGGCGGACTGACGAATGCCATCTCGAAACGCCATCCGGGATTACGTTCTACAGCCTCGGCGAGTTTGAGAGCTTGATCGGCATCAAATCGTGACGCTGCCCGGACTTGTGCGACGACGTTGCCAGCGGAAGATGTCGCTAGGGCATCGATGTCATAGTCTCTGAGGAATGGTGGCAACTCTTCCGCGCGCGGGTGGGTTTGGACGACATAACCTTTTTTCCGGTAGTCGACCGCCAGCGCATCAAGCCTTTCCGCTTCTCTCTCAATCGTGGTCATCGAAATACCTCAATCGTCGTTGTCGATCGATCGACGGAAACATAAATGAAATCACTCCCACCGAGAAATCCGCGAGCAAGTGTCGCCGTCAGCTCCAGGCTTTCATCAACTTGTTTCCGCCTCATACTCGCTACGAGATCAACTACCTGCTCATCGTCATCATAGACGAGGCCCTGCAATGCGTCCTGAATCGGTTTGACGATATTGTCCAAATCGGCCGCCGCTTCGTTGACATAAAAGTAAGCCACGCGCAACGTCATTTCATCGGTGGAGGATTGAAACTCGTTCGCGGAAGCCTCCATCGCAGCTTCCCGAACGAGTCTCTGCCATAGCCGCCTCGCGCCAGAAGCGCCCTGCGAGCTAATCGGCGTCCCGAGCACGATGAATTCCAAAAGCGGCAAGCGGCAGCCATTCTACGGCTTCACAAACCGCACCCGGTGATTGGCGGGATCGAACGTGACTACGTAATCCTTCAGAAAGCGGAAGCCGAGGTTGGCGACGGGGAAGAGGTCGACGAAATCGACGCGCGGGTCGGCGAGCGTGATCGCGCCGACATGTACTTCGCCTTTCATCGACGCGGAGTAGATATCGAACTCGTTTCCGACGGTGCGTCCGTGGCCGACGACTTGCGGCTCGCTCGCGAGCGGCAGCGATTTGGCGAGAGAGAGCGGCATCGAAAGAAGTGCGGGACTGCCGCTGTCGATGTCGGTCTTCACCTTTTGGCCAGCGACGTCGATGTCGATGTTCGGGATGCCGTGTTCGGCACTGTATGTCAGGATTTTCGCGCCGTCGGCGGCTGGAAGCGCGCCGCCGTCGACGTTGAAGCGGCTGTTGGGGTAATCGAAGGTGACGGTCAGACCATTGAAGAGTTGCAGGCCGATCACGCCGTCGATGCCTTCGAAGTGCGGGCCGCCTTCGATCGCTTCGACCTGACCGAAATGCGCGTCGCCGACGTCGACAGATTCGGCGCTCAAGACTCGCATCGTCCGCTGATTCTTGCCGCTCGGATCGCCGCCGATCGATTCGCCGATCACCGGTAACGACAGAGTCTTCGCCATGGCGGGCGTGACCTCGATCATGCCGCCGAAACCGGTGTCGACCTGGAAGCGGAACGGGCCTTTGCCGTTGACTTTCGCTTCGATCATCGGCACGTGGCGCGTGAGATCCATCGGAAGCTGCACCTTGCCATGGATCAGGACTTCGCCCGGTCCCTCGGCACCGCGACGCTGCCTCCGTTCTCCGCCCATCCCGAGGATTTTCCGCACCTCGGCGCCGACCTCCATCGCCGCCGGCGGATCGAAGTTCGACATGATGATGACGGTGTAGGGCGGCGCGATCTCGAGAACCGCGTTCACTCCGGGCGAGCCGCCGGCGACGCCGATGTTGCGCTGGCCGGGTCCGTCGAGTTTGCCGCTGAAGACCCAGTCGGTCCAGCGTTTCGGAAGCAGTTTGTCCGCGAGCAGCGCCTGCGCGAAGCGAAGCAGGTCCGCCGCGGTCGAGTAGCCGCCGCCGGCTGAGCTGGGCTTTGCAGGAAGAGTGTTGATGTTGCTTTGCCGCGACGGCAACGGACCATCCGGACCGCGCTTGGTCAGGCCGATGGCGCGGTTCGGCACGTTCTCATCCACGGCGTACGACGCGGTGTCGGTCATGCCCGCGGGCTTGGCGATGTGATCGCGGATGTAGTCGTAGTAGCTCTGCCCCGATGCCTTTTCGATGATCAGGCCGAGGACGACGAAGCCGGCGTTCGAGTACTTCTGGTCGGCGCCGGGCTCGAATTGGAGCGGCGCTCCGGCAAACAGCGGGATGTAGTCCGACAGTTTCCGAATCGATGCGTGCGACTCCGTGAACTTCGGTCCGAAGATGTCGCCGAGCCCGGAGCGATGCTGGAGCAGTTGCTCGATGGTGATCTTGTCCGCGGACGGCACCGGAAGGTCCGGCAGATGCTTGGCGATTGTGTCGGTGAGCGAGAGCTTGCCGGCCGCGGCGAGTTGTCCGATGGCGACGTGCGTGAAGACTTTGTTGATCGATCCGAGGTTGAATTTCGTGTCGGTGCGGTTGGCGATTCCTTTGGCGGGATCGGCCATGCCCCACGCACGCGACAGCAGCGGCGTCCCGTCTTTCGCGACGAGCACGACGCCGGAGAATTTGTCCTCGGCCGCTGCTTTATCGACGGCGGCGGTGATTTGATCGATCGGTGTTTGTTGTGCTGCGAGCGTCGAAGCGATCAGCAACGCCAGTGTGCAGATGAATGTCTTCATGATTGCCTCCGAACTGCAACGTACGCGGCAGTTGTGAAGCGATGATGAAGAACCTGGGAGTGCGGGCGTCTCGCCCGCAGTCTCACGAAGAACCGGCTGCGGTCGGCGAGCGGGCGAGACGCTCGCGCTCCCAGGCGGGCAGCGTGAACGAAAACGTCGATCCGACCCCCACCTCACTCTCCGCCCACACCCGCCCGCCGTGCGCGGCGACGAGTTGGCGGACGATGGAGAGGCCGAGGCCGGCGCCGCCGGTGGTGCGCGACCGGGAGATGTCGACGCGGTAGAAGCGCTCGAAAATGCGCGGGAGCTCATCCGACGGAATGCCGACGCCGCTGTCGATGACGCTGATGATGGCCTCGCCGCCGCTTTGCGTCCACGCGATGCGGACGTCGCCGGGATTCTCCATGTGCGCGACGGCATTGGCGAGCAAGTTCGTCAGGATCTGCACCGCGCGGTGCGTGTCGGCGAGGACCACGACATCCTTGTCGCCTTCGACAACCATTGCGACGCCGCGTTCGCGGGCTCGCATCTCCATTCCCGCGGCGGCGCGTTTCGCCAGTGCGGTCACCGCCACCGGCTGCGCGTCGATCTCCAACCATCCTGCTTCCGCCAGTGCGAGGTCCTGAAGATCGTCGACGAGATGCGCGAGATGCATCGTCTCCTCGTGCAGCGAGGCGATCCGCTCCGGCGTCGGCGCGGTGAGTCCGTCCTGCATCGACTCCAGCTCGCAGCGAATGTTGGTCAGCGGCGCGCGCAGTTCGTGGGCGACGTCGCTGACCATGCGTTTGCGCTGCTCTTCGTTGCGGTCGAGCGCGGCGGCCATGGCGTTGAAGCCGCGCGCGAGCTCCGCCAGTTCGGCGCCGCCCGCCGGTTCAACGCGAACGGCCAGATCGCCAGACTCCATCCGCCGCGCGGCCGCGGTGAGCCGCTCGACGGGGACGCTGATCCAGCGAGCGATGGCGATGGCCATGAGGATGCCGAAGAGCGTCGCGCCGAGGAACGTCCAGAAGAAGGAGCGGTCGAGGGAGCGCGTCGGCGGCGGCAGCGCGTCGTTGTGCGGCGGCAGGATAAAGATCGACCCGGCGATGCCGCCGTTCTCATCGCGGACGATCATCTGCGGTCCGCGAATCAACTCGCGCGCGCGGCCTCCGGAGATGGTGCGGGTGATGGTGAGCATTCCATTCGGCGCGAGATCGAGCGTCGCGCCGCGAAGAGCCTTCGACGTCGCGGCTAGATGGTTGTGTTCGTCGAAGAGAGCGATGTCGGATCCGCCCGCGCGTGACATCGCGTCGACAGCCGGCTCGACGCCCGCCCACGAACGATGAGTACGGAAGTAATCGGCGACGGCATTCGGCATCAGCGGCCGCCGCCCGGCGTGCACTTCGACGTCGAACTTGCGAATCTCGTAGTGCGCCACGCGCGTGGAAATGATGGCCGTGGTCCCGATGGTGACCGCGACCAGCGCCGCGACCATGGCGATGAGACGGCCGCGCAATGTGGTGACGATGCGCATCAAACCGCCAGTTTGTAGCCGATGCCGAAGACGGTGGTGATGATTTCCGCGCCGATTTTGCGGCGCAGGTTCTTGATGTGGGCATCGACGGTGCGCTCGAGCCCTTCGAAGTCGTCGCCGAGGGCGAGCCGGGCAAGCTCGTCGCGGCGAAAAACGCGGCCGGGGGCGCGCGCCATCGCCAGCAGCAGGCGCAGCTCGGTCGCGGTGAGCGTGACCGGAGCGCCGTCGACCGTGACTTCGCAGCGCTCCGGATCGATCGTCAACCCGCCAGCGATCACGCGCGGTGTCTTCTCCGTCGTCCCGCTGCGGCGCAGCACCGCATCGACGCGCGCCACCAGTTCGCGCGGACTGAATGGCTTGGTCAGGTAGTCGTCCGCGCCGAGCGAGAGGCCGGCCAGCTTGTCGTGCTCGGTCGTCTTCGCCGTCAGCATGATGATCGGGATCGACGATGTCTCGCGCAGCATCCGGCAGACTTCCAGCCCGCCGATACGCGGCAGCAGCAGGTCGAGGACGACCAGATCCGGCGCAAATGTCTGCACCAGTTCCAGCGCTTTTGCGCCGTCGAGCGCGGAGGCCGTCGCGTAGCCGGCGTGCGACAGATAGCGATCGAGCGTCTCGCACACTTTCGGATCGTCATCGACGATGAGCACGCGCCGCATCCGCCCATCGTACGGGGAGTTGTGAAGTTTTCATGAAGGGCGGGATTTACAATCGCCAGGAGGCACATCACAGGCAATGCTCGCCGCGCTCGCACTTCTTGTCGCCATCGAAACGCTGAGCGACTGCCAGGAGATGGCAATTCGATCGGCAATCGTCCCGGCGTCGGGCATCCAGCGCGTGATCGTGATCGGCCGCGCAGGATTCCTGCACATCGAAGGGCGTCCGGGTGCGACCACAATCCGCGCGGAGGGACGCGCCTGCGCCGGACGCGAGCATCTGCTCGTGGGTATGGACTTCAAGACCACGCGCAAAGGCTCCGAATTGACCATTGAGGCGATGGTGCCAAACGAGCCGGAGACGTTGGTCGCCGCCGCACCTCGGCTGGACGTCACGATGATCGTGCCGACGGAGGTCGCTCTCGACATCGCCGATACCACTGGAGCGATCGAAGTTCACAACGTGCGGCGCAACGTCGATATCGTCGCGCACGGAACCGGTCCGATCGTGGTGAGCGACGTCGGCGGCGATCTCACCGTGCACTCGAGCCGGCGCGGCGGAGTCGACTACAAGCGCGTTGCCGGACGGGTTTCGATCCACTAAAGCGCGCTTTGGCGGTCGGCTCGAATCGGAAGGCGCGCGCTTGACCGCAGTCGACGCGGGCGTATCCTTCGGCGTCATGGAACGAGCGCAGATCGTACATTCCGATCCTGAGATTCTCGGCGGCACTCCCGTGTTCGTCGGTACGCGCGTTCCGGTTCAGACGTTGTTGGTCTATATCGAGAGCGGAGAAACGATCGAGGAGTTCCTCGACAATTTCCCAACAGTCTCGAAGGCCCAGGCCGTGGCCTTTCTCGAGGAAGCGGGACGAGCACTGCTCGCTGAGATCGCGTGAGACGCGTTCTTTTCGACGAGAACATGCGGCGGAAGCTCGTCGCGAACTCGCGGAGTTTGCGGTCCGAACTGTTCAGGAAGAGGGTTCGGCAGGCCTGAAAAACGGCTAACTGCTTCGAGCAGTCACTCTGTCCTCGTCGTTCGATGTTTTCGTGACGGTGGATCAGCGTTTGCGATATCAACAGAACATTGGTCGATTGTCTGTCGGCGTCGTGGTCATCGAGACGTTTGACACCACGCTCGCGAATCTGCGAACGATGTTGCCGCGACTGCGGGCTGCGATCGAAGGCCTTCCGGTACGATCACCGTTGTAAAGACTGCGTAGACTTCATCCCCGCTCTACAATTCCGCGCATGCGGATTCGACTTACAGGCGTCCTCCTGCTTCTCGTCGTGCTGACTGCGTGCACCGAACGGCAGGAAGCCGATCACCTCGGGCTGGCGCGCAAGCGTTTGCATAGCGCGCCGTGCGGCGCGGCGACGGCGGTCGCCGGAGCCGCTGGCGTCAACGCCGATCCGCGTCAGGTTTACCTCGGCGATTGGGTGGTCGTATCCGTTTGCAACCTCGATGCGCTGGTTCGCGATGCGGAGGCGCAGCAGCAGTCCATTACGTTGTTCATCGAGGGACTCGATACCGGCGTCGAACCTTCCGGGATCGATATTGAAAGCGGGACGCTGACGTTCGAGCTCACGCGGAACGCGAAGAACAAACAGATCTGGCGGCAGTTTCTGTACGACCCGCTCTTCGATCCTGACGCGACCATGCGCATCAGCGCCGGCATTCATGGCGAGCGGGCATTGCCGCGCGCGGCGGGCGCGAACATGTCGCTGCGGTTGAAGAAGCTGTATCTCGATTATTGGTCGATGACCTGGCTCGCGCTGCTCGTGGCCGTCGCCATCGCGCTCGTGATTTACGCGCGGCGCAGCGACATGCTGCGCGATGGTCCGCGCGTCGATGGTGTACGGCAGCCGTACAGCCTTGCGCGCGCGCAGATGGCGTGGTGGTTTTTTCTGCTCGTGGTCGGCTACGTTTTCATCTGGCTCGTCACGGGCGAAGCCGACTCGATCGCGCCATCGCTGCTCGGTCTCGTCGGAATCAGTGCCGCCACGGCGCTTGCTGCCGTCGCGATCACGTCGGTATCGAGCCGCGGTCCACGCGCCAGCGAGGGGTTCATGCGCGATCTCATCTCCGCCGATCGTGGCGTGGTCGCTCTCGACCGATTGCAGGTCGTGGTCTGGACGCTCGTCCTGGGCGGCGTCTTCCTGACCGCGGTGCTGTGGGATCTGACCATGCCCGAGTTCAGCGCCACGATGCTGGCGCTGATGGGCATTAGCTCCGGCACCTACATCGGCTTCAAGCTGCCGCTAAAGAATGAAGAGCGAGTTCCGCTATCGGCGCCGTGACGGCGCCGATAGCCAGAATGAGATCGCTGAGCTCGTACGGTTTCATCAGCGCGACGACGCGATTTTTTTCGTTGGAGAGATTCAGCTCCACGTGACCCGTGGAGAAGACGATGGGCAGATCGGCGTTCTCCGCGCGGAGCAACGGAATGAGATCGACTCCGTTGCCGTCCGGAAGATTCACATCGATGATGACGACTTGCGGGCGCGTCCGCCGCGCCGCTTCGCACGCGTCTCCCAGGGCTTTCACCCACGTCGCCTCGTATCCTTCCGAGTTCAGTAGCTCTTCCAATCCTCGACCGACCGACGGGTCGTCTTCGACGAGCAGGACGCGCGTGACTCCGGGCGTTCCCCATGCGAGCGGCGTCGTGGCCACTGGCGGCGCCTCGGTCGCCGGAACCAGCAGGTGAAACGCGGATCCGCCTTCCGGAAGATTTTCCGCTGTGAGCATTCCGCCGTGGCCTTCGATGAGGCGCCGTGCGATGGCCAGACCGAGGCCGGTGCCGTTGCGTTTCGTCGTAAAAAGCGGCTCGAAGATTTGGTCGAGAATCGACGGCTCGATGCCGGGACCATCGTCGGACACGGAGATATGGACGAACTTCGCTTCCGCGCCGCTGACGCCGGGCGATGCGGCCGGTGCGACGCCGACGTGGATCGTGCCGATGCTTCCGATCGCGTCGCGGGCGTTGAAGACCAGGTTCGTGATGACCTGCTCGAGATGTTCGCGGTCACCGCGGATGAACCGCACTTCGGGATCGATCGAACTGCTGAGCGCGATCGATGATGGAAGCGCGGCCACCAACTGCCCGAGGAGCGACGGAAGCCAGACCGAAGCGTCGAGTGCGAAGAGCTGCGGCTCCTTCGGATTGACGTATCGCAGGATTTCCTGCGAGGCGCGCTTGCCGCGGCCGACGGCTCGGGTGATGTGGCCGAGAGCATCGCGGACATCGGGTGCAGGATCGCGGCGTCCGATCACTTCCACGAACGGCTGGATGCCCATGAGCACGTTGTTGAATTCATGCGCGAGCGACGCCGCCACCTGTCCGAGGCTGCTCATCCGCTTCGCTTCCTCGAGCTTGCGGGCGATCGTGCGGTTCTCGGTGACGTCACGAGCCATGCCGATCGTTCCAGTCACGACGCCTTCGACGTAGCGAGGCTGCCACGACACTTCGACAGTGACCACTGCTCCCGACTGCGCAAGGAGGTCGTACTCGTGGATGATCCGTTGGTGACCGGACAGCGCCTGCTCGAAGTCACGGACGGCCGCGGACACCGATTGCGGCAGGAACAGTTCGGCGAAGGGTCGCCCGATCCACTCCCCGACTCGATAGCCGGTGCTGTGCTCGAAGCTGCGATTGAGTGAAACAAACCGCCCGTCGCGGCCGACCGTGAAGAGGATTTCGGTGACGTCTTCGACCAGCTCGCGGTAGCGCTGCTCGGATTCCTCGAGAGCCTGCCGTGCTCGTACTTTTTCAGTGATGTCGCGGGCGATGACCTGGATCGCATCGCGGTTTCCGTAACGCAGCGGGAGCGCGGCGACCTCGACTTCGAGAGGCGAGCCGTCGACGCGGCGGTACGTTTCGCGGTTGTACGGCACGCTCTGTCCGGCCCGAAGACATAGCAGCCGCTCGGTCGCGTTCTCGCGTGATGCGGAATCAACGAACGAAAAGACGTTCCTGCCGACGATCTCCGCTTCGTTTCTTGCGCCGAGGAGCTGGACGAAGGCTTGATTCACGTAGACGTAGGTGTCATCGACGAAGACGCCGATGCAGTCCGGCGAGAGCTCGACCATGCGGCGGAAGTTTTCACGGTCGGCGAACGCCGCCTCTTCGGCCGCGCGCTCGCGGGTGATGTCGACCATGACGCCGAAGAGCTCGACCGGTACTCCGTCGACGCTGTGTACGTTGACGTAGTCGCGCAGCCAGACGGTGCGGCCGTCAGCGGCGATGATGCGGTAGACGAGCTCGTGATTCCGCCCGGCCACGGTCTCGTTGTGGCAAAGCATGGGCACATGCTGGTCCTCGGGATGAATGTGCTCCGCCCAGAAGTGGGGCTCGGTGAGCCAGCGTGAGACGGGATAGCCGAGGAGCGTCTCCGCCGCGGGATTGACGTAGGTGAAGCGAAAGGTTTGCGCGGAGGCCGACCAGGCGATGGCGGGCATGGCGTCAAGCAGGCGGGAGCGGCGTTCGTCCTGGCAGTCGAGTATGGCATTCATTAGTGATGGCGATTAACGTGCTGCCTCTCCGGATATTCCTTCAAATAATTGACGTGCCCGGCATTCACTCCAGAAATAAACACGTACGCCTTTGCCTTGTTTCAGCTTGTGCGATGGAGAGGCCGGAGCACACAAAATAAGGAGACTCAGACATGCCGTACGTAGCCTTGGAGTGGGATCACAAGATCGGACGCCCGGTCATTCAGTGGCTGGTCGTGAAGTGCTCGAGCGTGGGACACAAGTTCGGCGGGCCGCAGGCCATGCCGCCGCGCCGCGATGTCGCGTATTTCGTCAATGAAGAAACCGCCGAGCAGGATGCGAAAGCGTTCGCCGACTACAAGATGCGGATGGGCGACGGCGGAAGCGCGTCCGACCGCGAAATGGGCAAGTCCGCGGCGTACAGCAAGAAGCACGCGGCCTTCGCCTGGGACCACAACATCTTCAACCCGCTCGTGAATTGGGCCGTGCTGGAGTGGAACGGGGAGAATCCGGAAGGCGAGAGCTTCCGCAATGACGTCGCCTACTTCCTCGATCCCGAGACCGGTGAGGCCGATGCCCGCGCCTTCCGTGTGATTCGCGACGAGCTCCTGGCGAAAGCCACGAAAGTCGCGGCGTAGTTTTCCATCAAGTCGCGGTCTCGCGGTGAGTTCGCTCGCGAGACCGCGCAAGTTCCGCTGAAAAGCGAGCGCTGCTGTTGACAATCCATCAACGCCGTTCTACCTTAATGCCTACTGTCCATAAACAATTCAGAATGGAGGATGGCATGGCCGGACCGCCGTATACCTGGAACAAGGACATCAAGCAGCTTTTCAACTCCGTCGATATCGAACATATGGGCGAGCAAGGTCTCGACCTGGCGAGCTACGCCACGGTCAGCAAGCGCGCGAATGGAATCCTGCGCCGCCTGAAGGATCCCGATGATCCGATGCCGCCTCCCGAAGATGGTGGTCCGTGGCCGGCGGACAAGATCGCGAAGTTCGAGTGGTGGGCCAAAAACGGGACGCCGGAATGAGCGGCCCGAACGATCCGACGTACTACGAGGACATCCTGCCGCTGTTCACGGAACTCGACATCGACTGCATGCGTGGACGCAGCGTATTCCTCGCTAGCTACGCGTACATGTCGGACGCCGGCAATGCGGAGGAAGTGTTCGGAAAACTCTCTCCCGATGCCGGCAATGGGCGGATGCCGCTCGGCGGTCCGTACTGGTCGCAGGATAGCCTCGACCTTTACAGCCTCTGGATGTCCAACGGACGCAAAGAAGGCACGCCGCCTGACAATCTTCCGCCGGACCCGAACGCGTAGGAGACACGATGAAAAAAGCATTCACTGTTTTTCTTTTCGCTGTCGCACTCGCGGGAGCGTCTCTCGTCGTTGCGCGGCAGAGTGGCGGCTCTTCCTCGAGTGGATTGAATCGCGAGATCCCGATGACGCCTCCGGCGCCGAACCAGGCCGCGCTCGACCGCTACTCGTGGGAGTCGTTCATCGCGCTCAATCAAGTCGCGCTGCTCGACACGAAGGGGCGGCCGGTACGCGATCCGCGCTTTCCAAACGGAGTCTCCGATCCAAAGAAGAACATCGGCGATTCCGGCCCGCGCGTCTGGGAAGGTCTGAAGGCCGACTACGAGCTCTTTCAGGACAAGAAGGGCGCCAACCCAGCACCCTGGACTGATTACGATTACGTCGATCCCTGTTCCGGCGCCGAGTTCCACGGCGCGCCGAAAGCGCTCTCGATGATCGCCAAGGGCAACAACGTGATCACGGGCGCCGTGAATCAGGCGATGGGCGGACCGCTCGTCGATCAGTTCGGCCGCTACGTGCGCTACGAAGTGCGTAGCAACGAGCTCTATTACACGTACGTTGCGTCGAACCAACTCTACATTCGCGATGAGCTGGACAAGAAGCACAGATGGCCGAAGCCTGCCGTAAAGTTCCCGATCAGCATCCCCACAGAGAACAAGTACGGCGCACTCGAAGTGAAGGCTGCGTGGAAAGTGCTCGACGAGAAGGACGACGCCTCCCGCTACTACACGACGGAGGCAGTGATCTTCGATCCGAAGACTCACAAGTGCGGACAACCGCAGACCCTCGGCATGGTCGGCCTGCACATCCTGCAGAAGGTGTCAGGGTTCAACTCGTGGATCTGGTCAACGTTCGAGCATGTCGACAACGTGCCGTGCGACGCTGCGACACAGGTCTGTGCTCCGCCTCCTCCGAACGGCCTCTACGCGTTCGCGACGGCGGCGGATGCCGTGAATCCTCCGAAGGATGGCTACAAACCGGATACGGCCTGGCGTCCCGTCGCGGCCGCGGCGCTGCCGTCAGAGCCCGCGCCGAAAACGACGGTGGTGCGCGTGACACCGTTGCCGAAGCGCATCACCGATCTGAACGCCGAGATGCAAGCGCTCACCGGCATCAGGGGCACCGTGTGGGAGCACTACCAGCTGATCGATACGCAGTGGCCGGTGAATGGGGGCGGCGCGGTGGTGGTCGATGATCCGCGAACCGCGCCGTCGCACGCGAAGTACGAGACAAATGCGCTCAAGCCTGCGCCGCTCGACACGGTAGCGAATACGTCGATGGAGAGCTTCTATCAGCTCAACACGAATCCGATGCCTTCACCGGCGCCGAAGAACAAGCTCGCGAAGACGTTCGGCAGCAGTTGCATGCAGTGCCACTACTTCTCCGCGCAATACGATTTCAGTTGGACGCTGCCGGACCAGTCGTATCCGCCGAGCCGCGCCGCCCTTCCCAAGCAATAGCTGGATCGCGGGTGCGGCGATTCCGCCGCACCCGCTCGATCGCGCTCTCCCCTCCGAAACCGCCCTCATCTGTGGTCTGGATTCTGCATTTCGCCTGCAGACAAGCAGTAGAGCTTTCCAGCCTGACCACGATTCAGCACAACTGAGGTTTCCTGTTTTTGGGAGGACGAGCGCGTCATGACGACCGGGATCGGCATCGATAAAGCGAGCGAGATTTCGCCGAAAGATTTTGAGCGGCTGCTGTTGCGGACGCTCACGGCGATGAAGAAGGGCGATTTCAAAGTGCGGATGCCGGTGGAGTTCACCGGGACCGCCGGCAAGATTTCCGACGTGCTGAACGACATCCTCGATCTCAGCCAGAAGACCGCCGATGAGGTGGAGAAGATCGCCACCGTGGTCGGCAAGGAAGGAAAGCTCAATCAACGTGCGCAGATCCCGGCGGCGGGCGGACAGTGGGCCGTAATCGCCGAGTCGGTGAATTCGCTGGTCAGCGATCTCGTGCAGCCGACGAATGAAATCTCGCGCGTCATCGGCGCCGTCGCGCGCGGCGATCTCTCCCGCACGATGGCAATCGAGTTCGACGGACGTCCGCTGAAGGGCGAGTTCCTGCGTACGGCCAAGACGGTCAACACGATGGTCGATCAGCTGGCCTCATTCGCCTCGGAAGTCACGCGTGTTGCTCGCGAAGTGGGAACGGAAGGAAAGCTGGGCGGTCAGGCCGAGGTCAAAGGCGTAGCCGGAACGTGGAAGGACCTCACCGATTCAGTCAACTCGATGGCCTCGAATCTGACTGGTCAGGTCCGGAACATCGCGGAAGTCACCACGGCCGTCGCCCGCGGCGATCTCTCCCGGAAAATCTCGGCCGAGGCGCGTGGCGAAATCCTCGAACTGAAGAATACGATCAACACGATGGTCGACCAGCTCCGGTCGTTCGCATCGGAAGTCACGCGAGTGGCGCGCGAAGTCGGCAGCGAAGGAAAACTTGGCGGTCAGGCAGACGTGCAGGGCGTTTCCGGTACGTGGCGCGATCTCACCGATTCGGTCAACTACATGGCCGCCAACCTGACCAATCAGGTGCGCAACATCGCCGCGGTGACCACCGCCGTCGCGAACGGCGATCTCTCGAAGCAGATTACGGTCGATGCGCGCGGCGAGATCCTGGAGTTGAAAGAAACGATCAACACGATGGTCGACCAGCTGCGGTCGTTCGCATCGGAAGTCACGCGCGTTGCTCGCGAAGTGGGAACGGAAGGGAAGCTGGGCGGTCAGGCCGAGGTCAAGGGCGTGGCCGGAACGTGGAAGGACCTCACCGATTCGGTCAACTCGATGGCCTCGAATCTCACAGGTCAGGTCCGCAACATCGCCGAGGTCACCACGGCCGTCGCGAACGGTGACCTCTCCAAGAAGATCACCGCCGAGGCGCTCGGCGAAGTGCTGGAGCTGAAGGAAACGATCAACACGATGGTCGATCAGCTCCGCGGTTTCGCGTCCGAAGTTACGCGTGTGGCCCGCGAAGTCGGTACGGAAGGCCGGCTGGGAGGTCAGGCCGAAGTACCTGGTGTTGCCGGCACCTGGAAGGATCTGACGGACTCGGTGAACGCGATGGCCTCGAATCTGACGGGGCAGGTGCGAAACATCGCTGATGTCACCACGGCGGTGGCCATGGGCGATCTGTCGAAGAAGATCACCGCCGAGGCTCTCGGCGAGGTGCTGGAGCTGAAGAACACGATCAACACGATGGTCGATCAGCTTCGCGCCTTCGCTTCGGAAGTTACCCGCGTGGCCCGCGAGGTCGGTACGGAAGGGCGGTTGGGCGGCCAGGCCGAGGTGCCGGGCGTTGCCGGCACCTGGAAGGATCTGACGGACTCGGTGAACTCGATGGCCGGCAATCTGACCGGTCAGGTGCGCAACATCGCCGAGGTCACGACCGCCGTCGCCCTCGGCGATCTGTCGAAGAAGATCACTGCCGAGGCGCAGGGCGAGATTCTCGAGTTGAAGAACACCATCAACACGATGGTCGATCAGCTCAACTCGTTTGCCGCCGAGGTCACGCGTATGGCGCGCGAGGTCGGCACGGACGGAAAACTGGGCGGTCAAGCTGAAGTTCCTGGCGTGGCCGGCACGTGGAAGGACTTGACCGACTCGGTCAACGCGATGGCCGGCAATCTGACCGGCCAGGTGCGCAACATCGCCGAGGTGACCACCGCGGTCGCGCTCGGCGATCTGTCGAAGAAGATCACCGTCGACGTTCGCGGCGAGTTGCTCGAGCTGAAGAACACGATCAACACGATGGTCGATCAGCTGAGCGCGTTCGCATCGGAAGTCACGCGCGTGGCACGGGAGGTCGGCACGGAAGGGAAGCTCGGCGTTCAGGCGGAAGTGAAAGGCGTTGCCGGAACGTGGAAGGACCTCACCGATTCCGTGAACGCAATGGCCGGCAATTTGACCGGCCAGGTGCGCAACATCGCCGAGGTGACCACGGCAGTCGCCCTCGGCGATCTGTCGAAGAAGATCACCGCCGAGGCGAAAGGCGAGATTCTCGAGCTGAAGAACACGATCAACACGATGGTCGACCAGCTCGGCGCATTCGCATCGGAAGTTACGCGTGTGGCGCGCGAAGTCGGCACCGAGGGACAGCTCGGCGGTCAGGCCCAGGTCAAAGGCGTGGCCGGTACGTGGAAGGATCTGACCGACTCGGTCAACTCGATGGCCTCGAACCTCACCGGGCAGGTGAGAAACATCGCAGAGGTCACCACCGCGGTGGCCATGGGCGATCTCTCCAAGAAGATCAGCGCCGAGGCGCAGGGCGAGATCCTCGAGCTGAAGAACACCATCAACACGATGGTCGACCAACTCCGCGCCTTTGCCTCCGAGGTTACGCGCGTGGCGCGCGAGGTCGGAACGGAAGGGAAGCTTGGTGGCCAGGCCATGGTGCAGGGCGTTGCCGGCACGTGGAAGGACTTGACCGACTCGGTGAACTCGATGGCCGGCAACCTGACCGGCCAGGTGCGAAACATCGCCGAGGTCACGACGGCCGTCGCACTCGGCGACCTCTCCAAGAAGATCACCGCCGAGGCGCAGGGCGAGATCCTCGAGCTGAAGAACACCATCAACTCGATGGTCGATCAGCTCAACTCCTTCGCCGCCGAGGTTACGCGCGTGGCGCGCGAAGTCGGCACGGAAGGGAAACTCGGCGGTCAGGCGCAGGTGCGCGGTGTCGCCGGTACGTGGAAGGACCTCACGGACAACGTCAACTCGATGGCGTCGAACCTCACGAATCAGGTCCGCAACATCGCCCAGGTCACCACGGCCGTGGCCATGGGCGACCTGTCGAAGAAGATCACCGTCGACGTCAAGGGCGAGATGCTGGAGATGAAGAACACCATCAACTCGATGGTCGATCAGCTCAACTCGTTCGCAGCCGAGGTCACCCGTGTGGCGACGGAAGTCGGTACGGAAGGGAAGCTCGGCGGTCAGGCCCAAGTCAAGGGCGTGGCCGGTACGTGGAAGGATTTGACGGACTCGGTCAACTCGATGGCCGGCAACCTTACCGGTCAGGTCCGCAATATCGCCGAGGTCACGACGGCGGTCGCGAACGGCGATCTGTCGAAGAAGATCACCGCTGATGCGCGCGGTGAAATCCTGCAGCTCAAGAACACGATCAACACGATGGTCGATCAGCTCAATACGTTCGCCGGCGAGGTCACGCGCGTGGCGCGCGAAGTCGGCACCGAGGGACGGCTGGGCGGGCAGGCGCAGGTCAAGGGCGTGTCGGGCACGTGGAAGGATCTGACCGACTCGGTCAACTACATGGCCTCGAACCTGACCAATCAGGTGCGCAACATCGCGCAGGTGACGACGGCGGTCGCGAACGGAGACCTGTCGAAGAAGATCACGGTCGACGTCAAGGGCGAGATGCTGGAGCTGAAGGACACCGTCAACACGATGGTCGATCAGCTCAACTCGTTCGCAGCCGAGGTTACGCGCGTGGCGCGCGAGGTCGGAACGGAAGGGAAGCTTGGCGGTCAGGCCCAGGTGAAGGGCGTCGCCGGCACGTGGAAGGACCTCACCGACAACGTCAACATGATGGCCTCGAACCTGACCAACCAGGTTCGCGGCATCGCCAAGGTCGTCACCGCGGTCGCCCGCGGCGTTCTCAAACAAAAGCTGAACGTCGAGTCGCGCGGTGAGATCGCTGAGCTGGCCGACACGATCAACGACATGATCGATACGCTGGCCACCTTCGCCGATCAGGTTACGACCGTGGCGCGCGAGGTCGGGGTGGAAGGGAAGCTGGGCGGCCAGGCGAACGTGCCCGGCGCATCAGGAACGTGGCGCGATCTGACGGACAACGTCAATCAGCTCGCTGCGAATCTGACGACTCAGGTGCGCGCCATCGCCGACGTTGCCACGGCCGTGGCCAAGGGTGATCTCAGCCGCAACATTACGGTGCAGGCCGAAGGGGAGCTGGCCGCGCTCAAGGGCAACATCAACGAGATGATCCGCAACCTCCGCGAGACGACGTCGCGGAACACGGAGCAGGATTGGCTGAAGACGAATCTGGCCAAGTTCACTCGGATGATGCAGGGGCAGAAGAATCTGTCGACCGTCTCGCAGCTCATTCTTTCCGAGCTGGCGCCGGTGGTCGGCGCGAAACACGGCGTCTTCTACGTCATGGATTCGAACGGCGGCGGCGAGCCGTACCTGAAGCTCACCGCGACCTATGCGTACAAGGAGCGGAAGAATCTGGCCCGACAGTTCCGCGTGGGCGAGGGAGTAGTGGGGCAGGCGGCGTTCGAGAAGCAGCGCATCCTGCTGCAACACGCGCCCGATGACTACATCACGATCAACTCAGGCCTCGGCGAAGCGAAGCCGTTGCAGATCGTGGTGCTGCCGATCGTCTTCGAAGGCGCTGTGCTGGCGGTGATCGAGCTGGCCTCGTTCATGGCCTTCACCGATACCTATCTATCGCTGCTGGATCAGCTCACCGAATCGATCGGCGTAGTCATCAACACCATCCAGGCAAACATGCGGACGGAAGAGTTGCTCACGCAGTCGCAGTCGCTCGCCGAGGAGCTGCAGGCGCAGCAGGAAGAGCTGACCGAGACCAACAAGCGGCTCGAACAGCAGGCCAAATCACTGCAAGCGTCGGAAGAGTTGCTGAAGACGCAGCAGGAAGAGTTGCAGCAGACGAACGAGGAACTGGAAGAGAAAGCCCGCTTGCTGCAGACGCAGAACGAAGAGGTGGAGCACAAGAACCGCGAGGTCGAGAACGCGAAGCGGCAACTCGAAGAGAAGGCGCGGCAGCTGGCGCTGACCTCGAAGTACAAGAGCGAGTTCCTGGCGAACATGTCGCACGAGCTCCGGACGCCGCTGAATTCGCTGCTGATCCTGGCCAAGCTGCTGTCGGAGAATCCGGACAACAACCTCACCGGCAAGCAGGTCGACTTCGCGCGCACGATCCATTCGTCGGGTCAGGATCTGCTCACGCTCATCAACGACATCCTCGATCTGTCGAAGATCGAGTCGGGCATGATGACCATCTCGCTTGGCGATCTGCCGTTCACCGAGCTGGCCGAGTCGATGGACAAGACCTTCCGGCAGGTGGCGAACGACAAACGCCTCGACTTCGACATCGATCTCGATGCGAGCCTGCCGCGCACGATTCACACCGATTCAACGCGCTTGCAGCAGGTGCTGAAGAACCTTCTCGGCAATGCGTTCAAGTTCACAGAGAAGGGCGGCGTAACGCTGCGCGCCGCAACGGTCGGCGAAGGGTGGACGCCGGGTCACGAGACGCTGGAGCGGGCGTCGTCGGTGATCGCGTTCACCGTTTCGGATACCGGCATCGGCATCCCCGACGAGAAGCAGCGAATCATTTTCGAGGCATTCCAGCAGGCCGATGCCAGCACGACGCGCAAGTTCGGCGGCACGGGGCTCGGCCTCTCGATCAGCCGCGAGATTGCCCGCCTCCTCGGCGGTGAAATTCGCGTGACGAGCGAGGAAGGCGCCGGTTCGTCGTTCACGCTCTTCCTGCCGCAGAGCTACGTGGCGCCGACGCGCCGCCGCGATGAAGATCGCAACGGCTCGACGCTCGAGACGCAGTTGGAGCCGGCGATTGCGCTGCGCCGCGCGGACGATTCCGATACGCAGGTACGCACTGCCGCGGATGAAGTCACGAAGTTCGAGACACGCCGTTCGCGCCGCGAGGACGAGAGCCGCATCGATGACACGCAGATTGTCGTGGAGGAGCAGGTTCCCGACGATCGCAATTCGATCGCCGAAGGCGACCGGATCGTGCTGATCGTCGAGGATGACGTGACGTTCGCCAGCATCCTGCTCGACATGGCCCACGACAAGGGATTCAAAGGCGTCGTGGCCACGCGCGGCGAGAGCGGGCTGCAGCTGGCGAGGCGCTATCGCCCCGACGCGATCACGCTCGACATCGCGCTGCCCGACATGGAAGGGTGGACGGTCCTCGATCGCCTGAAGCACGACAAAGCCACGCGCCACATTCCGGTACACATCATCTCCGGCGACGACGAAACGGCGCGCGGGCTGAAACTCGGTGCCTTCGCGCAGGTGCAGAAGCCGGTGACGAAAGAAGCACTCGACGAGGCGTTCGCGAAGATCAAAGGCTTCGTCGAACGGCCGAACAAGTCCCTCCTGATCATCGAGGACAACGAGCAGCAGCGTTCGGCGATCTCGGAACTGATCGGCGGCGACGGCGACGTCGACATCACCTCGGCCGCCAGCGGCGAAGAGGCGCTGCAAATCCTTCGCGACCGCCGCTTCGACTGCATGGTCCTCGACCTCGGTCTCCCCGACATGAACGGCTTCGAGTTCATCAGCCGCATGCGCAATGAGCTCGGCGTCAATGACATCCCGATCGTGGTCTACACCGGCCGCGAACTGACGAAGAAGGAGGAGACGGAGCTGAAACGGATGGCCGAGGCCATCATCGTGAAGGACGCGCGCTCGCCCGAGCGGCTGCTCGACGAAACCGCGCTCTTCCTCCACCGCGTCGAAGCGAACCTGCCGGAGCAGAAACGGCAGATCCTCGAGCAGTTGCACGAATCCGATCCGGTACTCGCGGGCAAGAAGGCGCTGATCGTCGACGACGACATGCGCAACATTTACGCGCTGACCTCGCTGCTCGAACGCCACAAGATGAACGTGCTCTACGCCGAAAGCGGCGCCGACGGCATCGAGCAACTCCGCACCAATCCCGACATCGACGTCGTCCTGATGGACGTGATGATGCCGGAGATGGACGGCTACGAAGCAATGCGCCGCGTCCGCGCCATGGACGAGTACAAGAACCTTCCGATGATCGCCCTCACCGCGAAAGCCATGAAAGGCGACCGCGAAAAATGCATGGAGGCCGGAGCCAGCGACTACATCACCAAGCCGATCGACGCACAGCAGTTGATCTCGTTGCTACGAGTTTGGTTGTATTTGTAGGGAGTGCGGCGCCGGCGGTTCCGCCGCCGGCGCGACTCGCTAATACCAGTTTTCAACGCGGAGGCCGCGAACGCGTTTGAAGTGCTGCACATTGCGCGTTACCAGCGTGGCCTCGATGGCGATCGCACTCGCGGCGATCATCGTGTCGAGGTCTCCGATCGGCGTTCCTTCTTTGGCGAGAGTGCTTACGATCACCCCGAAGTGGCGCGCGCAGATCTCATCGAACGGAATCACCTCCATCGTGGCGATTAACGTATCGATCTTCGCATGAAGCTTGCTCGACTTGCGTTTATCGGCGCCGAATCGGAGCTCGGCGACCGTAATTGCGCTGACGCACAACGCCGAGGGGCGGTGCGCAACGACTTTGGCGGCGACTTCTCCTTCGCCGCGCCAGGAAAGGCTCACCGTATCGGTATCGAGCATGAATCGACCGCTGCTCAATCGAACGGATCCTTCATCTCGCTGATGTCGCGCTGCGGCGGGCGATCGATTTCGTCGGGCCAGGAGCCTAGAAGTTCGAGGAACTCTGGCGGCCACTCGTCGACAGGTTCGAGAACGACCTTCTTGCCGACGCGACGTGCGACCACTTCACGTTGACCTTCAGGAAAGCGGCAGTTTTTTGGGAGGCGCACCGCCTGGCTGCCGCCGTTGTTGAAAATCTTTGCTCGATCAGGCATTGGTTTTTTTCTCAGTATAGACAAGGAATCTATACGAACCTGAACTTCCCACTTCTTCTTCCTGTCGCTGTTTGTTGGAATCCGATTCACGGTTGAGCATGCCGTTTGCTCTTACTGAGGCAACGTGGTCATGCGCGCGGTAACCGAAGCGGAAGAACAGGAGAAGAGCGATCTCGAAGGGATCGAGGTGCATCTGCTCACCGAGGGGATTTACCAGCACTACGGATTCGACTTCCGCGACTACTCACTGCCCTCGCTTCGCCGCCGGTTGTGGAAGCGCGTGTATGCAGAGGGGTTGTCCACCATCTCGGGGCTGCAGGACAAAGTGCTGCACGACTCCTCGTGCATGGAGCGGCTGCTACTCGACCTCTCCATCAATACGACCGCGATGTTTCGCGATCCAAGCTTCTACCTCGCGTTCCGGCAGAAGGTCGTTCCGCTGCTGCGCACGTATCCATTCGTTCGCATCTGGCACGCCGGCTGTTCGACGGGGGAAGAGGTTTACTCGATGGCCATCCTGCTGCAGGAGGAAGGGCTGTACGACCGCTGCCGGATCTACGCGACTGACATCAACGAGGCCGTGTTGCAGCGCGCGAAGGACGGAATCTTTCCGCTGAACACGATGCAGGAGAACACCGCCAACTACATCGCCGCCGGCGGGAACGGAACGTTTTCCGCCTACTACACGGCGCGTTACGACTACGCGATGTTCCGGCCGTCGCTGCGGGAGAACGTCGTCTTCGCGCAGCACAACTTGGTCACCGATGCGTCGTTCAATCACTTCAACGTCATTTTCTGCCGCAACGTCCTGATCTACTTCAACAGCCGGTTGCAGGAACGCGTGCAGGATCTTTTCCTCAACAGCATGGAGATGTTCGGCATCCTCGGCCTCGGCAAGAAGGAGACGATCCGCTACACGAACGTCTCGGAGAATTACGACGAGATCGATGCCGAGGAGCGGCTGTATCGGAGGATCCGATGACGACGCTCGAACGCCGGCGCAACTGGTCTCCGGTCATCGAGTCGCGCGACCACGCGATCAACGCCACTCCCGCCCGCAGTCCGGAGCTCATCGTGATCGGCTGTTCCCTCGGAGGCATGCACGCGCTGCACGTGATCCTCAGCAATCTCACACGCGACTTCTGCGTCCCGATCGCGGTGGCGCAGCATCGTCACAAGAAATCGAACGAAGGGTTGCCCGCGTACTTCCGGAGGGAGACGGATCTCAACGTCGTCGATGCCGAGGACAAGCAGTGGATTCAGCCGGGGCACGTTTATCTCGCGCCGGCCGACTACCACCTGCTGATCGAGCGGAATGGCGCCCGCGGAGAATTGAGCCTTTCGGTTGATGAAGCCGTTCGTCATTCGCGGCCGTCGATCGACGTGCTCTTCGAATCGGCGGCGGACGCATACAAAGATCGCGTCGTTGGCGTCGTTCTCACCGGCGCGAATGACGACGGTTCGCGCGGCGCGGCGCGCATCAAAGCGCGTGGCGGAATCGTGGTCGCGCAGGACCCGGAACAGGCCGAAGCGCCAGCCATGCCGGGCGCCACGATCCGGGCTGTGCAGGTGGATCGAATCTTGCGTCTTGAAGAGATTGCGCCTTTCCTGACCGAGGTCTGCCAATCCACCGTGAGCCATTCATGACCGCCATCGCCGAAGAGAAGGTGAACATCCTTCTGGTCGACGACCAGACCAGCAACCTCCTGGCGCTCGAATCGATCCTGGAGGATATGGATCTGAACCTGGTGCGCGCGGAGTCAGGCCGCGGCGCGTTGCGGGCGCTGCTCGACCGCGAGTTCGCGGTCATCCTTCTCGACGTCCAGATGCCCGATCTCGACGGATTCGAAACGGCGAGTCTCGTTCGCGAGCGAGACAAATCGCGCGGCACGCCGATCATTTTTCTGACGGCCCTCAGCCGCAGCGAGACGCACGTGTTTCGCGGCTATGAGCTCGGCGCCGTCGACTACATCTTCAAGCCGTACCAGCCGGAGATCCTCCGCTACAAGGTCAACGTGTTCGTCGAGCTGTTCCGGAAGACGCAGGCCATCACGCGGCAGGCACAGGAGCTGGCGCGACTCAGCCGGCAGAATGAGCTGATCCTGAATGCAGCGGCCGAGGGGGTGTTCGGTGTGAATCTCGCGGGCGAAGCCACGTTTGTCAATCCGGCGGCGGCGCGGATGATCGGCCGCAATGTTTCGGATGTCATCGGGCACGAAGTTCATCCGCTTCTTCATCCGTCATTTCCGGGCGTGGCCACGTGCGACATCCGCCACTGCTCACTCAACGTCGCGTTGCACGGCGACCGTGTCCGCGACGAGATGGGGGACACGTTCTTCCGCGACGACGGCGCCAGTTTCCCTGTCGAGTTCTGCGCGTCGCCGATGCACGATGAGGAAGGCCACACGGTCGGTTCGGTGATTACGTTCCGCGACGTCAGCGAAAAACGCGCCGCTGCACTGGCCGCCGAGAACGAACGGCGCTATCGCGAAGCCGAGGCTCAGAATCGGGCGAAGGACAACTTCCTGGCCACGCTCTCCCACGAGCTGCGCACGCCGATGACCTCGATCCTCGGCTGGGTGCAATTCCTCCGCTCCGGCGATTACTCGCCCGAGGAGCTGCGCGAGGCGCTGCACATGATCGAGAACAGCGCACAACTGCAGAAGCGCCTGATCGACGACATGCTCGATGTGTCGCGCATCATCCTCGGCAAGTTCCAAGTGGAGCTGCGGCCGACGCATTTGTCCGACATCGTCGACGCCGCGGTTTCGAACGCGCGTCCCGACGCCAACGAGCGCGGCGTGCGACTGACCTCGGACGTCGTCCGTCCGCCGGACGACGTCGTCGACGCCGACGCAACGCGACTGCAGCAGGTCATCGGCAACATCCTCTCGAACGCGATCAAGTTCACGCCGCCCGGCAAACAGGTCGATCTGCGTCTCGAACGCGTCGATCACAAACTGCAGATCAGCGTGCATGACGAAGGGGAAGGAATCGAACCGTCGTTCCTCCCGCACGTTTTCGAACGCCTCCGCCAAGCCGACGCCTCCGCCAAACGCAGCGGCCTCGGCCTCGGCCTTGCCATCGCCCGCCACATCATCGATCTGCACCACGGCGACATCCGCGCCGAATCCGAAGGCCTCGGCAAAGGCGCGAGATTTACGGTGACGCTACCGGTAATCGAGCAGTCGCAAGTGCTCAGCTCCGACGCGATGCTGTCGTCGCGCGCGTAATCTGCGCCATCTGCGGATTCGTCCCCCGTGGATTCACAACAGCGTGCACGCTTCCTCGAACGCTAGCCGTGGATTGCGGGGATGGAGTTTCGATGGATCGCCGTAGCCGAGGTTGATGAGGAGGTTCGATTTGACGTGGCCCTCGGGGAAGAACTCCTGATCGCAGTTCTCGCACTCGCGGCCGGCGTCGAAGAACTCCATGTCGAGCTTCGCGTTGTCGAACCCTGACATCGGACCGCAGTCGAGTCCGAGGCCGCGCGCGGCGATGAGCAGGTAGGCGCCCTGGAGCGAGGAGTTGCGGCGCGCCGTCATCTCGACGAGCTGCGGATTCGACGCGAACAGCTCGCGCATCGATGGCGCATGCGGAAAAAGGCGCGGCAGCTTCTCGTAGAACTTCAGATCGTAGGCGACGATTACCACCACCGGCGCGGCCATTGTCTTCTCGATGTTGCCTGGCGCGAGCGACGGCTTCAGCCGCTCCTTCGCCTGCTGCGTCCGCAGAAAGACGAAGCGCGCCGGATTCGTGTTCGCGCTGGTCGGCCCCCACTTCATCGTGTCGTAGAGCTGCCGCAGCGTTTCGTCGCTGACCGGTTTGTCGAGCCACGCGGTGTGCGTGCGGGCGTTGCGGAAAATGAGATCGAGACAGGCTTCGTCGGCCATGCGGCCCTCCTGCTTATACTGCGCTGCAAAAGGAGAGCACGGATGACGAACGAGCGATCGGGCTACCCCATCGGCAAGATCATTTTCGCCTCGGGTCTCGGCACGATGATCGAGTGGTACGACTTCTACATCTTCGGCAGCCTGGCCGTGATCATGTCGCAGCTCATGTTTCCGAAAGACCAGCCGGCGTGGGCGCTGATCCAGACGTGGGCACTCTTCGCGACCGGCTTCGTGGTCCGCCCATTCGGTGCGATCGTCTTCGGACGCGTCGGCGATCTGATCGGACGCAAGTACGCGTTCCTGATCACGCTGACGATCATGGGGTTGTCGACATTCGTGATCGGGCTGCTGCCGACCTACGCCTCGGTCGGACTGCTCGCACCGTCGATCCTGCTCCTGCTTCGATTACTGCAAGGCCTCGCCCTCGGCGGCGAGTACGGCGGAGCTGCGGTGTATGTCGCCGAGCACGTGCCCGACAACAAGCGCGGCTATTACACGAGTTTCATTCAGGTCACGGCCACGCTCGGTCTCTTCGTCTCGCTGGGCGTGATCCTCGCGGTGAAGAAGATGATGAGCGACGCCGATTTCAAAGCGTGGGGCTGGCGCATGCCGTTCCTGCTCTCGATCGTGCTGGTGATGATCTCGCTGTGGATTCGGATGACGCTGAAAGAGTCGCCGCTCTTCGCGTCAATCAAAGCGCAGGGCAAAGCGTCGGTGTCGCCGTTGCGCGAGAGTTTCGGCAACTGGGCCAACCTGCGCATCGTCCTGCTCGTGCTCTTCGGCGCCACCGCGGGACAAGGCATCGTCTGGTACACGGGACAGTTCTATGCGCTGTCGTTCCTGCAGACAGTGTTGAAGATCGACCTGGCCAAAGCGAGCATCATCGTGGCCGTAGCGCTGTTGCTGGCGATGCCATTCTTCGTCGTCTTCGGCGCGCTCTCCGACCGCATCGGACGGCTGAAAATCATGATGGCCGGCAATCTCATCGCCGCGCTGACGTACCTTCCGATCTACCACGCCATGAAAGATCACGCCGGCGATCCGAAGAATCCAAACATGGCCATCCTGATCGGCCTCGTCTTCATCCAGGTGATCTACGTGACGATGGTCTACGGCCCGATCGCCGCATTCCTGATCGAGTCGTTCCCCGCGAAGATCCGCTATACGTCATTCTCGCTTCCCTACCACCTCGGCAACGGTTGGTTCGGCGGCACGCTGCCTCTGATCGCCGGATTGCTGGTCGTCAAAACCGGCAACATCTTCGCCGGTCTCTATTGGGTGATCGGCGTCGCGCTGATGACGTTCATCGTCGGATCGATCTTCCTCAACGAACGCCATCGCGTGGAGATTTGGGCGGAGGCGGAGGAGGCGCGGCCGAGCTGATCCCGCTGCTGGTGTAGCCAGCATAAGAACCGTAGCCCCCAGCTTTGAGCTGGGGGATCGAGAGGTGCGCCGAAGTAGTGAGCCCGTTTTAACGGGCGAAAGAAAGCTCTCTATCGCGCGCTGAAGCGCGCTCCGAATTTCGCGCGGCCTGTAAGCCCCCGCCTCGAAGGCGGGGGCTACGGTTCTTACGCCGGCTACGCCGACGGGAGCTCAGCGCAATTCCTTTGTACGGGTTTCTACTCCGCGGCGGCGATCTGGTACTGCTCGATTTTTCCGTCGGGCATGATGAACGTGGTCAGGCGCAGCGTCTTCGTCGGGAACTTGATCCGATACCGCCGCAACGTCATGCCGCCGCGCAGCGATTGGCCCGATTGGACGAACTCCTGCGGCGTTCCGAGCGGCCCGAGGCTCGAGGCAAAATCCTTGATCGCTTGATCGTCGAAATACGCATTCGCGTTTGATGTGAACTGCGCGCGATCGATGCGTCCCTTCTGTAGTTCGTCGAAGATCTTGCGCATCTGTTCCGTCGTTTTAGGAGTGGCGGGATCGGTGGAGGCGAAGATCGTCTTCGAGATGCTGCTGGCGATCTGTTCGGGGGTTCCCGTAGCGTCCATGTTGGTCAGGACGACGATGGCCACGTGGTCGTCGGGATAGACCTCGTTGCGCGCGGTGAAGCCGGAGACTTCGCCGCCGTGAGAGATCGCGCGGCGGCCGTCGGCGATGCCGATGCTGACGCCGAGACCGTAGCGCGAGCCGACGCCGTTGTTCAGCTCCACCTCGGTCTCCATCGTCCGATACGACGACGGCTTCAGGATGGTCTGATCGATCATCGAAATGTCCCACAGCGCCAGGTCGTGCGCGGTCATGGCCAGCTCGCCGGCGGCGAACATCCAGCCGCGGCCTTCTTTCGGCGCGGGCCGCACCGGCCCGAGGGCGTAGCGCAGATAACGCATCGGATCTTCGGGGCCGAGGGGCGCGGCGTCGGTGTTCGAGACCGTGGTCATGTGCAGCGGGACGAAGACGCGCTTCTGCAGGAAATCCAGCAGCGGCATGCCGGCCACCTTCTCCGCGATCATGCCGGCGGCCACGTAGTTCGTGTTGCTGTACTGCCACTTCGCACCCGGCTCGAAATCGAGCGGCTTCTTCGCCCAGCCGGTGAGGATCTCCGGCGCTGTGACCGGCTGCATCATCATCGGCATCACGTAGTCCTGCGGCCAGAAATCCTGGTAGCCGGAGGTCATCGAAAGAATCTGGCGGATGGTGACGTCGCCGGCGCGGGTGAGATCGGGGAGCCAGCGGATCACCTTGTCGTCGAGCGACAATTTTCCTTCCTCAGCGAGCATCAGCAGCGCGGCCGCGGTGAACTGCTTGCTGATCGAGCCGATCGAGTAGCGCATCTGCGGCGACGCCGGCAGTTTCGTCTCGACGTTCGCCAGCCCGTAGGCGTGCTCGTACGCGATCTTGCCGTCGCGGACGACTGCCACCGAGGCGCTCGGGACGCCGTTCTTGGCGAGGATGTCCGCCGCGGATTTGTCGATGCTGGCCCGCATGTCCGCTGGCAGTTCCTGCGCGTGCAGGACGGCGGTGATGGCGGCGATGACGACGAATGCGAAGACTGTTTTGCGCATGGCCGCGCATTCTAACGAGAAGAGTGAAGGGTGAAGAGTGAAGAGTGAAGGGGGTCGGAGTTTTTCACTCTTCACTCTTCACCCTTCACTCTTCGGTTCACCTGCCCGGTTCTTCTTTCAATCCGCGCTCGAGCAGGAGCGGCTCGACGATCGGGTCGCGGCCGCGGAAGGCGCGATAGAGCGCTGCCTCGTCCATCGTGCCGCCGCGCGAAAGGATCATGTCGCGGAAGCGCTGGCCGTTCGCGCGCGTCATCCCGCCGTTCTCCTTGAACCAGTAGAACGCGTCGTCGTCGATCAGCTCCGACCAGAGATACGCGTAGTAGCCGGCCGCGTACCCGCCGCCCCAGATGTGCGAGAAGTAGGTCGTGTGATAGCGCGGCGGAACTTCCGTCATGGCGATGTTGAAGCCCTTCAGCGCCTCGGGCTCGAAGACGTTCACGTCGCGCTGCTCGGTGCCGGGCGCTTGCGTGTGCCAGGCCATGTCCAGCAGCGCGGCGGCGAGGTACTCGGTCGTCGCGTAGCCCTGATTGAACGTGCGCGACTTCTTGATGCGCTCGACGAGATCCTGCGGCATCGGCGCGCCGGTCTGGTAGTGCTTCGCGTAGTTCGCGAAGACTTTCGGATCGAGCGACCAATGCTCGTTGAACTGTGACGGGAACTCGACGAAGTCGCGCGGCACGTTGGTGCCGGCCAGCGTCGGGTACTTCACGTTCGAGAGCATGCCGTGCAGCGCGTGACCGAACTCGTGGAAGATCGTGGTGACGTTGTCGAAGGTCAGCAGCGCCGGCTGCCCGGGCGCGGGCTTGGTGAAGTTGGTGACATTGAAGACGGCGGGCTTCGTGCCCATGAGGCCGGACTGATCGACGAAGCTGTCCATCCACGCGCCGCCGCTCTTGTTCGGACGCGAGAAGTAATCGCCGTAGTAGAGCGCCATCGATTTGCCGTCGGCGTCGAAGACTTCGAACACGCGGACGTCTGGCTGGTAAACCGGGATGTCGTGGCGCTCCTTGAACGTGAGGCCGTAGAGCTGGTTGGCGGCGTAGAAGACGCCGTTCTGCAGGACGTTGTTCAGCTCGAAGTACGGCCGGACCTGCGCTTCATCGAGGTCATACTCGGC
Organism: Thermoanaerobaculia bacterium; assembly: GCA_035996815.1. Taxonomy (GTDB): domain Bacteria; phylum Acidobacteriota; class Thermoanaerobaculia; order Gp7-AA8; family Gp7-AA8; genus JADGNZ01. The sequence continues at coordinate 10,574 of DASYJF010000097.1, read as the reverse complement.
CTTGCGGACTTTCTCGGAGTAGAGCTGCCAGTCGTACGGCGCGAGCTGGAAGCCGCCCTTTTCCGCGTCGATGATGGCCTGCATCTTCGCCACCTCGGAACGCGCCTTCGCGGTCGATGCGGGAACGAGTCCGGTCAGCAGCTTGATCGCGTTCTCCGAAGTCGAGGCCATCTGATCGTCGAGAGAAAACGCGGCGTAGGTTGGGTATCCGAGGAGCTTGGCCTTGTCCGCGCGGAGCTGCGCGAGGCGGGTGGCGATACCCTTGGTGTCGTTCGGGCCGCCGTGGTTGCCGCGCTGGATTGAGGCGTTGAATAAGCGCTCGCGCAACGCGCGATTCTGCAGATAGGTGAGCGCGGGCTGCTGCGTCGTGTTCTGCAGCGTGAGGACGTACTTGCCGGTGAGCTTGCGCGACTTGGCGGCGTCGGCCGCGGCGGCGATGTCGGAGTCCGGCAGTCCGGCCAGCTCCTCTTTCGTGTCGACGACGATGGCCGCGGCGGCCGTGTCGGCAAGGACGTGCTCGCGGAACTTCGTCGTCAGCGTCGACTCTTCCTGGTTGAGCGCGCGCAACGTTTTCTGATCGGCGGCATTGAGCTGCGCGCCGGCGCGGACGAAGAACTTGTAGTAGCGCTCGATGAGGTATTGCGACTCCGCGTCGAGACCGCTGCCGGCGCGTTTGTCGTAGAGCGTTTTGACCCGGTCATATAACTTCGGATTCATGAAGATCGCATCCGTGTGTGCCGCCAGCTTCGGCGACTCCTCGGCTTCGATCTTCTGGAATGTGTCGTTCGTATTCGACCCAGTGAGCGCGAAGAAGATCTTGGAGGCGCGCGTCAGCAGCGCTCCCGATTTCTCCATCGCTTCGATGGTGTTGGCGAAGGTCGGCGCGGCCTTCTGATCGGCGATGACCTTCATCTCGGCTAGCTGCTGCTTCATCCCCGCTTCGATGGCCGGCTTGTAGTCGGCGCTCTTGATCTTGTCGAAGGGCGGCGCGTGGAACGGCAGCGTGCTGGCCTTGAGCAGCGGATTTGCGCGGGCTGAAGTAGTGGTCTTACCGTGCATTGCGAAGGAAGCCAGGACGATGGCTGCCGAGAAAAAACTCATACGCATCGTTTTCATGACGGTGCGCAACAAGGGAGGCGGGCGTCGTCATCCCACCTCGGAAACGAGCGATTCGAGCGCTTCGCGGATGACTGCGACGACGGCGTCATCAACGTTTTCATCGCGCACTTTTTTCGGCGACGACCAGGTGCCGGTCACGCGCCAGTTCATCGTGGTCAGCGTCTCGACAAGCGAGTCGCGGGCAAACTCGCCGCCGACCGGCGAGGCGTTGATCAGCGCGACCGGCTTGTCGACGAGCGCGCCGTCCGACACCAGCCAGTCGAGCATGTTCTTCAGCGATCCGGGAACGCCGTGCGCGTATTCGGGGGAGGAAATGAGGATGCCGCCAGACTCGGCGAGGAGCTTGCGAAGTTCCGCGACCGCGGGCGGGGGAGTTGCGCCCTCACCATCGTCATCGGGATTGAAGTGGGGGAGAGATCCCAACCCCTCGTAGATCTGAACGTCGATCCCGAGGTTGGTTGCAGCGCGCAGCAGAGCCAGATTCGACGATTGCGCGCGGAGGCTGCCGCAGATGGCGATGATTTTCATTCGGCAACAAAAACGCGGGCTCGTGGCCCGCGTTTGGTGTGCATCGATCGGATTGCGATTACGCCGTGGCCGGCTTGGCTGCAGGACGCTTCGCCGACGTCTCTTTGTCGAGCGCGGTGCGGAGCTGCTGCTTGTTCAGCGCGCCCTTCGCGGCTTCGGCGAACGCCGTGAACGCGGCGGCATCGCGGACGGCGATGTCGGCCAGGATCTTCCGGTCGACGAGCGAACCGGAGGCCTTCAGGCCGGCGATCAGCTGCGAGTAGGAGATTCCGTTCAGGCGGGCGGCGGCGTTGATGCGGGCAATCCACAGCGTGCGGAAATCACCTTTGCGATCTTTGCGGCCGGCGAAGGCGGAGTTCAGCCCCTTCTCGACCTGCTGCTTCGCGATCCGGTGACCGCGCGACTTCATTCCCCAGTAGCCCTTGGCGAGCTTCAGGATCTTCGCGCGGCGGTTCTTTCTTTTTGGACCTCGTTTGACTCTCGGCATCTTGTCTCCTCGTTTGAATCGTTCTGAGCGGGCGGGTCAGGAGTGGTGATTACCGCGCCTCGCTCGGGTTGTGGCTGTCGATGAACGACGGCCGTCTACAGGTACGGAATCATCCGCTTCACGGTCTTCTCGTTCGCTTTCGAGACCTGAGTCTCTTTCCCCAACTCCGCCTTGCGGCCGGCTGACTTCTTGGTGAGGATGTGCGAGTGGAAGGCGTGATTGCGCAGAATCTTGCCCGTTCCTGACTTTTTGAACCGCTTGGCGGCTCCCCGATGCGTCTTCATTTTCGGCATAGCTTGGCTCCTAACTGGCTGAGCAGAATGTGAATTCCTGGGGGTAGTGGTCAGTGATTAGTGGCCAGTGGTCAGGAAGGCACGCGACCTTGCGGTCTCCCTCTGACCACTGACCACTGACCACTGACCACTCGAAACTACTTCACCGGCGATATCACCATCGTCATGCGGTTGCCCTGAACGTCGGGGTGCGCATTCTCGGGAGCGCCGAACTCCTTGATCTCGTTCAGCAGGCGGTCGAGCACGGCCCGGCCGAGCTCCATGTGGGTCATCTCGCGCCCGCGGAAGCGGATCGACGCTTTGACCTTGTCGCCGTGCTGCAGGAAACGGACGATGTTGTTCTTCTTGAAATCGAAATCGTGCTCGTCGATGCGGGGGCGGAACTGCACCTCCTTCACCACGATCACTTTCTGTTTCTTCTTGGCCTCGGTCTGCTTCTTCTTCTGCTGGAAAACGTACTTGCCGTAATCCATGACCTTGCAGACCGGAGGGTTCGCCGTCGGCGAAATCTCCACGAGGTCTAGGTCTTTTTCTCGGGCCATGTCCTGCGCCTGCTGCAGCGGGACGACCCCGACCTGATCGCCGTCGGCTCCGATGAGGCGAACCTCAGCGATACCGCGGATCATGTCGTTGATTCTGGACTCAGGTTCTGCCGGTCTCCGGTCGAATCGCGATCCTCGTCGTGGTGGGAAAATGCGGAAATCCTCCTGTTAAGCGTTTATGCGGAAGCGGGAAATCTACGAATAAACCTCTACAAAGTCAACGAGCGCCCGGCGATGACCCGCCTGGCCTCGGCCACGAATTCATCGATTGACATCGTCAACTGCTCGCCGCCCGTCCGCTTCCGGACCGACACCGTTCCCGCTGCCACTTCCTTCTCACCGACCACCAGCATGTACGGGATTTTCTTCAACTGCGCGTCGCGGATCTTCGCGCCGAGCTTCTCGTTCGACTCGTCCGCCTCGACGCGCAGGCCGGCCGCGCGAATCTTCGCTGCCGTCTCGCGGCCGTAGTCGAGAAACTTCTCCGACAGCGGCAGCACCGATGCCTGCACCGGCGCAAGCCACAATGGAAACGCCCCGGCAAAGTGCTCGATGATGATGCCGATGAACCGCTCGATGGAGCCGAGTATTGCGCGGTGGATCATGACCGGTTGGTGCTCGCTGTTGTCGGCGCCGATGTAGCGGAGCTGGAAGCGCTCTGGCAGCGCGTAGTCGAGCTGGATCGTGCCGAGCTGCCACGGCCGCCCGATGGCGTCGGTGACCTGGAACTCCAGCTTCGGTCCGTAGAACGCCCCCTCGCCGGGATTGATGTGGTACTCGACGCCATTCTTCTTCAGCGCGTTCTCGAGCGCGCTCTCCGCGTTGTCCCACATCGCGTCGTCGCCGAGCCGTTTTTCGGGGCGGGTGGAGAGGGCGATGCGGACCTCTTTGAAGTCGAAGATGTCGTAGATCTCTTTGATCAGACGCAACTCGCGATCGATCTCAGACTCGATCTGCTCTTCGGTCACGAACAGATGCGCGTCGTCCTGCGCGAACGAGCGGACGCGCACGAGGCCATGCGTCACGCCCGAGCGCTCGTAGCGGTGCAGGCGCGCGAAGTCGGCGTAACGGATCGGCAGATCTCGATACGAACGCCGCTCCATCGCGAAAATCTGCGTGTGGCCGGGGCAGTTCATCGGCTTCACGCCGTACTCCCGCTCGTCCACCTCGGAGAAGAACATGTTGTCTTTGTAGTTGTCGTAGTGGCCGGAGATTTTGAAAATCTCAGTATCCCAGATCAGCGGTGTAACCACTTCGCTGTAGCCGTCGCGCAGGTAGAACTTGCGGACGAAGTCGACCAGCTCGTTGTAGATGGCGGCACCCTTCGGCAGGAAGACCGGCATCGACGGCGCGAAGTGCGAGAACATGAACAGGCCGAGCTGCTTGCCGAGCTTGCGGTGATCGCGCGCGTGGGCTTCTTCGATACGCGTCAGGTACGCGGAGAGCTCGTCTTTGTCCGCCCACGCGGTGCCGTAGATCCGTTGCAGCATGGCGTTGCGCTCGTCGCCCCGCCAGTACGCGCCGGCGACGGAGGTGAGCTTGAACGCGCCGAGTCGGCCGGTGGAGGGGACGTGAGGTCCGCGGCAGAGATCGAACCACTCGCCCTGCCGATAGACGGAGAGCGGCTCATCGCCGGGGATCCCTTTGATGATCTCGACCTTGTACTTCTCGCCGAGCTTCTCGAACATCTCGATGGCCTGCTCGCGAGTGAGCACTTCGCGGCGGACCGGCAGATCGGCCTTGACGATCTCAGTCATCTTGGCTTCGATGTTTCTCAAGTCGTCGTCGGTGAACGGCCGATCGGTGCCGAAGTCGTAGAAGAAGCCGTTGTCGATGACCGGCCCGATCGTGACCTGCGTGCCGGGAAACAACTCCTGCACGGCCATCGCCATCAGATGGGCGGTGGAGTGGCGGATCGTATCGAGACCGGCTTCGCTCTTCGGCGTGACGATCTCGACCCGTGCACTGTCAGGAACCTGGGTATAGACGTCGACGACTTTTCCGTTGATCTTGCCGGCGATTGCGGCTTTGGCCAGACCGCGGCCGATCGACGCGGCCACGTCGGCGAGCGTGGCGCCGTCGGGAACTTCTCGTTGTGAACCATCGGGTAGTTGTACGTGCATGTTGTCCTCGGAGGGGGTGGGGAGTGGGGGGTGGGGGGTGGGAGCGAGGCCCGAACATTGAACCGGGTTCTTTCTCCTACCCCCCACTCCCTACGCCCCACCCCCAGAAATCAAAAGGGCCGATTGCTCGGCCCTGTCGCATCTTCATTCAAGTTCAGATCATCGACAGGGCGGAGGCGTCTCCGTCGTTCGCGTGGTGGCGGTCGTCGATGACGTTCGCATGGAGCCGCGGATTGTAACATTGCGGCGTTCCGAATCACTCCTACTGCGAGGCCATCAACATGTCGAGCATCGTGATCTGTTGCGACGGAACCTGGAACAGCGCCGACCAGGAGAAGAAGAAGGTCGTAGTCAAGGGGGAGGAAGTCGAAGAGTTGTGCGTGACGAACGTCCTCAAGATCGCCTGCCGGCTCTGCAAGACGAAGAAGGACGGCTCGCGGCAGATCGTCTACTACGACCAGGGAGTCGGAACGGGCAATCTCGCCGACCGCATCGGCGGCGGCGCGTTCGGCGACGGGTTAGAGAACAACATCAATGACGCCTACCGCTTCCTGGTCGCGAACTACATGCCGGGCGATTCCATCTATCTCTTCGGATTCAGCCGCGGCGCGTACACGGCGCGCAGTATCGCCGGGATGATTCGCCGCTGCGGCATCCTCCGCCGCGAGACCGTCAGGCAGTATCCCGAGGCGAAGGCGATGTACCGCAGCGGTATCCAGGCGGTCGATCCGATTGCCGTCAAGTTCAGGACGGACTATGCCATCGAGACCGATACGCCCGTTCAATGCGTTGGCGTCTGGGACACTGTCGGCGCTCTCGGCATCCCGCTGCGCGCATTCGGTTCCGCGAATCAGAAGAAGTATCAATTTCTCGACACAGGTCTCAGTCACGTCGTCAAGTTCGCATTCCATGCTCTGGCCATCGACGAGCATCGCCAGCCATTCCTGCCGACGCTGTGGGAAACGCAGCCCGACAAAGGCCAGACCGTGCAACAGGTCTGGTTCGCCGGCGCGCACAGCGACGTCGGCGGCGGCTATCCGGAAAATGGACTGTCAGACATTGCTCTCGACTGGATGATGGACGCAGCGAAGACCGCCGGACTGGAAGTTGATGCGAATGTGGTCGCTGGTCTTCCGACGAACGAGAATTACAAGCAGAAGGTTCACAACTCGAAGTCGATCATTTACACCTTCAGCGGCGCGGATCGCACGGTCGGTGGCACGAAGTTCGGCACCGAGTACTTTCACAAATCGATCGTCGAACGCTGGAGTGACGGCGCGGCCGACGGAAAGTACCGTCCGAATCCGCTCCAGCCTCATGCAGCCCGATTGGACGCTCTGGCGAAAGGACCGCTGAATGATGCGATCTATCCCGTCGCCTGAATCCAGCAAGCAAAAGCCTATCGATCTCGAGCTGTTGCCTGACCTCGTCGAGCTATTCTGTGTGTTCGACATCAGCTAACCATCGCGCGGCGGCGCGGTCTAAGCGAGCATGAGAAAGCTCGCTGTCGCCGCCGCGCTCGTCTTCTTCGCCGCCACCGCCTTCGCGCAGCATCCGCGCATCGTGCACGGCACCGTGGCCTCCGTTGTCGCGTCGCCGGACCTCGGCGCGCAGATTCGCGGCTCGCGAACAAAATATGTCGGCTATGCCATCCCCGAGGTCGAAGGGGAGCGCGTCATGTGCTGCTTTCAGAATTTCGGCGAGTTCCGCTCCGGCGGCACGTGCACGCTCGATCACGAAGGCAACTTCTTTTCGAACGATGACCGCGACGAACTGCATCCGGTGGGTTCGGGGATGTTCGCCGTTCTCTACAGCGTCGTGAACGGCGAGATCGAACGGGCGCGCAGCTACTCGATGGAATGTGTGCTCGACGCGAATGGCGCCGCGGTGACCTGGATCGACGGCGTCGATCCGCGCAAGAGCGTTGCGCTGATCGCGTCGATACTGAGCACTCCCGGCCACCATTCGGACTCCCTCATGGGCACCCTCGCTCTTCACGCCGATCCCTCGGCGACGACAGAGCTGGAGCGCTTGCTGCGGTCGACGAGCGAATCGGACGAAACGCGCGGCCACGCCGCGTTCTGGCTCGGGCAAACGCGTGGCCGCCGCGGCTACGAAGCCGTTTTGTCGATCGCCCGTTCGCAATCCGCATCGCCGAAGCTGCGCGAGAAAGCGGTCTTCGCGTTGTCGCAATCGAAGGAGCCGGGCGCGGTCGATGAACTGATCAATCTCGCGAAACACGATCCGGCCGCGCACGTCCGCGGTCAGGCGCTGTTCTGGTTGGCGCAGCAGGCGGGGAAGAAAGCGGCCGGCGCCGTCCGCGAGGCGCTCGATGACGATCCCGACGCAGGGGTTCGCGAGAAAGCCGTCTTCGCCGTCTCGCAACTGCCGGACGATCAGTCTGTCCCGATGCTCATCGAATTGATGAAGACACACCGCGACCGCAACGTTCGCAAGAAGGCCGCCTTCTGGCTCGGCCAGAAGCACGACCCGCGCGCGCTCACCGCCATCGAGGAGGTATTGAGGAAGTAAGGTTGCGGACGCCGCGATGCGGCAGTACCTTGTCGGAATCCACGCGACAAGGAGGTCCCTTTGAGCCGACGCACGCCGTCCCGAGCGCGTCCGAAGAATGCCGAAGTCCCCGACGCCGTCGACGCTGCTGCCGTCGCCACAACCGGACCGCAGCTGAACATCGCCGCCGAGTTCGAGCCCCCCGCCCCGGCCGCCGAGCTGCCGCCATTCGAGCATCGGCCGCGGCGGCGGGCCACGAAATAGTTCACGCGGAGACGCGGAGACGCGGAGGGAGGCTGATGAGAAAACCGCCTGAGACAATCGCTACGAGAGTGAAACGGACGATAACCGTTCGACACGCAAAGCCCTCTCGTTCGCAGGAAGTCATCGATGAACGCGTCATCGCCGAAATGGAAGAGGACTCCGCGTGGGAAGAGCCCATCCAAGTGCGACGACCGCCCAAGTAATCGCGAGGAGCCCTTTTCTCCTCCGCGTCTCCGCGCCTCCGCGTGAATGCTTTTCGTTCCCTGGAGCGTTCTCGCGAATCGTGATCGAGATCGACGAGGCCTTCCGCCGCCTTGCCGCGGCCCCATTCCGCCGAAAGTTTCGGCTCATCGGCCGCGAACGCGCGTACGTCGAGACTTGGGGATTGCCGGCGGTCATGAAGCATGGCGCGAAGTTCATCGCCGAGCGATTGGCGCCGGCGTTTCCGCGGAACGATGGGAAGCAGACGCCGTGGCGGAATCATCCGATCTTTGTCGCGCAGCATGCGACCGCAACGTGCTGCCGCGGATGTCTGGAGAAGGTTCACGAGATCGTGAAGGGGCGTGCGTTGACCGAGGTTGAATCTGCGTATGTGCTGCGCGTGATCGAGCGCTGGATTGCGGAGCAGGTAAACTCCGGGCATGCCGACGCACATCAAACAGCCTTCCGTCATCGAAGCGGCGGGTAACAAGCCGAAACGCATCGAAGAATTCATCGGACGCGTCAACTCGAAGACTGCCGAGTGCAGCGTGGCGAGGATGAACAGTCCGAGTGGATGGGTCGAGCCGGGACAGACGCCCGAGTTCGACGAGTACACCGTCGTCCTGCGCGGATCGCTGCGCGTCACCACGCGCGATGGCGTGATCGAGGTCGGTGCCGGCGAGGCCGTCATCACGCACAGCGGCGAGTGGGTGCAGTACTCGACGCCCGGTGCCGAGGGAGCCGAGTACGTGGCGGTCTGTCTGCCGGCCTTCGCCATGGACACTGTGCATCGCGACGTCTGATGCACGAGTGGGATCCGCGGCGCCTGACATCCGAGGCGGAGGCGCCGCGATCGTTCGTGGCCGCAGTCGTGGCGGCGTTCGCGGCACTCACCGCATTCGTGGCCGCGCATCACGAGCCGTGGCGCGATGAAGCCGATGCGTGGCTGGTCGTTCGCGACATCCATTTTTCGCAGTTCTTCGACTGGACGCGGCACGCCGGCACTCCGGCGCTGTGGTACGCGCTGCTCGCGCCGCTTGCGCGCGCAGGTCTGCCGTATGAGAGCCAGAAAGGTCTGCACCTCATCGTCGCCATCGCCGCGGTGTCGATCTTCGTCGCGCGCGCACCGCTGTCGCGGCTGACGAAAGTGCTGACCGTCTTCTCGTATTACTTCGCGTACGAGTACTCGATCATCGTGCGCAGCTACGCGCTGGCCATCCTGCTGACGTTTGTGGCGGCGGCTCTGTGGCGTGTGCGCGCGGAACGGCCGTTGATGCTCGGCGCCGTGCTGGCGCTGTTGTGCAACACGAACGCGCAGGGATGCGTGATTGCGGGCGCATTTACGATCGCGTTGCTCATCGAGCGGGCTGTGAAGCCCGCGACGATCGCCGCGATCGGAGCGATCGCCGCATGGTGGCAGGTGCGGACGCCGCCCGATCCGGCACGCGAAGGGGCTCGACATCTCTTCAACGCCGCCGCGATTCCGTGGACCCTCGGCAACGCCTTCGCACCGACGCTGCCGATCATCGCCGGCTGCGCGATCGCGGTAGCGGTGCTCATCGTCGTCACGCTCGCCATCCGGCAATCCCTCGCAGGCGTCATCGTTCTGTGGAGCGCGGTCGCCGGACTGCTCGCTCTCTACTCCTTCGTCTGGCTGGGGGGACTGCGACACGCCGGATTTGTCCTCGTGATCGTTCTCGTCGCGATCTGGATCGCGGATCAGACGGATCTTCGTTTCGCCTCGGCCGCCGCGCTCCTGCTCAACGGCGCGCTCCTGCTTTCGGTCTGCGTGGCCGTCGAGTATTGGATCAAGGACGTGCGCGAGCCGTTTTCGGGCGCGAAAGAGATGGCGACGTTCATCCGCGGCGAAAGGTTCAATGACAATGACATCGCCGCGCACAACCTCACCCAATGCGAGGCGCTCCTGCCGTATCTGCCTCGCACCCGTTTCTGGTACGCAGGCCTCGGCGCGTACGGCACCTACCTGAAGTGGGATGCCGCGCAGGAGCGGGCGCTGGAGATGCCGTATCCGTTCGCCGAGGAGCGGGCGAAGAGACAGTTTGCAGGGAAGAAATGGCTGCTCCTCTTCAACGTCGAGATGCCCGATCCCGCCGCGCACGGCTTCCGTTTGCTTCACGCCACGCCCGAGCCGTTCGAGAAGACGGACGAGCGCTATTGGTTGTACGCCCCTGTTCGTTAGCTACGACTGCAGCCCGCGTAAAAATCGGCAACATCTTCTTCGGACGGCGTGTTAAGCACATTCCGCTCGGCGAATCGTCCGCGAGCGTAGTTCGTGCTGCGAATCCGCGCGGCAGCCGTGTAGTCCCTTTGCAACCCCCGGTTCCTTGCAAGAGACTTAGAGTCTCTTCGAAGAGCCCCCCGTGTCTCATGCAAGAGACTCGGAGTCTCTTCGAAGAGCCCCCCGAGTCTCTTTGAAGAACCCCCCGAGTCTCTTTGAAGAACCCCCCGAGTCTCTTTGAAGAACCCCCCGAGTCTCTTTGAAGAA
>DASYJF010000096.1:0-10752 GCA_035996815.1 Thermoanaerobaculia bacterium | reverse complement strand
CCGCGGCGATCGTCGTCCGGCTCCTGCGCGGCCGCATTCGCGCGGCGGAAGAACGATGCGCGCGCTGATCCTTTGGTTCGCCTTTTTCGCGACGGTGCTGATTCCGATTCTGCTGCTGGTGCTCTTCCCGCCCTGGTGGCCGATCGCGATCGGAGTCATGGCGTTGTCGCATGCGCTCGTGCTCTGGCCGACGCTGCGTCCAAATTCGCAGTTGCTTGGACCGGTGATCACGGCGTTCGAATCGACATCCAAGGAAGTGTGGCTGACGATCGACGACGGCCCGACGGACGACACGCCTGCACTTCTCGACGCGCTCGATGCCCGCAACGTCAAAGCGACCTTCTTCGTGAAAGGTTCGCTGTGCGCGGAACATCCCCATCTCATCCGCCTGATGCTCGCGCGCGGCCACGCCGTTGCGAATCATTCGCAGACACATCCCTCCGGCGCGTTCTGGTGCCTCCCGCCGGCAGCGATCGCACGGCAGATCGACGATTGCAACGCGACGCTGACGGCGATCACCGCCGAGACGCGGCGCCTGTTTCGCGCGCCGGTCGGAATGAAGAATCCGTTCGTTCATCCAATCCTGGCGCGGCACAACATGACGCTCATCGGTTGGAGCGTGCGTGGCTTCGATTCCTTCGGTGACGACATCGAACGCGTTGCGCAACGGATCGTTCCGCGCGTCAAGAGCGGATCGATCATCGTCATGCACCAAGGCCGCGGCTTCTCCGTCGCGTGCGTCAGCCGCGTCGTCGACGAACTGCATGGCCGCGGCTACTCGTTCGTGATTCCCGAGCTCGCACGCCTGAAAACGAAGAGGTAGTTGTTGAACGGAGTCCGCCCATACAGCGGCACGACCTCGGCATCGAACCCCGCGAACGGCCGCACGATCTCGTCGCGCGTCAGGAAATGCAGCCGCTCCGCGCGCAGCCAGCGCACCGCGCGCGAAAACGTCTCCTGCGCATACGTGAGCCGATATCGCCAGCTTCCGTCGCGGACGGCATCGCGGATGATGACCCTCGTCGCGTTCGCAGCAACAGCTCCAAGGATCGCGGCCTGTTCGCTGCTGCGAAAGTAGTGCAGCAGATCGAGCAGAACGACTGTGCCGCCGGCCGCGATCGCCGAGCGCGCGTCGCCTACTTCGAATGTCGCGTCATGCACGACGCGGCTGGCCACAGCAACTTTGCGTTCGTCGTGATCGATGCCGCGGATCGGCGCGGCGAAACCGCGCGTACGGAGATATGCAGCGAGAACGCCGACGCCGCAGCCGACGTCGAGCAACGGATCGATGCTGTCGCCGATTCGGTCGAAGACGGCGGCGTAGACAGGATCGATCCGCACTTTCGCGCGAACGTACGCGCGCAGAAATCGCGACGGATATCGCGCGGCGATACGGCTCGCTACATCGTCCGTGGTCACGGCGAAAGATGCTCGATCAGGTCGATCAGCTCCGTGAGATTGAACGGCTTCGGCAGGATGGCCGAGACGCCGAGCTCCAGGATGGCCTGCGGCTCGACGTACAGATGCGCGGAGAGGACGATGATCGGGAGCGTGCCGAGGAAGCCGGTCTCTTTGAGACGCTGCAGAAAATCCCAGCCGTTGACGCCCGGCATCGCCAGGTCGAGGAGGATGACGTCGGGACGATGGATGGTGAGCGCGCGATGACCTTCACCGCCGTCGCCGGCGAGCAACACCTGAAAGCCGGCCTGGCGCAACGCGGCGGCGAGCATGCCGCGCAACGGTAGGTCGTCGTCGATGACCAGGATGCGTTTCCGGTCGACGTCTGCAACTCGTTTCGTTCCGCCGGTGCTCTGATTCTGAACCTGATTCATGCCACGCTCGCGTCTTCCATTCTAGCGACTGCTGAGACCGACATGCAGAACGCTGGCCACTCGTTCGTCAGAACAAATCGCTGTCACCGTAGGTGTAGTAAAGCCGCTCGGCGATGCGCGCGCTGGCGTCGGGCTGATCGAACGGAACACACATCAACGACAAGTCCTGCGGATCGGGCTTCGACTCGAATTGCATCTCGTGCAAAACGCGATCGAACCATTCCGGCCGCGCCGGAAACCATCCATCGATTCGGTCGACGGGATACTTCCCCGCGACATGCCGCAGAAGCACTTCGGCTGCCGCCGGATATCGCGGATCGAATAAGGCATCGCCCCACGACAGTCGCGAATCGCGAACGCCGAAGACGCTCCATCCCACCAGGCGACGCCACTTGCGGATTGCGACGATGAAGTACGAAACGTCCGGACACTCGAGATAGCGCCAACGGAGATAGCGCGCATCGCGCCGAACGAGAAATCGATACGCCGGCGCGACCCGCGCGAAGAAGTCGTCGAACTCGGAACCGATGTCCTTCACCAGCTCGAGTTGCCATCCGCGCAACAGCCGCTCGCGGCGCGTGATCGGTTCGATCGGATTGCGCAGGAGATCGCGGACGCGATACGGGGCCGGCTCGACGGCGTCGCTGCCGAGGAAGCGGACGGAGAGTTGGCGATGCGAGTCGGTCGTGAAGCCGTAGTTGAAGCCGACCTTGCCTCGGCAGAAGGCGTCGTAGAAATGCGCAGCCGTGCGCGCGAGGATGCTGGTCGGGCCGCGGCCCACCTGGCGCACGGAACGATCGGTCATGATGTCGCCGATCTGATTCGCGAGGAACTCGCGTCCGTCATCCACCATCGTCACCGGATAGCCGGCGTACTGCGCGGCGAGTTGGCCGCCCTCGTCGAATGTCAGCGCGATGCGTTCGTTGCCGTATGGATTGCGCTGATACTCCCATCGGAAATGTTCGGCACCGCGCGACGCATGCGGAAACGCGCGATGAAAAAGCTGACGGATCTGCTCTTCGTCGCCGGCCCGAAACGCGCGAATCATGAATCGCGGATCAACGGGCATGCGTCGGCTCGACCGAGCGAATGGCGCGGAAGTTCATCGGCGCACCGGCGCGGCGCTTCGCCACGATGCGAATCGATCCGGAGAAAAGCAGAAGCGGATCCGGAAGCACTTTCAGCAGCATGCGCACGAGCGGCGCGATCGCGGGCCAGCGCATGGACACTGAGTGCCGCAGGAAACGATGGTCGCGGTACGCCAGCTCAGCACCGATGCTGACGATCTCGAATCCGGAATGCTCGAGCAGTTCGATGAGCGCCGACCGCGAATAGAGAATGAGATGCGTGCGGAAGTTCTGCGTCATCCACCGCCGCTCGGTGATGAGATAGACCAGCCCCTCGGTGTCGAACGTCGACAGCAGCAGCACGCCGCCGGGCTTGAGCAGGTCCTTCATCCTCGCCAGCGCGTCGTGCGGTTCGGCCATGTTCTCGAAGACGTGGAAGAGCACGATGGCGTCGAACGCCGGGCCGGTGTTCACGAAGTTCGGAACGGTGGAGCAGTACACCTCGAGGCCTCGCGAACGTGCCGCGCGCGCGGCCGGCGCGGCGCGGTCGATGCCGACGTACTCGAATTCGCGCGCGGTAGCGTCGCCGAAACTGCCGTCGCGGACGCCGATCTCGAGCACGCGTGCACGCGACGTGAGATGGCGCCGTAGCACCGACAAACGCCGCTGGCTGGTTTTCTCGCGCGCCACGCCGCGGTGCAGTGTTTCGTCGCCGATCTCGACCTGCGCGTGCTGTCCTCGCAACACCCGGCGCACCGGACGGTTGTCGTCGTCGACTTCGAAGCGGCCGAGGTAGCGGCACTTGCAGCGGCTGCATGAGCGGACGACGTTGCCCGGAATCTGATCGAAGTTCCAGACCTCATGCGAGAAACAGACGGGACACCGCCGCGGAGCGCGATAGCCGTTGCGTCGATCGGTCATGCGGATGGAGATCGCCGACGCGACTCCAGGCCAGAATCCGAACGCCCTCCTCGTCTTCGCCGCGCGGACGGTCAGCCGCTCGATCCGGAATCCGTATTTGTTGGCGAGATACGCCGTTTCGAGATCGAATCCGCCGCCGCGCAATTTCGATTCGGCCATGAGCAGCCGCGCCGCGTCGGAGGAAAACGCGGTCAGCTGCAGCGACGGATCGGGAAGGATCGGCACAAGCAGCGATCGATAAACGATGCTGTCGCGGCAACCCTCGCGCCGCCCGAACACAACCTCGGCGGCTCCAGACTCGATGAGTGCGACCACATCGCCGATCGCTTCGACCGGATACGGCAGCTCGGGATCGACGACGATGACGACGCTGCCGCCCGCGTCCGCGGCGCCGCGGCGAATCATCGCGCCGTAGCCGAGCCCATCGCGGCGATCGAGGACGCGGATGTCGAATGCGAATCCGGTCGCTTGCAGGTAGCGCTCGATCGTCTCCAGCGTCGACGGCAACTCGGGCGCGGGTCCGGCCAGCGGCACCAGGATCGACACGCTCGTCGCGCTCATGCCGTTATTCTAGCTTTCGTCCACGACCGAAGTACGCGGGCGGTCTGCAGGTCTACGGCGCGCAGGTAGAGAACGTGGCCGCGGTACGTGCTCCAGATGTCTTCTGAAACATCCCTGACGTCCCTACCGAAATGACCCGCGGCGGTCTCGAACGTGGCGAGTGGCGATGCTTCGAGAATGATGTCTCCGCTCTCGCCCCCCTCGGCCACCAACGACTCAAGCCGTCCTTCAAATTTTTTTGCGAACGCTCCGCCCCACTTGTTCAGGTAGAGCAACTCGGAGCGCGCGTACAGCGACGCCGCTTCCACCGATCCCGCGGCGCTCTGATTGTAGAGATGGCGGCAGCGCGCGGACGGAACGTAGACGACATCGCCCTTCACGCGGCGCAGGAAGTCGTTCTCTTCGAAGTACAGCGGGAATCGTTCGTCGAACCCGCCATCGAACGCGCTCGCGCGGATGACCATGACGGCGCCCGAGAGCGCGCGGACTCGCGTGGTCTGATCGAGCGACCAGAACGCGACGCGTTCGAAGAAACGCCGCCGCGCGCGTCGCCGCGCCCACGCGCGCGAGCGACTGGCAAGAACACGGTCGATGACTTCGCGTCGCGTGTGCAGTTCCGCGGGCGGCAGCATCCAGCGATGGGCGTCGTCCCAGAAAAGTGCCGGACCGGCGACGGCAGCATTCGCATCGACGAGCCGATCAATCGATTGCTCACCGAAACGAACGTCGGGATTCGAGACGACGATGACGTCGCCGTCACACAGACGCCGTCCTGCGTTGATGCCGCCGGCGTAGCCGAGGTTGCGGGGGGAGGCGATGACGATGTCGGCGACGGTGCGAAGCGCGTCCGCCTCGGCAGAGTCCACGCTGTTGTCCACCACGATCACCTGCAACGGCCGCGACGATGCCGCGCGCGCGGTGGCGATCGCATCCGCGGCGAGCGCGGAGGACCGATAGCTGATCACCAGCAGCGAAACGGAAGTCATCTGCCGGCCGGCCGCGCGGCGTCCGCTTCGGCAGGCGCGAGTGACCAATGGTGGTCGAGCGAAATCAGCCCGACCTCGAAGCGCGCGCCGGTGATCGAGAACGCGGGGCGAACATCGCGGCGGTCGAAGACGGTGATCGCATTTTCGTCGCCCGCAAAGGCGATGATCGAATACTCGCCGCGGTTCAGAGGAACGCCGTGCAGTTGCGCGATCAGCTCGTACTCATTGCGACCCGACGGCGGCTCGAATCCATCCGCATGCGTGCCGACGGCGAAACACTGAAAATCATCGGCGGAGCGATGCACGCCGACGATGACGTGAACCGGCTGTGACGCGATCTGGGAATGGATGCGCAGTTTGACGTGAATGTCTTCGCCGCGGTCGAACGTGTCGCGTGGACGGCCGCTGCGATCGCAGACGACGATCTCGCGGATGCGCACCGGCGACGGCACGCGCTCGTGTTCCGGCTCGCCCTCGCTGGCTGGGCGCTCGCGGTCACGCTGCATGAGAAACGTCTCGTACTCGTGAACGACGTCGAGCGATGGCCCGTAACGCATCACCGTTCCGTGATCGAGCCAGAGCGTGCGTCGGCAGATCGAACTGACGTGGTAGAGGCCATGCGAGCAGAAGAGAATCGTCTTCCCCTCTTCCTGAAACTCGCGGATTTTGTCGACGCACTTTTTCTGGAAGTGGCCATCGCCGACGGCTAGCGCCTCATCGATGACGAGGATGTCTGGATTGACGTTGACGGCCACCGAGAAGGCCAGCCGCATGTACATACCCGAGGAGTAGGTCTTGACGGGACGGTCGAGAAAGGTGCCGAGCTCCGAAAACTCCAGGATCGCCGGCAGCCGCTGCTTAACCTCGGCCGGACCGAGCCCGAGGATGGCCGCGTTGAGCGCGGCGTTGTCGCGGCCGCTGAATTCCGGATGAAACCCAGTTCCCAACTCGAGGATCGAAGCGATACTCCCCTTTGCTTCCAGAAGGCCGCTTGTGGGACGCGTGACGCTGCAAAGCAGTTTGAGCAACGTGCTCTTGCCGGCGCCATTCTGCCCAATGATGCCGATGGTCTCGCCTTGCTCGACCTCGAAGCTGACGTCCTGCAAGGCGGGGAAAACCGTGTGGCGCGCGCGTCGCGTCACGAATTCGATCAGCCGGTCCGCCGGGCGGCGGTAGATGTCGTACTGCTTGGTCAGCTCGACGGCGCGGACAACGGTGGTCATTCCCGCCATTGTACGGATGCCGGCGCCAAACTATCCCGTGCAAAAAAACGTGGCGGGCCGAAGCCCGCCACGTTGTCTGCATGCGGATTGAAGATCAATGCCGCACGGCACGGCCACCACGGGGAATCGTCGGCGTACCGTTGACGACCCTCGCCGTCGAGGTCAGATCGACTGAGGCCGCTCCAACCGCGACATGTACCCTCACGGTATAGGTACCGTCCGCGGCGTATCTGTGCAATGGAGCGTTGTCCGTAGAGTGGCCACCATCACCAAAGTCCCAAGAATAAGTGTGCGGCGCGCAACTGAAGTCGTAGCTCCCGTTGGTGCTCACGGCGAACGCCACATCGGCTTTCGCGGAGCAGTTGCCCGATATAGCGGTGCAGCCATCGCCATAGAAGGAGATGTAGACGTTCTGGTCGGGAACCATCACGCCACACCCTAAGGCGTTGCTACCACTCGACGTGGTGAGACTACGCGTGACCGTCGTTTGTGAGGTGCCGTTCGACACAACCAGCTTGACGGTGAACGTGCCGGGCCCGGCGAATGAATGCGATGGCTGCGCGAGCGTCGAGTGGGCGGAATTGTCGCCGAAGTCCCAATCGTAGGTGTGGGTGGCGTTGCACGTGAAGTCGTAACCATTGCCAAGCGGCCGGAACGCGATCTGGTCCGCCGACTTGCACGTTCCGCTGCTTTCCGTGCAGCCCGTGCCTGTCCAGGCGAGCGCGACGTTCTGCTGCGTCAACGTGCCGCATGGGTGCGGCCCCGCATTTCCGATCCGCACGTCCTGCAAGTATGTAAACGACCCTGCGCTGTTGGAGACGATGGCCTGCGCGTGGTAGGTACCTGCGGCGGCATACGTATGCGACGCCGAAAGGCCGGAGCCGCTTAAGTTGTCACCGAACAACCATGTGACCGTGGTGCTGCCGCAACTGAGGTTATAGCCGGAGTCCGGCCACAACACGAAGAATAGCGATTCACCCGGGTTACATGAGCCGGTCACCGCGTTGCAGCCGGATGCGGGACCGGTGTAGGTCACGTAGGCGCTGTTGGCTTGAGGCGAGCTGCTGCAGCCGCCATTATTGGGAGGAGGAGGCGGCGGCGGCGGCGCAGCGCTACCGATCGTGACGCTGGTCGTGTAGTTGCCGGTGGCAAGCCCACCGGTCAGAATCAGCGTGACGTTGTACGTGCCGGCATTCGTGTAGACGTGTGTCGGCTCGATCGCTGTCGACGAGCCGCCGTCGCCGAACGACCAGGCGAACTTGTCGCATTCAACCGAGGGCGCCCAGCCGACCGGGAAAATGTGAAAGGGAACTGCATCGCCGGGGGCCGGAGTAGAGTTGGTGAAGGGTCCAATGGCGGTGTTGAAGCCGTCGGGCGCGCTCGAGCACAACGGTTTGTCGATGTGCCCGGTGAGAGTAGCGATCTTACTGCCGATGCCGTTGGTAACCGTGACGCCGACGGTGTAGTCCGTCGTGGTGGTGAATTGCGGCCTGAAGTCTGACGCGGTGGTGCCGGAGTTAGTCGCGGTCGGGTTGAGGGTCCAGGCGAACGACCACCCGGCCAGCGTCGGGTTTTGTGCCGACGTGACAGTGAAGGAGCAAGGGCTCCCGACTGTTGCGCAGCCGGTCTTCACGATCACCGGATCCGGACCATTCAATACGCTGCTCTGGGCAACCGCGGTGGCCAGACTGCTGCAACCGGGGCCCGGAACTGCCGACGCGGCGATGGTGGTCGTAAGGCGTACGCGCAGACCGAGCGCACTGAATGTGGTGCGCGGTACGCTGAACGCCGGTATTGTGCCGAGCGTGGCGGACCCGGTCGCGCTGGTGACCCTCGACTGGCTGGCGTCGATCACTTCCCACGTGTACGTCACGGGTGTTCCGATGCCGCCCGGCAGATCACTCGCACTGCCAACGCGGAGAGCTGTGGTGAAGACGGCGTTTGGATCACCGACGGATGCGGGTGTCGGTTCCTGAACGGTGACGACGTAAGGGTGGACGGTGTAATTGAACGGAGAGATGCTCAGGGCGAGGTCGCTGGGCGCCGTGATCGAACTGCCAGTGCCGCTGTAGGGGCCGTAATGGGTTTTGAAGGCGAGCGAACGCGCGCCGCAAACGCCGACCCCAAAGGCGTCGCTCGGTAGCTTCTTGTTCGAGGCGCTGTCGAGCACCCAATCGGTGTAGTGGCCTTCGACTGCTCCGTCGGAAACATCGAGGAATGAGTCGCCGGAGACGATCGGCGCGGCCGAGCTGGCATCGGGCTGGCGGAACAGGAATGACGTATTCGCGAGCTTGAAGCCGGGCTGCGGGGAAGCGAGAGTCACTGACAGGGTGTCCGCCATCGTCAGATCGGCCGCATTGGAGGCCGTCACATGACGGACCAGCGGAAGCGAGGCTGCCGACGTGACGCCGCCGAATTGATGCTTGACAGTCCCGCCGGTGATCGAGGCGAGACTCGTGTTGTCGCCGAAGTCCCAATTGACGTTCGCCGCATTCCCGGAGCCCAACGAGCTCGTAAACGACTGGCGATCGCCGTAGAAGGGACCGGTCCCGGGAGCCGCGGCAGAATTCGGATTGGGCACTTCAGCGGATGCGCTCAGCCGCGCGGCGATCGAGTCGCCCGCCTTGACCTCCCACACGTCGCCGAGACCCAGGGCGGAGACGATGAGGTAGATCTTGGAGCCATTTTTGACCGGCGTAACGTCCATGAAACTGTTGATACTCGGACGGGCATAGCCCTGGGGCGCGTTCGCCGCGTAGTACATCGACCAGAAAGGCTGCTGGCTGTTCGCGTTGCCCGGCACGGGCATCTCAAACGGGATCTCGCTCAACGTTCCCGGTGCCACTTTGAAGACGCGGATGTTCCATGTGCCGACCGGCGGAACCTCCACTCCATAAACCGCCAGGTAGCCGTCGCCGTAGTGCATTCCCGTTGGGAGACCATAGCCGTGCGTGCGATAGCGCGTCTCCACGTACGTGCTCCCGGAGGGCGAGATCACGTCGATGAAAGGGCCGGAGTCTGACGCACCATAGGCGTAGAAGTTGGTCCCGTCGCCCGTGATCATTCTGAACGTGCCTCCGCCGCCTGCCTCGAAGTGGACGATCGGTGTGCCGCCCGCGCGGACGAATGCGTCCGGTGAGAAGATCGACAGGCCGCCGCTGTACTCGACGATCCCCAACCGTGAGCCAGTCGAATCCTTCGCCCAGAGATAGAAGGAGCGGCCAGGGATATCGGGCTGCTTGACCGGCGCAGCCGGATCCTGAACGTCCCAGATTTGCAGGATCGAGGGCAGATTCTTGTCGCTGGCGGCCGCGTAGTACCGGCCATCGCTCGTCTTCAGGGACATGATGTGATCGGGAGCAAGACCACTCGCCTTGACCGACTGGGACAGGGTGTGGAGCAAGCCACCGCCCATATCGCCGCTGTCCTTGACGATGCCCCAGCCGAAGGCTGTGTAGGCCAGATAGACGTTGCCGCGATCATCCCAGTCGAAATCCCACAGCCGCTCCTGGCCATCTTCGAAGGGGGTGATCCAGCCACTTCCGTTCTCCGCGTAGAAGAACGCATCCCACCAAAGGAAGACCTCCGCCGGACCGAATTGCGCAAACCGCGGATTGCCTCCGGACACCGGGACTTGGGTTGCCGCCACCATTTGCTCCTGCGGCCTCGCGTTGAGGCGGGAGAAGAACTTATCGGCGTCGTACGCGGCCAGCGCGCTGCCGAGAAGGGTGTAGATGCGGTTCCGTCCGGGGACGAAACGAGCCATTTTCGGTTGTGCTGTCCGGAAGTTCTGCTGATATACGTGCGCGCTTTCGGCGTCAGCCCAGCGGCCGACGAACCTGAGCACCGGCGGATACCCGATCGTCAGCAGCGTCTCACGGCTTGGGCACAACGAGCACTTCACGTCAGTGTTCGGCGTCGATGCCGGAAACGGATAGTTCTGGGCGACGGCGCTCGTAGCGGCGACGAGCAGCACAACGCAAAGCAGGAACGGCCTGAAGCGAATCGAGTTCACGTTATTTCCCCCAAAAGGAGTTGTAGGTGGCGCATACCGCGCCAGGAGCCGACTCCGCCAGCGACGATGAACGCTGCCGAGAGTGAATTGTTATTTTACTCAGTTCTGACGCTGTGTCACGAAGAATCTTCTCAAAAAAAAAGCGGG
>DASYJF010000095.1:0-19218 GCA_035996815.1 Thermoanaerobaculia bacterium | reverse complement strand
CATCACAACTCGCGAACGCTCACCGTTCCCCCTCCCTCCCAAAGCGGTGGCTCGATCGCCACCGCACTCCAAAGCTTCGCGAAATGTGCTCTCGTTTTAGGCGAGCATCGACCGAGCAGGTAAACTCGAAACCCTTTGAAGCACTACATCGCCCTCGCCCGTCCGTTCACGCTTCTCCCGCCACTCCTCGGCATCGTGTCGGGTGCGGTGTGCGCATGGGGATCGGCGCACAATCCCGATCCGACGCGGGCGCTGACGTCGTCCGTCATCTGGACGATCGTCCTTGGATCGCTCTGCGCATCGTTCCTGAACGCGGCCAACAATTCGCTGAACCAGGTTTACGACCTCGAGATCGATCGCATCAACAAGCCGAAACGTCCGCTGGTCACTGGCGAAGTTTCGAAAAAAGGCGCGTGGATCTTCACCTGGATCATGTACGCGCTCGGCCTCGTCCCGACGTGGTTCGTGGTCGTCTATCCGTACACCAGCTGGCGCGCCAAATTCTTCGCGCCGCTGCCGCTACATGAGTGCATCGCCATCTACCTGATCGCCTTCATCTCAACGTTCGTCTACTCGGTCCCCGCCCTCGGCCGGACGAAAGCGCATCCGATCGGCGCGAATCTGACGATCGCCATCCCGCGCGGCTGCCTCTTGAAAGTTGCCGGCTGGACGATGGTTGCGCACGCGACCACTGCCGAACCGTGGTTCATCGGCTCGGTCTTCATGCTCTTCCTCCTCGGCGCGGCATCGACAAAGGATTTCAGCGACATCGAAGGCGATCGCGCCGGCGGCTGCCGCACGCTTCCGATCGCCTTCGGCGTGAAACGCGCCGCGTGGATGATCGCCCCGTTCTTCATCTTCCCCTGGCTGCTGATGCCGCTCGGCGCCGCCACGCACATCCTCACAGGCAACGGCAAGTTTCTGACGATCCTCGGCATCGCGTTAGCGGCGTGGGGCGCCTACACGGTCTGGCTGATCGTCCGCAATCCCGACGAACTGACGGCGACGGAGAACCATCCATCGTGGCGGCATATGTATCTGATGATGATGGCCGCGCAGGTGGGGTTCGCGGTGGCGTATGTCGTCTGACGGGTCACCGGAGCCGCACTACCCGATACATCCACTTGTGAGTTGGAAAGTAATACGTGTACTCCTCCCCATGATTCGCCGCCAGGTACGCGTTGTAGGCATCCCTCTCCGGAAATCGAACGTGCGTCGCGAACAGCCGGTCGACGAACGCGTACTCGTAACGAACGGCAGGATCGCGCTTCGTGAACGGAACGAAATTCGCCTCCGGCCGCTCCAGCGCGTTGTGATCCGCGACGAGGATCTTCACGTTCGGATGGCGGGCGATCAGCGTATCGATGTAGGCATTGACCGGCCCGCGATCCTGCCCGTGCATGACCGCCGGTCCGTAGAACTCACCGATGAAGCGGTCGCCATATTGCGCGCCGTAGAAAAGGTAGTTCGGGAAGAAGCGGACGACGTCATAAATCTGCACCGCGAAGCAGATCGCGATCGCCGCGATGAGCAGCTTTGTCCTGCGATGTTCGAGGATGATCGCGGCAACCCCCAGGCAGACGATCGGATAGAACTGTACCTGGTGGTGCGGCGCGTCGTAGCGGAAGAGGAATCCCTTCAGCGCGAAGTTGACGAGCAGCGCGATTCCGAATGCCGCGAGAAACGTCGTCTGCATGCGGCGCGGGCGACGAAGCGTCGTCGCGGAGCAGGCAGCGGCGAGGACCAGCCACCACGGTCCGATCTTGATGACGAAGAGAAGCAGCGAAAAGTACCAGGGCGCGTGCGGCGATCCGAGTCCGAGGTAGTTCCAGAAGGGGTAGACGTCAGGCAAGGCACAGGCGCGGATCAGTTTCACCAGCAGCGCCGGATTCACATAGATCACTGACGTTGCAAAGAATGTCGCGATCGCGATCGGGATGAAGATCAGATCGCGCCAGGCGAAGCGCCGCGTCATCGCATAGAAAACAGCGATCACGATTCCGTTGAAGATTCCGAGGATCGAGCACGACGTGGCGAGTCCGAAGGCGACGGCGTCGAGGATCAGCCACGTTGCGTCGTAGCGCCGCCGGCTCGGCGGCTGGACCGCCAGCGGCTCGCTGGCGCGTTTGCGTTGTTCGCGAACGAAGTAATAAAACGCGATGAACGACGCCGTCGTAAACAGCGTGAAGAGAATGTTCGAATGCGTCATCAGCATCCGCCCCGAGGCCAGGAGCTGCGGCGATGTCGCGTACAGCGCCGCCGTCATCGTCGCTACCGCCACTCCGAATTCGCGGCGCGCGAACGCGTAGAGCATCAGCAGCGTCAGCGCGCTGGCGATGAAGCTGACGACGTATTGAGCGTTGTTCGATGGCGTCAACATCAAAACCGAGGCGTGGATGAAGTAGGGGAGCCGCGTCTGCGAGATGTCGTCGAGGCAGGCGAACGGATCGTGCGTCTTCGCCAGGCATTGCGTGATGGCGATGTCCGTCCCTTCGTCCCATGTCGGTGAGATCGATGCGATGCGGTGCAGGTGGAGGAACGTGAACGCCGCGAAGATCAGCGCGAAAGCAAGGTTAGCGAGCCGCATCACGACGCCACGTAAAGCACCGTGATCGAGATCGCCGCCCACAACACCGCGCAGACGATCATCTGCGGGTCGCACACCATCCGGTCGGTCGGCGATTCGTCGTGCGAACGTTCCATCAGGTAGCGATACCGGAACACGCCGAACAGCACCACCGGCACTGTCGCCGCGAGCTGCGGACGCACCGTGGCGATGTAGAGGCCGTAGAAGACGAACGTGGCTACGACCGCGATTTCCGAATAGTCGTCCATCAGCTTGACGGAGTAGTGCTGCAGCACCGAGCGGAACTCGGATGCCGTCGCCGTCGACACCAGCTCCTGCCGCCGCTTCGTCGCCGCGAGGTAGAGCGCGAGCGAGAGCGTGGTGATGAACATGAACACCGACAGCACCACGCCGATCGCCACCGCGCCGCCCCACACCCGCAGTACGAATCCGCAGGCGACCGCGAAGAGATCGACGATCGGCATCGTCTTCAGATGGATCGAATAGGCAGTGGTCAGCGCGAGATAGAGCGCCACCGCAAGGAGGAACTTCGGCGCGACAAACCACGCCGCAAGGAGCAGGATCGGGGTCAGAATCGTAACGATCGTTACTGCGGCTCGCACTGAGATTTCGCCCGACGCGATGGGGCGGCGCAGGCGTTTGACGGGATGGAGGCGGTCGCTTTCGCGGTCGAAGATGTCATTGATGATGTAGCCGGCCGATGCCGCGCCGCAGAAGATGACGAACGCCGCCAGCGAATGCGCGACCGCGGACGGCGAAACGAACGACCGCGAAAAGATCAGCGGCGCGATTACGAATCCGTTTTTCAGCCACTGCGCCGGACGCAGCAGGCGGATGGCCTTCACGGAGGCGAGTGTAGCGCAGGGGTCGTTGTCGTCTGTCGCGACGTTCGTTGCTTGCGAGACTCGCCGCAAATTTCGCGAAGCTTTGGAGTGCGGTGGCGACCGAGCCACCGCTTTGGGAGGGCGGGGGACGGAGACGATCGCGAAGACGCAGCAAGTATCACATGCTGGGACGCGTCACGATTCCACCGTCCTCCCAAAGCGGTGGCTCAATCGCCACCGCACTCCAAAGTGCTTCGCACGAAACGGATGCATATCTCCAGACTACAATCCGCCCACGGTGATCTCCCTCGAACCTGAGTTGGCGCAGTTGCCCGATACCGGTGTGCTCATCGCGCGCGAGCGCCGAGAGGCCGTCAGCATCTATCCCGAGCTTCGTATCCTGACGTGGGCCGGTGTCATGCTCATCTCGACTGGTGTCGGCGTCTACATCACAAAGCATCTCGACGACATCGGACCGCTTGCCATCGCCGCGGTGATCGGACTCGCGGCGGCCGCCTGCTACGCATGGGCGTACTGGAAGCGCAGCCGCAAGGCTGCGCTGGTCGATGACTACGTCCTGCTCCTCGCCGCGCTCCTCGCCAGCGCCGACATCGGATACATCGAGCATCACTACCACCTCCTCGGCGACAGCTGGCCGCGCCACTTTCTCTTGCTGGCCATCCTGCATGCCGTCACTGCGTACTTTTTTCAATCGCGGCTCGTGCTTTCGTTGTCGGTGGCCTCGCTCGCGGCATGGCTCGGCATCGAACGGCGCAGCGTCGATACGTTCTTCGATTCGCCGGCAAGCACGGCCAGCCGCGCGTTTACCTGCGCCGTGATCGTGGTGGCTTGGCGCCTCATCGATCGCAAGTTGCGCCCGGCCACGACTTTCAGCTCGCTCTTCGATCACGCCGCCGCGAATCTCGCGTTCTGGGGATCGCTGATCCTCGCATTCAAAGACGACACGCGACTCCTCGGCTGCGCGATCACGATCGTGTTGGCGGCGGCCGCGGTGCTCTACGCGAAACGCACGCGCGAGGGAACCTTCGTCATCTATGCGTGGGTGTACGGAACGATCGCGATTGACATCGCCGTCTGCAAGGCGATCCACGACGAAATCTTCATCACCTTCTACCTTCTCGTCTCGACAATCGCCGCGATCGTCGGACTCTTTCTCTCGCATGCGCGGCTCCGGAGAGCGGCATGAAGCATTGGCCGACGGGACCGTCGATCGCGGAGGAGCGGGCGGAGGCGTTGAGGAAGATCGTGCCTTCGCAGCCGGCAACGCCGTGGAAGCACAATGGACTGCTGCTGCGGATCGTCTTCATGGTCCTCGCCGCGATTGCCGTGTCGATGGCATTCGGATTCTTCGCCCTGCTCATGCTGCCGAAGGGCATCCTCACCGCGGTGCTGGCCATCGGCGCCGCGGAGTGGATGATCGGCGAGCACCACTTCTTCCACACCGGCGTCGAGTCATCGCTCTGGCTCTTCGGCACGTTCGCCTTCATCTTCGGCCTGCCCAGCCAGGGAAAAGTGGAAGCGATACTCGTCTTCGCCGCCGCGGCCGCGCTCTCCGGCTGGCGCATGCGCAACGAATTCTTCGGCGTGCTCGCGGCGATATTGGTGGTGGTCTACATCGCTGCAAAGTGGGATCACACGCCGATCCTTGCCATGTCCGTCGCCGCGCTCATCGCCATCCCCTCGGCATTCGCACTCCGCCGCATGTGGCAGCGTCCATCGAACGAACGCCTCTTCGCCGGCCTCGCGCTGGCGATGCCGATCGCCGGCTACGTGTCCACCGTCTTGATGCGCGCGTTCCGAACGACGTTCGCCATGGAGATGCCGGTCGCCGCAATCCTCGCCGTTACCGCCGCAATCCTTCTCGCCGCCGGCATCGCCTGGCGCGATCGCATCCTGCTCATCTCCGCAACGCTGTCGATCGCCTGCGCCGCAATCGAGCTGCGGCAGCTCTTCGATTATCCCGCCGAGGGGAAATTGATCGGAGCGGGGATCGCGGTGATTGCCATCGCCGTGACGCTCGAACGTGCCCTGCGCGGCAAAACGCGCGGCCTGATCGTCACCATTGTCGCGACGAATCCCTACGACGAAGCAATGCAAATCGGCGGCATCCTAGCCGTCGCCCCGCACGGATCCGCGCCCGCCGATCACGCCCACACCGGCCCGGACCTCGCCGACTCCGCGTCGCCCACCGACAAATCGTTCGGCGGCGCAGGAGCGGGCGGCGGGTACTAGTTCGTCGCGCGCGGAGGCGCGCTTCAGAATCCAGCCCCGCGCTCGGCGCGGGGTTTCGATGATGGCGACGAATCCGTGGCCGCGGAGGCGGCCACTACAAGTTCTCGCGAGATCTTGTTACGGCCGCCTCCGCGGCCGTGAAACGGACGCGACCCCACGTGACCCCGCGCCGAGCGCGGGGCTGTACTGTGAAGCGCGCCTCCGCGCGCGACGATGTGGCGAACGAGCCTCCTGTTCCCCACTGTTCCACGTGTCACACTCATTGTGCAGGCCGTTTTCAGGCGTCTGCCGAGGGCGCGGAAAGAAGAAAATTCACCCTTTTCCGCAGCCCAACCACCCTCCCAGTCCACACGCGCGAATTTTCTTCGGCCGCGTCTGCTATTTCCTTCGGAAACTTACCTTAAAACCTGCGGAAAAAGAGATCGCGAAATCTACATGGAAAAGATGTGCAAAACGTGTGGAAAACGCGCTGATTTTCTGCGGATTACCCCTTGCTAGTCTGTGCAAAACCCTGCGGATAACCTGCGGGGATCGAGTGGAAAGCCAGCGGAGAACGCATCGAAATCCCGTCTACTTCCTGTGGACTAAATCTCTGATTCTGCGAATACTTACGCTTCCTGTGGTGTTTTTATCAAACACGACCACAACATCTTGTGGTCCTAGACTTGACATCCGTTTCCACGGGGCGTAGCTTGTTCCGCACAACAACGACAGCCGATGCGCGTGGGAGGATTGATGAAGGATTTGAAGCACGTTTCCCGTCTTACCACGAAGAGCCCCCTGCGGTCCGTTTCACTCCAGATTCGCGAGTACCAGGTCACCGTGAAAGTGAAGACACCGGTCCCGCAGGCTCGCCCCACCAGCGCACGCTGGCTCGCTCGTTAACTACCGCTCATCCAACACCGAAGCGCCCCGCGTAGGGGCGCTTTTGCTTCCAAGAAGGAGAACAGGCCATGACGTCCATCGAGATCCCGTCCAGCAGCATCCGCCCCCGCTCGAGCAGCAAGCCGGTCAAGAAAAAGGAGACGAAGCTCGGCGGCGTCGCCATCGACCGCTTCTTCACCAAAGCGGGAGTGGATGTCTACGACACCTGCGAATGGGAGATGCGCGCGGCGGCCATCACCAGTGAGAGCGGCGGGATCGTCTTCGAGCAGAAAGACGTCGAGATGCCGAAGTTCTGGTCGCAGATGGCCACCAACGTCGTCGTGTCGAAGTACTTCCGCGGCCACCTCGGCTCACCCGATCGCGAGACGTCCGTGCGCCAGCTCATCGGCCGCGTCGTCCGCACCATCACCGGCTGGGGACGCGAAGGCGGCTACTTCGCCTCGGAAGCCGATGGCGATACGTTCCGCGACGAGCTCACGCACATCCTTCTCTACCAGATGGCCGCGTTCAATTCGCCGGTCTGGTTCAACGTCGGCATCGAGCCGCATCCGCAGTGCTCGGCGTGCTTCATCAACTCCGTGAACGACACCATGGACTCCATCCTCGGCCTCGCCAAGACCGAGGGGATGCTCTTCAAATACGGCAGCGGCACCGGATCGAATCTCTCCAGCATCCGTTCCTCGAAAGAGCTCCTCGCGGGCGGCGGCACCGCCTCGGGACCTGTCTCCTTCATGAAGGGCTACGACAGCTTCGCCGGCGTCATCAAGAGCGGCGGCAAGACCCGCCGCGCGGCCAAGATGGTCATCCTCAACGCCGACCATCCCGACATCGTCGACTTCATCGAGTCGAAGGAGAAGGAAGAGAAGAAAGCCTGGGCGCTGATCGATGCCGGCTATAACGGCGCGTTCAATGCCGTCGGCGGCGCGTACGACTCCGTGCAGTTCCAGAACGCCAACCACTCCGTGCGCGTCACTGACGACTTCATGCACGCGTACGAGAAGGACCTCGACTGGCAGACCTGGTCGGTGACCGAGCCGAAGCAGGTCATGGGCACCTTCAAGGCCCGCGAGTTGATGCGCAAGATGGCCGAGTCGGCCCACCTCTGCGGCGATCCGGGCATGCAGTTCGACACCACGGTCAACGACTGGCACCCGTGCCCGAACACAGCCCGCATCAACGCCTCCAACCCGTGCTCGGAGTACATGTTCCTAGACGATTCCGCCTGCAACCTGGCCTCGCTGAACCTGATGCGCTTCTACAACGAGAACACAGGCTTCGACGTGGAGGCCTATCGCGCCGCGCTGCGCATCGTCATCACGGCGCAGGAGATCACCGTCGATTTCGCCTCCTATCCGACGAAGGCCATCGAGAAAAACTCCCACGCCTTCCGTCCGCTCGGCATCGGCTACGCCAACCTCGGCGCGCTGCTGATGGCCCGCGGCATCGCCTACGACTCCGAGGATGGACGCGACTACGCTGCAGCGATCACCTCCATCCTCTCCGGCGAGTCGTACGCGCAGTCCGCCCGCATCGCCTCGAAAGTCGGTCCGTTCGAAGGGTACGCCGTCAACCGCGAGCCCTTCCTGCGCGTGATCGACAAGCACCGCCGCGCCGCCTACCGCATCAACACCCGCCCGCTGCCGGCCGACCTGGCCGACGCCGCCGCCAAGGTGTGGGACGAGGCCTATGCCCTCGGCCAGGAACACGGCTACCGCAACGCCCAGATCTCCGTCCTCGCGCCCACCGGCACCATCGCTTTCATGATGGATTGCGACACCACCGGCATCGAGCCCGACATCGCTCTGGTGAAGTACAAGAAGCTCGTCGGCGGCGGCATGCTGAAGATCGTCAATCAGACCGTCCCCACGGCTCTCAAGCGCCTCGGCTACGACGCCAAGCAGATCAACGAGATCATCCAGTACATCGACGAGAACGACACCATCGAAGGCGCCCCGCACATCCTCGACCAGCACCTCACCGTCTTCGACTGCGCCTTCAAAGCGCAGAACGGGACGCGCTCCATCCACTACATGGGCCACCTCAAGATGATGGGCGCCGTCCAGCCCTTCATCAGCGGCGCGATCTCCAAGACCATCAACATGCCCTCGGCCGCATCCGTCGATGAGATCGAGCTGGCGTACCACGAAGCCTGGAAGCTCGGCCTGAAAGCCGTCGCCGTCTACCGCGACGGCTGCAAACGCTCCCAGCCCCTCTCCACCGGCAAGGACAAAGAAAAACTCACCGACCTCGGCGTAACCCCGACCGCCGTCCGGAGAAAGCTCCCCGACGAGCGCGAGTCGATCACCCACAAATTCTCCATCAGCGGCCACGAGGGCTACATCACCGTCGGCAAATACGAGGACGGCACCCCCGGCGAGATCTTCATCACCATGGCCAAGGAAGGCAGCACGATCTCGGGCCTCATGGACAGCTTCGCCACCATGACGAGCCTCGCCCTCCAGCACGGCGTCCCCCTCAACTTCCTGGTCGACAAATTCACCCACACGCGCTTCGAGCCCAGCGGCTTCACCAAAAACCCCGAAATCCCCATGACCAAATCGATCATGGACTACATCTTCAAATGGCTCGCGACGAAGTTCCTCGACCGCGAAAGCCAGGCCCACGCGGGGGTAATCCTCCGCGAGGACGCCGCGCCGGTTGTCACCAAACCTGTCCCCAACGTAGCCCCGCTGACGAAGGAGGACGCCTCGTTCGTAACCTCCCTCGGCACTCCGTCGGTCATCGCCGCCCCCAAAGACGCGGATGGCCCCAACTCCCGCAACACTGCCACGTTCCGCTACCAGCAGGACGCGCCGTCGTGCAGCGATTGCGGCTCGATCATGGTGCGCAACGGGGCTTGCTACAAGTGCTTGAACTGCGGAAGTACGAGTGGGTGTTCGTAAAGGAGTCCTGGCCGCCGACTGGCTGGATATAACACGGCCTCGACAGCGGTAGGTTGTATGTCCTTTTTCCCAGCATTTTATGCGTATCCAGCGGAACCGCGAGGCGTAGCGGATACTATCGAACGCGCGGTTGCTGCGCTTCGTGATCGGTTTAAATTCAGTAACGTCACAACCTGGCGCGAAACGGATATTGCGGGTCGGTTCATAGCGGACCAAATTCTGGCTCGCGTTGCGTCAGTGGATGTTCTGTTTGCAGATATAACGCGCCTAAATTTCAATGTTGCGTATGAAATCGGCTTCGCGCTTGCGAGAGCCAAGCGGGTCGTGCTGACGCGGCACCGTGGAATTACACCAACTGCGCCTACTCTTCAGGATGTCGGCATCTTCGATACTCTTGGCTACAAAGAGTATGAGAACACAGAAGAGCTGATAGATATATTGAGCAATGTTGAGGAGGCTTCGCCGAGCCTTCGCAACACTTCTGGGCTGAATAAGAATGTGCCCGTCTACTTATTGCAGGCGCGCTTCAGAACTGACCACGTCACCCGAATAGTATCAAGGATAAAGAAAGCGCGGCTGTTCTTTCGAAGCTTCGACCCAACGGAAACGCCCCGACTCTCTGTGACCGACGCCATGGACAATGTCGGCCAATCGTACGGCGTCCTACTGCACCTCCTTCCAGCGTCAATTGCCGACGCTGATATCCATAACCTTCGTGCTGCTTTTCTGGCCGGGCTTGCCGAAGGCTTCGACAAAATTCTTCTGCTTTTGCAGGACGGTGAGGAGCCGGTTCCGCTTGATTATCGGGAACTGGTCAAGGTCTTTAGGCATCCTAGCCAAATTGATGAGGCTATTGCTGAGTTTGCGACCGCCGTTACGGAGGCTCTTCAACAAGAGGTCACACAGTCATACGAACAGGAACAGACGCCACTAGACCGGGTCACCTTTGGCGCGTCGGCGGCAGAAAACGAGCTTCGTGATCTCGCCGGATATTATCTTGAGACGGATCAGTTTCGACGAGCACTACGAGGAGAGTTACGGCTGGTCGTCGGTCGCAAGGGTTCTGGGAAGACAGCAATTTTTGCGCAGGTGCGTGATCAGATACGCCGCGATAGGGCTAATGTCGTTCTTGACCTTCGCCCTGATGGTTATCAGCTACTTAAGTTCAAGGAAATGGTGCTCGCGTATTTGGGTATGGGTGCGCAGGAGCACACAATTACGGCATTCTGGGAGTATTTGTTGTTGCTCGAGGTCTGCCATAAACTTCTTGAGAAAGACCGCATCGCGCATATGCGTGATCAGCGCCTGTATGAGCCATATCGGCGCCTTGCCGATCTTTATCAGAGCGATGACTACGTTAGCGAAGGCGATTTTTTCGGAACGGCTTGCGCGGCTACTCCAGCACATCGCCGACGATTACCAAGCAAAATTCGGTAACCGTAAGGATGTATCACTCTCTCAAGCGCAAGTGACCGAACTGCTCTATCGTCACGACGTGACCGCACTCACGGAAAATGTCGTTGAGTACCTTACTCGGAAGAGCGACCTTTGGCTTTTGTTTGACAACATAGATAAGGGATGGCCGAGTCACGGACTCACGTCGGCCGACCTTTCAATAGTTCGAGCTCTGCTTGAGGCGACCCGGAAGGTTGAACGGCTACTCCAGCACCGGCACATCTTATGCAAAACACTGGTGTTCCTTCGGAACGACGTTTTCGAACTACTCATTAATCAGACGCCCGACAGAGGCAAGGAGGCCCGCGTGGCGCTTGACTGGTCGGATGCGGATCTGCTACGTGAGCTCATTCGACGTCGTTTGATTTTTAGCGGTCTTCCAGAGGCTAGTTTCGACGAGATGTGGAGACGTGTTTGCGTTAGCCACATTGATGGCGAGGAAACGTCGCAGTACCTAATCGATAGATGCTTAATGCGCCCGCGTGCGCTTATCGACATTCTCAATCACTGCCGAGCGTTTGCTGTAAACCTGCGGCATCCCCGGATCGAGGTCGATGATATCCGGAAGGGATTGGTAGCGTACTCTAGTGACTTAGTGATCGATATAGGGTACGAGATACGAGACATTTTGCCTGAGGCCAAAGACGTGCTCGTGGCTTTTCTAGAGGAGAATCAAGTATTGTCTGCGACGGCGCTGCGCGGGTTAATACTTGGTCGCGGGCTCCCGGATGAAAACGTTGATCAAATCATCGACATACTTCTTTGGTTCGGTGTGCTGGGCGTCAAGAGACCAGACGGTTCAGTAACGTATATTTACGACGTTAACTACGATATGCCAATTTTGCGCGGATTTATTGAGAAGTACCAAGCCGCCGGCGTATCATTTCAGATCAACGCGGCTTTCGTCCCCGGATTGCAGATTCGCGCTGCATCCTAAATGCAGACGCGCTGTTGTCGATCCAGAAGAGTTCGTGAAATGGCCGCTCTAAGAATTACGCGACAGTGTGCGAACGACACGGAGGTCGAAACCTTCGAGCATTTCAGGCACCGATATATCGAACGCTGCGGCCAGTCTCACCAACACATGGAGACTCGCGGTCTTCTCGGCTCGCTCCAGGTGGCCGATGTAGTTGCGGTGCAGGCCGGCCTTCTCGGCGAGCGCCTCCTGCGATAACCCGGCTGACGTTCGCAGGTCCCGAAGGTGTTCGCCAAAGATGCTCTCTGCCGTTCGCCGTGCTCTTGACATCTCTCTTATTGCACACTATCGTGTGCTGAGTAGCTACACACTGGAGTGTGCTACGTGATGGGAGGCAATCATGACGCGCACCGCATCCTTCACCACGCATGCCGCGAAGGCGTTGAGCCGGCGGCGGACCATTCCGATCGAGCTGCCGGAGTTTGCGATCCGGGCGCTGGAGCATCGGGTGGAGATGACCAACGCGGGAGCGGATGAGGAGGAGATGGTGTCGTTCAACGACGTCGTCGAGTGGTATCTCCTCTCGCCGCTGTCGGTGAAGGAGATGCCGCACCTCGAATTCGCCGTCCCCGGCTTCACCGCCGCGCTGGTGCGGTGGATGATCGAGTCGACGTACAGCGGACCTGAGTGATCCCGTCGGAGAAGCCGGCGTAAGAACCGTAGCCCCCGCTTTCAAGCGGGGGAAAGCGATGCGCCCAAACATCGTGAGCCCGCTTTGGCGGGCGATAGAAAGTTGCGCGAACACCTTTCTTTCGCGCGCTAAAGCGCGTTCAGACATCGAACGTGCATGTTTTTCCCACGGGTGAACCGTGGGCTACGGTTCTCACGCCGGCTTCGCCGGCGGGACGCGCACCGCATCCTTCGCCACGCATGCTGCGAAGGCATTGAATCAGCGGCGGACCATTCCGATCGAGCTGCCGAAGGCAGGCGGCCGGGATAGCTGGCGGCATCGAAAGTAGCGATCGAGCGTGAAGCCTCTCCCTCCTCTTGGCCGTCTTCTATCTGTTTTCATCTGCGTAAATCTGCGCAATCTGCGGATGAGGGTTTATCCGGAGATGGACGCAGATTTACGCAGATGAAGCAGGTCGGGTGGAGATCGCGCGACATGAACAGGGAGACGGTTTCACGCGGAGACGCGGAGGACGCGGAGAAAAGAAGCTCCGCGATCTCCGCGGCTCCACGTGAAACTGGTTCCCCCTTTTCAATTACGAGTGAACATGTTCTGATTTCGTCTTCACCCGAAATGGTTTCGAGTGAACGCGTTCTGATTTCGTCTTCACTCGAAACTGTTTCGAGTGAACGCATTCTCTTTTTCGAATCCACTCGTAATTATTCGAGTGCCACTCGTAAAATTACGTCTTGTTTCCAGTTTCCTATGATTTGCACGCAAGTCTTACTGTAACAATTTGGCAATAAAAACTCCATTGACTCCGGCCGGATCAGCCTCTACTTTGCCCTCAGCCAGAAGATCCAAAGCTAGTGCGCGCAGGACAACCCTGGCAGAAAGGAGAAAGAAGCTATGACTACAGAGAATGGTAAGACTACGCAGGACTCCACGATTGAACTGTCGGCTCTCGAAGCCGTCGTTCAGCAGGGGTTGACGCAGATCAAAGGCATCTATGAGCTGCTTCCGGAGTTCGTCCGGACGCCCGCTGATGGTGCCAAGATGATGCGTTCAGCCCGTTCGTACTCGGATGAGTTTCTCGAAGCCAGTGTCGTTGCGACCCTAGACGACGCCACGATTCAGGCTACGACAGGACTCGACCCGGCGCGAGCGCGGCTGGTCGTGGCCCGCAATCTGCGGTTCGAGCCTCTTGCTGCCGCCGCCGAGGCGCTTGCGCGGGACATTCGCTACAACATGTGTCGCGAACGCTGGGACGTCGTGCAGCAGGCGTTGCAGGTGTACAACCTAGCAAAGGGTTTCACCCGTAACGCACGTGCCGGCGCACTCGTCGCACACGTGAGGACGATGAAGTCCGCAATTGCGCGCAGCGGCAACCGCAAGGCAGCTCCAGCACCGCTACCGGTTCCACCAAGCAGTGAGGTTTAACGAAGCAGCGAGGGTCCTAAATGACTAGTCAGTCGCAGGGATGGCCTGCACGAGACGTCGTGCAGGCCATTTTTTTCGCGCGGAGACGCGGAGGGGCGGAGAAAGGCTGAGAGGTGCGCGTTTGATATGTTCGGGCCATGAGAAGGCTCAAAATCATGGAACATATCTCGCTCGACGGCGTGATCCAGCACTCCGCCGATGAGGGCGATTTCCCCTACAGCGACTGGACCGGGCCTTATCGGACGCCCGCTGGGCGGGACGCGGTCCTGGCCGCGCAGGGCGAGAAGTTCGATCTGCTGCTTGGCCGTCGCACCTACGATATCTGGTCGGGCTTCTGGCCGAAGGCGCCAAGCAGTCCGATGGCGGATGGCCTCAATGCGGCGACGAAGTTCGTCGCTACCCACCGTCCGGAGAGTCTTGAATGGGGTCCGTTCGAGGCGCTTGGACCGGATGTCGTCGAAGGCATCCGCCGCATCAAGTCGCAGGACCGTCCGAACCTCATCCTCTGGGGTAGCTCCACGCTGACATCGACGCTGCTCGAACATGAGCTTGTGGATGAAGTCCTGCTGGCCGTCTATCCGGTCGTGTTGGGCACGGGGAAGCGCTTCTTTGCCGAGGGAACGCCGGCGCGCTCATTCGAGCTCATGAGCTCGAACGCAATGCCGTCCGGCGTCATCCTCAATACTTACAAGGTCGCCGGGCCTTTGAAGACCGGATAGTTCGCCGACGTTTTTTCACGCGGAGAGGCGGAGGGAGAGAAGTCGGGCACAATGAGTGGATGATTCGCTTTGAGGGGACTCTGACGCCTGATGCCTACCGGCGCGCGCTCGCTGGTAGCGGGCGGCCGATGAAGATCGTGGCGTGGGTTCTGATCTTCGCGGGTGTGATCAACCTGTGGTTCGCCAACCTTGCGCTGCCCGTTGCCTGGGCGATGCCGATCATTCTCATGCTCTTCGGAGTGATGCTGTTGGTGATGCCGAGGATGACCTTGAAGCGGGCGTTCGCGACCGACAAGCTCCTGTCCGAACCGATCACGGGCGAGGCCGACAATCAAGGCGTCCGTATGAAATCGGCGCATGCAGCAGTCGATCTGCCGTGGACGCTGCATACGGTGATGGTGGCTCCGGATCTCGTGGCGATTCACCACTCCGCGGGCGTCATTCGCATCATTCCTCGGCAATTCTTCGCGGATGAAGAGTCGTGGGAAGCTTTCCGGCGGCTGGCGCTCCAAGCTGTACGCGATTGAAGAGGGATACGGTTCACGCGGAGACGCGGAGGGGCGGAGAAAGGCGGGGAGAATATGACTTCTTTAGGAATGCCCGAGCTGATGGTCGTTCTGGCGCTGGCCGTTTGGATCGCGCTGCTCGTTTGGGTTTATCGAGACGCGTCACGCCGCGGGATGAATGCGGTGTTGTGGGTGATCGTCGTTTTCTTTCTTCACCTGCTCGGTTTCATCGTGTACCTCATCGCGCGCGGGATGAAGTCTTCGCCGCGGTGATCTCCGCGATCCTCGCGTCTCCGCGTGAAAACCGTCCCCCGCTACAATACCCACCAAAATTTGAATACCTGAGGAGGCTTCCAATGAAAAGTCTGGCTGTGATTCTCGTCCTTGCTGCTCCGGCCGCGTTCGCGGCGGAGGTGAAGTAAACGGTTCATGTCGTCATCACCGGTGGGAAACATGGTCGGGACGGTCGACTGCAAGAGCGTTCTGCGGGCGTAGTAGTTTTTCACGCGGAGTCGCGGGGGGCGCGGAGAAAAGCTTTACGCTTCCCCGTTAGCTCGCGCTCTTGTATGCAGCGGCGTAGCGCTTCGAGGCCGCCGGATCGGAGCTGACTTTGCGGATGGCGGCTTCGAACGTTGCTTGCGTCAGGCCCTGATCGGCGAGGAGCTTGTCGGCATTGCCGGGCTGCTTGTTGATCAGCGCGCCGAGCTGGCCGAGTTGCTCGGGCGTCAATGTCGTGGCGTTCGCAGTCGGGGCCGGTGCGTTTGCGGCCGTCGTCGTCGTACTCGTGGTGCTGGCTGTTTGATCGGTCTTGTTGCCGCCGCAGGCGATGAGTGACGCGCAGAGCGCGATGCCGAGGAGTGATCGTTTCATTGGGTTAATCCTTTCCATGGCCTTTGCCGCCTTTGTCCTTCTCTTTTTCCTTCTGCTGGCCGGGAGGGCCCTGGCCGCCCGGACCTTTTCCGTGGCCATGTCCGTTGTCTTGTGGCGGCGGCGCGACCATGACCGGCGCGGGCGGAGCCGCGGAGGCCATCGGCGGCGGCGCGATCACCACCTGCTGCGGTTGTTGTTGAACGACGACGCGCTGCCGTCCCTTGCCGCGTCCTTGATCGCCTGCCTGGGCCTGGCGCGCTTCCTTCTTCGCCTGGCCCGGCGGGATATGAACGACGCGCGGTGCCGGCATCTGCACAACCTGCGGACTCTGGATCACGACCGGCTGCGGCGCGGAGCGGACGACGACTGGTGGTGGCTGCCGCCGGACACGTTGTTGCGGCTGGCGGGCATAAGCCGGCTGCGGCGGCTGAACGTAGACCGGCTGCTGAACTACAGGCTGTTGATAGACCGGTTGCTGCCGAACCATCGGCTGCGGAATGAACGCCGGCTGCTGCGCGAAGCCGGAATTCACTCGTGCGTAGCGAGTCCGGACCGTCTGCGGGACGTATTGATCCGTGAGCACGTAGGACGGTGAGTACGCCACGCGCGGCGCCTCGTACGCGGGCAACTGGCGATGGATCACGTCGAAGAGCCGGACTCCGGTGATGCCGTTCCCGATCTGCACCTCGAGGAACGGAACGAAGTCAGGCCGCTCCACGATCACTCGCGGCGCGTAACGGACGGTGTCGATGAACTGCTCCGGGGGAAGGTAGCCGCGATTCAGAGTGCCGCAGAAGCGCGCCAAACGGTCCTGCGGAACGCCGTAGTCGCTGACCGTGGCCACTGCCAGCGGCATCTCGATGAGGTAGAGAATCGTGCGCCGGTCATAGCGCGGCGCGTTGTCGTAGCGCGTGTCGTAAGAAGCCGTTCGCACCGTCGTTCTGGAGGATTCAAAGCGCGGGATGTAGTTGTCGCTGAGCACCCAGGCCGGCGTGGCGTCGCCGCGGCGGACGTCGTATCCATAACCTCGCACGCGTTGCTCGATCACGGTCACCAGCGCGTCGCCGACGACACCCTGCGAGATCTCCGAATCGACGAACGGATAAAAGTCGGGCTGTTGGACGACGACCGGGGCGTAGCGAACCGTCTCCACGAAGAGCGGCGGCGCGATGTCGGCATCATTGAGCCGGGAAGCGTAGCGTCCGAGCTGGTCCGGCGGTACGCGGCCGTTCCGGGCGCAGGCATCGACGGCGAGCGGCATTGCGCAGAGCGAACGGAGTCCGTTGGTGTCGAGCGCGTGCGCATGCGACGGTACGAACGCGAGGACGATAAGGATCGGGAGAAGTCGTTTCATGAGGTCACCACCGGCTTGATGGAGTGCAAGGAGGAAGCCGTCAGGTGAGTTACCGGTCTGAGCTGTAGGTGACAGGGAACGGTTTCACGCGGAGGTCGCGGAGGAGCGGAGAACGCGGAGGAGTATGCTCGGCGGACGGAGGTATGGCATGCGTCGATTCGCTATTGGTACTCTCCTTCTTCTCCTTGCCATGATCGCGAACGGTCAGCTCTATCGCGCCGGCGGCGACGTCAAAGCGCCTGTGGCGGTCGTCCACGTGAATCCGATCTATCCGGAGGAGGCGCGGCAGGCACGCGTCAGCGGAATCGTGATTCTCGAGACGGTCATCGACCGCAACGGAGTCGTTAAGGACGTCCGCGTTCGCAAGCCGCTGCCGTTCGGGCTCTCCGAAGCTGCCGTCGATGCCGTAAAGCAGTGGAGCTTCAAGCCGGGCACGTTCAAAGGCGAGGCAGTCGACGTGGTCTTCAA
The DNA here is from genome assembly GCA_035996815.1 of Thermoanaerobaculia bacterium. GTDB lineage: Bacteria > Acidobacteriota > Thermoanaerobaculia > Gp7-AA8 > Gp7-AA8 > JADGNZ01. Next base: position 1,368 of record DASYJF010000095.1, on the reverse strand, counting down.
CCTCACCATCAACTTCAAACTCGATTCCGACGATGCCCCGCTCCGCGTGGGAGGCGATGTCCAGGCGCCCGTCGTAGTCGAAAAGGTCGAGCCCTCATACACCGAGGAGGGGCGCAAGGCGAATATCAACGGCATCGTCATCATCGAGGCCGTCATCGGCAGCGACGGTGTCGTGAAGAAGACATCTGTCCTCAAGCCGCTGCCGTTCGGTCTCGATCAGGCGGCCATCGACGCCGTGAAGCAGTGGAAATTCAAGCCGGGCACGCTGAACGGAGAGCCGGTCGACGTCATCTTCAACCTCGTCGTCAACTTCAGACTCGACAAGACCGCGGATCCCGACCCGCATTGATGCGGCGCTGCGCACGAAACGGATGTTTGATGCTCGGCGGAATCGCGGCATATTTCGCGGTGGCGATCGAGCCACCGCTTTGGGAGGGAAGGGGGACGTGACTTCGCGATTCCACCGCCCTCCCAAAGCGGCGGCTACTCGCCGCGCGCACTCCAAAGTGCTGCGCACGAAAAGGATGTTGATGCTCGGCGGAATCACGGCATCTTTCGCGAAGCTTTGGAGTGCGGTGGCGATCGAGCCACCGCTTTGGGAGGGAGGGGGGACGGTGAGATCGCGAAGACGGAGCAAGCCTCACGCGCTGCGAATCGCCACGATTCCACCGCCCTCCCAAAGCGGCGGCTCATCGCCGTGCGCACTCCAAAGTGCTGCGCACGAAACGGCTGTTTGATGCGCCCCGGAATCGCGGCATATTTCGCGAAGCTTTGGAGTGCGGTGGCGATCGAGCCACCGCTTTGGGAGGGAGGGGGGACGTGAGTTCGCGAAGCGGTGCGTTCGCCGCGCACTTCGCAAGCATCACACGCTGCGAATCGCCACGATTCCACCGCCCTCCCAAAGCGGCGGCTACTCGCCGCGCGCACTCCAAAGTGCTGCGCACGAAAACGATGTTTAGTGCTCGGCGGAATCGCGGCATATTTCGCGAAGCTTTGGAGTGCGGTGGCGATCGAGCCACCGCTTTGGGAGGGAGGGGGGACGGTGAGATCGCGGAGTGGCGCGTTCGCCGCGTACTTCGCAAGCATCACGCGCTGCGAATCGCCACGATTCCACCGCCCTCCCGAAGCGGCGGCTACTCGCCGCGCGCACTCCAAAGTGCTGCGCACGAAACGGATGTTGATGCTCGGCGGAATCACGGCATATTTCGCGAAGCTTTGGAGTGCGGTGGCGATCGAGCCACCGCTTTGGGAGGGAGGGGGCCGTGACTTCACGATTCCTCCGCCCTCCCAAAGCGGCGGCTACTCGCCGCGCGCACTCCAAAGTGCTGCGCACGAAAAGGATGTTGATGCTCGGCGGAATCACGGCAT
>DASYJF010000094.1:0-11481 GCA_035996815.1 Thermoanaerobaculia bacterium | reverse complement strand
TGGCCTTCGCGCTGGAGCACTTTTTCCTTCCGAAGAGGGCGGCGAGCGTGGCCTTGAGCAGAAATGCCTTTGAAATCGCGTTTCAGGCCTCAGAAAGAGATCAGAGACGTCCAGCGTCGTTGGAAGAGGTCGCGTAGTGCGCGCTTCCTCGAGGGCGAGGACGCCCGCCGGTTGCAGGCGAGATGCCTACTACGCTTTGAAGTTCCGGCAAAGTCCGCGCTCTACTACTCAATGGCCTTGGGCAAAGCCCGCGCTGTACTACTCAATGGAGTCACCTGCCGCCATTGCGGTTTTACCGTGGGAAAGCAGGTGGTGTTCAACATTCAACATTTCCATCACGGACGCGACGTCCCCGCTGCCTGCGCCGCGCGCTGATCGCGGTACCACTGCACCTGATAGATCTGCACGTTGCGGTCGTGGTCGGCGATGTTCGTGGCGAAGGCGTGCGTGCCGTCGTGTTTGGCGACGAAGTAAAGGAAGTCGCTCTTGGCCGGCGCGGCGGCGGCCTGCAGCGACGCCAGACCGGGATTCGCGATCGGACCGGGCGGGAGGCCGTGAAAACGGTAGGTGTTGTACGGCGAATCGATCTGCAGATCGGCTTTGTGGATGTTGCCGTCCCACGTTTTGGCGAGCTTCAGCGCATAGATGACGGTGGGATCGGCGCCGAGGAGCATCTTGCGATTGATGCGGTTCAGATAGACGGACGCCACCAGCGGCCGCTCCTGCGGCATGCGCGCCTCGGTCTCGACAATCGACGCCAGCGTCACCGTTTCGTGCAGATTGAGGCCGGTGGTGATGTAGTTCATCTCGCCGCCGAAATGCTTGCGGAAGTTCGCAACCATGGCCTGCACGATCGCGCGCGGCGGCGTTCCGGGATTGAATTTGTAGGTGTCGGGGAAGAGATATCCCTCCAACGACTTCGCCTCGGGGGCAACGTCGCGGATCAGTTCCGGATCGCCGGTGAGTTTGTCCCATTCGGCGTCGCGTCCGAATCCCTCCTGCACAAAGATGTGTGCAACAGCAAAACGGTCCAGACCCTCTCGGACGGTAATGCTCTTCGCGATGACGTCGCCTCGAATGAGTTTGTCGAGCACGTCCTCGGACGTCATCGGCTTCGAGAATTCGTAGATGCCGGCCTTGATGCTGTCGTTGTGCCGCGCCACCTTCATGTAGATCAGCGGGATGTATTCGTCGCGGATGATCCCTTCCGATTCGAGGTGCTTGAGGATTGTGGACGTGCGCTGGCCGTGGCGTACTTCGACGTCCTTGAACGGCTGGCTGAAGTTTTTGTACGGCGAGCGCATGGCGCGCAGGAAGAACCAGCCGCCGGCGACGGCGAGGAGGATCGCGAAGACGCCGATAGTCGTCAGCGACTGCAGGAGCTTGCGGCAGCCGCCGGGACCTTTCGCGCGGCGGGCTATGACGCCCTCCTGGCTTGAGTATCGAGGTAGGACTGGAGGATGACGGCGGCGGCGTGCATGTCGATTTCGCGCTGGGCGTCGCGCCGTTTCGTGCCGCTCTCGCGCAGTTGGCGTGCGGCCTCAGAAGTGCTCAGCGCTTCGTCCCAGAGCACCACTTGTCTGCACGTTTTCTGCCGCAGACGCTCCGCGAAATCGCGGAACTTCTGCTCGCCACTGGCGCTCTTCGCGCGGCGCGCGATGCCGACCACGATCGTTTCCGCGTTCAGTTCCGAGGCGATGCGCGCGAGTTTGTCGATGATCTCCCCCTCGTTCTTCACCACCGAATGCGGCGTGGCGATGCTGCCGGAATCGCTCACCGCCACACCGATGCGGCGGCCGCCCCAATCGATGGCGATGATCGACATGCGCGGCGATTGTACTTGGCAGAATGCGTACAATGTCGCCCACCCGAGCGAAGCCATGAAGAACTTCAATCTCGACGCCATTCTCGAGGCGATGCTGAAGATGTCGGAGCGCGTCTCCGATCTCAACTTCTCCGTTGGCCGTCCGCCGCAGGTGGAGATCGACGGCCAGCTCGTCGCCGTCAACTTTCCCGGCCTGCCGCGGCTGACGCCATACCAGACCGAGATGATCGCCATGCACATGCTGCGCGGCGACCGCGAGCTGACGCGGACGCTGCTGACGAATGGCTCTGTCGATCTGTCCTACTCGATCCCGCAGAAGACGCGCTTTCGCGTAAATGTTTTCGCGCAGCGCGGCACGTACGCGATCGTTTTGCGCGTCATCCCCGAGGGCATTCCGACGCTGGAGTCGCTGCGTCTGCCTGCGGAGTTGTCGAACATCTGCAACCTCAAGAACGGCATCGTCCTGGTCACGGGTCCGACCGGATCGGGCAAGTCGACGACCCTCGCGGCGCTGATCAACAAGATCAACAACGACTACGCGTACCACATCATCACCGTCGAAGATCCTGTCGAGTACATGCACAAGCACATCAAGTCGACGGTGAATCAGCGCGAGCTGGGAGCGGACACGAAGACGTTCGCGCTCGCTCTGCGCGCGGCGTTGCGGCAGGCGCCGAAGGTGATCCTGATCGGCGAGATGCGCGACGTCGAGACGATTGAGATCGCCATGGAGGCGGCCGAAACCGGGCACCTCGTGCTGTCGACGCTGCACACCATCGATGCCGCGAAAACCGTCGATCGCATCGTCGGCGTCTTCCCGAAGGATCAGGAGCCGCAGGTGCGTACGCGGTTCGCGCAGTCGTTCCGCTACGTCGTCTCGCAACGCCTGCTGCCGAAGGTAGGCGGCGGACGCATCGCTGTGCTCGAAATCCTGAAGTCGACGATGCGCACGCGCGACTACGTGCTCAAGGGCGAGACCGAGGGGCGCTCGTTGATCGACGCCATGCACGACGGTTCCGTCGACGGGATGCAGACGTTCGACGACGAGCTGGAGAAGTTGTGGCAGAAGCGCGTGATCACGAAGGAGATCGCGCTGGCCTACGCGACCAATCCGACCAACCTCGCGCTGCGGCTTACCGACGAGGACGCGGACGCGCGGCCGGAGACGAGCGACAGCGACTCGATGCTGTCGATGCTGGAGTAGGCGATGAAGATCACCTGCACGTCCTGCCAGAAAGTCCTCTCGATCGACGAGACCAAACTGCCGATGAAGCCGGTGCTGATTCCGTGTCCCGTCTGCGAAACGAAGCTGCCGGTCGACCGCCGCAACCTGGAGATGGCAGCCGCCGCGGCCGCGCCGGCTGCCCATGCCGAGCCGCAGCACGCGCACGAGGACGACGACAGTTTCGGAGCGAAGGCGCTCATCGTCGGCAGCGACAGCCCCGCGCTGCGGCAGGCCGCGAAACTGATCGGCTTCATGCCGGTCGTCATCGCCGCGCCGGCCCAGGCCCGCGACTACTTCATGCAGGAGTATCCGCCGGTGGTCATGTTGAATCCCGCGCAGGTCACGCCGCCGCCGCTGGCCGATTTCGCGCCGATCATTTCGCTTACGCCGACGGATCGCCGGAAGGCCTTCTTCATCCTCTTCTCCGAAAGCCTGCGCACGCTCGACGGCAACGCCGCGTTCCTTTACGGCGTGAACCTCGTGGTCGCGCCGAAAGACCTCGGCGCATTGCAGCAGATTTACCGCGAAGCCTTCGGCTACCACGAGCGCCTCTACGCGCCGATGCACGCCGCGCTCAAGGCGATGGCGTCGTAAAAAAGAAAGGGCGCCCGAAGGCGCCCTTTCAAAGATTGCTGGCGACGCGATTACTGCTGCTGCACACCTTCCGGATACTGCAGGAACTGGCCCTGCGAGTAGATGATGTCGCAATCGAAATTCGTGGTCGTGGTGGTGACCGTCGGGTCCGTACCCTTGGCGCCGTCGCGGCCATACGAGCTGATCGAATACGTCTGGCCCAAAGCATCCGTGGCATAGACAAACGCGTTGCCCCAGCCGTCGTTCTTCACCAGCGCTTTCATGTACGTCGGTGCGAGCATGGTGTCCATCGTGGTTTGTGTAACCGTGTTGCTCGGCAGGAATGCGCCGGCGGCCGTGTACTTATTCACGTCCGTTGCACGCGCTTCCCACGCCGTGGCGATGGTGCGCATGTCGGCCATGGACCGCTTCTGCTTCGCGCGCTGCATCGCGGTGAGCAGATTCGGAATGGCGATCGCGGCGAGAATGCCGATGATCGCGACGACGATCAGAAGCTCGATCAGTGTGAAACCCTTCTGGTTCTTTTTAATCATTTGAACCCTCCTAATAGGGCTCGGTACCGCAAGCGAGATGCCGAGGGGGAGGGAGCGGTAATCAATTGATTCTACGCGGGTTGATCGCGTCGGCAGTCGAGCCGGCAGCGTTTTCTGACGGTTTTCGGGCGGCCTCTCTGACAAATTGTGTCAGACGGCGGGAGGCGGGAGAGGTTCAAACGCAAACCGGCGCGTGACCCGCCGTAACAGGGCGACCCCGCTGCCGAACCAGTCTGCCCGTAGCCGTTCGTCGACCGAATGGATGCCCTGCGTCTGATACCAGTCCGTGGGGAACGGCATCAGACCGTACGCATCGACGCCGCGAACGCGCAGGTATCGCGAGTCGTTGTACCAGGCAGCCAGCACTTCCGTCCCCGTTCGCGCGCCGGCGTACTGCCGTTTCACCTCGGACGCCAGCAGCGCGAACATCGGCGTGTGGCTGGAGCTTACCGGCGCCGGTCCGCTCTTCTCCGTCACTTCATCGATCGTGACGCCGTATCGCGCCGCGACGCCGCGCATCCATTCGATGCGAGTGTCGGGATTCTCGTCCGGCAGGTTGAACATGTTGACTTTCATCGTCGTCCCTCGGCCGTCGGTCTCGACGGACTCGGGCCAAAGAACGTTCTGCGTCAGCTCGCGATATCCGGCTGGAAGGAGCCAGAGTTTGCCGGTGGCGACGGTGCGGTTGATGTCCTGCAGATATTGCCCCTGCTCGATACGCAACGGCGCCACATCGTGCAGAAACTCGCGCACCTCAGGGAGGACGCGGTCGGCGTCGATGCGAAGGATGAATGGCTCGAGTGCGAGGCGCAGCGCCTGCATCGATTGGCGGTCACGCGCGCGCAGCCGCAACCGCACGGACATCTTCGTACCGGTTTCAATGCCGAAGTAGCTGATCGACTCGAGAGTCGTCTCCGTGATTCCGCCCTCGTTGAGCGCGTAGCGAATGCCGCTAAAGACATCCGGGCGGTGTTCGAGCAGCCAGGCCGTCCCAAGTTTTCCGCCCGCTTCTTCGTCGGCGACGGCCAGGAAGACGATGTCGCGTTCGGGCGTGCGATGCGTGCGCGCGATATCGATGAAGGCCATCAGCTCGCAGATGGCGATGCCTTTCATGTCCAGCGTTCCGCGGCCGTACATCTGATTGACCTGAACCTCGGCAGCAAACGGCGGATGGGTCCAGCCGCTCCTGGGGGCCGGAACGACGTCGATGTGATTGAGAAGGAGCAGCCCACTGCCATGCTGCTTGCCGGCGATGCGCGCGTACACGCTGGCGCGGCGAGGCGCGGACTCGATGATCTCCGCATGCACGCCGTTTTTTTCGATCAGCGCCGCGAGAAAGCGTGCACCGGGAAGCTCGTTCCCGGGCGGATTCGACGTGTCGATCCGAACGTACTGCTGCAGCAGCGCCAGTTCGGGCGTCATCTTGACCTGTTTCGGGATCCAGAGCTGTGACGACACTTCGCGATCAGCCCGGGCGTTGTAGATGCGCAGTCCGGCGATGAAGGCGGAGCCGGCGATCAGCAGCGCCAGCGGCAGAATCCAGCGTCGCATCAGTCAGCTCGTGGAGACGTCATCGTCCGGCGCGGGATCGCGCTGCTCCGGTTCGGGGATGACGGCTTCGAGGTGCGTGCCTTGCGCGTCGGCTACAACATGCACCGGCTCTTCGTACGCGGGCGCGTGCGCGACGGTGGAGGGATGCCGATAGACGATGAGGATGCCGATCAGCCCCGCGCCGGTCAGGATCGAGATCAGCATCCCGACGCGCACCAATTCGTTGCGGTACTCCATCTCGATGTGGTGCCGGCCCGCCGTGACGACGATGCCCTGGTACGCGATGTTGGTAATGACCGCGGGGACGCGCGAGCCATCGATGCGGATGTTCCAGTACTTGTGCGGCGTGACGCTCATGACCAGGAAGCCTTCGCCGAAACTTTCCACGTCGAGCGAGGCGGTGTTCGCGGTCTCGACAACACGATTCACGATGCCTCGGGCGGGAACGAACGAGGGGCGGGCTACGAACGCGACGGCCGTCGAAAAGCTGGACGTGGTGAGCTGCTTCACGAAATCGGCGCGGTCGCGGATGGTCACGATCTGGTCGGCGAAGTAGTAGCGCGGATAGTGCGGCCCTTCCTCGAAACCGACCGGAACCGATTCCTTGAAGTTGCCTTTGTGCCGCCTCTTCTCGACTTCAAAGTTGCGATAGAGACCGCGGTACCACGCGTTCGACATGCCCATGAACGGTTTGAACCAATCCGCGCGGCCGGAACGTTTGACGTCCCAGACCGATTCGGTGAGGTCGATCGTCGGCAGCAGAGCGGTCTTGTCGTAATCGCGCTCGAGGACGGTACGAAATCCCGAGCCGGCCGGTGTCATCGGAAAGAGGCCGTTACGCACGACCCAGTAGACGGCATCGCCGGTCGAGAAGTACTTCTGCGCCGGCTGCTCCGTTCCATACCAATCGGCTTCGTGAAAAATACGGAAGTCCTGGCGATTCTTCGGAAAGACATGCGCTGCCCGGGGCGGATCAAAAAATCTCCGCGGCTCGCGAGGGTTCAGCTCCCACGTGACGTAGGTGAGGTCGATGATGACGAAGGCCGCCGCCGCGGCCAGCCAGACGCGCCGGGCGCGGCTGCGTGCCGTCATCAGCAGCGCGATCAACGCGCCGCCGCGTACGGCGGCGATGATCCAGTCGGTGCGCGAGAGGATGATGGCGGATGTCGCCGGTGATCCGGCCGTCGCGCTCCACGCTTTTCGCAGCGAGGCGATATCCGTCGCTTTGGCCAGCAGATTGAAAAGACGCGGGTAAAACGGCGTGAAGCCGATGATGGCGATCACCGCCGCGACCAGCATCGTCGCGGAGGCGAAGCCGAGGGCGCCGCTGCGCACATCTTCGTCGCCGGCCAGGAGCCGGTCGAGCATCTGCGACGCGAAGATCGTCATCGCGAAGACGCCCATCAGGATGAACTTCTCCGGATAGCGGATCGACGACGCGATTCCGGCGTCGTACAGCCAGCGCATCAGCGGCGTGTGTCCGCCGAGGGCGAGAAGCGACGAGAAGAGAAAGATGAGGAGGACGAACCGTCCGCCGCGTGGCCTCGCGAACGCGCCGCCGATGGCCAGCGCAGTCACGGCAATCCCCGCGTAGATGCTGAAAAGAAACGGCGATCCCATCCCCGGGTACAGCCCGCCGCCCCAGTACTGCATGACGTTGTTGATCGAGATGTGGCCGAGAACGTTCGGGAAAATCAGCTCCGCGAATTTCGGCCACGGCATGCTCCAGCAGCTGACGAGGTCGAACTCGAACGGCCGCGAGCGCGCCGAATCGTGGACGTGATCGATGGCCGGCAGGATCTGCGCCGCGCCGAGCAGGAATCCCGTCATCGAGATCACCGCGATCCAGAGCACTCGCGTGATCATCTTCGACACGCGCGGCCTGGCGTACCAGCCGCGATAGAGCGCGTACATGCCAATCAGCACGCCCGTCTGCATCACCGTGGTCGGTTCGGCGACGAGAAACTGAATCCCGAGGAAGAGGGCGGCGGCGGCAAAGTCGCGCAGATTTCGGCGCAAGAGAAATCGCCGGACGAATAAACACGTCAGCGGAAGCCAGGCCGCGCAGAAAAGGATTGGCAGCAGATTGACGTACGACAGATAGATGCCACCGAGTCCGAATGACAGCGCGCCGAACCACGCCGCCGGCGGGCGAAGATCCATCGATCGCAACAGCAGGTAGATGCCCAGCAGGCCGATGTAGATGTGGATGAGGATGTGTAACCGGTATCCGAGGTCGTAGCTGGGCAGAAGAATGAGCCAGGTGAGCGGATAGAAAACTTCGTGCTCGGGATTCGCAGCGATCGGTTGTCCGGCGGAGAAGTAGCGGTTCCAGTACGGGAACTCGCCATGCTGCACGATCTCGCGAAGAACCTGCTTGGTCGGGTAGTAGTAGCGCGTCAGGTCGCGCATGTAGAGTTCGTTGACGCCGAAGAGAACGTCGGCGAAGGTGATCGTGGCGATCAGAAAGAGGAGTGCGAGCGCGAGCAGATCGGTGCGGCGGCTGGCCGGCGGAATCGTCGCGTCATTCACGGCGGGCGATTGTAGTCGAGTCGGGCGGAAGCAAATTTCTGCTGTGTTATTCTCGCGCGCCCATGCCGCTGCACGACAAAAAAGTCGTGGCCGTGCTCCCCGCATACAACGCCGAAAAAACGTTGCAGGCCACCTTCGACGACATCCCCCAGGAGTGGGTCGACGAGATCCTTCTCGTCGACGACGTGTCGCGCGATAAAACCGTGGAGCTGGCCCGCACGCTGCCGATGCGCGTGGTCGTCCATGCGAAGAACCGCGGCTACGGCGGCAACCAGAAGACCTGCTACCGCACGGCCATGGACGAGATGGGCGGCGAGATCATGGTCATGGTCCATCCCGACCATCAATACGATCCGAAGATCATTCCGCAGCTCGTGCAGCCGCTGTTGCGCGGCGATTGCGAGGCGGTGTTCGGATCGCGCATGCTCGGCGGCCGTCCGATGGAAGGCGGCATGCCGAAGTGGAAGTACCTGGCCAACCTGTTCCTGACGATGGTGGAGAACGCGACGTTCTACATCTTCCTCAGCGAGTACCACTCGGGATTCCGCGCCTATTCGAAGCGCTACCTCGACGCGGTGAACTTCGAAGCGAACTCCGACAACTTCGTGTTCGACACGGAGATCATCGCGCAGGGTGTGGCCAAAGGAATGCGCATCAAAGAGGTGCCGATCTCGACGCGCTACTTCGACGAAGCCTCGCAGATCGGTTTCTGGCGTTCGGTGCGGTACGGCCTCGAAATCCTGAAGACGATGGTGCTCTACAAGCTGCACAAGAAGCGCATCTGGTCGCACCGGATTTTCCGCCAGCCGCAGCGGCCGCTGGCCGTCGTCAGCGCGTAGGCAGCTTGTGCGCTCGAGCGAACATCTCCGCGTCGCGCGCACTGTTTGCCGCCTCGGCGTCGTCGCCGGTCGCGTGAAAGTACGCGGCTTCGAAGCGCAATAGTCCGAGGTAGTCGAGCGCATGTCCATCGGGCGCGCGGCGGCTCGCTGCGATGAGTGGCCGATAACGTTCGATGCGCTCGGCGTCGTGACTTCTGCACCAGACTAGCAGTGCACTGACCCCGATCAGATACGCGGCAGCGACCGCGGGATGCGCGCGGATCGCGATCGCGGCCAACGTGAAAACGGCGATCGCAATCAGTGTCACCACGACGACCGCGGCGCGCGCTGGCGGCGGAACGGACTGTAGAAACTGGAAGTTGTCGTCGTGACGGAGTGCGAAGAACGCGGCATCCCACAACTTCCGTGGAGGGATGTATTCGTTCAGATCGAGATGCCGCGCGGCAAAGAAAAGCATCATCGTCCACGCGCTTCCGGCGGCGACGACGATCGTCGCGATCCAGCGCGGAAGACGCGCCAGAAACGCGGCCAAGCCGATCAGAAAGAAGATCGAGCAGGAATCAAAACGCCGCTGGCCGAAGGCGAGCATCCCCCAGAAAGAGCGGTCGAACGCGGCGATGATCAGCCACTGCAGGATGGAGGTGGCGATGCCTGCCGCGGCCAGCCGCCGATCATTGCGCCACAGCAGCAGCAATCCGATCAACGAAAGCGCGAGGAGCGGCGTCCACGGAAACATGCCGTGATACCAGGAGCCGAGCAGAAGGAACGGGCGAATGCGCTCGAAGGAATGCCAGTCGTTCGCGCCGCCCGACGATGCAAAGGCGAGCGGACGGCCGTAGAGCACTTGGCTGACAACCAGTTCGGGAAGCGCGCCGGCGACGAAGCCGATCGCGGCAATCCAGCTTCGCCGCAGCACCGGCAGCGAGCCGGCCACGATCATCGGGACGAGCACGAACGTGAGATTTTGCGGACGCACGGCGAAGGCGAATCCGCACGCGAGTCCGGCCGCGAAGATTTTCCAACGGGTGATCTCGCGGCGCAGCGATAACGCAATCACGACGACGACCGCGCACGCGGCTGCGCTGACCGCATGCCCCATGGTGGCGTGCCGCACCGAATACCAGAGCAGCGGCGATCCGAACCAGATCCCGATCGCGGCCAGCGTCGCTGCAAATCGTCCCGCACATGGTACCGCCGCCCGAATGCCGAGGAGCAAAACCGCAAGTCCGGCCATCGCGCTCGACGCCAGAATCGCAATCGCGTACGGCAGCGAGAAGCCGTTCCGCGGAAATGCGCGCAACATCGGAAGCGCCGTGCGTGCGGCATCGGCTGCGACGTACGCCGGCAACCACGCCGCCGCCGGCCCGACGGTCCAGTGATCGCTGAGATGACCGTTCGGCGTAACGTTCGTGAACGCGATCGCGTCTCCGCGAATCATCCCCAGTCGCGCCCATTCGTTGAACAGCAGCAGGTCGTGGTCAAGCAACGCGGACGGCAAATACGCCGCATAGCCGGCGCCGTCCGGCTTGACGTATCCGGGAACCATCCACAGGAAAACGCTGATAATCCAAACGGCGATGAGCACCGCGTAAGGCAGTGCCGCCGAGCGCCGCATCAGGACTCGTCCAGCGCCTCGCGGAGCGATTCGGAGATCGCCACGCCCTCAGCCTCGCACGCGCGGGCGACTGCTTCGAACGCCTCGCGCCGCCGTCCGTCTCGCAGCATGTCCAGAACTCCCGCCGCGATGATGCCGTCGAAGAAACGCTTGCGGTCGACGTCGGTCGGCAACACGCTCTTCGCCGACTTCCGCAGCGTCCCCAGCAAATCATTCACCTCGGCGTACTCCGGCCCGATCGTCCGCTGCAGGTCTTCCTTCAGCGTGCGTGCGATCGCTGGCGATTTGCCGCCGGTGGAGATGGCAATCTGAACCGATCCCTTCTCGATGATGGCCGGCACGATGAACTCGCAGAGATGCGTGACGTCGACGACGTTCACCGGAATCTTGCGACGACGGCAGTCGCGAGCCACGCGCGCGTTGACACACGGATCGTCTGTAGACGCGATCACGATCGATGCGCCGTCGAGGTCCACTTCTTCGTACGTCTTGTAACGAACGGCAAGCAAAGAATCGCTTTCCCATTTCGCGATCTCGTCGGTGATCGCCGGGCTCACGATCGTCACGCGCCCGCCGTACCGCATCATCGTTTCGGCCTTGCGCGCGCACACGGTTCCGCCTCCGACGATCAGCACGTTCCGATCTTCAATGTCGATGTAGATCGGATAGTAGGGAAAGCGTTTTTTCATGTGTACCGGGGGAGTAGGGAGTAGGGGGTGGGGTGTGGGAAACCAGTAGATTAGTGGATTAGTAGACTAGTGGATCAG
>DASYJF010000093.1:0-20264 GCA_035996815.1 Thermoanaerobaculia bacterium | reverse complement strand
TGGCCTTCGCGCTGGAGCACTTTTTCCTTCCGAAGAGGGCGGCGAGCGTGGCCTTGAGCAGAAATGCCTTTGAAATCGCGTTTCAGGCCTCAGAAAGAGATCAGAGACGTCCAGCGTCGTTGGAAGAGGTCGCGTAGTGCGGGCGTCCTCGTGGGCGACGACGCCCGCCGGTTCCGTCCGCGAACGCCGCGCGCCCCTTAAGTTAGTTAAAGTTAAGGTCATTGGCCGGTCCAGCCGGCGTGACGCCAGCGCTCCGACGCTACCGCCCGTTCTCCCTCTCCTCTTCGTCTTCGATCGTCCACGCCGGATCCTTCGAGACGCGGACGCGATAGATCCGGCGGCGGTCGGCGCGGTCGACCACGAACTGGAATCCGTTCTTCTTGATGAGCGCCCCGACTTTCGGCACGCGTCCGGTCGAGGTGAAGATCAATCCGGCCACTGTTTCGTAGTCGTCGCCTTCGAGCTCGGCGTCGAGGAGGTCCTCGAGCGCTTCGACGCGCAGCTGGCCGCTGACCATGTACTCGCCGTCGCCGAGGTCGACGATGGTCGCTTCATCTTCCTCGTGTTCGTCCGCGATCTCGCCGACGATCTCTTCGACCACGTCCTCGATGGTGATGATGCCCGCGGTGCCGCCGTATTCATCGACCACCACCGCGACCTGAATGTGCTCGCTCTGAAACTCGCGCAGCAGCTCCGAGACTTTCTTCGTCTCGCTGACGAAGTACGGCGGCCGCGCGATCTGTCCCGCTGCCGGAGCCTCATGCTTGACGAGCGCTTCGAAGACTTCCTTGATGTGTACGATGCCGACGATCTTGTCGACACTGCCTTCGTAAATGGGGATGCGTGAGTATTTCGACTCGCTGAAGAGGCGTGCCAGCTCGTCGAACGGGTGCGTGGCGTCGAAGGCCATCACGTCGATGCGCGGCGTCATGAGCTCGCGCGCGACGCGGTCGCCGAAGTCGACGACCGACTGGATCATCTTCCCTTCAGTGCCTTCGAGGATGCCTTCCTCTTCGCCGACGTCGATGTACGCCTGCACTTCCTCGTCGGTGACTTCTTCGTCCTCGTGCGCTTCTTCCTCCTCGCGGTCGAGCCGGTCGAACACGCGCCGCATCGGAAACAGCACGGGCCAGAAGAGCAGGTAGAAAAAGTGCGAGAACGGGATCAGCGCCTTCAGAATCATTTCGCCGATGTCTTCGGGAACGAAGGCGAGGACGAATTTCCAGACGATGACGATCACGAACCAGATGGCGGCGGCGATGCCGCAAGCGACGGCGATCGACTCCCGGTCGAAGGCGCGGATGGTGGCGATGAAGGCGCCGATCAGCGCGATCTGCAGCAGCGAGCCGCTGACCAGCGCCAGATTTCGCGGATCGAAGTGCAGCCAGCGGCTGCTGCGCTCCTCGCCCTGATCGCCCGACCAGCGCCGCAAAGTCACGGGGCTGATCTCCTGCGCGAAGTAACGGATCGCGTCGAACGTCAGAAAAAGAATGCCGCCGATCGCCGCGAGGACGATCCAGGTGATCTGCGAAACGCTACTACTTCCCATTGGTGTTGGCGGCCGATTCTATCAACTGAAGAACAGCGCGATGAACGCGGCGAGCACCGAGGCCCTCATCAGCCCCTCGGCGCGGATATGCAGATGCTGAAAAATGATCCGCACCCGGTTCTCTTCCGTCTCGGGACCGAGGTTCGATCCGATGACGCGCATCTTCTTCTGTATCGACATCTGCCCGAGGAGCGCCCACGCGAGCATGACGATGGCCGACCAGCGGCCGATCAGCCAAAACGTTGCGGCATGGCGTTCCCAGATCAGAAAGCGCGCGCCGGCTCCGACGACGATCATCAGCAACGCAATCGCCTGAATGCGCGCAAACCTGGCCAGGATCGGGCCGAAGATGGCGCCGGCCTGTGGGCGCGGCAGCGATTTGAAAAGCACGGGCGCCACGGCGGCGCCGAGCACGATCGTTCCTCCGATCCAAAGCGCCAGGCCGAGGTCGTAGAGGAATTGGAAAATCAGGTAGAGCCAGTTGGGCAAGGGGAGATAGTAACGTTTACCAATCGTTCGCGCTCATCGGGGCGATAATTTCCGCCATGCACGCCCTGGCGATCCTCCTGTTCGCAACCGCCATTTCGATCCCGCAGCCGATCCTGACCACGACGCTGATTCTGCGCAACGGAACGCGCTTCGAAGTGGACGGTCCAATCCGCGAGGAGCGAGGCCGCATCATCTTCCGATCGGGAACGCTGTATTCGATTCCGGTGTCCGAGGTGGATATGGACGCGACGCGCGCGGCGGTGACCAAGGCATTGATCGCGACCGTCGATCAGGACAGGAAGTTGAAGGTGTCCGCCTCCGAACGCGATCGTCTGCTGCGCGAGTTGGAGCAGAACCATTCCGGGACTCCGGCGCCCGCGCTGAACCTGGAAAAAGTGATCGAGCCGCACGACGCTCCGGACAAGGGCGACGAATGGTCGTGGCGCTCCGCCGCCCGAGCGCACGAGGAATCCATCCGCCGCGCGAAAGAAAATGTGACGCTCTTGCGCGACCGCGCGGAGTTGCTGAAACGCCAGATCGAGCAGTTCGTGTCCTTGGGCTACCGCTCGCACCAGTTCACTTATCAATCGAGCGAGCTGCAGCTGACGCTCGAACAGATCCCCGCAGCGGAGCTGGAAATCACCCGCGCCGAACGCGCAAACACGCAGTTCCGCGAAGACGCGCGCAAGCAGGGGATCGTGCCGGGCTGGCTGCGGTAAGCCTGGGAACGCGGGCGTCCCGCCCGTTCTCTCCCGACGCGCGAATCCAGCGGGCGAGACGCCCGCGCTCCCAGGAAAGCCCCGCAGATATACTCCCGCCATGCGTGCTCACAAGGCATCCGTGACCGAAATCGAGGAGCTCGCGCCGAGCGTGGTGCAGATCACGGTGGCGTTCGATGAGGAGTCTTTTTCGTTCCAGCCCGGCCAGTGGGTGAACTTCCGTTTTCCGGACGGTGTCTCCCGCGCCTACACGATCGCCTCGGCGGCGCAACGGCCGCAGGCGGTGCAGCTCTGCGTCCGCGTCGGCGCCGGCCGCGGCGGCAAGGCGCTGATGAAACTCGACGCCGGCGCGGCGGTGACCATCGAGGGTCCGTACGGCGATTTCGTGCTCCCGGCAAACGATGGCCGTCCAATCCTGTTCATGGCAGGCGACACCGGCATCGCGCCCATTCGCAGCATGGTCCTGAGCATGCTGGCCGATCGCGATCCGCGAAAAATCGCCGTGCTCTACGAACCCGATCAGCGCAACATTCTTTACTCCGCCGATTTCGATCCGCTCGCACGGGATGGCGCGATCGTGCACGAGAGCGGAAAGATCGAAACGCTCATCGCCCGCAACCGCGAGCGCATGACATCGTCGACGCTCATGGCCGCCGGATTCGATCCGTTCATCGACCGCGTCGGCGACGCGCTTCGCGAACACGGGATCGGCGCGCCGAACCTGATCAGCGAGACGTTCGGGCCGCAACCGTAGCGTTCACGCGGAGATGCGGGGGCGCGGAGAACGTCGTGGGTATCGCCTTTCTCCGCGTCTCCGCGGCTCCGCGTGATAATCAGGCACGGAGTACGCAAACAGCCGCGTCAGGCAGCAATGACGTACTACGTTGAAAAACAACTCGCCTTCGGACCGATCCGTTTCGGCGTCTCGACGCGGCAGTCGCTCGACGCCATCGGCGACGACGTGACCCTCAGCACCGGCGCGAACGGCGAATTCATCCGGCGCCGCCAGGACGGATTTTTCTTCGGCGATACGGAACGCGTCGTCGGACCGAGCATCCCCATCAAACCGACCATCAGCCAGACGCCCTTCTTTTCGTCGCTGAAACCGGATGGCACGCCGCGTGGCTATCTCTTCATCGCGCTGATGGGATTGGGTCTGTTGATCATGCTCCTCGGCGTCAGTGTTCTGATGACGAAAGGTCCGCAAGGCTGGTTCGAGATCGTCTTCGGAGCGGTCTGCATCGCCCTTCCGATTCTGATGACCGCGCAGCAGCGGCGGACGATTCGCGAGCGCGAAGAGCGCGAGCGCGCCGAACGCGAGGCGGCCGAGAGGCGCAATCAGGAGCTGCTCTCCTGGTACACCAAAGCGCTCGACCATCTGCTCGTCGACCGCAGCGAGAATGGACTCATCGCCCTTCGCGGCGAGCGCGAGTCGCTCGATCTCGCGTACGAAATCTGGGCGCCCGCCGCGCGGCGCGTTCTGCTCCGCATCGCGTTCGAAGAGCTGTCGCGCCGCGGCATCGCCGATTCGGCAGCGATTTCGAAGCTCCTCGGCGACGCCGGCGATGCCGCCGGGCTCACTCCCGAACACATCCACTCCGTCAAGCGCGAGTTTTTCTCCACCATCCTCTGGCACCTCCTCGCCGACGACCGCCTCGGCACTGCACAGGAAGCGGAGATCAAGACGCTTCGCGAAGGACTCGGCCTCACCGAAGACGACGTCGAAGAGGAGATGAGTGCCGTCGAGCAGTTCCGCGGACTGCGCGGCGTGGCCAAAGGACTGCCGCGGGCGGAGTGCCCGATCCAGCTCGCGTTTCAGGAGTACTGCATCCATCAGGCGCCGCTCGACACCGGAATGCTTTTCATCACCAATCGCCGCCTCGTCGCCGACGAAAAGAAACGCACCGAAGTGGCGATGCCGAAAGTCTTCGAAGTCCTCGTTGACACCGATGACAGCAGCATCGTGATCAAGACCGATCAGAAAAAGGCGCTGCGCCTGCGAACGCGCAATCCGATCTTCACCGCCGGCCTGATCGACATGGCCTCATCGCTCGACGAACGGCCGAAGGGCTTCGCGTAATCGCGTAACTGGCGTCGCGACCGACCGAAGTACGCTATCGGGATGATCGTCGAGGCCATCCGGAAGTTCTTCGCAGCGCACGACATCCGCGGACCGATCGTCGCCGCGGTATCGGGCGGCGTCGATTCGACGGCGTTGCTGGTCGCGCTGGTGGAAGTTGGTATCGATTTCAGCGCGGCGCACATCAATCATCATCTTCGCGGCGCGGAGTCGGACGACGATGAGGCCAACGTCCGGGAGCTCTGCGCCCGCTACGACATCCCGTTGCGCGTTGCCGACGGCACGCTCGATCCGGATGCCGTCCGGCATCGCGGGATCGAGGCGGCGGCACGCGAGGTCCGGCATGCGCGGCTGCACGAGATCGCGGGCGATGTGCTCATCGCCACCGCGCATCAGAAGAACGATCAGGCCGAGACGGTGGTCATGCGGATGATGACCGGCGGCGGCATCGCGGCGCTTCGCGGCGTTCATCCGGTTCGCGAAGATGGCGTCATCCGTCCGCTGCTCGACGTGACGCGCGCCGAGATCGAGCAGTTTCTGAGCGAGCGAAAGGTCACGCCGCGATTCGATCGATCGAATGCCGATCCGCGCTTTCTTCGCAATCGCGTGCGAGCCACGCTGCTCGATCTCGATCCGAGCGTCATCGACAACCTCGCCGCGGTCGCCGATCACGCCCGCCAGCAATGGCCGTTGCTGGAGCGCGCCATCGATGCTGCCGAGGATGTCGTGACGACCGATGACGAAACGCGATTCCGGTCGATGCCGGACGATTCGTGGATTCGTCAGGCGCTGCTGCTGCGTCACATCCGAAGGCTCGATCCCGAGGCGCGCGATGTGTCCGCGACGGATCTGGAGCGGTTGGCAGTGGCAAGTGAAAGAACCTCGGTGACGAAATCGCTCGAATTGCTTCGCGAAGGCGATGAGATCGTCCTGCGGCGGCGGGAAACTGCAACACCCCAATTCGAAATCGAGATCGACGCAGGCAGCGAGGTCTACATCCCCGAAATCGAGACGACCATTCGTCTCCATCGAGCAACGGATGCGAAAGGCCAACGCATCCAGCTCCCAACCGGCGCAATCCCCCACTTCACCGTACGCAATCGCCGCGACGGCGACCGCTTCCGCCCGCTCGGCATGGCTCACGACAAGAAACTGAAGGACCTCCTCATTGATCGTAAGATCGCCGCTACGTCCCGCGACCGCATCCCGCTTCTCCTCTGGAACGGCACGATCGTCTGGGTGGCCGGCGTCGAGGTCTCCGAGCTGTTCAAGGTGACTGGCGAAACCGCCGATCTTTACGAGGTGGCGATTGAGCAAACTCACCGAGGGTTTCGGAAACCTTCCCTGCGGCGTTCTCGTTAACTAAGGCCTGCCCGCGGTTTGCGGCGTTAGAATTTCGACCACATCTCATCCGTTCTTCAGCCCGTTATGCATGGCACGCCCGAAGCATCCGCGTGCACCCTTGGAGGCAATCATTGAATTCGACGGTTAAAACGGCGCTCCTCTGGGTCGTCATCATCGTTCTGGTTTTCCTGCTGTGGAGCCTGTTCAAGACGACGGCGAGCACGACTGAGACGATCGCGTTCAGCCAGTTCCTCGACCGGGTGAACCAAGGCTCCGTCGAGAGCGTCGTCATCCGCGGCGACGACATCCGCGGCGAGACGAAGAGCACCTTCCCCGGCGGCAAGAAAGAGTTTCACACCACGGCGCTCACCTCGTACCCGGCCATGATCGATCAACTTCGCGCGAAGGGCGTGAAGATGGAAGTCGAGCACGCCGCCGACGCGCCGTTCATCACGGCCCTCATCACCTGGGCGCCGATCCTCTTCCTGGTCGGCCTCTGGATCTTCTTCATGCGCCAGATGCAGGCCGGCGGCAACAAGGCGCTCTCCTTCGGCAAATCGAAGGCGAAGCTCCTCTCCGGCAACGCCAAGAAGGTCACGTTCAAAGACGTGGCCGGCGTCGACGAGGCCAAGATCGAGCTGCACGAGATCATCGAGTTCCTGAAAGAGCCGCAGAAGTTCACGAAGCTCGGCGGCAAAATCCCGAAAGGCGTTCTGCTGATGGGCCCTCCGGGAACCGGTAAGACCCTGCTCGCGCGCGCCATCGCCGGCGAGGCGAACGCGCCATTCTTCTCCATCTCCGGCTCCGACTTTGTGGAGATGTTCGTCGGCGTCGGCGCCTCGCGCGTCCGCGATCTTTTCGAACAGGGCAAGAAAAATGCGCCGTGCATCATTTTCATCGATGAAATCGACGCGGTCGGCCGTCACCGCGGCGCCGGCCTCGGCGGCGGACACGACGAACGCGAACAGACGCTGAATCAGCTCCTCGTGGAGATGGACGGTTTCGAGTCGAACGACGGCGTCATCCTCGTCGCCGCCACCAACCGTCCCGACGTCCTCGATCCCGCGCTGCTTCGTCCCGGCCGCTTCGACCGCCGCGTGGTCGTCGATCTGCCCGACCTCAAAGGCCGCGAGGGCATCCTGCGCGTCCACACCCGCACGATTCCGCTATCCGAGGATGTCGATCCGGTGGTGATCGCGCGTGGAACGCCGGGCTTCAGCGGCGCCGATCTCGCCAACCTCGTCAACGAAGCCGCGCTCAACGCCGCGCGCTACGACAAGAAGAAAGTGCAGATGGTCGACTTCGAGTTCGCCAAGGACAAGGTCCTGATGGGCGTCGAGCGCAAGTCGATGGTGATGAGCGATCGCGAGAAACGCAACACGGCGTATCACGAGTCCGGCCACACGATCGTCGCGGCCGTCCTTCCCGCCGCCGATCCACTTCACAAAGTCACGATCATCCCGCGCGGCCGTGCCCTCGGCCTGACGCAGCAGCTCCCGACCGAGGACAAGTACTCGTACTCAAAGCGCTACCTCGAAGCGATGCTGGCCGTGCTCATGGGCGGCCGCCTCGCCGAGGAAATCTTCGTCAACGAGATCACCACAGGCGCAGGCAACGACATCGAACGCGCCTCCGCCATGGCCCGGCGCATGGTCTGCGAGTGGGGCATGTCCGAGCTCGGCCCGGTCACCTTCGGCAAGAAAGAAGAAGCGATCTTCCTCGGACGTGAGTTCGCACAGCACCAGGACTTCTCCGAAGCCACTGCCGTCGAGATCGACCGCGAGGTCAAACGCATCCTCGACAAGGCCTACAACCAGGCCAAGGAAATCATCACCACGCACAAGTCGTCCCTCGACCGCATCGCCCGCAAGCTCCTCGAGCGCGAGACGCTGGAAGGATGGGAAGTCAACGACATCCTCCGCGAAGAAACCGGCAACGACTACCTCAAGATGAAGGA
Source organism: Thermoanaerobaculia bacterium (assembly GCA_035996815.1). Lineage (GTDB taxonomy): Bacteria > Acidobacteriota > Thermoanaerobaculia > Gp7-AA8 > Gp7-AA8 > JADGNZ01. The sequence continues at coordinate 12,126 of DASYJF010000093.1, read as the reverse complement.
GTACTACCCCGAACAAAGCCCCGGCGAAACAATGACCATTGCGCCAGGTTCGGGTCCGTCCACGGACGTCTCGACGCCGGTACCTCCTGCGCCGGTTCCAACGCCGGCTCCGGATCGCACGGCGTAAATTGAAGGCCGCCATCACTGGCGGCCTTTTCATGCCCCTCGCACTATTCGACATCGACGGCACGCTGACGGCGAGCAACGAGATCGACTCGGAGTGCCGCGCGCAGGCGTTCCTTGACGTATTCGGATTCCCGCTCAACACGAATTGGAACGCCTACGAGCACGTCACCGATCGCGGAATCGCCATCCAGGCGCTGCGGGAAGCACGCGGCCGCGCGCCGACGCAGCACGAGTTGTCGGTGGATCGAACGCGTTGCATTGAGCTCCTTGATGAGCGCATGAAGTTTCTCGACGAGATCCGCGGTGCCTGCGCATTCATCCAACAACTTCGTGCTCGCGAATGGCGTATCGCACTGTGCACCGGCGCGTGGGGCGATTCCGCGCGGCTGAAACTTGCGCGAGCGGGATTGCCAACCGACCTGCCCTTGGCATCATGCGATGACGAAATCTCGCGCGAAGCAATCCTGCGACGCGGCATCGCACTCGCTGGCAGCGCGGACGAGATCGCCGTCTCGTTCGGCGATGCATCATGGGATGTCCGCGCCGCGGGACTACTCCACTTGCCATTCATCGGCATCGGTAAAGAGGCGGAGACACTGCATCGGAGCGTCGGAGCGTCGGAGCGGCGTAGCGGAAGTCTTCGTGAATTACGTCGATGCGGACACGGTCTTCGCCGCGATCGAACGCGTCACGGCGTAGCGATAGAAACGTTCGCTACCTCTGGAACGCGTACGACATTTTCATGAACAATTGTCTACTCGCCGGCTGAAGTTTGTTATCCGCGACATCGACGTCGCGTTCGTCGCCGACGCCGAGGAAGAGGACGGTTTGCCAGTTCAGCTTGTAGGCGAAGAGGAATGATGACGTCACGTTGCCGCTGTGCTGGTTGATCGAATCGAGGAAGAGCTGCTGATTGCTGTTCGTGCGGACGTTCTGCACGACTCCGCGCACGTACATCTTCGCGTTGAATGTGTATGTAGCGCGGAGGCGCTCGACCTGGGCGGTGAAGAGTCGGCCGTTTACAGCGTCGATCTGATTCGCCAGAGGTTTCACGTTGAGCCAGCTCAGACTTTGATTCAGTCGCAGCTCGAGGTGATCGGTGGGACGGACGATGCCGCTGATGGTCGCGCTCACGCCGCGGCCGAGGCGGGTGTTGGAGAAATCGACGTCCTCGCCGCCGGAGCCGTTGATCTGGATGTTCTGGATCAGACGTGAAGGCGTGAACTGGATCGCGTAGAGAAGTTGATGGCGCGTCAGCACCTTGTCGCCGCTGCGAACGCTGTTGACGGAGAAACGGAGACGCGTGCTCGACGCGAATTTGCCGTCGAAACCGATACCGGCGGAGCGGTCGGCGAAGAGACGATCGCCATTCATCGCGGATTGGTAGTCGCCGTTGAGGAAAAAGCGAATGCGATTGGCGAAGCCGGTAGTCGGCCGGATCGTGGAACCGCCTTCGAAGAACGACTCGCGGTAGCCGACTTGCGGCAGGAAGCCATTGTCGGCGCGGAAGCCGTCGCTGAAATCGCGCTGCTCGACGATCCAATCGTAGTGACGCGTCGAGCGCGACCACCAGACGTCGCCGGCGTGTCCGTTCAGCGTCTGTCCGTTCCATTCGTTCGCGAGATCGGGGCGATTGGGAGTCTTCGTGTTGCTGAAAAGAAGCTGGCCGGTGACGGTGTCCTTGTCGTTCGGGCGCCACTGAAAATCCGGCCCGAGCACGCGATTGTGCGCGCTCCCCTCGGACTCGCGGAACGTGCCGAGGAGGCTGACGTAGGAGAGGCCCATGTTGTGGCGGATGCGACCGATGGCGACGGTCGAGCTGAAATCCTGATCGGCGAAATCGGACCCGTTCGGACCGGGAAGAATCGTCAAGCCGCCGCCGCGATCCGAGGCGACGATCGCGGTGTAATCGTTGTCGCCGAATTTTCCGGTGGATCGCAAACCGTATCGGGGCGACGTGATCGTGCGTGTATACACGGCTTGGATCGGCGTGTTGAACAGCTCGACGCCTTCGAGGAAGAACGGACGCTTCTCGGAGAAGAAAATCGCGAAGCGCTGGTTTGTCGAGATCGCGGCTACGTCCGATTCGACTTGCGAGAAATCGGGATTGAGCGTCCCGTCGATGGCCGTGTCGGCGTTCGGCGTCCACTTCACATCGAGACCGCCGTCGATTTTCGCGGGAGCATTGGAGAGCCGATTGCCGAGGACGTTGTCGCGCGGACGCCCCTGCTCCTTCACCGTCAGATAGGGCGCGGCGACGATATGGCCGCCGGACGGCAGGCCTGTCAGGCCGACGATCTTGTTCTCGTTGCAGATGAAACAGTTGCCGCCCTTCGGCAGCTTGCTGGCGAAGAATTGGTAGCGGCGGTCGCGCGGGTAGTTGCGGTAGAGCAGGATGCCCCAGGTCTGCGGATCGGCCTTCTTGTAGCGCAGCGATGAAAACGGGATGCGCAGCTCGAGGTCCCAGCCCTCCTTCGTGATCTTCGCGGACGACTCCCAGAAAAAATCGGGCGAGCTGTCTTCGTTGCCGCTGGTGTCGTCGCTCACCGAGTCGTACTGGATGCCGCGCGCATTCGCCAGAAACAGGATCGCAGTCTTGCCGTCGTTACGCGTGTCGAGGATGACGCCTGCGTAGTCGGTGGAGCTGGGAACGTTGTCGCGTTCTCCGAACGGCGCGCGGATCTTGGCGGGATCGGGATCTTCGAAATGGAACGCGGCGTAGAAGAAATGATCGTCGTAGGTAATCCACGCGACGTTCTTCACTTTCGGCTCGGTGTTGTCGGTGGCGTTGGTCTCGTAAAACTTGTCGATGCGCAGCGCGTCTTTCCAGGCAGCGTCATCGAGTTTGCCGTCGATCGTGATCGGACCGGTGGCGCGCTTGATGTCGAAGGTGGCCGCCGGCTCGCGCGTTTGCGCGTGGATCGCGGCAGACAGACAGAGACCGAGTACGACGGACAACAGACGACGGATCGTGCTCATGGCACGTTGAGACGTAGCCGCGAGTCGAAAGTTAGGGCTTGAATGTTTGTTCACGTCTTTGTTACGAAGGATTTCGTAACCGCGCGCTGTGCTACGTTTCGCACACATGAAATCGATCGCAGCCGCTCTTCTTTTCACCGCATCGCAAGTGCTCGCGCAGCAGACCGCGCCTTCGGTTGCACCGAAGCCGATCGTTCTCCGCGCCGCGCGGCTCTTCGACGGCACCTCGGACACGATCATCCGCAACGGCGTCGTCGTCGTGCAGGGCAACCGCATCGTCGCTGCCGGCGCGAACATCGAAATCCCCGCGGATGCTCAGGTCATCGACCTTGGCGACGCGACCCTCCTCCCCGGCCTGATCGATTCGCACGTTCATCTCACCGAGGAGAATGAGCAGAACTACTACCTCGCATATTTTCAGACACTGATGCGCCATCCGGCCGAGCAGGCCATCCTTGCGACGACCTTTGCGCGCAAGACGATCGACGCCGGCTTCACGACGGTCCGCAACCTCGGCGCGAGCGACTACGTGGACGTCGGACTGCGGAACGCGATCAACAACGGCTGGGCGGTCGGTCCGCGCATGCTCGTGGCCATCCACGCCATCGGCGCGACCGGCGGACACGGCGACAGCGATCCGATCCCGCCGTCGAAAGGCTTTCCATCGCTCGGCCCGATCGACGGCGTCTGCAACGGTCCCGCGGAATGCCGCGCCGCCGTCCGCTACCAGATCAAGTACGGCGCGGACGTCATCAAATTCATGCCCTCGGGCGGCGTGCTTTCGTTGTCGGATCCGGTCGATGCGCCGGAGCTGTCGCAGGACGAGATGAACGCCATCGTCGAGGAGTCGCACCACTGGGGACGAAAAGTTGCCGCGCATTGCCACGGCGACGCGGCCGCGAAGATGGCGGTGATCGCCGGCGTCGATTCGATCGAGCACGGCTCGTTCCTCAAGCCCGACACGCTGACGCAGATGCGCGACAAAGGCATCTACCTCGTGCCGACGCTGCTGGCCAGCGAATGGATCGGCGGCCGCCTGGAAACGTTCCCGCTGCCGATCGCGAACAAGGCGCGCGCAGCGATCGCCGCGCGCAGCGAGATGTTCCGCAACGCGCTGAAGATCGGCGTAAAGATCGCGTTCGGAACCGACTCCGCGGTTTCCCCGCACGGCCTCAACGCCCGCGAGTTCGCGCTGATGACGGGATTGGGGATGTCGCCCGCCGCCGCGCTGCGATCCGCCACAACGGTCGCCGCATCGCTGCTCGGCGTCGATGATCGCGGAGTTCTCGCTGCCGGCAAGCTGGCCGACATCATCGCAGTCCCGGGCAATCCGCTCGATGACATCAAGGTAATGGAGCGCGTGTCGTTCGTGATGAAGGACGGGGTGGTGGTTAAGAGCGCGAAATAAGCTGAGTATCGTAGAGCCGGCGGCCCGCCGGCTGGACCGCTGCCGGCTCGGCGGCGCGTACCGAAAGTGCCAGCGAGCCGCTGGCGGTCCAGCCGCCGAGCCGGCGGCGCTACGGCGCGGCTATCATTCGATACCTCCATGCGCAAGCGCGTCTACATCGCCTACACGGGCGGCACGATCGGGATGAAGAGGACGCGCGCCGGGTATGTGCCCGCGTCCGGGTTTCTTCAGCAGCAGATGGAGGCGATGCCCGAGCTCAAGCATCCGTCGATGCCGCGGTTCGACGTTCACGAGTACGCGCCGCTGCTCGACTCATCCAACATGACGCCGAGAGAGTGGGTGGCCATCGCGCGCGACATCGGCACTCACTACGACAAGTACGACGGCTTTGTCGTCCTGCACGGGACCGACACGATGGCGTACACCACGTCCGCGCTGCCGTTCATGCTGAGCGGGCTTGGGAAGCCGGTCATCGTGACCGGGTCGCAGATCCCGTTGTGCGAAGTACGCAATGACGGACGCGAGAACCTCATCACCTCGCTGCTCATCGCGGCCAACTACGACATCCCCGAGGTTTGCTTGTACTTCGGCGGGAAACTGCTCCGCGGGTGCCGGGCGGTGAAAGTGAGCGCGGACGGATTCGCCGCGTTCGCGTCGCCGAACGTGCCGCCGCTGGGGAACGTCGGCATCGACATCGAGATCAACTGGGACCTCGTGCGCAAGCCGCGGCCGCGGCAGAAGATGCGCGTCGAGGAGCTGGCGTCGCCTGTCGTCAGCGCGCTGCGGCTGTTTCCGGGGATTTCGCCGGAGCTGATCGGCAACGTACTGCGTAAGCCGCTGCAGGGACTCGTGCTCGAGGCGTATGGCGTCGGCAATGGACCGGATCACGACGACGCGTTCCTCGCCGCGCTGACCGAGGCGACGAGCCGGGGCGTGGTGATCGTCGATTGCACGCAGTGCCTGGAGGGCACCGTCGATCTCTCCGAATACGCGGCCGGATCCGCGCTGGCGCGGGCCGGCGTCATCAGCGGATTCGACATGACCGCTGAGTCAGCTCTGGCGAAGCTGTACTACCTGTTCAGCCGGGGACACGGCTCCGACAAAGTGAAGCGGGAGATGCAGCGCGACCTTCGCGGCGAGTTGACTCTCACAGAGTAGAATCACCCACCACATTTTTCAGGGGACCCGATGAAAACGCTTCGGCCGTTGTGCGCAGCACTTCTCCTTCTCATCACGTTCAACGCCTTCGCCGCCGATCCGACGCTGCCGGAACTTTTCAAGCGCGCGAAAGACAAGTTCGCGGCAGGAGACTACAAAGGCGGGGCGTGCCGTTCACGGGAAGTGCGCTTCGACTTCGTCACCAGGGAAGGCTACGGCAGCTCGGTGATGCAGAAGGACTCCGAACCAATGCAGACTCTCGGCATCGCCGCCGACGCAGCGCGGCGCGACAAGAAGTTGAACGGATGACAACCACCGGCGGAGGAATCCCGAAATGAACCGTATGCGCATCGTGTGCTGTATGACGTTCCTGCTCTTCACCGCGAATGTCTTCGCCGCGGACCCATCACTCCCGCAGATGTTCAAACAAGCGAAGGACAAGTTCACGGCCGGCGACTACAAAAGCTCGCTGGCAGATCTCGATACCCTCGACGCGATGAGCGCCCAGCCGGGACACGAGAATGACCGCGCCAAGCTGCTGCCGGTGCTGACGTTCTATCGTGGCGCGAACCTGGCCGCCCTCGGGCAGAAGGACGAAGCCCGCGAGGCATTCGCATCCTTCCTCACGCTGTCGCCGAACGGCTCGATCGCCTCGCCGCCGTTCCCAAAAGCGACCGTCGACCTCTTCGAAGACGGCCGCAAACTCGCGCGCGGCCGTAGCACGTCCCTGGCGACGGTCTACTCCGCATTCACTACGCCCGCCGGCTGGACGCTGCAGCCCGATGAGCATTGGATCGAGTCGCCCGTGCGCTACCTCCTGACGCCCGCGCAGAAGAAGGAGTATTCGACGTTCACGACGAACGTCGAGCGCGCCTCATTCATCGAAGCGTTTTGGAAGCAACTCGATCCGACGCCCACTACGGACGTGAACGAATTCCGCAACGAGTTCGAACGGCGCATCGCCTTCGCCGACACGCAATTCGGGACGCCAAAACTGCCCGGCCGCCTCACCGACAGCGCCTCCGTCTTCACGTTCCTCGGCCCGCCCACGTACGCCAGCCAGTCGCAACTCGCATCGAGCGATGACGTCATGAGCCAGTTACGGTCGACCGGCAACAGCCAGGGCCTGGGAGGGACGAGCCACACCAACGCAGGAACGGCCGTTCAAGCCCCGAGAGGCAGCGCCACCAACATCGGAGGCCTTCCAACGAACGAGGACAATCTCGAGGCGGACACGATGAAAGCGCGACGGGAGGCGTGGTACTACCGGCCGGGCAGGATTCCGCAGGGCGTGCCCTACAAAGAAGTGCGCTTCGATTTCCTCACCAAAGCGGGCTACGGTACCGGCGTGTTGCAGAAGGACCCGCAGCCGATGCAGACCTTAGGCATCCTCGTGGAAACGGCCAGGCGCGATCGCCGGCTGAACTGAAACTGTCATCGTGAGCCGCCGAGATGCGCCGCCGATGTGCTGAAACCGGCGTTCAGCTAAAGCAGCGCATCTTGAGATCGTCGCAGTCGTTTCGCCTGCCGTTCTACGTTTCGTAGATACCGCGGACCGGCGCCTCTCTTGGCGACGGTCCGCGTAACGGTCAGGCAGCATCGCTTCGCTACAATCGGCCGCACTTGGCCAAACGAACGGCAGCAGTTTTCTCGTGCACCGAATGCGGCAGCCAGTCGCCGAAATGGCTCGGCCGCTGCCCGGACTGCAACGCCTGGAACTCCTTCGGGCAAGAGCAGACCGCGGAAGTGATGACGTCGTCCGGGGCGATGCCGATCGCGATCGGTGCCATCGACGGCGACACCGCGCACCGCATCTCCACCAACATCGCCGCGCTCGACCGCGTCCTCGGCGGCGGTCTCGTCACCGGCGCGGTGACGCTCGTCGGCGGCGAGCCAGGCATCGGCAAGTCGACGCTGCTGCTCCAGGCCGCCGAAGAACTCGCGCGCGGCGGCGTCGTCCTCTACGTCTCCGGCGAAGAATCGCCGCGACAAATCGCCATCCGCGCCCGCCGCCTCGGCACGCTGAATGAGAACATCCGCCTCTTCGCCGAAACATCGGTGGAGCGGATCATCTCCGTCACCGAGTCGATGAAACCGGTGGCGGTGATCGTCGACTCGATCCAGACGGTCCACACATCGACGAGTGCGTCCACGCCCGGTTCCGTGGGACAGGTCCGCGACTCAGCGGGCCTGCTGATGACGGCGGCCAAGCGCCTTTCGATCCCGATCTTCCTCATCGGCCACATCACGAAGGAAGGGACGATCGCCGGACCGAAGTCGCTGGAACACATTGTCGATACGGTCCTCTACTTCGAAGGCGAGAAATTTCAGAACTATCGCGTCGTCCGCGCCTACAAGAACCGATTCGGTCCGGCCAACGAGGTGGCGATTTTCGAGATGCACGATGACGGACTGCAGGAGGTGCCGAACCCCTCTGCCGCGTTGATTTCGCAGCGCAGCACCGCCGCGGGATCGGCAATCGTCGCAGCCGTCGAAGGAACGCGTCCTCTGCTGATCGAGGTGCAGGCGCTCGTGTCGGTGACGCACTTTCCGTCGCCGCGGCGAATGGCCATCGGCATGGACGCGAACCGCGTCTCGCTGCTGCTGGCCGTCCTCGAGAAAAAGAACGGCGGCAACTTCCTGGCCAGCGATGTCTACGCGAATCTCGCCGGCGGCCTCCAGATCGACGAGCCAGCCATCGACCTCGGCGTGGTCGCCGCGCTCCTCTCCTCACAACGCAACATCCCCATCGCGCACGACGTGGTCGTCTTCGGCGAAGTCGGCCTGCTCGGCGAAGTCCGTAGCGTGTCGCAAGCCGATCTTCGCGCCCGCGAAGCCGCCGCCCTCGGATTCCGTCGCGTGATCCTGCCGCAGTCAAACGCCGCGGAAATCCGCGCGGATGTCCAAGTCGTAGGCGTCCGCCGTGTCGACGAATTCGCCGATCTGCTGTTCGGGAAGAAGTAGATTAGTAGATCAGTGGATTACTAGATTAGAAGAACGCCGGAGCGATACCCTCTGATCTACTGATCGACTAATCTACTAATCCACTATTTTCTTTACACCGCCGCAAAGATTATTTACACTCCAGCCCGTCGCTCCCGATCCCACATGAGTCCCCTTCACGCGCGCGGTACGTGGCTTCGCACTGTCATGGTGCTGAGCGGCTTGCTCCTCTTCCTGTTCACCGCCTGTGCGTCCGTTGTCCCTGACACCGTCAAGTCCGCCCCTTCGGTCAGCGCGTCGCTCCCCTCGGAAGATGACGACTGGACGCAGCTCAAGACGCAGATGCGGGTCGATCTGAGCCGCTACAACACGCGTGAGCTGGCCCGTACGCCGCTCGCCTCGCCGGTTCCGTCGAGCGCTCAGGCGCGCGACAGCGCGTTCGGCGCGCGCGCCCAGGCGCTGTTCGCGCCGCTCGCGAAAGTGTCGCTGCGGCTTCCGGTCGTCGGCGTTCACACCTCGTCGCTCGACGATAGCTGGCACGCGCCGCGCGATGGCGGAGCGCGCGTTCACAAAGGCATCGACATCTTTGCCCCGAAGGGCACCGAGGTCGTGGCGGTCGTCGATGGCGTGATCAGCTTCATCGGCGATCAAAAACTCGGCGGCCACTGCATCTGGCTGACGAACGAGAATGGCGCCTCGTTCTACTACGCGCACCTCGACCGCTGGGCGGCCGGGCTGTACGAAGGGATGGAAGTGCAGGCCGGCGATCTGATCGGCTACGTCGGCAACACCGGCAACGCCAAGTACACGCCGTCGCACCTCCACTTCGGCATCAACGAGAACGACGACATGGTCAACCCGTACCCCATCCTGACTCGCGCCGTGCCGACCTTGCATGCCCACGTGCACACGACGCTCAGCGGCGGACCCGTCGCGACGCGGTAGCCATCATCCTGAGAGGCAGCGCACACCTTTACGCAGCGATGCTGCTTTTTTGTAGACCGTTCTGCTTTTTTGCAGAACATTCTGCTGTTTGGGCAGAACATCCTGCTGTTTGAGCAGAACATCCTGCTTTTTGCAAGACGGTCCTGCTCTTCGGGCAGACGATCCTGCGCTTTTGCAAATCCGGCCGTGTCGAAGAGCGTTTTGGCTCCTCATCGTCTGGAGCCGCCTGAAGTCGCCAGCGAAGGATCTCAAGTTTCGCGACCCTCGTTGAATCGCAAGGGGGTTCGGCCACACCCGCGTATCCTGAGTTCCTTCGCCGTCCGGCGCCGCTTCCGCGCTTTGCGCTCCTCGCCTCGGCGGCTCAGAATGACAAGTCGAACCCTGTAGCCGGATCGCGCCATCCGAGGTTCAACTCCCGCATTGGTCCGAGCACGAATTCGCGTTCCCGGTAGCGAGGATGCGGAACCGTCAGCGTTCTCGTACGAACCAGATTCGCGCTGTGCAGGATCAGATCGAGGTCGATGACGCGCGGCGCGTTGCGCGTCGTGCGGCGGCGTCCGAGGCGAGATTCAATCGCGTGCAGTGCGTCAAGGACAGCAGCCGGCGAAAGATCGGTGTAGCCGGCCACGACCGCGTTCAAATACTTCGGCGGCGGCGCATCGACCGGATCCGTTTCGATGAAAGTGCTGACGCGGACGACGTGAACGACTTCGGACAACAGAGAAATCGCCCGGCGGAGGAACAGCGCGCGGTCGCCGAGGTTGGAGCCGAGTGCGATCAGCACCGAAGCCGGCACGTTACTCCTCGATGTCGATCTCGTCGGAGAGCTCGTTGACGTCACCCTCGGCGCGCGGGAAGTACGTCTTGAGCTGATGTCCGGCCGCGGTGATCGCTTCGACGATGCCTTCGGTGAACTCACCGTTCCTGAATCGGATGGTCAGCTTCGCTGCGATCTCATCCCAGAAACCGGCGGGCACTTTCTCGTCGATGCCCTTGTCGCCGAGGATCACGAAACTGTTCTCCTCGGATGCGATGAAGAGGAGCACGCCGTTGCGCAACGCGGTCTTGGTCATGCCAAGGCGCTCGAACGTGCGCTCCGCGACATAACGCGGCTCGCCGCCTCTCGCCTTCGGCTGAATGTGGACGCGGATTTCGCCGGACGTCTCACCTTCGGCAATTGCGACCGCGGCTGTGATGCGCGGCTGATCGAGCGCTGCGATGAACTCTTTCTGATTCACCATCCACCTCCCGCGCCGCCGCCACCGAAGGAGCTGCCGCCGCCGCCCCACGAGCCGCCGGTGCTCCAACCGCCTCCGCCACCGCCGCCGAATGTCGTCCCGCCGCCGCCCCATCCGCCGCCGCCGAGGAACATCGGCCAGATGCAGCCGCTGCAACCGCCGCAGCCTCCGCGACGGCGTCCGCGCATCAGCAGCGGAATCAGAACGAGGATGACGAACAGGAAAAAGATCGAGGGAAAGAACATGTCAGCTCCTCCCCCTTTCGACAACCGCACCGGCCGCGGGGCGGCCGCCGTCGTCGTGCTCACAAAGTTCGGATCGATTTTCTTCGCGATCTGATCGACTGCGGCATTCAGTCCGCCCGCATAATCGCCGGCGCGAAACGCCGGCCGAAGCGTGTTGTTGACGATATCCGATGAGTACGCATCGGTGATGACCGCCTCCAGTCCGTAGCCTACCTGGATACGCGTTTTGTGCTCCTTCGCGAAGACGAAAAGCATCAGCGCCTTGTCGCCACTGACCTTCCATACATTCGCGACCTTGTTCGTGTAGCCGAGGTCGTCTTCTCCTTCGAGCGAAGGAAAGATCAGGATCAGGAACTGAACGCCGCTCTGCTTGTAGAACGCCTCCAGCTTCTCGTTCAGTTGCTGGATCTGCGACGCGTTGAGCAGGTTGGCGTTGTAGTCATTCACCCACTGCGTCGGCTTGGGCGGGATGTCCAGCGCCAGCGCGGCCGAGGCGATGAGCGCGATCGCGATGAACGCGATCGCGCTGCGGCGGACGTTCATCGAGTGCCCGTGGCGGGAGCGGCGGTCGAAGGTGCGCCGCCGAAGTTGAAGTTCACCTCGGGCGCATATTGCGATCCCTTCGCGCCCTGGAAGTACGCCTTCGGTTTGAAACCGCTCATGTTCGCGACGAGGTTCGCGGGGAACTTCAATACGGACGAGTTGAACGTCTGCGCCACTTCGTTGTAACGGCGGCGTTCGACGGAGATGCGATTCTCCGTCCCTTCGAGCTGCGACTGCAGTTCGAGGAAGTTCTGATTCGACTTCAGATCGGGATAGCGCTCGACGACGACGAGCAGGCGTGACAGCGCACCGGAGAGGTTCTCCTGCGCGCCCGCGAACTGCGCCATCGCATTCGGATCGTTCGGCAGATTCGACTGCGTGCCGGGAGGACCGCCGGCCGGCGCCTGCACCTGGCCGACGCGCGAACGGGCGTTGATAACCGCTTCCAGCGTCGACTTCTCGAAGTTCGCGGCGCCTTGCACGGTGCGCACGAGATTCGGGATCAGGTCAAAACGGCGCTGGTAGTCGTTCTCCACCTGCG